>NZ_JAARZJ010000009.1 GCF_014229245.1 Listeria farberi | reverse complement strand
TTAAAACCAACATTTTTTAGGTATAAAATAGCTAAATAAGTACTTTTTGTGACATTTTTTATCACGTTTTTTTAGATACTTTTTTAATTTTTCCACCTTTTACAGCAATAAAATCAATAAATATTAAGTTTTATAAGTTATAACGCATCCATTTTTTTAATTATCCATGGCTTATGACTATCATCTAAAATTCCATCTTTTCTTAATTTCAATACGATAATATTTGTATATTCTCTTGTAGTATTTGCATATTGAGCTAAAATAGAATTATTAATTTCATCTGGTAAAATATATTCTTTATCTTTCGTTACTCTTCCCATATATAAACCAACTTCTTTAAGACAAGCTCTAATACGAAGTTCTTTTTTCATAAAAGTACGTTTACTAGCTTTAAAATAAACTTTTCTTGTGTATAGTAAGTTCGACAATAAGAAATTAGCTTTTTGATTAGTTTCGTCTAACACTCGCCCAACAAAATCAGGATCAAGCACCCAGCAACGAACTTGAGTTAAACAGCGTAAAAAAGCATCTTCCGGTTCTTCTTGGATTAATGGAATTAAATTAATAGCAACCTCACTACTAACAAAACTAATAATTCCAAAGTCGCCATATTCATTTTTGAGGCAATAAGCAAAATAACCACTTTCCACTAGATAAATCTTGAAGTTTTTGTTATCATTCATTTTGATTTCTTTCCCTCTTGGAAAAATTTCTTGGTAACAATGTTCATGAAAATCTATATCTTTTTTTAGTAATTGGAGTAGGGCTTTAGTTGTCGTATCTTTGAAAATTTCTTCATCTGAATGCATGTTCTAACATCCTCTCTATATTAATTACAAAAAAACTGCAGACTAGATGCTTCTGCAAGTTCTTTTTTAGTTGAAATATGGGTTTGTTTTCTTTTCATGTCCGATAGTAGTTGCATCTCCGTGTCCTGAATAAGCTGCTAAATCATCTGGTAGTATAAATAATTGTGTTTTAATACTATTAATTAATGTATCAAAATCTCCTGTATATAAATCAGTTCGACCAATGCTTCCTTTAAAGAGCGCATCACCTACTACTACAAAATCATCAAAAATAAAACTTACACTGCCGATTGAATGGCCTGGTGTCGGAACTACTTTAAAGCGAAAACCTTCTATATTATACTCACCCAATGTAAACTCGTATTCAGCAGGCTCTGCAATAATTGCTTTTCCAGCGATTTGCGCAGATAGGTTTAAATCTGGATTGGAAAGCCATTCTTGTTCTAAGGGGCTAACATATACCGGGATTTGATAAGTCGAGCGAATTTCTTCTAAAGCGCCAATATGATCATAGTGACAATGCGTTAGTAAAACAGCAATCGGTTTCACTCCTAGACTAGCAATTTCCGCTTCAATTTTATTAGCTTCTTCGCCCGGATCAACAATTAATGCTAAATTATCTTGATAAATGATATAACAATTTTCTTGGATTATTCCTGTCATAATTCGTTTGATTTTTGTCATTTCACTTCCGCCTTTCTTCACAATCATCATTATACCGAAAAAGTGGCTTTACTTCCATCAATATTCCTTGTTTGTATTCACTTCCGAGATATACTACAATGAAGAAAGAAGTTTAAAAGGAGGAAGAAAAAATGACTGCAAAAATGTTACATACGTGTATCCGCGTAAAAAATCTAACTGAATCCATTGCTTTTTATGAAAAAGCATTAGGGTTAAAAGAAGTTCGTCGTAAAGATTTCCCTGATTTCGAATTCACTTTAGTTTATATGGCGTTTGAAGAAGGCGGTTTTGAACTAGAATTAACATACAACTATGACCAAAAAGAAGCTTACGACTTAGGAAACGGTTATGGCCATTTAGCTGTTGGCGTTCCTGATGTACGTGCTTTACTTGAGGAACATAAAGAAGCTGGTTACACCGTTACAGACTTAAAAGGACTTCCAGGTGAAGATCCATTCTATTACTTCTTAACAGATCCAGATGGTTATAAAACAGAAATCATTCAAGATGGCGCTTTATAATTAGAAAGAGAACTGGAGACTTCTAATGATAAAATATTTCATAATTATTTTAATTGCATTAGCCATCAATGGGATTAGTTTTCTATTCCATAATGATGTAGCTAATCTTATCGCTGTTATCATTACAGCAGTATTGCTCGTTTATTTAATGGTAGATTTAACCAAAATGTATCGACGTAAATGAAAAAGGGTCAGCAAAATCTATTAGATTCTGCTGGCCCTTTTTATTATTGAATGACTAGGTTACTTGCGACTTGTTTTGACTCTTTCATCAGATTTTCGATAATATCACTTGTGGAACGAATTTCAGTTAACATTCCGCAAATTTGTCCAGCCATGACGGAACCATTTTCGACATCACCTTCATGGACTGCTTTTCTAAGGGAGCCAAGTGTTAATTCTTCTAATTTATCTCTAGAAGCATTTTCGTTTTCTAGTTCTACATATTTTTGAATCATTGGGTTTTTTATACTTCTAACTGGCGCACCATTTCGGCGGCCTGTTACAGTTGTGCTCGTATCCGTTGCGTCAAGTACCGCTTGCTTAAAGCTAGCTGGAACCGGGCATTCCTCAGCAACAAGGAAAAGTGTGCCGATTTGGACACCACTTGCGCCTAACGCATAAACTGCAGCCATTCCGTGACCATCTGCAATTCCGCCTGCTGCAATGACAGGGATATTTACTGCTGAAACGACTTGACGAACGAGTGCCATTGTTGTAGTTTCTCCAACATGTCCCCCTGCTTCTGTACCCTCTGCAACAACTGCATCTACACCGATTTCTTCCATTTTTTGTGCAATTTTTACAGATGGGATAACAGCGATAACTTTAATTCCAGCTGCTTTAAATTTTTCCATAAATGGTTTAGGTGTTCCTGCCCCAGTTGTAACAACTCGCACATCTTCTTCAATAATGACATCTACAAGTTCTGGACAATTTGGCATCATCAACATGATATTTACAGCGAACGGTTTCATTGTTTTTTCTTTACAAAGACGAATTTGTTCTCGTAATGTGTCTGCTGACATTCCACCTGATGCGATAATTCCTAGCCCACCTGCATTTGATACCGCCGAAGCTAATTCATATGTGGCAATTTGTGCCATTGCCCCTTGTAAAATTGGATATTTGATTTGTAGCATTTCAGTTAAACTCATTTTCTTTTCTCCTCTCTATTTTTACGCTAATTCTTTAGTTGGTTGTTTTTTCTCACGTAATTTATAAACAATATTAATACAAAGTCCTACAGCAGCAAGGGCGATAGCTATATAGAAAGCTTGTGTGAAGTCGCCACCGTTTTGACCGGCGATTTGCGCTGCCATTTTTGGAGCAAAGAAGGCAGCTGTAGAATAACCAATGAAGACGATTCCGTAGTTGACGCCTTGATTTTTCGGACCGTAATTTTCCATAACAATAGATGGAAAAACACCCATTGTACCACCAAAACAAAGTCCAAGTCCGATGATTCCAATAACAAAACCTACAACAGACTGAAGAGTTGCAAGTGCGAATAAAGATAGAGCAATTACTGTATAAATAATCATTAAAGTATTAGATCTACCCAGACGGTCAGATACAGCACCCCAAACTACTCGACCTAAACAGTTGCTTAGTGAATAAATACTAACGTAAGCAGCAGCCGATGCAGCCGTTAAGCCAAACATATTTTGACCAATTAAAGATGCATTAGAAGCAATCATCAAGCCTGAAAACGCACCAATACCTAGCATTAAAAGAATCAGATAAAAAGTAACTGTTCGAACCATTCCCGTCCAAGGTACATTTACCATGCCAGCTGCATTTCCAGCAGGTGGTGTCCAACCTTTTGGTGCATAACCAGCTGGTGCGACGCGAATAAGGAAACTACATCCAATGACAACTGCGATATAAACAGCTCCCATAATTTTAAATGCTGTCATTACGTTATATGTTTCAATTAAGTGGTTCGCAATCGGTGCAGCAATAATTGTCGCTCCACCCATCCCTGCAGTAATAAGTCCAGAAGCAAGACCACGTTTATCTGGGAAAAGTCGAATCGTGTTGCTCAGACATCCTGAATATGCAAAGCCTTGTCCAAGCCCAGCAAGGACACCATAAGATAAGTAAAGCATTGTGGTCGAGGTAGCAAAGCCTGTTAGCGCAAAACCAAGCCCGAACAGTATACCTCCAATTAAAATGGCCCATTTTGCTTTCCCTTTATCCGTTAAAATCCCACCTAAAATAGTTGGAATCGGCCCAATCGCCGCATTAATTGTAAATGCCATCATAACTTGTGGAATTGTCCAGCCATGAGCAGCACTAAGCGGTCCAGCAAATACACTAAATGCGTATACTGCCCCAGTACAAAGTAGAACGCCAACAGAACCAATTAAGACTCCCCAACGGTTTATTTCTTTTGTCATATAGATACTCCCTCTCTTGTTTGTTTTTCAATAATAGCTTTTAAACCGCCCCATTGTTTGCTAAACATACCGCTATTCATTACTTTTAAATCACTTGCAATAACGGGTTCGAATTCCATTTGTCCAAGAATATCTTTTTCCAAATCAACTCCTGGTGCGATTTCTGTTAGAACCATTTTGCCATTTTCTAAACGGAATACAGCTCGCTCTGTCACATAAAGGATGATTTGGTCAGTCGTTGAAGCGTATTCGCCACTAAATGTGATTTGTTGAACTTGTTTGATAAACTTTTTAGCTTTTCCTTCTTGTAAAATCTCTAATTTGCCATCAGCTACACGCGTCTTTAAACCACCTGCTGTAAAAGTTCCGGCAAAGATTAATTTTTTCGCTGATTGAGAAATATTAATAAATCCACCGCAGCCAGCAACTCTTGAGCCAAACTTGCTGACATTCACATTACCTGATTCGTCTGTTTGCGCCAAACCAAGTACGGATAAATCAAGTCCGCCACCATCGTAAAAATCGAACTGCGAATGATGATCGACAATAGCTTCACTGTTATAAGCATGACCGAAATCTGCTAAACCAGCTGGAACACCGCCAACAGATCCTGCTTCCGTTGTTAGTATTAATTGGTCACTCACGCCTTCTTCCGCTGCAACAGTTGAGACGTTCACTGGAATTCCTACACCTAAATTTAGAATGGTTTGTGGTTCTAGTTCTGCTGCTGAACGACGTGCAATCACTTTACGGTCATCTAACGGAAGTGGTTCAATATCTCCGAGTGGAACTTGAATATGCCCAGAAAATGCTGGGTTGTACTGCGTATTTTCAGTTTGGAAATGATTTTCTGGTTCTGAAATAACAATATGATCAACTAAAATCCCAGGAACGCGGACATCTTTTGGATTAAGCGATCCTTTTTTAGCGACTGATTCTACCTGAGCGATAACAATTCCGCCTGAATTTCGAACTGCCTGCGCGATTGGTAAGACTTCCATATGTAAGCCTTCTTTTTCTAAAGTTAAGTTACCAAATTCATCTGCCACAGTTCCTCGAATGAGCGCAACTTGAATTGGAAAACTTGGATAAAATAGCCATTCTTCGTCGTGAATCGTCAATAGCTCGACTAAGTTATCTGTGGAACTCGCGGACATTTTTGCCCCTTCAATACGTGGATCTACAAATGTTCCCATACCAATTTTTGTAATAACGCCTGGTCGTTTAGCAGCAATTTCCCGGTAAAGTTGCGTAATTACACCTTGTGGTAAATTGTATGCTTCACACTTGTCTTCTTCAATTAATTTCGCCATTTTAGGAGAAGCAATCGCAATCCCGCCAATCCAGCGCTTAATCAATCCTTCATGTCCCCAGTGACTCATTCCTTTTTCCCTGCGATCACCAAGCGCACTAGCATGCATAACTGTCAGATTACGCGGAGCACCTTCTTCTAAAAAACGCTTTTCAACCGCGATAGCCATTTCTTCATTAACACAAGCTAAACCGAAACCACTAAAAGCAACAGTATCGCCATCTTTTATTAATTTTGCTGCTTCACTTGCTTTTATTACTTTTGACAAATTCCTCACTCCTCATTTGTTCAATTATTCACATAAATTTGTAATGATATGCAATTACTTATAAAGCAACTTTCGTGCCAATATTAAAAATGGCTCTATATCAGCTTTCATAAATTTAAGCGTTAGTAATTGTCGCAAGAAAGCGACATAAAAATTAGTACCACTACAAATAACAGTCGCGAAAACGCAACAAAAAAACCTAATCGCGTATTCCGATTAGGTTTTCTAAATTAATGAAGTGTTTTTAGTTTTCGATATAAGACAGAGCGATGAATCCCAAGCACACTAGCTGCTTTTGTCACGTTTCCATCACTTTCTTCGAGCACTCGCAAAATAAAGTGTTTTTCCACGTCTTGTAAATAATCTTTTAGATGAAGTGATTCTTTTTTCGTTTGCTCTTTAAAATGTAAGTCTAGTGCAAAATCATCTGTTTCCGCAACTGTCACTTCTTTATTTCCAGACATAACAACTAAGCGTTCAATCTGGTTTCTAAGTTCACGTACATTTCCTGGCCAGTTATGAGAAAGTAATTCTTTCGTTTTATCGCCGCTTAACTGAAAATCTTTTTGATACTTTTGATTAAATTTTTGAATGAACTGACGTGCAAGACCAATAATATCTTGCGGTCGCTCTCTGAGTGCCGGAATGTGAACCGGCACTACGTTAATACGATAATATAAATCACGCCTAAACGTTCCTTTTTCAACCATTTCGCCAAGATTTCGATTGGTCGCTGAAATAAGTCTAAAGCGGCGTTTCGTCTCGGTTGTCGAACCAAGCCTTCTTACCTCACCAGTTTCAAGAACTCGGAGCATTTTCGCTTGAAGTTCTAGTGGCATTTCAGAAATTTCATCTAAAAACAATGTACCACCATCAGCTAGTTCAAGCATCCCGGGCTTTTCAATATCAGCACCGGTAAATGAGCCTTTTTCATGTCCGAAAAGCTCAGATTCAAATAGCGCTTTTGGTATCGCCGCACAGTTAATCGAAATAAATGGCCCAGCAGCTTGTTCACTTTTTTCATGAATATAGCGCGACAAAACTTCTTTACCAGTACCAGACTCTCCGTATAATAGGACCTTACTGTCAAACGGAGCTATTTGGTTGCACACCCGAACTATTTGCTTCATCGCGACGCTCTCCGCTACTATCACGGTACCATCATTTTCCTTATAATCTTCAAGAAGAAGTGACTCTTTATTGCCCGAAATTGCCTCCCCTCGCCATGTTTTAAAACTATCTGGTTGCGTTTCATCTGACATAGTAACAACTAGATGGACTGTGCCATCTGGGTAAAGAATTGGGGTAGAAGTCGAACGAATACTAAAACCTTTCTTCGTATTGATAACCTTAGTTTTCTTTTGTTTGGTGCGGATTGCTTCTAGTGTGACAGAATCATTGTACACACCGTCTTCCACTAAATCTCTTACATTACAACGGAGTAATTCTTCGAGCGACATTCCGACAGTAAGTGCAGTGAATTTATTCGAAATTAAAATATTACCGTCTGCATCTGTGACAAAAAGCGTTGTCGGCATGTCCTTGTTTAATTCGCCAAATGACTGTACTCCCAGCAAGTTATCCATTAAGTCAAACATTAAAAGCTCATCCTTTTGGACTAGTTTCCTAGTTATTTGCTCATCATTACACAATCTATTATAACATAAGACATCTACTAGAAGTACTCGTTTTTTTGCGACACGCTAATTTCTATCAGCAACACAAACTCGATTTCGACCTGTTAATTTTGCTTTATACAGAGCGTCATCGGCAGATTTAAACAAACCTTCACTAGTATTAGCACCATCTTTACTACTACTAACTCCAACGGAAATCGTAATTTTCACTAGTTTTCCACTTGGTATAATAAAATCGTGCTCTTCTGTTTCTCTACGAACTTGTTCAGCAAAAAAATTACCTTTTTCAATCGGACAATCTAATAAGACAATGGAAAATTCTTCCCCGCCATTTCTAAAAGCCTCTGAACCATCTGATGTATTTCGTTTTAAAATAATAGCTAATTGTTTCAAAATGGCGTCACCAGCGTCATGGCCATATGTATCGTTAATATTTTTAAAGTAATCAATATCGATTAACATTAATGTTACTTGTCTACTACCAGCATCCATCACATGGTTGATTTTTTCATCAAATTGCCTTACATTCGATAACCGAGTCAGATAATCAAGCGTAGAGTCTTGTTCGTATTTTTGAAATAATTGCTTTGATTTAATCATATTCTTCATTAAAACTGCGGAAACAGCGCCAATTACAAGCGCGATTGATACAAATGTAAACATATTAACCCAGAAGTCTGGCTCTTTTGCTAAAATCAAATGTAAGTTCACGACTACAAAACCGCATGCAATAATATTTAAAATAAAAACGCCCCAAATATTATATTTTTCCAATCGTTTGCTAAAAAGAGCTGTTATGACGCCAATTAACATCATCACTATTCCAGCCATCACTGCTGCCACATTCACTGATATTATAAAGCGTGAAGCTGTAATAATAACTGCAGAAACAATTGCAGGAATTGGACCACCGTAAAACCCTACCATAATAATAGGAATATGACGCAAATCAACAATCACATTATTTGAAATCGGTATCCCAAAAATCATTAGAGCAAATCCAAGTAATCCCGCCCATACGCCTACTCCCATTTTTCTATTTGTCGATAATTCTTTTGTAATTGGTTCTTTATAAACTAATGAAATAATATAAAACCCTGCGAGTAATATCGCTGCATTACTTACCAACTGTTCAACCAAAAAGCATCCCCGCCTTTCACTTTGTTATTCAAATACCCCATTATGCTCACAACTATTCATTCATGCTCTTTACACAAAGAAACAACCCCTAAATGCGAAGTTGTTAAAAAATATCTATCTGTTTATTTTCTCATAAAAAATCCGCAAAAGAAAATATTTCTCATGCGGATTTATTTTATTTAATAAGCTGTCCACCCAGCATCTGCTGTAATTACCGTACCGTTAACAAAACTAGCATCATCCGAAGCTAAAAACAGAGCTACTTTAGCAATTTCAGAAGCATCACCAGCTCGAGGGTTTGTTCCCATTCCAATCATAGCTCGTTCTTGCCCAAATTGATCTGGAGCATAAATAGTAGTACCAATATTTGTATTGACAGCTCCAGGCGCTATAGCATTACAACGGATATTTTTATTAGCATACTGGAAGCCAACATTTTTTGTAAAACCAACGACAGCATGTTTAGAAGCTGTATACGCTGCCCCTGCTCTTGAACCAAACAAACCTCCAGCAGATGCAATATTAACGATAACTCCTTGTCCCTTTTCTTCAAAAATATGAAGTGCTTTTCTAGTTGCTCGCATTACTCCAGTTGTATTTATCGCAAACACTTTATCCCATAGCTCATCTGTTAATTCACCGGCCGGAACAAAATTATCCATGATGCCCGCATTGTTTACTAAAATATCTAACGTTCCATATGTCTCAGTAGCTTTGTTAATCATGCTTTCAATATCATCTTGTTTCGTTACATTCGCAACAACCGCAAGTGCTGTACCTTGTTCTTTTTCAATTAAAGCTACTGTTTCTTGTGCCGCCTCTAAATTTAAATCCGCAACAACAACTTTCGCTCCTTCTTTCGCAAAAAGAATGGCAATTTGTTGCCCCATTCCAGAAGCTGCCCCTGTTACCACTGCTACTTTTCCAGTTAATTTCCCCATAAATAACTTCCTCCTTCACTTTTATTACGCTAAGAAAGATAAATATCTATCCTTCTTATTTCAATTATATCCCCGCAGTAAAACGCTTTCAATATGTAAAGAAAGCCTGTTTTGTTGATTAAGCAACACTTTTGCGTTATATGTATAGTAATAGGAAATTTTCTCAGATGGGGGTTTCAAAATGATGGATAGAAGGATTAAAAAAACAAAGCAAGCCTTAAACCAAGCTTTATTTACTCTTCTTGATGAAAAACCTTTTCAACAGATTACTATTACGGATATTGTTACAGTAGCAGATGTTAATCGAGGCACTTTCTATAAACATTACCGTGACAAAGAAGAACTTTTAGATAGTATTATTGATGAAGTGCTGGCTGATTTACAAAAAGCGTATCAAGACCCTTATACACATAAGACGCCTTTTTCCATCCAAACACTTACACCTTCCATGATAAAAATTTTTGATCATGTTTACGGTCATCAAGCTTTTTATACACAAGTTATAAAATCAACAATCCGTCCCAGTTTTCAAAATCAAGTTTGTGATGTTATACGGGAACTTATTTTAAATGACTTTGACTATTCAGCTGATAAATCGAGGATAGAGCCCGTGTTACTTGCGTCTTATCAAGCACATGCGATTTTCGGCATGATTATTTTTTGGGCAGAAGAAAGTTTTGCTCATTCACCGGCGTTTATGTCAGAGCAACTTCTTCATATTATTCAGGCTAAAAATCCAATCGTATAATTCTTACATATTTGTTATATTATTTTCCTTTTTTGTAACTTGAAACGAGGGCTTCATAATCCTAGTCTTGCTATAATAAAGACATCTTAGAAAGGTGTGTTGATTATGAATGATCATCGTATTTTAAATGCTTTAAGTTATTTTAGTATCCTCTTTGCTCCAGTTATTGTGCCAGTATTGATTTGGATTTTTGCTAAATCAGAGGATGTTACTCATCATGCTAAAGTTGCATTACTAACTCACATTATCCCGACTATCGCTGGTGTTCTGTGTTTCTCCAGTGTTTTCGTTACAGCTTTGACAAATGGCGGTTTACTTGCAAATGTATCATTTTTCGTTACCGGTAGCTTATTTATATTTACACTAATAGCTATTGTTGGACTGTTTATCTTTAATATTGTTCGAGGTATTCAAATGCTTTTAACGAAAAATGAAGAAGATGCTTGGATTTAAAATGAAAAAAGCTATCCTAAATTTCTTAGGATAGCTTTTTTGCTGTTTTATTTGTTTACTTGCTTGGATTTTCTTAGTAAGAAAAGTCCAAGTGCACTAGCGAATAATCCCGTAATGATTAGATTAGCTAGTGAATTATCTCCTGTTGAAGGAAGACTTTGTACTTTTTTCACTGTAGCTTGTTTTGAAGGGCTTACTGATGGTTTTGTTGGTTTAGTAGGTTTTACTGGTTTGGTAGGGTCGACAACGAGTGGTAATTTATTTTTCTCATATACAAAGGTTACTTTTTGTTCTGTTTCTTTGTATAAACCAACTTTATTTGTAGGATCTTTTGTTAGTTTATACCCTGAGATAGCTTTTGCCTTCGTTACATATTTCTCACCCACTAAACCGGTATGAATCTCTTGTTCTGCTAATACATTCCCTTTCGTATCAACAAATTCTGCTATTACTTTACCACTTACAACAGTTTTTAAATTTGTTTTGGCTACTTGAAGTGCTTCTTTTTGGTTAAAAGTGATTTTCACATCAACTGGAACGGTGTCTAATTCATAACCCGCGGGTGCTTTTGTTTCAATTAATTGATAATCTCCAGGAGCTAAATCAGTTATTTCCAGTTTACCAGAAGCATCTGTTGTTAGGTTTTCTGTGACGTTATTATCTGCGTCTACTAATTTGAACGTCGCATCTGCAAGAGGTGCATTTGTTTGCCCATCAGTTTTAGTTAACACAACAGATCCAGTAGACATTTTATTCGTTTTAGTCACTTGAACTGCATCTTTTTGGTTAAATTCAATGGTGAATTCAACCGGTGTGGCATCAAGTTCATAACCTGCTGGTGCTTTTGTTTCTACTAGTTGATAGTCACCCGGTGCTAATTGATCAATTTGCAACTGACCATTTGCTTCTGTTACTACCCTATCTTTCAAACTTACCCCAAGTTTTGTTTGTAATTCAAACTCTGCCCCAGCTAAATTACTTTTTGATTTACTATCTAGTTTAGTAAGAACTACACTACCAGTTTTCGCAACATTTTCTTTTGTTACTTTGACTGCAGTCGCTTGGTTAAATTCGATAGTAAATGTAACCGGTGTGGCGTCTAGTTCGTAGCCTGTTGGCGCTTTTGTTTCTACAAACTTGTAATCGCCTGGTGCTAAATCAGCTACTTCTATCTCACCACTTGCATTCGTTGTTAAATTATCTTTTACTTTAGTTCCAGTAGCAGTTTGCAGTTCAAACTCCGCATCAGATAACGCAGCTTTTGTTACGCTATCTTCTTTCGTTAGAACTACGCTACCAGCTTTGGCTGTGTTTTCTTTTGTAACAACTACAGCTGCTGTTTGGTTGAACTCCACCGTGAATTTCGTTGGTGTTGCATCAAGTACATAGCCTGTTGGTGCTTTTGTTTCTACAAATTGATAGTCCCCTGGCGCTAAATCAGTCACTTCAATTTTACCATCTGCATCTGTTACTAAGTTTTCGGATACTTTTGTTCCGTCTGCTTTTTGTAATTCAAATTCTGCGCCAGCAATAGCATCTTTTGTTACACTATCTTCTTTTTGCAGAACCGCGCCACCAGTTTGTTCTGTGTTTTCAATTGTAACGCTCGTCGCTGCATCAGCAGTAATCGTGATTTCTTTACCATCTTTGTATTCATCACTAATTGAATATCCTGTTGGCGCTGCTGTTTCAACTAGCTTATATTTCCCTGATTGAAGGCCGTCCATGACGATTTTTCCTTCTGAATCAGTTGTTGCTTCTTGCCCAGCTTTATCTCCTTCAAGCGTGTAAAGTTGGAATTTAGCTCCGGCTAGTTTTTTTGTATTATCCTTTTTATCAACTTTGGTAATTTCAAGTGAACCAATTGTCGCCGTCCCGCTACCACTACCAATGGTGAAAGCTGGAGAAATATTCGTTGTTCTGGATTTGTATGACAATGGGAGACTACCATAGTCAGGTGATGCTGTTGTAGCTGTGTTACTAATCAAACCTGACATCAAACTAACTGTACTATAGGTTACTTTGATTGGATCTGTTGCTTTGTAATCTTTAAACTGGATAGTAAAATTATTATCCGTAAACGTTATATCATAGTATTTTGAGTCAATATCGTCCCCAGTTGTTTCATTAATTACTTTAAAACTACTTTTTACAACTTGTGCTCCTGTTGTTCCGCTTTTCATCGTATCAGTTAATGTTGGGTTATTAATAGGACGATCTTTTGAAATATTATTAAGTGTTACAGTCCAGTTAACTTTATTATTATAAGTTGAATCAATGGTAGCCGTTTTTGTCATCGCATTGAAAAGTTTGCTTGCATAGGCTTGATAAGAATATGTGTGCTCATCTGTACCATTATCAGTAACTTTCGCTATGTTTTGCACATATTTATAAAAATACCAATTTTCATCTGGTTTGGTACTATATTTAATAAATACACGAGTGTTATCTAAATTGGCAAATTCTAAATGTATTTTATTTCCAGTTGTATCTACTTTGGTTGGGTAATTTTTATCCCCTGCTTTGGCCAATGTTCCAGTAGAATTAAGTGGAATTTGTAAACTCATCATTTCGGTTGATGACTCCACATTACGATATTGTAAAGAACCTTCTACATAAGTTAATCCAGTCGGAATTGGGTCATCCAAAATCAAGTTATCGTAGCTCTTCGCCATTGCATTTGCAGAAACAATCCAATCTATGTTCCCTGTTGTTGCATTGTACGCACCGTATTTCCCACCATTTGTCATCATTTTCGCATCTGGTGTAGCTGAAGCAGTTACTTCTTCTACGTATTTGATAGTTCCCCCATCGTAGTATGAAATAAATGCTTTGTTATCAATTGTGTTCGTTACATCAGATAAGTCAATATTAGTAACAATATCTACTACAATTTTTTTATTTGTAGAAGCATAATCACCAATTAATTGTATGTAAAATCCTGCTGGAGTGACATTTTTATTAATAGTAAAGTCTTTTCCTTCTGTTAATACTACGCTAGTGAAATTATCTGTATAAGCACGAACAGTGTAACTTTTTAGGCTTTTAACACCCGTAGAAAATTTGTCTGTAATGTTAAGATTATCCATTTTAATTTTGTCTGAGTTAGCAGTGATTTTCCAACTCATTGTATTATTGAAGTAATCAATGCTTCCTGCTTCTTTTTTCAGCAAATCAGGTTGAATAGCAATGGTTGCATCAGCTGAAACGCCATTTTCATCCGTAATTTCATTTTTAATTTTACGATCTTTAAAATCAGTTATTTTAGTAGAATAAGTGATTTGATATGCGTTTGTATTAGTAGCTTTATACGTTAAATTAAAATTCCCATTATTTGAGATTGTCGATGTTGTCCAGTCGCTTGATGCATCGCTACCAATAATTGGTACACCAGTTGTCGCATTAAATGTTACGCGTTTGATTTTGAGTGAATCCGCAACATACTCTACATCATTATCTGCTAACACATCGGTAAGTACAGTAGAAGGAGAAATTTCATCTTGGTCATAGTTGAAATTAATTACCCAATCAATACTTTGTGTCGTACCGTTATAAGTAGCTTTTTTCTCTAAATGTTTGTAATTGGTCATTGCTAAATAGACATAAGACGAATTACTTGATAGTATCCCTGAATCTCCAACTGTGTATGCTTGGGTAGACATATAAGAAAGTGAATCGCTTGGTTTATTAATTGTTCGGTCATATGTTACTTGATAGCCTTTCCCAGCAAGCCCACCATTAAGCGAAACTACTAAAGCTGTCGAAGAATACGTCAATGTATAATCTGTGCCTTCAACGAGTAATTTTTTTGTACCCATAAAGGTACCACCAGCACTGACATCACTTGAATAAACTTTAATGCTATCTCTATCTATGGTTGTTGTTCCACCAGAAGCATAATCATTAAGTTTCAGCTCACCCTTAGCGTCTTTTTCTTTAGTTAGGTTGAATTTTGCATCAACTTGTCCTTTTGTTGGATTAACTACACCTGGATTTGCTGTAACAGATACTGTAGTTGGATATGCAACAACTGGAACTACTTCAATTTGATAAATAGTATCTTTCCCAGCTGTTTTAAAAACAACTTCTTGTATTGTTTCTTCTGTCGCTGTAAATACTTTGAAGGCGGTACTAATATTCACATCATAATCGCCTTCTTGAATTCCGTCTTTTAAGAATTTAATTGTGAGTTCACGTGTTGTAACATCAAGCGTCCATTCTGCTTCTGTGGAAGGCAAGAAATTTCCACTCAGGTTTTTATTCCCAAAGTTAAATGCATCTGGTAAAACTGTTGTAAAGGTGTCTCCAGCTTTGTAATTTTTTCCAGTAAAAGCAAAATTCATATTAAGTACAACACCACTACCATTTTGAATCCGATCTGAAGTGTTGATTTCAGCCCCATTACCATCTTTTAATGTTACTTTAGTAAAAATATTTTCTGTAATAGCAGCTTTTAGATTTGCATTTTGGGTAGATTTTTTAATTGGTGTCGTTGTTTCTTTAGTTGTTTCTTCTTTTTCTTTTGTTGAAACTGAAGTAATTACTTCTTCCTTTTCTGCTAAAGTTACACTATATTCTTTTTCATCTAGCATGTAACCTTTTGCTGCAACTTTTTCTTTAACCAGATACTCACCCGGTAAAAGAGAATCCATAGTTGCCTCACCATCTGCACTAATGGCTAAATCAGTTGTTTCACCCGTTTCTTTATTCTTTATCTCAAAGGAAGAACCATTGATTTTTTCCTTTGTATCTTTATCTTCTTTAATAATTTTTAATGTTGATTTTGTTGTTTCATCTCCTGTCATCGTTGCTAATACAGGTGAAACATTTTGGAATACTAGTAAACCGATAACCATTGCAATAACTAGCTTCTTCCACTGTCTGATATTTTTCACTACGTTTAGTCCTCCTATAATCTATTTCTAAATGTTGTTAAATCTCTTATAGACTTGTTGAATTGTATCAAATAAATGAACCCATGAATTACTTTTTACGAAAAAATAAAATAATTTGTGTCTTTTTAGTGAACAATAATAATCAAAAACTCCCTAAAACCCTTTTAAATTACTGATAAATCATTTTTTCTTCATAATCACAAAAGTACTTGAAAGTAAGAGTAGTCCAAGGATAAACCACAAATTATTTTTCTTTGAGTCTCCAGTTTGTGGTAGTTTTGCCGGTTTTTTCCCATTTTCAGTTCCCTCATTAGAAGAAACTGATAAAGCGCTAGTTTTTTCATACACATAAGTTACTTTTTGTGAAGTGTTCAAAAATTTCCCCATTGCATTTTTGGGTGTTTGGTACAATTTATATCCCGAGATTTTTTTTGCTGAAGTTCGATAACTGGAATTTAAATTACCTGTTAAGACAATTGAATCAGCTAATTTCGCACCATCTTTATCGACGTAATCAACAATGATGCTTCCGGCTGTCACTTTTTGGTAAATAAAAGTAACTGTCTGAGCTTTTTCGTTAAATGTTCCACTTACATTCGCGGGTGTTTTTACAAGGGTGTAGTTAGCAATTTTTTTCTGTTTTGCAGTGAATTTTTCTCCGTAAGCCCCAGTTAATGTTTCTGGGCTGGCAATTTGTTTATGGTTTTGATCAACATATTGCACTGTAACTGGCGCAACACTGTCATCTAAAGCCACTCCTACTTGGGCCGGCTCAATTACTTGAGAATTATTTACAGCAACAGCAAAAGAATTCCATGCAGCTCGGTCTTCTTTTTTCGTTTGCTGTTTTAAAAGTTCCTTACCTATTTGGTTTTTCTTTGGTGTTTTTAAATCAAATTGAATGTTCATGGATTTCCCAGGAATCCACTCAATACCTTCTTTTAGTTCCATTTTAAAAGAGTAAATTTTGGACCAATCTTGTACTTCTGATGCGGTTAACCAATCTGCTTCTGTTGCTTCTGCGTTATCAACTAGAGGTTCTGAACCAGTTGGATAAATCGTGTGCTTATCGAGAACGCCCGCGCGTTTAGGGTTTTTGGCAGTACTATAAGTTACTTCGACCTTATCTTTCCATTCATTTGGAATTGCTACTGCTTTTGTTAGCTCCAAGTTGAATTTACTACCACGTTCGCTGTTATCTGTAATTCCTAAATCTTTTTCACTTGGCAAAACATCCATTAATACCATGTTGGCTATTTTTTCGTCCGAATCATTTTCTAGTAATAATTGATACGACACGATGGAATTTGTTGTGGCATTTGCCAGTCCGCTGTATTCTTTATCGCGATTACCCTTAGCTTTTTTACTAATTTTCAAATGATTACTCGTATTTAAAATGTAATGGTTTCCCGATGTGATTCTAGACTCTTCCGAATTCCCATTTCGATTAATGTCATCTGAGTCAATTTCCATTTTTGTATCAGAAATTGTTGGAGTACCAGTCACTTCTGGCACATTAAAATCTGTATCCTGCAAGAACCCAAACATTTCAATAGACATATTACTTGGTGTGTCCTTTGATACGCTCACATTAATTTTTGCTGTTAATTTTTCTGCTGGTAAAAGCGTCTTTTTGTCCCATTTAACTTTTAGTAATTGACGTCCTGAATTTTGGTAATTACTATTTAACACGCTGACATTGAAGCCTTCTTGATCCGTGTTTTTCATTTTCACGCCAGAAGGTAAAAGAACCATTGCTTCAAAAGGACCAGTTAATCGTGATATGGAAGCTTTATTGCTTTCTAAATTAACTGAAACTGAATTATCGCCTATGTTGATTAAATTTCCATCGGTATCATCAAATGCAACCGATCCTTGGACAAATTTATTTTTCCCAATTGGTTGCGGTATAATTTGAGCCGTCCGGTCACCGGCATATTTTTGCCAATTTTCCGGCCAAGGATTTGTCTCATCATGATAATGGATATAACCTTGGCTATCCGCTCCATACATGTTGATTTGTGTGCTATTTCTAACTTCGCCTACATACCCTTCTTTGACTGTTGTAAAGAAAGATAGATCTGCTCCGTACATTCCAGCTGGTGCATATGTGAAATGAAGCCATATTTTACTTACATGTTTATCATCTGGAATTCCAAGATCTTTTCTTGAATACATTTTGCCTAGTTCTACATCTTCTTTTAACGTCGTCCAGTCAGTATCATCACCGTATTTTACAAGCAAATTATATTTAGGTGATTTTTTTAGCTTTGGCCAGCCTGGATAATTAATATTTGGTTTAAAATAAAAATCGCCACTTCGAAAATAATCCAATTTTAAATTATCATCCATATTGTAGTAAACATCATAGTAAAGGAAGTCATATGAAGGAGAATCATTCATCGCTGAATTTAGCATCAAACTAAAGCCTAATTTGGCACTATCATATGCTTTTATATCTGGGTTTCCGGTCACAGTAGCAATTCCCCAATCTGCATCCACCGGTCCTCTGTGTGCTGGGGCATAGACACTTCCAATAGTCGGCGGAATTGTCGCTGGATCACTTGCTGAGACGGAGACAGATGCATTTGAAGTGTCTATAATGCTATCAGCTAAAGTAACAAAGCTTGTTGTTGCTACTGCTTTATTTTGCACCGTCGCAAAATTTGGTATAGTAGTTTGGAAGAACGTTCTAATTTGGAAAGTCTTATTAAGTAAACTAGTTGCTTTTTCTTGTTCCAAATATGTAGGTGTTGCAATTTCCCAAGTTAGTTTTTGTCCTTCGATTTTTGTTGGCTCCGGTGTATCTCCTGCTACTCCTAAATAATCTAGCTTATCGTCTAACGTATATTCAATAATAATCTTCTTTCCTTCTTCAATAAAAAGGCTTCCAGTAGATTTTTTCGGTATATTTAGATTGAAAGACCAAATTCCAATGTCACCTTGGCTCGGATTATTATTGATACTATTTTCTACTTTAGTAAAGTCATTTGATAAAGCCGTTGTAGCTGTTGCATTTACAATTGTTTCAGCTTGCTCCGTTACTTTTTCTGATAAATTATCTGCACTAAATTCGCCTGTTACTTCTAATTTCGTACCATTTGGTGTATAACCATTTTTGGTAGAAAGCTTTAGAATAACTTTGTCAACTACACCGCTATTTAGCGTTTGGTAGGTGTAAACAAGTTGACGAGTTGTTTTGTTATAACTAGGCGTAACACCTGCGATTTTAAGTTCATTTAGTGCTTGTGTGAATTCCCCATTTTCCGGTAAATTGATTACCAATTTAGCATTTCTATAACTTGTGTTTGGTCCAGTGATTTTTAAATAGATGTTATAGTTCACTGTCTGACCAGACTCAATAACATCTTTTTGAGAATTAATACTAAAGTCCCCAGAATAATTCCCCGTAGGAAATGATTTTGTGCTTATTGGTTCATTTGCTGTAGTTTCTTTTGTAGTCTCATTCGGAGTTATTTCCTGAGTAATCTTTTCTTTCGTAGCATTTTCTCCTACGTTTGTTTCAGCCCCTTCTTGGTCTTCTGCCCAGACAGAAAATGGAAGAAGTGAAACTATAAGCAAAGTACAAATTAATATAGTTACTAATTTTTTCAAACGATTCACATTCGCTCCTCCTTTGTTTACTCAAGATTAATTATTTCATAGGAGAAGACAGTGAAATGTTCTCAAGGTGCAAAAAATAGAGCAGTTTGTTACAGAAATGTGAACTATTTTACGTTTTCATCTATATAAATAGTTATAATTAACAAAAACAACCAAAATCATTAGAATTCCAACGATTTTGGTTGTTTATTTATCTTATTCGAATGGATTTGCTTTCTACTAACCTAGCGCCTTTTACTTCCTCACCAGATTTTAGTATTTCTGCGATTCGCTTTTTATCAATTTTCGGCTCTTGTAGTATAAAGAACGGTTTTAGTAAAGCTTCTTCCACTATTTCGACGCTTGCTGGATTCTTCTGTATTTGAATCGTAAAAAGTGTACTATTAATTTTTCTAATTTTCATTCGTTCCATTTCTATTTGTAAATAGTTTTTTAATCTCTGAATATTATTTTCTAATGCTTGTTTTCGTTTTAGAAGCCGTTTCGCTTCATTCCCTGCCATTTCGGCATCTGCTGCTAATGATTTAATTATTTTAACAATATTTTCTGCTTTATCATGAAAACCATCTGTGAGCGCATCTAATGTATCTTCCACAGCCTCGGTTTTATTTTCTTCCAAAAGTTCTTGCACCCGTAAATAATTATCGGTTAATTCATACAATTTCATCGTTCGCACCCTTTCCAAAAGTAAAAAAGCCCCAAAAATCATCCTATTTGGCGCTTTCTCATTTTGCTACTAGTTTCCCTTGAATAACCATGCGTCCTTTTTCATAATCTTTTTCTGTATCGCAAGTAGAAAGTGTAATAATTCGGTCCTTACCGCTTACTTTGACATTTGATTGATAAATAGATTGTTGCTTCACTTTTTGCAAATAATTGTCAAAGTCTTTTGGCTCTGGAAATTCCGTTTCAATATAATAGAAATCCGTCGTCGTTTCATATACAGCAAAAATTTCTACTTCATAATTTGCAAGTCCTGATTCATACGAAAATGTTGGATGTGCCGTCAAGAAATCTTTGTCCAAATATTTTCGTAAATCCGCAAACATCGAGCCATCTTTCATATTATGCCCGTAAATGATCGTATTCTTGTCCAAAAACTCATTTGTATTTCGATAATCTTTAAAAATACTTCCCGCTCTTGCTTTTTCATTTTTGTAATTATGATGCAAATAATAGTCATTGTCCGTACTTTGTAAAATCGGGTAATCAATTTCTGTATCAGCAATCGTTAGCCAACCAGCCATATCTTTGTTCAATTTTTGCAAAGCTTTAAGTTCATCTCTCACTTCACCATTTACATTAGTCGTAGTCACTTCTTTCGTATAGACCGCCTTCGCATCATCTAATATTGTACGGTTATGGTTGTTTTCATAAAGTTCTACACCGATTTTCCAACCAGAAAAAAGAAACACAGCTAATACAACTAAAGATATGCTTTTCCCCAAAAACGACTTCATTTTCACGTTCTAAAACTCCTTTCGTTTCTGAGGAACAATGTATTTCCCTGTTTTCGCATCACAAAGCACCTCTGCAACGACACCATACGTTTTTGCTATCAGCTCTGTTGTTAATAAAGTCTCGGGATTCCCTTTCGCTACCACTTCCCCATTTTTCATAACAACTAATTGATCGCTATACGTAAGCGCTTGGTTCAAATCATGTAAAATCATTACAATAGTCAAATTTTCCTCTTGATTTAAACGCTTTACCAACTCTAAAATTTCCAGCTGAAAGTACATATCAAGAAATGTCGTCGGCTCATCTAATAGCAAAATTGGCGTATCTTGAGCTAAAGCAGTCGCAATGAAAACACGTTGCCTCTCCCCACCAGACAAACTATCAACAAATATCTCTGCTTTTTCGCTTAGCTCCGTTTGCTTTAAAGCTTTTTCTACAGCTAAGTCATCCGCTTTTGTCCGTGTCATTCGCCAATTTTTATAAGGAAGCCGTCCAAAATAAAGCAATTCTTTCACCGTCAATTCACTCGGAAGAATATTGTTTTGATGAACAATCGCCACATTTTGTGCAAATTCTTTCGCTCTCCATTCAAAAATCGATTTTTCTTCTAATAAAACTTCTCCAGAACTTGGCGAAAGAAGTCTAGCCAAAATTTCTAACAAAGTAGATTTTCCACTACCATTTGGCCCAACAATCGTATTAATTTTATTTTTTTGGATAGTAAATGAGACATTTTTTAAAATCGCATCTGTTCCATTATAACTAAAACTAACGTCCTTTACTTCCATAAAAATCACCCTTTCGCATTAAAAAGATCAAGAATGGACCACCGATAATAAGCATAATCACAGAGGCTGGAATTTCCATTTGTTGAAATAACGTTCTGCCAAGTGTATCGGCAAATAATAGTAATAAAGCGCCAAATAAAATCGAAAATGGAACTAAAACTTGATAATTTGCGCCAACTAGTTTTCTAGCAATATGGGGTACAAGTAAACCTACAAAAGCTATAACACCGACGACTGCTGTTGTAATTGAAGCAAGTAAGACAGCAATCAGCGCCAGCCATATCCTCGTTTTATTGACCGGAACACCAAAACCTCTAGCCATTTTATTCTCAAGTCCCAAAACATTACACCATTTTGCAAGTAAAAGCGCACAAATAAGTCCAATCGCTACATAAATTGCCAATGTCTCCACATCTGACCATTTTTTCATTGCAAGGCTAGCTGCACTGCTCGCAGATTGGCTAGAAACAAGAGCTACCTGAGAAGATAAGGCATCACTCAGCCCTGTAAAAACCGCGTTAATTGCAATACCTATTATAATGAAGCGAAGTGGATTAAAATCAGAACGATAACTAAATAAAAAGACTAAAAAACATGCAAGCGCCCCACCAATAAAAGAAAAAAGTGGCAACCAAAAATACAATTCCGGTAAAAATAAAATAATGACAAAACTAAAAAATTTCGCTCCCGCTGAAATACCAATCACACCAGCATCAGCAAGCGGATTCCTCATCACAGCTTGAAGCAACAACCCAGAAACTGAAAGCGCCGCACCAGCAAGCAAGGCAATAATAATCCGCGGAAAACGCAAATCAATAACAACATCCACCATCTCATTTCCACCACTAAAAAGACCTCTTAAAAAAGTTGGAATAGACATCTGCAAACTTCCCGCCTGAACTGCCCATAAAATCGTCCCAAAAAGCAAAACAACAACTGCACCAAAATAGCTTTTTTGTTTAATTGTCATAAAGCATCTTTTCCATTTCGCGTAGTGCTTCTGGAGCGTTTAAACTTGCCGTCATCCCAAATAAATTTTCATCCAAGTCATATACACGATCATTTTTCACAGCATCAAAATGTTTCCAAATATCATTTGTTTTAAATTCTTCATCGAACATTTTTACTACTTCTGCTGGCATACCATGTGCAGCTCGTAAAATAATATCTGGATTAGCATTTTGTAAGTATTCTGTATTAGAAGCCAAGTATTCTACCTTTTGGTTCGTAATCACATTTTCTCCACCAGCAAGTTTGACTAAGTCGCCAATATAAGCATATTCTGTCACAACCAAATAACTTCCCGGAACGCCCATAAGAATGAGTACAGTTGGTTTTTTCTTTTTAGCCACATTCGTCTTTACCTTGTCAATCTCCCTTGTTAAATCACTATTTAGTTTACTCGCTTCCTTGGTACGATCAAATTCTGTGCCAAGTTTCTTAATTTCAACCTGCATAGAATCAATACTTGTAAAATCTAAAAAGTCCGCGTTTAAATCCGCACCCTCAAAACCCGCTTTTAAGTCTGCTTCTAGTGTTTTTGTGGAAAGAACCATATCTGGCTTTAGCATCCGAATAACTTCTAAATCTGGCCCCATAGGCGACCCTGTTTCCTTTACACCAGCATATCGTTCCGGAAGTTTTTTAGAACTAGTCGGAATTCCAACAAGCGGCAAGTCTAGTTTATCCATAATTTCGGTAATTGCGACCGTTGTTGCCACAATTTTTGGCCCCTGTTCTGTTTTTTGTTCGGTCTTCTGAGCCGCTTCTTCATTTCCGCAACCAACTAAAAAAAGTAATAATACCAAAAATATGACAGCCGTTTTCTTCATCACCTATTCCCCCATTTATAAAATAAAATCGGTAAAGCGAGTTAAGCAAAGGAACCCCTCGACCTAACTCGCTTTACTAGTTTTATTAACTCAATCTTTTACGTTTTAATCGATAAGCTAAATAAAGGAAGGAAGCTCCAAATAATGTAATGTACCATGCCATACTTGATGAATCACTAGTTTTCGCATTTTTTTCAGCTTTGTTATTTGTTGTCGCTGTTTTTTGAACTGAATTTGTATCATCAAAATCTGGTTTTGCTAATTTTGGTCCAGCATTATTATTGTTCGCTAAATTGCTAGTATTCAAGTTATCATTTTTCACAGGTTCTTGTAACGTTACATCTTTCCCTGTGATATCTTTGATTGATGCAGGATCTAATTTAACTTGAACAGTATATTCATGGTCATAAGAGAAGCCTGGCATATTTTCAATTAATACATGCGTTTTTACATCCGTATTAGCCGTACCATCTTTCACAGGATATTTTACAGTTCTGGTATTTTTGTTAATATCACCAGAAACAACTTCCATATCCTTCCAAACGCCATTTTGTTTATATTGGAAAGTCTTAATCCAACTACTATTTGTTAAAGTTAAATAAACATAGGCTTGATTATTTTCTACTTTGATTAAAGCTGGTTTCATCACGTAACTTTCCATCATGGAAGTTTCTGTAGTTCCATCTTTGAACACATCAAAATCAATGGAGTACGTATGGTTGTTCAGTAGATTTTTTGGATCAACTACTGCTGGTTTACTTGGTGTAGTTGGCGGTGTCGTCACTGGCGGATTTGTTGTACCTGGATCGGGTTTTGTCACTGGCGGATTTGTTTCACCCGGATCTACTACAGGAGGCGTTTCATCATTACCTGGGTACGAACTTGCTGTTGTTGCTTTCGTTAAGTCAAAAACATAACGGAAGTCTGCTTGTCCTTTATACACCGAACCATTGAATGGTGCTTCATAATTAACATGAGCCGCAAGTGGTTGGTTTAAGTCTTCTACTTCAAACTCGACAATGCGTGTATTCGCATCTTTATCTTCAGATACAACCTTTACATCTTGCAAAGTACCAGCAAGATTTGTCTTCAAAGCTGTTACCGTTTTATTATCATTAACTGTCATTGCAACAGTTTTCTTGCCATTTTTCACTTTCAACCATGCAGGATTATCAAAATAATTTTGCATACTTGAATTACTGTCATTATTTGCTTTTTTCGCTACAAACGGAACCGTATAAATTCCATCTGCCAGAGTTACTGGTGTAGTAACAGCCGGTTCAGAAATAACTTTAAAAGTACTTGGATCAATGGTTAAATCCACTTGATACCAGTGATCATAACTAATTGCATCTACTTTAATGTGCATATAAGAAAAAATAATGTCATCTAAAGAATTAAGCTTGAATTTCTCTACACGCGTATTATTCGCTGCATCCGTACTAACAGTTTGAACATCTTGGTAGCTATCTTGATAAACTTCTGCTTGTGTTGGTTTTGCAGGACGAGTTCCATCTTTTGAAACCGCCATTGTTTGCCAATAGTTACTGTTTGTAATAGTTAAGTACATATATGGTTGACCATTTTCCACTTTAATTGTAGCTGTATGGTCAATATATTTATCCGCTTCTGAAGATTCTTTCGTTGTCTTACCAGTGTTATCTTTATAAAAATTCACTTGAACCTGATACTCCCCGCCATCTTTTAGACGAGAATCAGCCGCACTGGCAAATCCAGGTATCAATTGAAATATAAGTGTCAAAGCTAAAAATGCTACAAAACCTTTTTTCCATAATTTCTTCATAATAATCCCCCTTTATTTAAAAATCGCACGTCTTTTAAGTAAAACTAACCCTGTCCCCGCGGCCACAAAAATAATTCCATATAAAAACATTTTGCTAGAATCACTAGACTTTGGATTTGCTACCTTATTATTTGAATCACTTGTAGTTGCTGGCGTTGTTGTACTATTATTATCTGAAGATTTCACAGCTGCACCTGATGATTTAGCTGCACCTTCATCAAAACGTAACTGGATTTGATATTCATGATGATAATTTAACCCGTCATCATCAATATCCACTTTAATTTTTGCATTAACAGGACTACTTAAAGTTGATACTGGGAATGACACTTTTCTAGTATCACTCGCTGTGTTTTTCGAAGTTACACTAACCGCATTTCCCTCAACCCACAGACCAGTAATCCACTTACTATGATTTACTTGCAAACTAACAGTAGATTTCCCTCCATTTACTGTCACTGTTGCAGGCTTATCAAAATAGTCATTCGCCATTGACACTGAATCACTATCCCCCTGAAGCACTGTATAATCAACCGAATAAGTTCCGTCTTTCAGAGCAGCTTGTGCCGTTACACCAGCTGAAAGAAAAGAAAAACTAAATAAAACTACAAAAGCAACTAAGGCTAATACTTTTTTCACTCTTAACTCTCCCTTCTTTATTAAAAAACATCTATTTATAAAAAACCCCCACAGACATTTGTGAAGTAAAAGATTATGTAAAATTCATACGTCAACTATCATTTTAATTGATAATGATTATCATTGTCAACTATATTCTGTTTTTCGACATCCTCCACAACAAAAAAATCCATGGACAGCAACGTTTATCCACGGATTAATAAATATTTACGACTCTACTCATTCTCACTTATCTTGAGAAAATGTTCATATAACAATTCGCCTTTTAAAGTTAACGTATATCTTTTTTCTGTAATGTTATTGTTTCTCGTTAAATATCCATTTTCTTCCAACCAGTAAAGCGTAAGTAATACTTCATTCTTTGTATAATTGCGAAGATCCCCAAAATCAATTACTTCAAGCGACATATCATTAATTTTTGTATCTACACTTCTAGCAAAAAGAAGGACCTCTTGTAATAATTTTTCATCTTCAAGTTTCATTTTTAATCCTCCTTTAATTCTAAGTTAGTAAACATAAGTAACGTAAAAAGCCGTAGCTAAATGCCACGGCTTCTTACAGCGCAATCAAAAGGAGAAATTCACACAATCAAATAAAGGGGGTATTTGTTTGTGATTTATTTCACGGTTATAATATACCATATAAAGGAGTATAATTCAATAGTTCACATATTGTTTTTTGTAGTTAATCTTTGTCCTGCTACGCAAATGCTCCTATTACTCAAAAAATATATTAAAAAGACACGATGCATTACATTTGCGATCGTGTCTTTTTTTAGCATTTTTCACAATGTATTATTTAACCAGTTTTGCTAATTCATCTAATCTTTGTTCAAATACTTTTAAAGCATCATCTACAGGATTAGGAGTCGCCATATCAACACCTGCTTTTTTCAGCACATCAATAGGATAATCCGAACTTCCCGCTTTCAAAAAGTCAATATACGCCGTTACCGCTTCTTGACCTTCCGTTAAAATTTTCGCACTCAATGCAGAGGCAGCCGAAAAACCAGTCGCATATTGGAACACATAATAATTCATATAGAAATGCGGAATACGAGACCATTCATAACCGATTTCAGTATCATAAACTATCGCTTCTCCGTAATACTTCTTATTAATATCAAAATATGTTTCCGTTAAGTAATCTGCAGTTAACGCAACTCCTTGTTGATCTGCTTGATGAATAGCATGTTCAAATTCAGCAAATTGCGTTTGACGGAAAACCGTTCCCTTGAATCCATCCAAATAGTGATTTAATAAATAAGCCCGTATCTTAGGATCTTCATATTTCTTAAGCAAATAATCAGTTAACAGATTTTCATTGGTAGTTGAAGCAACTTCTGCTAAGAAAATCGAATAATCACCATAAACAAACGGTTGATTTTTTCTTGTATAATAACTATGGACACTATGTCCTAATTCATGAGCAAGTGTGTAGACATTATTAATATTATCCTGCCAGTTGAGTAAAATATATGGATTTGTACTATATGAACCAGAAGAATAGGCTCCACTACGTTTTCCTTTATTTTCCATCACATCAATCCAGCGACTATCAAATGCCTCTTTTAAAATAGCTTGGTATTCATCTCCAAGTGGTTTTAATGCTTCAAGCACAAGTTCTTTCGCTTCCTCATAAGTAAACTCCAAATTAACATCATCAGAAAGTGGTGTATAAAGATCATACATATGAAGTTCTTCTAAACCAAGTAACTCTTTGCGTAACTTCACATAACGATGAAGTAAACTTGCATTAGCATTCACTGATTTCAACAGCGAATCATATACTGTTTCAGGAATATGATTACCAGAAAGAGCCGCTTCTCGCGCTGATGTATACCCTCGTGTAGAAGCATAAAAATTAGATTTTTTAACTTGTCCATTCAAAGTAGATGCTAATGTGTTTTTTAATCCTTCGTAAACAGAATACACTCCAAGAAATGCATCACGGCGCACTCGCGGATTATTACTTTCTAACAACTTACCATAACGACCATGAGTAATTTCGATATCTTCTCCATTTTCATCTTTAATAGTTGGAAACTTCATATCTGCATTATTCAAGGTATTAAATGTATTGGACGAACTTCCAAGAACTTCACCAGCATTAGCTAGTAAAGCTTCTTCCTTCTCACTTAAAATATATGGACGACTTAAATTTAATTCTTCTAACAAATGAGCATATAATTGTAAATCTTTATTCTCATTTAAAAATTGTTTTAACACGTTTTCATCCATAGCTAAAATTTCAGGGTCATAGTAAGAGAGTGCAGACATTAACTTTGTAACTAAACTTCCTGCACGACTATGTAAGCCTTGATATTTCGCATTGGCTGTATCTTGGTCCATTTTTAAGTGAGCATATACATATAAATTACTAATTAAATCATATGCATTATCTCGAAATTGAAGTGCCTCATAAAGAGTTTGGCTATTTTCTGCTAAACGCCCTTTAAACTGCTCACTTTCTTCTGTAATTTTTTGCAAATCCGAAAATGCTTTTTCCCATGCTTCATCATTCGGATAAATCGTAGTTAAATCCCAAGTTAGATTTTCTGGTACTTCTTCTCTTAAAGGTAGTGCATTTGTTTTACTCAATATTAAAACCCCCAACCATAATCATTTTGCTTTTATTATGAGCCAAAATAACTAAAAAAGCAAAATAGATGATTACATTTGCGTCACTTGGCCATGTGTAAAAACCATTATCCGTTTCACTCGATATCGATTCTCTGGTATTGTAGATAGTACTCCCTCACTAATTAAATAAGAAAGATATGATTTCCCTAATTTCAAACATTCACTGGGAGATAACCAAATAGTTAGTATCTGGGTTACAACTGACTCAAAACTCTCTAAAAAACTTACCTCACTAAAGGTATCACCCTTCTCTAAGCCTTTTAAAAATTTTTCCCACAAGTCAAATTGCCATTCAACAGCAGGTGTTATAACTAAAAATTGTTCTTCTAAATCTATCCCAATTTCTTTCGGTAAATAGTGCAAGTAATAACCAGCATTAAATAATTTTTGCATAAATTGGCCATGTTTTTTATATTTAGCATAGTAAAAACAGATTTTTTGTCTTTCTAATTCTCTATCTCGTTTGACGTAGGCATGGCGTGAAATAATTCTAGCTAACTTCTTATTCCATTCTGTTAAAGGTGCTTTCATAGAAAACTTCATTTCGCTTGCGAAAAAACGGTTTCCTTTTTCAAATGTTAAATGATAATACAGCGTACAAATTTCACGCTCAGCAGAATAGTGCCAAAAGTGATACCCCCGTTTATTATCGGATTGAATAAATGCTTGTTGGAAGGCAGAGAGACAAATTCGACCTTTCTCTTTCTTTACTACTTGGCCAAGTAGCCATTGAACTTCTAAGCCAAGCGATAAATAGTCCATTGTACGTTGAACCATTTCACTAATTGAAATAGAAGAACACTGAAATTCAATGACGGTCTTTCCATTCACAAAAATATCTGCTTGTCGATTTATTTCTGGAAAGTAATTTTCTACTTCGACAGGAATACGCTGATAACAAAACCACCTCATGATTTGCTTTTTAGCCGCTAAGTGTTCTTCACTCTCTCCTTCTGAAGCAAAGGTGCATTTCATAGCTTTCTCATGAGCAAAATGTGGTATTTTTATTTGTCCTGCTTTTATAGTTACCGGACTTGCACAAGCTTTACAAAATAGCTTTCCTTCTTGCTTAATTCGTTCCACATTCTTCTTAGTAATAGTAAAAGTTTCTCCCATGTTATTTCTGGCTGTAAAAATAATTATCACTCTCCTATTAACTCTTTAGTATTATTATTCGCCATGAAGCTGCCGAATTCCTTTCTTATTTTTAAAATCACAAAAAAGACCCATTTGGCTTATTTTTCAGCACAAACGGATCTTTAAAATAATATTCTAGAAATGTTTTCTAATTTGCTTTAAGGCAGGCACGTCAAAGATTACTTTTCCATACTCTGCTAGCATATAACCAGTTAAATTCGACTCTAAACCGTACTCAAGTAAAATACTAACGGCATTGTCAATGTTAGATTCATCATACTTATTCTCAGGAAACTCTACATTCAAATAATACTTCCCTTGATACGAGAATAGCTTAGTTACTAAATTTTCCAGTCCTGTTGCTCGTGAAAGTGAAATAGCATCTTCAAAATCACGGAACTCTAAAATAAACTCTAACGTATCATCTTCTCCAAGTGATTCTTTCTTCACTGGATTGAAGTTTTCTTCGAGTAGTTTTTCAATTTTTTCTTCTGCAAGCTCATCTGGGGAGCTAAGCGTGACATCAAATCCGTCTTCGCCTTTTCCACCAATTGTAGCTTTTGTTACGAATACTTCTAAGCCATGTTTTAAGGCTTGGACTTGTATCCAGAGCGGACCTTCTGGAGAGAACTCTTCTTCATATTTCAGCTCATCCATCATATCCCAGAAAAGTTCTTCACTTTTCTCGCGGTCATACCAAACATCTTCTTGATTAAAACCACGCTCTTCCAAATCCAGATAAGAGATATAAAACTTGATAGTATCCTCATTAATTCGTTCAATTTCCATCGTCACACTCTCCCTTCCTTCTTAGTCATTGACAATGAAGGGTAAAACTTAATTGGTTAAATTCATTGTAGCTCATATTAGAAAATAGTACCACCATTTTTCCTTAGTGGATTATTATCTTAGCTGAAAAACGAAAAAAATTCAAGAACAATTACTTAAATTACAAAAAAAGTGCCAAGAATCCAATTGAATGGAATTCTCGGCAACCACTTTTATCAATCTTAGTTAACCATTTTTTGCGCTTCACGTAATTGATACGTACGAACACGGCGCGGTAAGAAACGGCGAATTTCATCTTCATTGTACCCAACTTGCAAACGTTTTTCATCAATAATGATAGGGCGTCTTAATAAGCCAGGATTTTTCTGGATTAATTCAAATAGTTGTTGTAAAGGAAGACTATCTAAATCCACGTTCAATTTTTGGAAAGTTTTTGAACGAGTGGAGATAATTTCATCTGTTCCATCCTCAGTCATGCGAAGAATTTCTTTAATTTCATCTAAACTAAGTGGTTCAGAAAAAATGTTTCTTTCCTTATAAGGGATATCATGTTCTTCCAACCATGCACGAGCTTTTCGGCAAGATGTGCAACTAGGTGAAGTGTATAACGTTACCATTAGACATTCACACTCCTTATCGGGTATTGTTTCATTCATATAACGAAATTCTAGCAATATCTCTATTTGGAAAATTCATTAAAGAACTTACACTTCATTATACACTAATTTTGTGAAATTCTATATACTAATTTTAAAATTTTTCTTTCCAAATATGTAAAACCATTGTTAGCAAGCCGTTATGTATATGATACCCCTACTATAACTTGTTTAAACTAAAATCACATGAAAAAAACAGCTTTTTTATGAGAATTTCATGAGAATTGATTTGACGCGCGAATTGGATTATTCTGATTTTTCTTTGCATTTTTTTATAAACTGTGTTACATTTGTAACGTAATTTAAATAAATAAAAAAGGAGAGAAACAAATGAAGAAAAAGAAATGCTTATTACTTATTTTAGCAGCTACACTCATATTAACTATAACAACTATTTCTCCCTCACCAGCCTCCGCTTTTATACCTTGTAGCCAGGGTGGAAAACACTCTATGCGTGGTAATGGATTAGGGTATGTCAAAAATGTTAAAACGGGAAAATACCCAATTCACAGAAAACAAGCCTACAGATGTACTAAATGTTCTATGGTAATTGTTAGTGTTAATAATGTCTATGCAAAAGCAAAATCATTAGGCAAATATCAAAGTGGAACTGGACCCGATGCTACAGTTCAGGTTATATTACAAAGAAATAATAAGTTGTATAATAATACAAGTCTAACTAAAGATCCCTTTACTCAAGGAATGGTATTTTATAGATAATAAAACCGCCCGTTAAAAACGGGCGGTTTTATTATCTATAAAATACCTTTTAGTCTATAACTTTTATTAACATGCTTTTTTTCAACATTATAAGTAAAAATACTAATTGATTAGTTTAGCATGCTTTTCTTTGTACATAACTTCTTCTTCTTCTGAACAATAAACAAAGTGTCCAGGAGCAATTTCGCGCATTTTAATTTCATCGCCATCTTTATAATTATGAATAGTTGGATCATATGCTTTACGCACACGAGTCCGTTCATAATTTGGATCTGGCAGTGGGATAGCGGATAGAAGTGACTCAGTATAAGGATGTAGCGGTGCATGATATAAATCATTTGCAGGCGCTAGCTCTACTAATTTACCGAAGTACATTACACCAATACGATCACTAATGTATTTAACCATTGATAAATCGTGGGCAATGAATAGGTAAGTTAGATTTTTTTCTTTTTGTAATTGACGTAATAAGTTAACTACTTGTGCTTGGATAGATACATCAAGTGCAGAAATAGGCTCATCGGCAATTATAAATTCTGGTTGAACTGCAAGCGCACGGGCAATACCGATACGTTGACGTTGACCACCGGAAAATTCATGTGGGTAACGACCTGCATGTTCTTTGCTTAGTCCAACTGTTTCAAGTAGCTCATATACTTGTTGGTTCGTTTCTTCAGGCGTTTTAGCAAGGCCATGAATACGAATACCTTCAGCAATGATATCTTTCACTTTCATACGCGGATTTAAAGACGCATATGGATCTTGGAAAATCATTTGCATTTTACGACGGAATTCAAGCATTTCTTTACGGCTTTTACGTGCGTGTACATCTTTACCGTTATAAATAACTTCTCCACCAGTTGCATCATACAAACGAATAATCGTACGTCCAGTTGTAGATTTACCACAACCAGATTCACCTACTAAACCAAGTGTTTCACCTTTATAAATATCAAAAGAAATATCATCAACAGCACGTACTTCGCTTGCAGTACCTTTGTTAAAGTATTGCTTTAGATTATGAATCTCTAATAATTTTTCTTTTTGTTCCGTCATTCTACTTCTACCCCTTTCGCATGGACAGCTTGCATGCCAGGATGAAGTTCCGCAAACTGTTCTTGGCGACGTAATACAGCATCAGGAGGCGTTACTTCAGGTGCGTCAGGATGAAGCAACCATGTAGCCGCATAATGTGTATCAGACACCTTAAATAGTGGCGGCTCTTCTTCAAGGTCAATTTGCATTGCATATTTATTACGCGCAGCAAATGCGTCCCCTTTTGGAGGATGAAGTAAGTCTGGTGGCGTACCTGGAATAACAAATAATTCTTCATCGTCTGTATCCAAAGTAGGCATAGAACTAATTAATCCCCATGTATAAGGATGTTGCGGATTATAGAAAATTTCATCGACTGTACCGATTTCTACAATTTTACCACCGTACATAACAGCAACACGGTCTGCAACATTTGCAACCACGCCAAGGTCATGGGTAATGAAGATAATCGACGTATCAATTTTTTTCTGTAAATCTTTCATTAAATCCAAAATTTGCGCTTGGATTGTAACGTCTAATGCTGTTGTTGGTTCATCAGCAATTAGAATTTGCGGGTTACATGCAAGTGAAATCGCGATAACAACCCGTTGACGCATCCCACCAGAAAATTGGTGAGGGTATTGTTTAATTCTTTCTTCTGCATTTGTAATACCAACTAATTGAAGTAAACGAAGCGCAGTTTTATGAGCTTCATGTTTACTAATTTTTTGGTGTTTAATAAGTGGTTCAGAAATTTGTTTACCAATTGTCATCGTTGGATTCAAGGATGTCATTGGATCTTGGAAAATCATAGCTATATCTTTCCCACGAATTTTTTGCATTTGTTTTTCGTGAGCTTTAGCGATATCCATTCCGTTAAATAAAATTTGGCCACTTTTAATTTCTGAGTTACCTTCTGGAAGTAAACGCATAATCGATTTTGTCGTTACTGATTTACCAGAACCAGATTCGCCAACAATCGCTAAGGTTTCCCCTTTATATAAGTCAAAATTAACTCCACGAATTGCCTTTACTTCTCCGGCATATGTGTGGAATGAAATATTTAAATCTTTAACTTCTAATAGCTTTTCCATTTTTCCTCACCTCTCTTTTAATCGCGCATTTTAGGATCAAAGGCATCACGCAAGCCATCTGCAATTAAGTTAAATGCAATCATGATGATACAAAGTACAATACATGGATAAAGGATCATATACGGTAATACTTGTAATGTTTTATATCCATCATTTACCAAGACACCAAGAGATGCTGCTGGCGCTGGAAGACCTAACCCAATAAAGCTTAGGAAGGCTTCAAAGAAAATCGCACTAGGAATACTAAACATAATGTTAATGATAATAACTCCCGAAATATTTGGTATTAAATGTTTCAATAAAATTTTAGGTGTAGACTCACCAAGTGTCATAGAAGCCATGACGAATTCTTGATTTTTGAGTTTCAATACCTGTCCTCTAACTACTCGAGCCATAGTTATCCAACTGGTCATTGCTATGGCTATAATAATGGAAACCATACCTGAGTCTAATACTAACATCATAAGTATAACAACTACTAAATTGGGGATAGCCCCAATAACCTCTAAAATACGTTGCATAACGTTATCTACACGGCCACCAGAATAACCTGAAATCAAACCATATGCTACCCCTATAACCAAATCACACAAAGCTGCAACAACAGCAATAATAAGCGATACACGTGTACCAGCCCAAATACGAGCAAATTGGTCACGTCCGAGTGTATCACTACCTAACCAGTAGTAAGTACCCTCTTTAATGTTATTTTGTTTATAAATATCAACGTCTTCTCCACCAATGGACTGATGACCATTCCAAAATGGCATATTTTCAAAACCTTGAACTTTCGGTGGAAGACTTGCATTTTCAGTAATTTGTCTATTAATATCATTTTTGGGTCCTAGGTTTTGTGATAAATAAGGTCCAACAATCGCCATGATAATAACAAGTGCTAATACAATAAGTGAAACTAAAGCCGCTTTATTTTTACGAATACGAAGCCAAGAATCTTGCATAAACGTTAAACTTGGACGATTAATTTTTTCCGCTTCTGCATCAAGGATGTGTGCTGGCTGGAATCTTTCTTTTGCAATTTTATGTTCTGCCATTATTTTCTACCTCCAGACACACGGATTCGTGGATCAATCAATCCGTAAAGAATATCTACTACCAAGATAACAAATACAAGCATAGCAGCAAATAATAATGTAGTTCCCATAATTACTGGATAGTCATTCATTTGAATAGAAGAAACGAACTGACTTCCGATACCTGGGATACTATAAATGTTTTCAATAACAAGGGAACCAGTCATCAGTGCAACCGATAATGGTCCTAAAACAGTAATTAAAGGAATAAGTGCATTGCGAATCGCATGTTTTACTGCTACTTCAGTTCTGCTATTTCCTTTTGCTTTTGCAAGAAGAACATAATCAGATGCAAATACATCGATTAATTCTGTTCTCATAAAACGAGCTGCTGTTGCAAGTGGGAACATAGCAAGTGCGAACGCTGGCAAAATTGTATCTGCAAACGAACCCCATCCTGCCACTGGGAAAATTTGTAATTTAGCTCCTAACCAGTATTGCAACACAGTCGCAAATACAAATGATGGAACTGATTTACCTAATATTGCTATAAATGTACTCGTATAATCCGGCCACCTATTTTGATACATGGCCGCTACGACCCCAAGTAAAATACCAAATATAATACCAAAAACCATTGCCTCAAGTGCTAATTGGACAGATGGACCAATCAGTGCACCTAAAATCTCAGACACTGGTCTATTATCAAGTTGGAAGGAAACTCCTAAATCTCCTTTTACCAAACCTGTCATATAATTTAAGTATTGGACTGGAATTGAATCATTTAGTCCATATTTTTCATTCATCATGTGAATTTGTTCGTCAGATAGTTTCTCCTGATTACGGTAAGGCGTACCAGGTAAGAATTTCATAAGAACAAACGTAACCGAAGCAATGATGAATAACGTTATAAGCATATATAATACTCTTTTTAACGTATATTTAACCATCTATCTCTACACCTCCCAGTTTTAATAAATATATAAAAAAGTTATCCCTAACCAAATTCGCAAGTTTAGTGAGCCTTTTTCTTCATTTCTAAACTTTTATTGCATAAGTGCAAATTAGTTAGGAAAAAAACTTCATTTTTCGAATGTTAGGTTCTAGATAAACTAGAAAAGGATACTTTAATTTTTAATTATAACACATCAAAATCATCAGCAAAAGGAGAGAGCATATCGAAATATACTCTCTCTTTCCGTCAAGCATTTCTTAAAGACTAATATTTTATTTAGTCAAGTATGTTTCTTTGTAAGTGTAGTCTGGACCAAATGGATTTTTTTGCAAGTTTTTAATGTAGTCTTTTTGTAGGTATGCAGTAGAACGTTGATAAAGTGGTTGAACAGCTACATCATCCGTAAGAAGGATTTTTTCTGCTTTAACCATTTCATCCCAACGTTTTTGATCTTCAGCTGCATAAGTTACAGATGCATCATTTAAAATCTTGTCATAGTCTTTGTTAGAATAACTCATTCTGTTTTGTGCACCATCAGTTACGAATAGATCTAAGAAAGTGGATGGATCTTGATAGTCAGGTCCCCAGCCGCTCATAGAGAAGTCGTAATCTTGGTTTTGATCATTTTGTAAACGAACTTTAAATGGTACGTTTTTCAGTTTAACTGTAAGACCATCTAAGTTCTTTTGTAATTGGTCTTGAATGAATTCAGAGGATTTTCTTGCATTTTCAGTATCATCACTAGTGAATTCAACTGTAATTTCGGAAACTCCAAGTTCTTTCAAACCAGCTTTCCATGCTTTTTGTGCTTCTTTTACATCATATTCTAAATGTGGACCAGATTCTTTTGTATAGTCTTCTTTGTTACCTGGATCAAAAGTGAAGCCTTCTGGTACAAGATTGTTTGCAGGTTTAGATCCGTTTTTAAGAACTGTGTCAGTGTACGATTGTTTGTCAATCGCAAGTGCAAGTGCTTTACGGATGTTTTTGTTAGCAAATACTGTGTCTTTGCCAGCACGTTTTTGGTTAAATTTAATGTAGAAAGTAGAAGAATCATTCACTGTTACATAGTCTTTATTGTTTTTGTTTTGAGCTGCATAATCAGCACTTAATACTGTGCGGTCGACTTTGTCAGTGTTGTATAAGTTAAGTCCAGTACCGGAGTCTTGAACAACTTGTACGTTGATTTGTTTCAACTTAACTTTATCTTTATCCCAATATTTATCATTTTTTACGTAAGTCCATTTTTTATTTGTTCCAGTCCAATCTTTAAGTTGGAAAGGTCCGTTGAATAACATGTTGTCACTATTTTGTGCATATTTTTCGCCTTTTTCCGTAACGAATTTTTCGTTAAGTGGGAAGAAAGTTGGGAATGCGAATAGTGAGTTAATGTAAGCAGTTGGTTTAGAAAGAGTAACTTCTAAAGTATAATCATCTACTGCTTTAATTCCTAATTCTTCAGGTTTTTTCTTGCCAGCTACGATATCGCCACCATTTTTGATTGCATCAAATAGGTAAGAATAAGTTGCTGCAGTATTAGGGTCAACCGCACGACGCCATGAGTAAACATAGTCATTTGCAGTTACAGGATCTCCGTTAGACCATTTTGCATCTTCACGAAGTTTGATAGTATAAACTGTTTTATCATCGCTAATTTTTGGCTCTTCAGCAGCACCGGCAATGGTAGGAATACCATCTTTGTTAAGCGCATATAGACCTTCGTTTGTTTGGTTTACTACGTTTAAACCAACTTGGTCATCCGCTTTTGTGCTGTCTGCAGAAGGAATTAATGCACTTTCTGTCAAGTTAAGTACTTGCTCTCCTGAAGCTTTTCCTGAGTTTGAGCCTTTTTTGTCGTCGGATTTGGAATCTGATCCGCCTCCACATGCTACCAAGACTAAGCTTAGTAATAGTGTTAATCCAAGTGTAAGAAATAATTTAGATTTTTTCACTAAGTAGACCTCCCTTTTTTATTTTTCTGAAAAATTGTTTCGATACCTATTATACTCTAAGAATTCTGGCTTTGTAAATTATTTTTACAAGATAAATGAAAACAAGGATGAAAGATACAAGTTATTAAAATATTAAGGCAAAATTGAAATTGCGTGAAAAATCTGAACAGAGATTGTTACGCTATCCGCTATTTTGCAATAACTTAAATAAATTATGTATACTTTGCAAAACCTTTTGATTAAGTTTTCAGAAAACATAACCATTTAAATTGGTAAATTTACAATCGATTATGCCAGTTATGTATAAACTCAACGAAGCCATCTATTTTTGTATAAGAAAAAATATCGAACCCCTTTAAAATTTAAAGGATTATTATATTTATATACTTTTTTTGAGCTGTTGTCTAGATAAAAATATCAAAAATTTAATTAAATTTTGTAATAAATTCGAAAAACGTTGGTATAGTGGGATTTTTTTGTTAATAATATGTAAAGACAGTTTGGCGATTTTTTTGCGAAAAAGATCTAATTTCTAACATTGTATGATAGCTTCCTTCTATCATATAGTGTTTCTGTTAGAATTGTGATAAAGTGAATTATGAATTTTAAGTAGAGGTGAAGTTATGTTTTTACGAATTACTATTTATACACTTATTCAAGAAGGTATCGTATTTGGGATTTTGCTTTTTGGAAAAAATGGTGTAAGTTTAAGCGGTTATATAGACGTCTCGTTCCTTGTATCACTCATTACATTATTAATAGGTTTGTTAGTTTATATTATGAGGAGCGGTTTTTTAGACCGAGTTCATAACGGCTTCCGAAACATTTCTCGTAAAATCAAACGCGAAGAAGAAAGTGAGTTCTCGGATATGCTCCTTTCAGAACTTGTTGGGCTACAGTATGCCGGAATTTTAATTAGTGCACTGCTTGTTATGCTCTCCAGTATTCTCTGTATGTTTTTATGATTGACAAGCCGTTTTGTAAACTGATAAAATGAATATAATATAACTGATGCGTTAATAGGAAGAATAGTACATTTTGTAGCTTTATAATAGAGAGTCTGTGGTTGGTGAAAACAGATAAAGCGCAAAATCGAATGGACTTCTGAGGACTGTTTGTGAAACAAAAGTAGCAAGCAGCGGCTAAAGACCGTTATCTTCTTTAATAGAGTTTTTCTATTACTAAGAGCCTTTAAGAGGTACTTAGGGTGGCACCGCGGATAACCGTTCGTCCCTAAACATTTATATGTTGGGATGGACGGTTTTTTTATTTTCGCAATCAGTGAAAAAATTGGAGGAATACAAAATGAAAAAAGTAATATTTTCCGGCATTCAACCTAGTGGACAATTAACTTTAGGGAATTATATCGGAGCTTTAAAACAATTTGGACAGTTTCAAGATGAATATGAATGTTTTTATTGTATTGTAGACGAACATGCGATTACGGTACCTCAAAATCGACTAAAATTACGCGAACAAACAAGAAGCCTTGCCGCTCTTTATTTAGCCGTTGGACTTGATCCTGAAAAAGCAACGTTATTTATTCAATCTGAGGTTGCAGCCCACGCACAAGCTGCTTGGATTTTACAATGTAACGTTTATATTGGCGAATTAGAACGTATGACACAGTTTAAAGATAAATCAGATGGTAAAGCCGGTGTAAGTGCTGGACTCTTGACTTATCCTCCATTAATGGCTGCGGATATTCTACTTTACCAAACAAACTTAGTACCTGTTGGTGAAGACCAAAAACAACATATTGAGTTAACTCGTGATTTAGCAGAAAGATTCAATAAAAAACATGCGGATATTTTCACGATGCCTGAAGTATTTATCCCTAAACAAGGCGCTAGAGTTATGTCCCTTCAAGATCCAACGAAAAAAATGAGTAAATCTGATGCAAACTTAAAAAATGCGATTTTCTTATTAGACCCACCTGCTACAATCAGAAAAAAAATCAAAAGCGCAGTTACTGACTCTAGTGGTATCATTGAATATAATAAAGAAGAAAAACCTGGTGTCTCTAACTTACTAACTATCTATTCTGTTATCACTGGTGAAACAATTGCTACTATAGAAGAAAAATATGTTGGTAAAGGCTATGGCGACTTTAAAACAGATTTAGCAGAGTTAGTTGTTGCTGAGCTTGAGCCAATCCAAGAAAGATATTACGCTTACTTAGAATCTGAAGAACTGGATAATATTTTAGATGCAGGAGCAGAAAAAGCGGCTCGTGTTGCTAATAAAACATTGAAGAAAATGGAAAATGGTGTCGGACTAGGACGCAAACGCAGAAAATAAATAAAAGGCGAATACTTGGTTACCCAAGTATTCGCCTTTTTACTATTAATTAACCTACTTTAATTTCCACATCAATATTACCGCGAGTAGCTTTAGAATATGGGCAAACTTCATGTGCTTTTTTAAGAAGTTCTTCTGTTTTTTCTTTATCTTGCCCTTCAATAGTTCCTTCTAATAACACTCCGATTTTGAAACCATTGTCTTCCGGGTCGCTATACAAGCTAACAGTCGCTGTTACAGTACTTTTAGCTTCAATTCCGGCTTTTCCAAGTACTAATTCTAATGCGCTATTGAAACAAGCCCCATATCCTGCTGCAAATAATTGTTCAGGGTTTGTTCCACCGCCGCCGTCTCCACCAAGTTCTGTTGGTGCTGAGATGTCAAAATAAAATACGTTATCTGGAGAATGTACTTCACCGCTTCTTCCACCAGTGTTAATAACCGTTGTTTCATAAAGTTTTTTCATTTCCTATTCCTCCTAATTGATTAGTAAGTGCTTGTAATTTAGTAAGTAATTGTGTGTAATCTTGTTCCTCGAAACCTAGTAATTGAAGGCAAGTGTCCACGCTTTTTAACACAGCTGGTTGAATTTCTATTGCTTTTTCCGTTAGCTCAATATAGACACGGCGTTCATCTTCCGGATGACGGCTCCGCGTTACATATCCCAAATTCTCCATTCGTTTTAACATCGGTGTTAATGTTCCGCTGTCTAAAACTAATCTTTTTCCAAGATCAGTAACCGTTTGTTTCTGCCCTTCCCATAAAACAAGTAAAGTAATATATTGTGGATAGGTAAGTTGGAACGGATCCAGAGCTTCGCGGTAGAGTTTGGTAAATTGTTTGGATGCATTGTAAACAGAAAAACAAAGCTGTTCCTCTAATATACGCGTGTTCGTGTCCACCATGTTCTCCTCCTTTTAAGTTGTGTGCAATTTAATTTTATACAACTTTATTGATTAAAGCTAGTTTTTTGCTCAAAAAAAGCCTTGTTTCCATTTTAGGAAACAAGGCTTTAGTTATTTTAGTCTTCTATTCTTTTGAATACTAGTGTCGCATTGTGGCCGCCGAAGCCAAAAGAGTTAGACATTACGACATTTACTTCTGCTTCACGTGCTTTGTTTGGAACATAATCCAAGTCACAAACTTCATCTTGATTTTCCAAATGGATTGTTGGTGCGATAATATTATCACGAATACTTAATAAAGCAAAAATAGCTTCAATACCGCCTGACGCACCTAAAGTATGTCCTGTCATTGATTTAGTAGAGCTAATAGCTAATTTCTTCGCATGCTCACCGAACACAGTTTTAATCGCTTGTGTTTCGTATTCATCATTGTATGGAGTACTTGTTCCGTGCGCGTTAATGTAGTCAACTTTGTCAGGAGTAAGTCCCGCATCGTCAATCGCCATTTTCATTGCACGTGCTGCCCCTTCTCCATTTGGCGCTGGTGCAGTAATATGATAAGCATCACCTGTTGCACCGTAACCAACAACTTCCGCATAAATCTTAGCACCACGAGCTTTTGCATGTTCATATTCTTCTAAAATTACAATTCCTGCTCCCTCGCCAATAATAAAACCATCACGGTCTTTATCAAATGGACGACATGCTGTTTCTGGATCTGGATTTAATGATAAAGCTTTATTTGCTGTAAAACCTGCTAATGACATTTTTGTAATTGGCGCCTCGGCTCCACCAGTAATCATTGCATCTGCATCGCCTCGTTCGATAACTTTAAATGCGTCACCAATAGAGTTGGTTGCAGTGGCACATGCTGTTACTGTAGTAGAGTTAATCCCTTTTGCTCCAAAACGAATCGAAACTTGTCCTGAACCCATATCTGGAATCATCATTGGTACAAAAAATGGGCTAACACGGCGGTGTCCACGATTTAGGAAAACTTCGTATTGAGTTTCAAATGTTTCCATTCCACCGATACCGGATCCAATCCATACCCCAACACGAGTTGCATTGGAATCATCAATAATCAAACCAGAATCTTGCACAGCCATTTCTGCACTTGCAATGGCATAATGGGTAAAACGGTCCATTTTACGAGCTTCTTTTTTCTCTAAATATTTTTCTACATCAAAATCTTTTAATTCTGCTGCAATTTTAACCGGAAAGTCATCCGGATTAAGTCTTGTCATTTCTGCAACACCATTGACACCTTTTTTAGCGTTTTCCCACGAAGTTTCTGCATCATTCCCAATTGGTGTAACTGCTCCAACTCCAGTAACAACTACTCTTCTTCTATCCATTTACTCATCTCCTTATTTTGCAATTCATAAAAAACAACTTCTGTCTAAACGACAGCAGCTAGTATAAAATTAAGGCTTTATTTAAAATAAAAATATTGCACAAACAAAATAAACCAAAAGCCTGCTCTATTATAACATAAATAAAGAAGAGTTGCCCTAACTAAAATAAACGTTAGGGCAACTTTTCTTTTGAAGTATGTTATTTATTTACCCCAACGAATGATTAGGGCCCCCCATGTTAAGCCGCCCCCAAAGCCGACAAGTAACACGTTATCATTGTCTTTAATACGTCCTTCTTCAACCGCGTCTACTAATGCAAGTGCAATAGAGGATGATGATGTATTTCCGTATTTATGAACTGTCTTCATTAGTTTTTCTTCTGGGAGATTTAAACGTTCACGGGAAGCTTCCATAATACGAATATTAGCTTGGTGTGGAATTAGTAAATCTAACTCTTCTTTTTCAAGTCCAGCACGTTCTAATACACGTAATGAAGCTTCACCCATTTGACGAACAGCAAAACGGAATACTTCACGTCCGTTCATATAGATTTTTTCATTTTCATCTAAGTTTAAATACTTGCCTCCTGAACCGTCCGAACCCAAGTCAAAGGAAAGTAGACCGTGATTATCTGATACAGGGCCCATAACAACTGCTCCTGCTCCGTCACCGAATAATACTGCTGTAGAACGGTCATCCCAGTTAGTTATTTTAGATAATTTATCTGCACCAACTACGACAATATTTTTATAAGCGCCTGTTTTGATGAATTGAGCTGCAGTAACAACACCAAATGTAAATCCAGCACAAGCTGCTTCAACATCCATGCCTGCAGCATTTTTTGCTCCTAAGCGGTCTTGGATAATATTAGCAACGGATGGAAAGGTTGCTTCTTGTGTCACTGTTGCAACAATAAACAAATCAATATCATCTGGTGTAAGTCCAGCATTTTCAATAGCTACTTTTGCTGCTTCATATGCTAAATCATGTGTATATTCATCATCACGAGCAATTCTTCTTTCTTCAATTCCAGTACGAGTACGAATCCACTCATCCGACGTTTCCATCATTTTTTCTAAATCAAAGTTTGTTAATATTTTTTCAGGTACGTATTTACCTACTCCTAAAATTCCTGCGTTCATGTGTTCTCCTCCATATCAAACTATATCAGGATAAAAGTTCTTCTCCTGGTTATTTTTATGACCTGGTACTAATTTTAACAGAGAAACTCCAATTACGCAATTGGATTGCTACTTTTTATTTTACTTCAAGTGCCTTATTCGGATTATTTTCAGCAAAACCGCCTGCTTTAGACCAACCAATTATTTTACCGTCATCTGATGTTATACGGTACCAGTACTCATTTTTCACATCTGCTCGACGGTCAATGTCCACTTCTTTTCCTAAATAATTATTTAAATCTGCTACTACTTTAGAATTATCTTCTACTGGATACGCATAGATTTTTTGGTCTGAGTCTGTTACATATTTATCTAGTTTCATATTTGTTTCATTTTTAGGGGTGTAAAAAATAGTTACTGCATCACTATCTATCCATCCAATTGTTTTACCTTGATCCTGAAGTTGATACCAAGTTCCTTTTTCGGTAACCGCTTTTTGTGTTATTCGTAGCGTTTTATTTTGGAAATCTTTAGCACTTCCTACTTGCTCTGCGCCTTCTGTGTTATATGGTTTTGTCCAAATAATTTCGCTAGCAGGATTTGTAATTTCAGCATAAGCCAATTGTTTTTCCGTTGAGGTTACTGAGTCGTATACTTGATCATAGTCATCTAAATTATATGTTTCTATAGTAGAGATTAGTTTTTCTGCATAATTCGGGTCAGTTGCATAGCCAGCGTCTTGAATTGCATGGGCTGCTTTTTTATAGTCTGTTTCTCCGATAACCGCAGAATATAAATCTGAATTTCCAGATACTCCATTAATAAAAAGTTGTGCATGATCGACTAAAGATGATTTTTTATCAGGATATTTTCTGAAATCTGCTTGGGTATGATAAGCTTTTCCATTGCTAAATTCTTGTGTACCCATTGAAACTGAATTTCCTTCATAGCTACCTTTAATTCCAAACAAGTTATTAGCAGAAGCTGATAAGCCACTTTGACCCCAGTTGGATTCTAAGATAGCTTGAGCTAAAGTAACACTCGTTAATATTTTTTCTTCTTTTTGTAAATCTTGTGCATCGCTAGCAATAGATTGTATAAATTGCTGTTGTGATAAAGTCATTCCTGCCTGACTCACTGCGGTTGCGCTTGCCTCTACCGCTCCTGTATTAGCAAAAGGTAATAAAGTAGAACTTACGATAGCACTTGCTAGTAAAATCTGCGTGAATTTCTTTTTCATTATCAGTTGGCACTTCCTATCCAAATTAGTTAATTCCCCAATTTAAATGGCTCTGTCTCTGTTAACCTTCTCCATTCTAGCATTTTCATTCTGAGATCTTACTAACTTTTTGATGAAAAACTTATCATAAAAGTTAGTAAATGGCTATTTCAAAGGGTTTGAGAATACCTATTTACATTTGACAATATTATGTCATTCCATTTAATCCTCTATACACTAGTATTCTCTGTTCTAGATTTTATTCCTCCCTATTTTACGATAATCGTATTTTCAAAAGATATATGATTGGATAATCTATTTTTATGTGCTAAAATGTATAATGAAATAGATGAAATGGGGTGTAAGGATGCGTTACGTAGTGACTGTGTTTTGGGTATTCTTACTTTCTTTAATGGCGGAATTCGTTCTTTCTTCCATGTTATATGTATCATTTGATATGACGCGGGCTATTATTTTAACAGTAGGGTTATCCTTCTTCATTATTTTAATCACTTTCTTGATGCCTAAAGATAGCGAAGTTTATGACTTTAAGTAAACATCCAACTTTCTGATAGCGAGAACTCACTTTTCGAGTGCAGCTCAAAAAAACCTCTTTCCACATGGTGGAAAGAGGTTTTTTTTATTTATCCAAGTAATATTTGTTTACTGGTTTTAATTCATCATTTAGTTCATAAACAAGCGGTACACCTGTCGGGATTTCGAGCTCCATAATCTCATCATCACTAATACCTTCTAAGAATTTTACCAAGGCGCGTAAACTATTACCATGAGCTGCAATAACAACACGACGTCCTGCTTTAATTTCAGGTGCAATGGTATCCATCCAGTAAGGAATAACTCGTTCTAAGGTTACTTTCAAGTTTTCGCCCGATGGAATTGCATGGGTATCAAGAAGTTGATAACGGCGATCATTTTTCGCTTGTCTTTCGTCGTTTTCTTCTAATAATGGTGGAAGAGTATCATAGCTTCTGCGCCATTTTTGTACTTGGTCTGCGCCGTATTTTTCAGCCGTTTCTTGTTTATTAAGTCCTTGAAGCGCTCCGTAATGCCGTTCGTTTAAACGCCATGATTTATGGACTGGAACCCACATTTGATCAGATTCTTCTAAAACATAATTAAGTGTTTTAATAGCTCTGGTTAAAACAGAAGTAAAAGCTACATCGAATTCCAAGCCAGCTTCTTTAATTCGTTTTCCAGCTGTCATTGCTTCTACAACGCCTTCTTCTGATAAGTCAACATCATGCCAACCAGTAAATAAATTCAATTTGTTCCATTCACTTTGACCATGACGAATTAATACTAATTTCATCTTCCTCATCCTTCCATTTTCGCTTATTTTCTAAACGACTAATCCAACAAAAGTTTTCCCTCTCGAGTCGTGAATCAAACATTTTCCATATTATTCTGTGACTTTAAAAGTAAATTCTTTATCTTGTATATCAATTTTAACGGAAGAATGTGGCATGATTTTACCAGATACAATTTCTCTTGCAAGCGGCGTTTCGACATGACGCACGATATAACGTTTAAGTGGTCGTGCACCGTATACTGGGTCATAAGCTTCTTCTGCAATAAAGGCTTTGGCGTTATCTGAAATAGTAATTGTAATTTCTTGATCGGCAAGGCGAATTTGCAGTTCTTCTACTAATTTTTCCACAATGCCTTTAATATCAGCGAGTGTAAGTGGTTTAAATAGAATAATATCATCTACCCTATTTAAGAATTCTGGTTTAAATTCACTTTGTAAAATTTGCATTACATCTGATTCTAACTCAGGTGAGATTTCACCTTCTTCGGTTCTTTCTAGTAATAGATTAGAGCCGATATTGGATGTCATAATAATTACAGTATTTTTAAAATCAATTAAGCGCCCCTGAGAATCCGTAATCCGTCCATCATCAAGGACTTGTAAAAGGATATTAAATACATCTGGATGAGCTTTTTCGATTTCATCAAGTAAGATAATCGAATATGGGTTGCGTCTTACAGCTTCAGTAAGTTGTCCGCCTTCCTCATATCCAACATAACCTGGAGGTGCCCCGACAAGTCTTGATACTGAATGTTTCTCCATATATTCAGACATATCAATTCGAATCATATGATCTTCAGAATCAAACATATTATAGGCTAATGCTTTGGCAAGTTCCGTTTTACCAACACCGGTTGGCCCTAAGAAAATAAAGGAACCAATTGGACGTCTCGGATCTTTAATACCCGCACGTGCACGTAACACTGCATCACTAACTAATTGAACAGCGTCGTCTTGACCAATTACTTTTTGATGAAGCATATCTGCTAATTTAAGCAGTTTTTCACGTTCCCCTTCTACTAACTTAGTCACAGGTATTCCAGTCCATCGTCCGACAATTTCTGCGATTTCATTTTCTGTTACTTCTTCTTGTAAAATTCGATCTTCTTGTGCTGTTTTTTCACGATTTTCATTTTCTAACACTAATAATTCTTTTTCTACTGCTGGAATTTTACCGTGGCGAAGTTCAGCAGCTTTGTTTAAATCGTAGTTGTTTTCAGCTTCTTCTAACTCGTGACGTAGATGATCTATTTGTTCACGTACCTCGCGAATTTTACTAATTTCGCTCTTTTCCGCTTCCCATTTAGATTTCATTTTATTTGCTTCTTCTTTATAGTCAGCTAGTTCTCGTTGTAACATTTCTAAGCGTCGTTCACTTGCTGGGTCTTTTTCTTCTTTTAATGCTGCTTCTTCAATTTCTAATTGCATCACTTTTCTTGTCACTTCATCAAGTTCGCTCGGCATAGAATCAATTTCGACACGAATAGTTGCGCATGCTTCATCTACTAAATCAATTGCTTTATCTGGTAAAAAACGATCTGTAATGTAACGATTGGAAAGACTGGCTGCTGCAACTAAAGCATTATCATGAATATTTACTCCATGGTGAATTTCAAAACGTTCTTTTAAACCACGTAAGATGGATACTGTATCTTCCACTGTTGGTTCTGGAACAAGTACTTTTTGGAATCGTCTTTCAAGTGCCGCATCTTTTTCGATATACTGGCGGTATTCGTCCAAAGTTGTGGCGCCGATACAGTGAAGTTCCCCTCTCGCAAGCATAGGTTTTAACATGTTTCCAGCATCCATAGCTCCATCTGTTTTCCCCGCTCCCACAATCGTATGGATTTCATCGATAAATAGTAAAATTTGACCTTCACTTTGTTTAACTTCTTGCAGTACTGCTTTTAAACGTTCTTCAAATTCCCCACGGTATTTAGCTCCGGCAATAAGGGAACCGATATCGAGTGAAATAATTGTCTTATCTTTCAATCCTTCTGGAACATCTTTTCTGACAATACGTTGCGCTAAACCTTCCACAATAGCAGTTTTACCGACACCCGGCTCACCGATTAATACTGGATTATTTTTGGTTTTTCTTGATAAAATTCGGATAACGTTGCGGATTTCTGCATCGCGTCCAATAACTGGATCGAGTTTACCACTTCTTACTTCCGCGACTAAATCACGTCCATATTTTGTTAATGCTTCATAGTTTTCCTCTGCGTTTTGAGAAGTCACTTTTTTCCCTCCTCTTATTTTTAAAATTGCTTCTTTAATTTGTTTTTTAGATTTGTCTTGTTTTTTCAGTTCGGTTGTAATAGGATTTGAAGACTGGTCCATTACAGCTAAGATAAGATGTTCAGTTGATACAAAGTCATCGTCTAATTGTTTTTGCTCTTTTTCTGCATCTCTCATTAATTGGAAAAGCGCTTGACTCATTGCTTGACCATAGTTAACTCCACTTCCAGAAATCACTGGGATTTTACTTAAAATGTTGTCTACTACGTTTTGAAGTGAGTCTACGTCAACTTCTGCTACATCATACACGCGTTTTGCAAAGTCACTTTCTGTTAATAACACTTTAAAAACGTGTGCCACATCTATTTCTTGGTGCTCTGATGCAATAGCTAGATTTTGGGCGTCCGCAATTGTTTGCTGAACTTGTTGCGTAAATTTTTGTAAATCCATTTATTTGTCCTCCTTAAAAAATAAGTTTGACCTTTTTTGACCTTAATATTATTATAGAATTTTAAATTGCTTTTGTCTATCAAAAACCATCTTTTTTATAGAAAAAGACCTACCAATTTTTAGGTTGGCAGATCTTCAAAATTCTTAATTACGACCTGTGAATAGGCGGAGTAATAATAAAAATAAGTTAAGAAAATCAAGGTATAAATTTAGCGCAAGCATTGGTACATCAGCAAGTTCTACATCGCGCTTCATAATTTGGTTGAAATCATACAAAATGTATAATGAGAAAATAATTGTTCCACCAGCTGAAATAATTGTTGTCAGCATAGAACCTAATGGTAAAAAGACACCTAAAAAGCTGAATAGTATTAAAATAATAAGGGAAGCAAATAGCGCACTACTTAAAAATGAAAGGTCTTTCTTCATTTTTGCGCCAACAAAACCTAGTGTTGTGAAAGTAATCGCTGCTGTTATAAAGGCCATCAGAACTGCTGCACCTAGTCCAGCCCCAAAATAATATGTCAAAGTTGGGCCAAGCGTCAAACCAGTAACTAAGGCAAACGCTAATAAAACTGGATACCCGACAACTTTATTAATTGTTTTACTACGACGTACAATAATAGCAACAACAAGTAGTGCTACTTCTAATATGATAAGAGGTAAAAAAAGTTCTGGACTTAATTTACTCCCAATCGCAGCACCGACTGCTGCAAGTAGCAAAGAAAATACAAACCAATTGAGTATTTTTTGCATAATAATTTGTTTACTCGTTCTTTTCTCTATATTTATTTGTTCGGATGTTGAGTTGATTTCGTTCATGAACATTTCTCCTCTTCAGTTGATTAGTTTTATTATAACAAACTAATAATTACAATTCTATCGGTCTTACGTTGGAAATTTTAAAAAAAGAAGTGCATAAAGCACTTCTTTAAATTAAATCAAATTGTTTCAAGCCAAGCATTATGCCATCACTGTTGTTATCTTTCGTTACAAAGGTAGCTTTTTCTTTTAATAAGGGTACTGCGTTTTCCATTGCAATAGCATTATCCACCGCACTAAACATCTCTAAATCATTCATTCCATCACCAAAAGCATAAGTTGGAACATCTTGATACCCCATAACTTCAAGCAGTTTCGAAATACCCACAGCTTTAGAGCCGCCTTTTTTTAATACGTCGTTACTAAATGGTGTGTTACGAACGAATTGCAATTCTGGAAAACGTTCTGGGAAATAATCATCCCCTGATTCAAGTAAAAGAAGTGCCATATTGATGGTTTCTTCTTTATACATATTAGGTCTTACTTCTGGCATTGGTTCGCCTAAAAAATCATAATGCGCTTTTACAACTGGTGTATTCGCCGTTGCGCCAATTCTTTTATCATTATAATAGCAGACTTCGACATTTTGTGATTTCGCTTCTTCAGTCAAACGCTCAAGCAAATCAGCATTAATCACATCTTCGTACACTTTCTCCCCTTCAAAAATGGCCATTTGTCCATTCATCATTACTGCAGACTCAATACCGGTAATTTTCATTTGATGACTTATTTCTATAAATGTTCGTCCAGTAGCAATAACAGGAATAATATTATTTTGTCGAAGTTTTTCAAGTGCTTGAAGTGAACTATCAAGTACTTTGGATTCACTATTTAAAAGTGTTCCATCCATATCAAAAAAACAAATTCCACGTGGTTTCACATTATTCATCCTTTACTAACATAATATATCCATCATACCAATCTTACGGATGCAAAGTAAAGGTTATTTGTACATAACAAAATCTCCTGTATGTTCAAAACCAAGGCGGTGGTATATCTCGCCAGCGACTGGATTATCGTAAAATAAACATGGTTTCTTTCCTTCTGCTAATACATCACAACATAATTTTTTGAGAAGCGTACTTGCATAACCGCGTTGTCTATATCCATCAGTTGTCGCCACACCTGTAATCATTGCTGAGAAGGAATTTTCTGCAGAAGTTTCAGCTACAGCAACGATTTTTTGGTCTTGTTCAATATAATAAATTCGTTTCACGCCTTTTTCAATTTGGCGAATAATTAATTCTTCGTTTTCACCGCGCGAACCAAATTCTTTAATATGTTTGCGCATATTAATAATTGGTGCCACGTCTTCTTCTACTGCCGTTCTGACGATAACCTCTTGATTTACTGGAATACGGTTTACATGTTCGCACTCACAAAAATAAGTATCTTGTCTTTTTTTGGCAAGTTCTGGTAAAAATGGTTCTAGTTCCTTTGTGACACGAGAAATGCCGCTAACCTCATAATTATCATGTTTAGCAATAATTTCCGAAAAAGCTTTTGCATCGAAATTAGCGTTTTTTGAATAAGGTAAGAAAAACGTATCGAATCGAAGTAACAATGCGTGTAATTTACCCGCTGAATCGAATTCTCCCCAAAGGTCTTGCACATCACTTTCATAACCAAAATTTTCGATGTCCCCAATAATAAATAAATTTAGGGTTGCTTCGGGTTTTAAAAGTGTCATTACTTCTTCATTATCAGATACTGTTAGTTTTCTAATCATGTGCCACACTCCTATTTGGAAAATTGTCTTCATTTTACGTGACTTAAGTAGGTTCGTCAAGCCCCGAATCTTTCTATTTTGTAACACATAAAAAAACTCGGGACAATTAGTCCCAAGCTTTTATGATTCGTAATGAATTTCGCCAATTTTTAACATTAAGCTGATAGCATTGAATTTTTCGTCTCCAAGATGCATTTTGTTTGTATCTTGAAAAGTGATAGGTGCGGCTGTAATAGTTTCTTTCGGTTGTTCAAAGAATTTTTCTTCTAATGCCAAACTTTCTGTAATTTGTGTTATGTATTTTTGGAATTTATTTTCGCTTCTCATTCTCCCAATCATTAATGCTTTTAAAGTACTTTGGGAAACCCCAACAGCAAGCGCGAATGTTCTATGAGTATATCCATTTATTTTCATATAAAGTGACAAATTAGTGGCAATTCTTTGTTTTTCTGCCTTGTTTTTCATTTGGGTGAACCTCCTGTCTTTCTATAGTTATCATTATGCCCGGCAAAGATGAGAATCTGATTAAAACTTCATAGTATTTAGCTAAAAATATTGAAACCGTTTTCTTTTATTATAAAAAAGTGCTGGAATAACAAGTATCCCAGCACATATTTTTATTTTGTGTATGCATCCCAAATGACCGTTCTTAAAACTTCTAAAAATTCAGGGTCAGCATTTGGCATTGGAGGTCGGTGGTAAGCTGCACCTACTTCATCTGTTACTACTTTACATTCATAATCATTATCATAAAGTACTTCTAAATGTTCTGCGACAAAACCAACTGGTGTATAAATAAAATGTTTGTATTTTTCCCGGCCGTATAGTTCTCTTGTTAAATCTTGTACATCAGGTCCAAGCCAAGGTTCACCGGTTTTCCCTTCACTTTGCCAACCTAGCGCATAATGAGGTACCACTACTTTATCAAAAATTAAATCTGCTGTTTCTTGTAGTTGGTCTGGGTAAGGATCATTATGTTTTTTAATTTTCTCTGGTAAACTGTGTGCGGAAACAATTAACACAGTGTCTATTAATTCGTCTGTTGGAATTTGTTTCGCTGTCTCATTAATTCTATCAGCCCACATTTGAATGAATTTTGGTTGTTTATACCAATCATTAACCGCTTTAATGTGAATATTACCCAATTTATCAGCTGCATCTTTTGCTCTTTTGTTATATGCTTCGACGCTAAAACTAGAATAATGCGGTGCTAAAACGATGGAAATGGCTTCTTCTATACCATCTTTGTGCATAGCTTCTACCGCGTCTTCAATGAATGGTTCGATGTGTTTTAAACCGATGTACGTTTTAAATTCTACTTCATTTTGCGCGTCGTTTAATGCTTTTTCTAGTCCATAGGCTTGCGCTTCAGTGATTTTCGCAAGCGGTGAAAGACCTCCGATAGCGTGGTATCTTCCGCGCAAATCTGCAATCATTTCTTCACTTGGCTTATGTCCGTGACGAATATCTGTGTAGTAACGTTCAATATCTTCGTCTTTATACGGAGTCCCGTATGCCATTACAAGTAAACCTACTTTTTTAGTCATTTTTCATCATCCTTTTTTTAATAGAATTTCGCTTCTTTCGTGGATGTACTTAGTTAATTTTTTTAGCATTTCTGGTGGTACCTCTGGAAAAACACCGTGCCCTAAGTTAAAAATGTATCCTGTTTCTAGTACACCTTCTTGTAAAATTCGTTCCGTTTCTGCTATACATTTCTCTGGTGCAAGAAGTGTGGACGGGTCAAGATTTCCTTGAATTGCTTTTGTTGGAACTTTTTTCCGAGCACTTGTGATGGTTTCACGCCAATCAACACCGACTACATCTAGTGGCATTGTTTCCCACTCTGTTAAAAGATGGCTAGCTCCAACCGCTTGCATAATAATTGGTGTTGTTGGATGAACAGCTTTCACTTCTTTAACAATCATTTCAATGACAGGTCGGATGTACTCGGCATAATCCGCTCGGCTAAGTGCCCCTACCCAAGAATCAAATAATTGAACAGCAGAAGCTCCGGCGTTAATTTGCGCTATTAAATAATTCGCAGTCATGCGTCCAAGTTTTTCCATTAAAATAGCCCAAACTTCTGGTTCACGGTACATAAAACTTTTTGTTTGGTGATAATTTTTTGATGGACCACCTTCTATCATATAACTTGCAAGCGTAAAAGGTGCTCCAGCAAATCCAATTAAAGGTACATCTAACATATCATCCGCTAGTAGTTTTATCGTATCAAGTACATAAGGCACTTCAATTTCCGGTTTAAAAATCGTCAGTTTCTCAACATCTTGGAAAGTTCTAATTGGATTATGTATGACTGGACCAATACCAGATTTGATTTCAACGTCTACTCCCATCCCCGGAAGTGGTGTCATAATATCTTTGTATAAAATCGCTGCATCAACATCGTATTGATCTACTGGTAATTTAGTGACATAAGCACATATTTCTGGTTGATGGGTAATTTCAAATAGCGAGTATTTTTCTTTTAATTTACGATATTCTGGTTGAGATCTCCCAGCTTGTCTCATATACCAAACCGGAATTCGGTCTACTTGTTCTTTTCGCGCTGCTTTTAAAAATAAATCGTTCGTTATTTTTGTCATCAAGTCACTTCCCTTCTTTGTTCATTTACACACAATAGGCAACAGAACAATAAATAACTTCTCCAGATAAAAGAATACTAGAAATCTTGTATAAAACCAAACAAATTGCCTATCTACTGTTTCAATTATGAAAAACGTGGAAAACACAGGTGTAATCATTTATCTTAATTGAATAAAACCGAAAGAAGGACTTATCATGAAAAAAGTATTTATCACAACTGGAACAGAGCATTATCTTCGTCAACTAATGGAAAATTATATTGGCGAGAATGTGACACTTCTGCAAAACTTTTCGCAATCTCTTTTGTATCAAGAGTCAACTGGAGAAAAACTTTTCCAAGAAGGTAAAGCGTATCGAGTTTTACAAAGTAGTGGTTCTTTAAAAGGTTTTGGCATTGTTGTGTTTGAATATATTCAACTTCGCGATGAAGAGATTCCGATTTTCTTACAAATGTATCAACATGCTAGTTTACATTTTAGTGAAACACCTGGGTTACAGAGCACAAAACTTACCAAAGCAATGAATACAAATAAGTTTTTAATTATTTCTTTTTGGGATTCCGAAGTTTTCTTTCAAGAATGGAAAAAAACTCCTTTGCACAAAGAAATCACAAGTATTATGAAAAAAAATAATACGCAAGTTGGTTTCTCACATGAAGATATTTATCATTATCCAGAATTCTCGCATGATGCTAAATAGGAAAAAGCGATTTGGACCAAAAATCCAAATCGCTTTTTTTATTCGTACATTTTTTTCATTCTGATTGGAGCATAAAGAAAAGTAAAAATCACTACAAATGCTAAATTTATTCCTAAGATCACCATCCCACCAATTGTGCCGTTTTGAGAAATTCCAATTATACTAAAGAGTAATGCTTGTGCAAGTAGCAAAATTCGTAAAAAGTGAATAAAACTACGATGACGATAAGCATCATCAATCGGGTAAAGACGCAGCATAATTTGTGCATCATAATGTTTTAACATCGGGATAAATTGAAAACCTGTTAAATATAAAAATAACAATGAAAAAATAATATTCAAATAAAAACCTTGTACAAAAACAAGTAGAATAACAGCGATTACAGTAAGTCGAGCGTAAAGTCCTATATATTCATTCGTTCTTACAAAGGTGCGGCTAAACAAATAAGCAAAAGTTTTTCTTTTCGCATAAGGAATTGGTCGATAAAGGAAATCTAGATAGTTCCGTCTACGAACTGTGCCGCGTAGGTGGGGCACATCTGTAAATAAATTAACTAAACGATAAAACCGATTCATTCGTGCTTCTTCTTTGTCTACTAAATATTCCCATCTAAGAGTCACTTTAGAAGTTTTCTTCTTAATCCAGTAGTAACTTGCTAAAATCACAGATAGAACAATCGGAATCGAAATATACGGTGCAGAAATTAACGAAATATAAATTAAAATGGCATTTACAATAACGCGAACAAACATCCACGTTGTATCAGCGTCTTCCAATTTCATACTTTCAAAACCAAAATAAATATTCCAAGCTTTAAGTAAAGCAAGTACTATAAATAATGTAAAGAACTGACTATAAGGTATTCCTGTTACTTCTACATACATAGGCATACAAATACCAAGAACAATTACGAATACATAAAGTTGCATAAAGAAACTCGCAATTTTAGCTTGAGAAAAATAAGCATCCATCGCTTTTTCTTGGACAATTAAGTAAACTACATCCGGTTTTTGTAAGAGCGTCGCGACTGGGCTAATTGCTATAGAAGCTGTAAGTAAAATAACCATAAGTGGGATAACCGGAAAACTAGGCTCAAGCGATTTTACCCAACCGGCATAATAAAAAATACCAGCACCAAGTCCAATAATAAGAACAAAAAGCAAATGATCATTAAACATATAACGGAGATAGCGCATTACTTCTGTAGTATAAGCGCTAAAACGTTCCTTCCAAAGCGCTTTGCTATCAAATATCATTTTCATCAGCTTCCTCTTCCTTTGTCAACTGAATATAAATTTCATCAAGTGAAGCTCCTGGCATTTTAAAGTTCGTTTGTAAGTCTTTTAAGGTTCCTTCTGCGCGAATCTCGCCTTGGTGAATAATGATAAACGTATCGCAATATTTTTCAGCAGTCGCCAAAATATGCGTTGACATTAAAATACTTGCCCCTTCACTTCGCATTTCATCCATCCAATTAAGTAGCGACTGAATTCCAAGCGGATCAAGTCCAACAAAAGGTTCATCAATAATATATAATTTAGGCTCAATTAAAAAAGCCGACATAATCATTACTTTTTGCTTCATTCCTTTAGAAAAATGCGCTGGAAACCAGTTCAGTTTTTTCTCTAAACGAAACTCTTTTAAAAGCGGGGGCATTCTTTCTTGCAATTCTTCTAGTGAAAGACCATAAGCCATTCCGGTCAATTCTAAATGTTCTTTTAATGTTAATTCTTCATATAATACTGGAGTTTCTGGAATATAAGAAAATTGCTTTCTGTATGTTTCTGTATCTTCCACTAATTGGTGACCGTTGATTTTAATTGTTCCTTGTTTCGGATGCATTAAGCCGGTTATATGTTTAATGGTAGTACTTTTTCCTGCTCCATTTAAACCAATTAATCCAACAATTTGCTTTTCTTCAATTGCAAATGAAATATCTTTTAGGACTGGTCGCTTCGTATACCCGCCCGTTAGGTGTTCTACTTCTACTAAAGCCATTATAATACCTCCTTACATATCTTTAGTTAATAATAGCATATTCATCCCTTGAACTGTCAAAATAATCCATTGTTTACTATCTCATACATGCTTTTGCCTCGTTTTTATGTTAAATTAAAGTAGTACATAATTAATATGTTGTGAAAGGTGGTCATACTGAATGGACGATTGCATTTTCTGCAAGATAGTTCGCGGTGAAATCCCTTCTGCCAAAGTGTATGAAGATGAAGAAGTATACGCATTCCTTGATTTAGGACAAGTCACAGAAGGCCATACACTTGTAATTCCTAAAAAACATGCTAGGAATATTTTTGATTTACCGGATGATACCGCTGCTGAATTATTCCGCCGCGTGCCTAAAATTGCAAAAGCGCTAAAAGAAGCTTTACCGCTACAAGGATTAAATATTTTAAATAATAATGAAGAATTAGCTTATCAATCTGTCTTTCATTGTCATGTCCATTTAATACCAAGGTATAGCAAATCAGACGACTTTGGGTTAAAATGGAAAGATAACGCAGACTGGTATACACATGAACGTTACCAAGAAATTGCTGAACTTATTGCAGCAAAAGTAGACTAAAATGACTTTATGGATGGAGTGGAGTATAAATGAATAAAAAATCACTTATTTTTGGTATTTTAGCTGGTGGGGCAATTGGAGCGGCGGCCTCGGTATTATTTGCTCCAAAATCCGGCAATGAACTTCGAAAAGATATTGTTGCTAAATCAGGGGAAGCAAGTGTTATTTTAAAAGAGTTAGCCTATAATGCAAATGAACTTATCCAATCAGTTCAAGTTCTTGGCACAGAAGGCTCAACACTACTTAAGGACGTTTCTTCTGACATCATGGAATCTGTTTCTAAGTGGAATGAGGAAATGGAACCTGAAAAGAAACGCTTAAAGGACGAAATTAAAGATATGCAAAAAACAATTTCTGACCTAGAAAAGACATTGAAAAAAGATAATAAATAAAACGGAAAACTGGGCGTATGCTCAGTTTTTTTATTTACTTGAATGCAGCTTCATAAAAATGTCAAAAACAGACCATTTTTTTATTAAAAAAGGTTGAATTCTGTTGCAATTGAGCATACAATACTATGGTGCCTTCTGATGAGACACTATTCTAGCTTTAACTGGAGGAAAGTTTACAATGCGCTGCCTAAAATCAATCAACACAGAGCGACGAGATGAATTCAATCGACTTTTTCTAAAAGGTATTCTCGTCTGGTTAGCTGTCGTATGCATATGTTTTTTGACACAACATTTAATTTATCCAGGGGAACTCACTAATGATTATCAACTAATTAGCCTTATTGGTATTGTTTTAATTTACCCTATTCATAAATTACTTCATCTCATTGGATGTTTTAAATACCGAGAGGGAACTATAATTCAGTGGCGTATTCATTTCTTTATTCTTCCCTGTATAAAATTAAATATTAAGCGGATAATTCCAAAATGGCATTATATATTTTCATTAATTTTGCCTTTTGCTGTTATTTCCAGCTTTTTAATCCTATTAATGCTTTTAACTCCTATTGGTCATTCAGGTATGTTTCTTGTATTGCTATCCGTCCATTTTGGAATGAGTTTCTCTGATTTTACTCATATTAAAAAATTATGGAAAATGCCCAAAAATTGTTTTGTCGAAAGTGCAGAACGTGGATTTTCTATTTTAATTTCTGACTAAACCATAAGAATATCATTAAATTTCTTTCATCTTTTCTTTTTATCTTTAATTTGTGTTATGATAGTTATTGTGTTAAGCGGGAATTACATCAACAACTAAGGAGTGTGTTTTATTTAATGAAGAAGAAATTAATTCTTGGACTTGTCATGGTAATGGCATTGTTCAGTCTAGCAGCGTGCGGTGGCGGCGGTAATGTCGTTAAGACAGATTCTGGCGACGTGACGCAAGAAGAACTTTATGACGCAATGAAAGATAAATACGGTTCTGAGTTCGTACAACAACTTACTTTTGAAAAGATCCTTGGTGATAAATACAAGGTAACTGATGAAGATGTTGATAAAAAATTCAATGAGTACAAATCTCAATACGGCGATCAATTTTCTGCTGTTTTAGCTCAAAGCGGGTTAACAGAGAAAACATTCAAAAGCCAACTTAAGTACAACTTGTTAGTTCAAGAAGCTACAGAAGCTAATACCGATACTAGCGATAAAGCACTTAAAGAATATTACAAAACTTGGCAACCAAATATCACAGTAAGCCACATTTTAGTAGCTGACGAGAATAAAGCTAAAGAAGTTGAACAAAAACTGAAAGATGGCGCAAAATTCTCAGATTTAGCTAAAGAATATTCCACTGACACAGCAACAAAAGAAAATGGTGGTCAATTAGCTCCATTCGGTCCTGGCAAAATGGACCCAGCATTTGAAAAAGCAGCATATGCCCTTAAAAACAAAGGTGACATTAGCGCTCCAGTAAAAACACAATATGGCTACCACATTATTCAAATGGAAAAACCAGCTACAAAAACAACTTTTGAAAAAGATAAGAAAGCTGTAAAAGAGTCTTACCTTGAATCTCAACTTACTACAGAAAACATGCAAAAAACATTGAAGAAAGAATACAAAGATGCTAATGTAAAAGTTGAAGACAAAGACTTGAAAGATGCTTTTAAAGATTTTGATGGCTCTTCTTCAAAAGAATCATCTAAATAAGTAAGATAAAAACACGTTTGGAGATTACTTCCAAACGTGTTTTTTTGAGAAAAAACTGTTCAGTAGATTTCACTGAACAGTTTTCTATTATTCAAAAGTTGGGTTATAAAAGGAGCGATTATCTAATCCAAATACTCTTTCACTAAATTCGCCTGGTTTTGTATGTTTTAATACTTTGTCCATCATGTTAAGGGAAGCATCCATTAAATCAATTTGATGTAAAATTTCAGCTTCACGGACTAGAGGCGGCTTTGGACTTCCCCACTCGCCTTTACCATGATGGGATAAAAGTACATGTTTTAAGACCACTACCTCTTCCCCGTCAATTGATAATTCTTCAGCAATTTTACTTACTTCCTCTACAACGATGGAAATATGACCAATCAAGTTACCTTCAAGTGTATAAGTGGTCGAAACTGGTCCAGAAAGTTCCATTACTTTTCCTAAATCATGTAAAATAACTCCAGCATAAAGTAAGTCGCGATTAACTGTCGGATATAAGTCTGCCACTGATTTAGCTAAACGCAACATAGAAACAACGTGAAAACTTAGTCCTGAAACAAATTCATGGTGATGGCGCATAGCAGCTGGATAATCATAAAAATCATCTTGATATTTTTTTAGCAAAGCTCGCGTAATCCGCTGCAAGTTTGCATTTTTCATTTCGAAAATATATTGGGTTATTTCGTCAGCCATTTCTTCTTTATTGATTGGAGCTGTCTCCATAAATTCACTAGCACTAACACCATCAAGTGGTGAAGCTTGTCTAATTTGGCGAATTTTCAATTGTTTTCTTCCACGATAGTTTTGTATATCTCCCATAAGATGAACAATTTGCTGTATTCCGTAATTGACTTCATCACTTTCTTTTACATCCCAAAGTTTTGCTTCTAATTCACCTGATTTATCTTGTAAAACAAGACTTAAAAATGGTTTTCCGTTACTTGCTGTTCCTTTTACACTTGATTTAATCAGCAAGAATAGTTCTACTGTTTCTCCAACTTCGTAGTCTAATAATCTTTTTTCCATTGTATCGCCTTCTTTCTTTCTGTAGTAAGAAGTTTCTCCAACTATTATAGCATGCGTATGTCTTCACTGGAAAAATATTTGCGAGTTTCTTGATGACAGGTGAAAAAAATAACCTGATTTGTACTTTTTCTTTTCTTGAGCAGCTGCATCATTTGGATCATCCTAGCAGAGTCAAAATGGACAAAGCCATCATCAATAATTATAGGTAATGGAAAATCTTTGTGAATAACATCAATTAACGCAAATCTGATTGCTAAATACAATTGTTCTTTTGTTGCTTGACTTAGTTCTTCAGGGAAAAATGAAATGACATCTTTACTTTCGACTTGAATCCGGTTTTCTTGTAAATATACTTTTGTGTAGTTTCCGTTTGTTAGGTGGTTGAAATAGTCAGTTGCTAAAGTTAAAGTTTTAGGTAATTTCCCTTCTTGTAAACTCCGCATTGTTTCTTGAAGTATTTGAAGCGCTAACTTAGTTTCTGTCCATTCCCGAGTCATTTGCTGCAATTGACTTTTTTCTGAATAGAAGTCTTGCATTAGTGTAGAAAACGTACCGCCTTCTTCTAAAGTTGCTATTTCATGATTTTTTGAAGCTAACATGGCATGAATATTTTCTTGTTCCAATTCTATTTTGCGAAGTTTTTCTTCTAGTTGAAGTTCTTTTTCTTTAATGACTTCTTGCGCTGAAAATTGACTTAAAGCTAGTCGTTTTTCTGGTTCGAGTTGCGCCTCTAGTAGAATTAGACGTTCTCGCCATTGCTGCTCTTCTTTTACTCGCATTGCTACCAAACGGAATTCGTCTTCATTATTTACTTTAGCTTGTTTTAATAAGTCTTTTTTTTCTCCGTTCACAAGCAATAGATCGTGCTTCACTAAATCTAGCTGCATTGTAATTTGTTCCATTTTTTCAGCTAGTTTGGCATTTTCTGTCAAATTATTCCGGTAGTAGAGCAAGCCTTGACGCAAAAAAGATATTTTTTCTTCCATGTTATTAGATTCTATAGGCAAATGCAGATTTTCTAATCTAACTTGGTACGAGTGTTGCTTTTCTACTAGTGGTTCTAATTTTCGTATAAGTTCAGCAGCTAATTGATTTTTTTCACTATTTTCTTTATAGTCTTGAATGATTAATTCCCAGTCTTCTTCCGGAATTTCATTAATCTCTAAATCAGTGAATAGTTGATTTAGATTTGATTGATAGTTGTATTTGGCATTGATTATGCTATTTTGTCTTTCTTTTAATTGCGCTAATTGTGAAGCAACAACATCCATTTCACTTAGTAATTGTTGCCATTCTTGCCTTATTTGTTTTTGTTCTAAAAACGTTAGAATTTCTTGGTTGCTAGAAGATGTGGATGTTTTAGTTGTAACGAATAAAAAAATAGCAATAAGAGCAGCTGTGAAAGCAAAAGCCATACTCCAAATTGATTGAAAAATCACCAAAATCACTAAAGCTACAAGAAAAATACCAACTGCTACAATAGGTTTAGTTAAAGATGATTTTTCTTTTAAATTTACTTTTTCTTTTTCTTGCTGAAATCTTTTGTTTTCCCACATGTTGCTTTCTATTTGATCTATCTTTTTCTGTAATTTTTCTTCAGTTTCTTGAAGGAGCTTTAATTCTAGTTGAATATCATGCTGTTGCTGTTTGTTTCCTTGTTCTAGCCCTTTTATTCGAAGTAGTTTTTGTTCTAACTCTTTTGTCCATTTCTTTGGTGTTTGCTTAGCATTTGTTTGGTAGTACTTGATTTCTTTCTCCAAACTATTTTGTTGTAATTCACGCTCAGTATAAGCCCCATAAGTTTCAATTAAAAAGGTTATTTCTGCTTCGTTTTCAGTAAAAAAAGAAGTATGTTCAAAATTATTTTTACTAATTAAGTTCTTTTGACGTTCTTCTAATTGAATTAATTGGTTTTGCCATTCTTTTTCTCTTAGTTGTAAATGTTCCAAACGGATAATACCATCGGGTGGAAAAGTAGCTTCGGTTGAATGTGTTGCTTTTTCATTAAGAGCTTTCCATTCTTGATAGATAGGCCATAAATCTAACAATGTATTTAGTGAATCTAATTCAACACGGATAGCAGTTTTTTCTTCTTGCAATTCAATTTGTCTCACTTTTTCTTCTTCTTTTTCAGCCAAAAGCAGCTCATATTTTGCATTTAGTTTTTTTGCTTCTTGAAATGCCAATTGGCTATCTTTAACTTTTTTTAGTTGTTGATTGATTGCTGGATTTCTTCCACTTGGTTTAAAAAGAACTTCCAATTTTTTTTGTAATATTTCAGCCGTTTTTAAAAGCGCATCTGACCCTGTTGTACCCGTAGCAAGTAAATATCGTTCAAATTCTTTTTTCTTCCATTGGTGAATATTTTGTAATCCATGAATATCAAAAGAAAAAATAGCTTCAAAAGTATTTCGGTCAATTTCTCCCATAATTTCTGTTAACTTTTCTTCTCCAGCTACTTGTCCGTCTTCGTAGTAAATACATACATCTCCAGTAGCTTTTCCTTTTAAACGTTCGACAATGACCTTACCTTTTGGAGTATCTTCCAGTGTTAATCTTCCACCATATGGTCCACCATTTTTAGGTTCCATACGAGGTATAGATTGTTGTCTCGTTGGGAAACCAAATAAAATACTATGTATAAAAGCCATAATGGTCGATTTTCCTGCTTCATTTTCTCCAAAAAAAACTTGAAAATCTGAAACATGATTAAAATGAGCATCTGACCATTTCCCGTAACCAACTATATCAATGGACGTTATTCTCATTTTTCATCACCTTCCACTTCTTTAAGCGTTGTTCCTAATTCTGTCAAAGCTGATTTTAACATTTGTTGACGATCTTCTTCTGATAAGTCTTCTAAATATCTACTTACACCACTTTCAAAATAAAGTGCCTCCACAGTTTGATAGAAAACTGATTCGTCTTGTAACCTTTCGAAAGCTTGAGTTATTTCTTTACTCGCCAGATGACGCTCCTGCCAGTTCTTTAAGTCGCTCTGATTCGTCAGTTCAATTGTGAGTTTATGGACCCAAACAAAAGTATTGCTTGTTAAGTCGGTTTCTTCTTGAAGCATTTGTAGCCAGTCCGCGGAATTTATTTTTTGTTTATCAGGCATTTGAACAATAACATGTAGAAAAAACGAATTACTCTGCCCATAATAGGCAGCTAAGCGTTTCGTGATTTCCCTGTAAAATGTATTGATTTCACTATTTTCAGGCAAACTAATTATGACTTCTTCCCAAATAATCGGATTAGTTGCTATAAAATCAATTGTTGTATTTGAATCTGATAATGTGACAATGCTTGCTCCTTTTTCACCTGATTCTTTGCGATTTCGTCCCTGAATATTTCCTGGGTAATAAATGGTTGGTGATTCGGCTAATAACTGGCGTTTATGGATATGTCCAAGTGCCCAGTAATCAAATCCTTTTTTACTTAATTCCTGGATTCGGAATGGAGCATAAACATCATGATCCTCACTGCTTGATAATTCAGAGCCATGTAAAAGGCCAATATGGAAATTCGCCTCTCCTTGTTTATTATATTCATTAACGCGGCTAACACGAATGTGGCGCTCTCCGTAACTAAAGCCATAAATATGAACATTAACTCCATTCATTGTTTCCATAGTAACCATTTCAACTTGTTCTGAAAAAACATGGACATTTTTAGGCAATTGCAATTTTTCCTTATGCTTATCTATAAAATCGTGATTTCCATGAATAACAAATGCTTTTATTCCAGCTGCTTCTAATCGTTTCATTTCTTTTAAAAAACGAGCTTGAGCACGTACACTTTGATCTTCACTATCATAAATATCTCCTGCAATTAATACAAATTCCACTGCTTCATTTATTGCTACCGTTATAATACGTTCCAACGATTGAAATGTGCTTTCTTGCACGGCAGAAAAAAGTGGTTGTGGTAATGTCGAAAGCCCAATGAAAGGACTATCCAGATGCAAATCTGCTATGTGTAAAAATTTGATTTCTTTCATGACTTTCGCCTCCTTAAAAAACCGAATATACGTTCTTATTATACCTTACTATCACTTTACGTACAAGCATTTCAAATAAAAAAGTGGTTCTATTATTTGCTAAATAAATAACAAATAATAGAACCACTTCGATTAATGAAAATTAGTCGTTTGCTACGTTATATAGGTCTTGTAATGGTGTCATAATAATGCGATTTAAATCATTAATAATTGTACTCATCGCTTGTTCTTTTTCCATTAGTTTAACGATTAATTCATTTTCTTGAACTTCTTGTGCTACTTGTTGTGCTACATTTACTGTCTCATCGTCAATTTCTTGACCAGTCATTTGTTTTTCTTGGATTGTAACTTGAACATCACGAAAACGTTCGAATTTTGCTTTTGCATCAGCATTTTCGTTTACTTCGCGGTATGCATCTTGTAAGCTTAAGAATTCAGGTGTTTCACGAATTCCTTTGTCTAAATCATGTGCTACATCATAAATATTAACTGCCATTGATAAATCCTCCAAATATCTGTATTTGTCACTTCTGTTTCACTATAACAAAAAGTCATAGGTTATTCCAGTATAAAAGAACTAAATCCACATTGCGAGTATTCCTTGAATGATTCCAATAAAGCCTCCTAAAATCCCACCTAAATAGGTTATCATTTTTAACTCTCTACCAGAAATCTCTACAACAAGTTTTTCGATTTCAGGTAATGAAAAAGTTGCTATTTGTGTTTCAACAAGTTTTGCTAAGTCCATTCGCTCCACTATTTCTGCACTATGAGTCGCTACAAAATCAAGCATTCGCTCTACTGCAAAAGGAATCATTTTTTCTGTAATGGCAGATTCATAATTGCGTAGTATGCCTTGAATAGGTTGGTTAAATAGTTTCTCATGTGGAACAGCTTGAATAATTTCTGAAGTAAGTTGTCCTGCCAAATGTGCTTGTTTTTCTGTTGGAATAAGTTCTTGGAGTTCTTTTGCTTCAAAATTATGCCATTCTGTTGATAGCAATTGGTTGATGATATTTTTAGTGTCTTCTTGGCTAATAAGCTTTAAGCCTTCTTGTTGAATTTTTTCTGAGAAACTATCGATATTAATGAACATTCTCGCCATGCTGCCCATTTTCCCATGTTCTTCAAAGAATTTTTGAAGCATTTGTTTAATCTGGATTTTGCCTGCTTCACTCGCTATAAAAACACTCATTTTATTCGTTATTCTTTCTGTTACATGGGGCAGTTTTTTAGTTAATTCGTTTTCTAGCATGGAAGGAATTAACTCGCTCATTTGTGTTGATTGTTTTGTTGTTAAAAAGCGGCTAATTTGGGTCTCTAGGGTTCTTTCTAACCATGAAATAGAACGAACTTCTGCATTATCGTATCCTAAATGGTGAAGTAATTCGTTTGGAGTTGTCTCTAATTTCATTTTTTCACGAAACATTTTTGCAATGGTTTCTGTTACTTCTTTTTGTAAATTCTCATCCAGGAGTCTGGCGCGAATGGCATCCTCTGTTAGTAAGTGACTTACCACTACTTTTCCAATATGTTCCGCTAGTTCATCACGCCGTTTAGGAATTAATCCGGGTGTAAATGGCAAACGTTTATTAAATAGATAAACGGCCTTGTACGGACGAAAGAGCATTCGGATGGCGATATAATTCGTCATTGCCCCAATGAATCCGCCAATCACCGCCATTAAAAGTATTGTAAATAATACTGACATGTTTTGCATCTCCTATATTTTGTCTAGTAAAAGTGTTTTCATTATACGTGAAAAATCCCTAGACAACAATTATTTCTAGGGAAGTTCATTCTAAAGTATGAGATTACAAATTAGTCATTTTTAATGGGTCTATCCATAAATCGAATTCTTCTTCTGTTACAAAGCCGGTTTTAATAGCAGCTTCTTTTAAAGTCGTATTTTCATCGAATGCTAATTTAGCAATTCTGGCAGCTTTTTCGTAACCAATGTGTGGATTCAAAGCTGTAACTAGCATTAGCGAATCATTTACTTTAGCTTCAATCACACTTTCATTTGCAGTTAGTCCTTCCAAACAATGAATTCGGAAGGAACGCATGCTATCAGAAAGCAATGTGATAGATTCCAAGAAATTAAAAATAATTACAGGCTTATAGACATTTAATTCAAAATTACCTTGGCTTGCAGCAATATTAATCGTTGTATCATTTCCCATTACTTGAGCGGCAACCATCGTAATTGCCTCACATTGTGTCGGGTTCACTTTTCCTGGCATGATGGAGCTGCCTGGTTCGTTAGCCGGGATTGTTAGTTCACCAATGCCACTACGAGGACCACTTGCTAGTAGCCGAATATCGTTGGCAATTTTCATTAAATCAGAAGCAAGACTGCGAATTGCTCCATGGACGAAATTAATGGGACTATGGCTCGTTAAAGCAAAATATTTATTAGAATCGGAAGTAAAAGGATATCCAGTTTGTTTCATTAACTCTTCTGCAACTTTATCACCGAAATCTTTGGAGGCATTTAATCCCGTTCCAACTGCTGTCCCGCCAATGGCAAGTGGTAAAATTGCTTTCATACTAGATTCCAGATAGTTTTTATTGTTGGTTAGACATGCTTCCCACCCACTAATTTCTTGACCAAGCGTTAGTGGAGTCGCATCTTGTAAATGTGTTCTACCAATTTTAACGAGCTGCATATATTTATTCTTCTTCATCGTTAAAACTTCTTCCATTTTAGTTATTTCTGGTAAAAGTTTCGTTACTAAAGCTTGATAAGCAGCTATATGCATCGCTGTTGGGAATGTGTCATTCGAGCTTTGCGACATGTTAACATCATCATTTGGATGAACTTTTTCCTCACCTAAAGTTAAATTGGCAACGTGCGCAATAACTTCATTGACGTTCATATTGCTTTGTGTCCCGCTTCCTGTTTGCCAAACTACTAAAGGAAAATGTTCATCTAGTTCGCCTTTAATGATTTGGTCACAAACGTTACCGATTGCTACCGACTTCAATTCGGATAACTTTCCTTCCGATGCATTCACTATGGCAGCAGCTTTTTTTAACTGAGCAAAAGCGTAGATAATTTCTTTCGGCATATAATTATCACCAATAGCAAAGTTTCTTCTACTTCGTTCTGTTTGGGCTCCCCAGTACTTAGCTGCATCAACTGAAATTTCTCCAAGTGTATCACGTTCAATTCGTTCCATTTTGCCACCCCTTTTTATTCTATTTTATTATATTCCGGATGTTTACGCAAAACCAACAAATAATGTTCGCTATTCCGTTTTTTGAAGTGGTTTTATTTTAATCATTAAAATGGTAAGAATTATTAATAAAGCAATCCAAGCTATTGAAATGAACAGTGTTGGTATAAAGTAATCCATTGTTTTTTCTGACATTATTAGCATGGTTGCATTCTTGCTTAAGTAAGCAGGATTAAACATTTGTATCCAACCGCCAAAACCGCTAATGACTCCTAAGAGAATAGCTGTAAATACGCTAATCATCGCAACTACAGCATTGCTATCAAATACAGCACTGGCAAAAACGACCAAACTAATAACAAAAACAAACCAAAGAGCGTAGACAAAAAACCCTTCCATCAAAGAATTTATATCTAAATCACCAAATAAAAAATACGTATAATATGCTGCTAAAATATAACCAATGAATAATGAGCTTAATCCAACAATACACTGCATAACCCACTTGGATAGGACATACTCTACGGCTGATACTGGTCTAGTCATAATAAAAGCAAGCATGCCTCTAGACCGGTCATTTTGAATGCATGCCATCGCTACTACAATCATAATGATAATTCCGATTTGATCAAACTGAGAGCCAAGTGTTTGCGACATTACTTCTTGCGCTGATTGATTCCCCATCAAGGCGATTACTTGCTCCGTTTCTGCGCCAGTTCCAACCGCTTTAAGTATTTCTGGTAAAAAATAAAGCATTAATGGTTGTGTAAGACCAAGAAGTGAAAAGACAATTGGCATCCAAATGATTTTCAAACTCCGCCGCTGTTCTAACCATTCTTTTCCAAGTAAAGCACTAAAATGCGTCATTATCTCACCTTCTCCATAAAAATTTCTTCTAGGCTTTGGTGTCTGTTTTCTACGCGAATCAGCTCACCTTTCGTTTTTAATAGTGCTTCTAGAATAGCTTCTGAGCCAGCTTTTTTATCTATAGCGTACACTTGGTATACCATGCCTACCTTTTCGATTTTTTCAATATGCTGATTTTGATTAAGATGTGCTAGCCAGGCTTCCTCATCTCCAATAAATTCAACATCAAATACCGGGGAGCTTTCTTCTTGCATAAGCTGTTCAACTGTTTTATCCGCAACTAATTCACCATTTTTGATAATTGCAATACGGTCACAAATCTCTTCCGCATCTTTCAAAATATGCGTTGAGAACAAAATTGTCATTTCGCTTTTCAGTTTCTCTAAAAGCACGATAATTTCTCGACGACCAATTGGATCAAGCGCTGAAACTGGTTCATCTAAAACAAGCAATTCTGGTCGATGTAATATAGCCTGAGCGATACCAAGGCGTTGCCGCATTCCACCTGAATAAGTGCTGATTTTTTTGTTAGTACTATCTGCTAAGCCAACTAGTAGCAATACCTCTTTGATTCGCTCTTCTAAATCTTGTTTCTTCATGTTAGACAGCTTTCCCATAAAATGAAGACATTCTAATGCGCTCATCCACCCATAAAATTCTGGATACTGTGGCAAAAAGCCAATTTTATCACGCACTAACTTTGCTTCTTGGCCATCTAGTTTAATTTGACCCTCGTCTTGCGCTAAGATTTGGACAATCATGTTAATCATTGTGGACTTACCCGCGCCATTTGGTCCGATTAAAGCTACACATTCTTTATTATTTATAGTTAGATTGATGCCTTTAATAACCCATTTTCCGTTATATTTTTTCTTTAGTCCTTGGATTTCTAATTTTTTCATTAACTTTCATCCTCTTTTCGCCCAAAGATAAAATAAACAATTGGACCAAAGATATTAATAAATATAATGACAACTAACCAAATAATAGGGTTTTTACGTGTTTGCCAGTTTTTAGCTAAATCTATAATCGCTGTTAAAAGTAAGGCTAAATAAAGAATTAATACGGGAATTAATAATGCTATTTGCGTTTTATCCAATGTATTCACCTCGTTTAATTGTTATATTCATTGTATAACAGTTATAATATTAAAGCAATACAAAAAAGCACATTTTACTGAGAATAAAGTAAAATGTGCTTTTTATTAGTTGCCAATAGAATCAATTAAGTTTCCAATACCATCTGATACTTTTCCACCAAATTCTTTTACTTTTTCAGCACCTTTTTTAATCGTTTCGCCTGCTTCATCTGCTTTGTCTTTTACACCACTCCAGAAGTCACTGCCACTATTATTATCGGATTCTTCTTGTTTTTTCGCAGCAGTTTCTTGTGCAGCACTTTTAGTATCAAAGTCAGCAGATTTTTGGTAACGTAAGCCACTGTTCATTACATAATGAGCTAGGCTTGATACCCCAGCAGAGCTCGTTGTAGTGAGGTAATGGTCTTTGTCTGTTTTATCAAACCCCATCCAAACAGCGCCAACTAAATTAGGCGTGTAACCTACAAACCACTGATCTTTTGTCCCACTAGTATCATTGAAAGGAACTTGAGTCGAGCCAGTTTTACCTGCCATTTCGTGACCGGAAACTGCTGCACTCTGGCCAGTCCCTGTATTGATTACATCTAGTAACATGGATGTCATTTCAGTTGAAACAGTTTTGGAGATAATTTGTTTTGTTTTTGGAACTTTTTCATAAACAGTATTTCCTGATGGATCAACAATTTTAGTAATGATATGTGATTCCGGTTTTGCACCGTTATTAGCAAATGTAGCATAAGCAGTGGCCATTTCGACAGGCGATGCCCCTTTGCTCATACCGCCAAGTGCTAATCCAAGCGTTTCGTCTTTTTCTGGTACTTCAATGCCAAATTTCTCCACAGATTTAACGCCTTTATTAATACCAATCTGATCTAACAACCAGACCGCTGGGGCATTGATAGAGTTGGCTACTGCTTTATACATTGGGACTTCTCCACTATAGATTCCACCTACATTAGTTGGTGTATAGTTACCTTTGTATGTTACTTTTTCATCTTTTAACATCGAATCCACATCATAACCAGATTGAAGTGCTGGTGTATAAACAGCAAGTGGTTTCATCGTGGAACCTGGCTGAGCCTTCATTTGCGTCGCTCTATTAAAGCCACGGAAAACATGTTCACCTCGTCCGCCAACAAGCGCTCTAATTCCTCCAGTTGCTGGATCCATTAAAACGGCACCTGATTGAACAAGCGTACCATCGTTCGCATTGTTCGGGAATAAAGAATCGTTATTATATACTTTTTCTAAAGATGTTTGATAGTTTTGATCTAATTCTGTATAAATTTTGTATCCTTTTTGCATAATTTCATCTTGAGTAATATCAGCTTCATTTACTGCTTCATTGATTACAGCATCAACATACCAAGGATATTTGTTCGCAAGCGGATCTTTTGATTGGTCATTTAAAACGATTTTGGTCGCTTTATATTTGTCACCTTCTGCTTTGGTTATATCACCGGTTTCAACCATAGCATTTAATACCATGTTCCGACGATTAGTTGCCTTATCAATATGCTCATATGGATCATAGGCACTCGGAGCTTGAAGTAAGCCAGCAATAGTCGCAGCTTCTGGAATATTTAAATCGGCTGCTGACTTCCCAAAATATTTCAAAGAAGCGTTCTCAACACCCCACTCACCGTTTCCAAAATAAGACCTATTTAAGTACATTTCCATAATTTCATCTTTGGAATAAGTTTTTTCAATTTCTCGGGCCATAAATATTTCCTTCGCTTTTCGCGTAAAGGTCTGTTCTTGGGTTAGCAAGGCGTTTTTGGCAAGCTGTTGCGTAATCGTACTACCACCGCCAGAAATCCCTCCGTTTGTAATAAGATTAACTCCAGCACGAGCAATTCCTTTTAAGTCAAAGCCTTTATGTTCATAAAAACGTCTGTCTTCAATTGATACCACTGCATTCTGGAGATTTTTAGAGATTTTATCAATTGATACGAAGGTTGCATCTGTTGAAGATAATTCTCCCGCTTTATCTCCGTCTTTATCGTAAACAATTGTGGCGGATTCTAAGCCTTTTTTCAAAGCATCTATATCTGCTGACTTGGCTACTACAACAAGATAAATAATAAAACTTAATAAAAATACGAGTCCTGCAAGTAAAAAAATCTTGCCGATATGTTTGTTTTTCCAAAAGCGTCTAAATTTCCGCCAGAAAATACCAAGCCATTTTCCAATGAATCCAAAGAATAATTTAATGTATTTAATGAGTTGTTGTTTTAATTTGTCCATGTAACTCTCCTATCTTTCTACACGGTATTAAAGAAAACTGTAAACACAGTTATACACGTATTTTACGTTAAAACACAATTTTATGCCACCAACTTTAGACCGATTTTTGTAATAATTTTGTAATAATCCATATTTCCTACATATTTATTTACTTCTTTTTTACAATTTCTTCATTTTGATGTTTCCCGTATTTTAAAAAGGGTAGATATTACTGTTACCATTACTAGTGTTTTGGTAATAACAATCACCTATATACTGTGTACAACAAGTAATGGCAGCAAGTTTTACATGGGTTCATTAATAAGCCGGAAAGGATTTGGAATATGACGCAAAAGCTAATCTACTTTTTATCACAAACGCATATTCGAAGTGCCATTGCTGAAGCTTGGGCAAAGAAACTTTCACTTAGCAATGTCAAATTCATTAGCGGTTCTTGGCATAAATCCAAAGCAACTCCATTTATTGCAGAAGCGTTGAATGAGTTTGCGATTGAGCCACCTGAAAGCTTGTCTTATTCTCCTAGCTCAAAATTACTGGCAGATGCTGATCTCATTGTTACAATTTATGATTCTGCACATGAATCTGCACCGAGTTTCCCATTAGAAATACAAGAAAAAATTATTTATTGGGACATTGATGATCCAGAACAAGAAATAGCGTTACCAAAAAAATGGGCGAGTTATCAAGAAGTGTGCGATAACATTGCCTTATCTGTAAAAAAATTAGAGCACGTATTGATAGAGGCTTAGATTTCATTGTCCCGCCACTTGTAGGCGGGACTTTTATGTTAAAAGAAAGGGGTATTTACATATTATGGACGGATATAATGATTTAAAAAAAGCAGAAAAAGCCGCCTTTTTAAGTATATTTGCTTACCTATTTCTTTCCATTTTAAAAATTGCAGCTGGTCATTTTGGAAATTCTGACGCATTACTTGCAGATGGATTAAACAATACAACAGATATAATTTCATCCGTTGCTCTTTTGATTGGCCTTAGAATTTCACGTATTCCACCTGATGCAGATCATTCCTATGGACATCGGCGAACAGAAACGATAAGTTCCTTAATTGCATCTATTATTATGTTTTTTGTTGGTGTTCAAGTCATTTGGAGTTCTATTGTTCATATTATTGAAAAAGAATTTACTACTCCTTCAACGATAACTGCTATTGTAGCATTATTTTCTGGTGTATTCATGTATGCTATTTATTTATATAACCGCAGACTTGCAAAAAAGTTGGACAGTCAGGCAGTACGGGCAGCCGCTTATGACAATCGTTCAGATGCATTTGTAAGTTTTGGCGCATTTATTGGTATAATTGGAGCAGTTCTTGGAGTTCCGTGGCTCGATTCAGTTACAGCTTTTTTCGTTGGCGTTTTAATTGTTTATACAGCTGTCAAAATTTTTTATGATGCAGCTCATACATTAACAGATGGGTTCGATGTATCCAAGCTCGAAACAATTCATGATTTGATCGCTTCTGTACCTGAAGTTAAAAAAGTCATTGATATAAAAGCGCGGATGAATGGGAATCGTATTTGGATTGATGCAACTATCGCGGTAGATCCTGATTTAAATGTAGTAAAAAGCCATGAAATCACTGAAATTGTTGAGCAAAAAATCCGAAATGAGTATAAAGGGGCATTTACGTTAGTTCATATTGAACCATTTTTTGAATAATATTCATTGTCAATAATCATAAAGTCAACTATAATTTAGATTAAAGTATCATTTGCTGGGAGGGAATATTCAATGGGGCAGAGAAACTAATTCACATAAATTATCTAACTAGAATGAAAAGTATGCAACAACACATTGGAGGTTTTCTCTTCCATGGCGACTTTTCTTCTATATAGATAGTTTTACCATAAGCTTATTTATATTAAATTAGGAGGTGTTTGCCTTAGCAGAAACTATTTCTGTCAAGGCGATTTATTGATATTAACCATTAAATTTTTAATTATAGCTTTACTTATTGCTATATCGGCGTTTTTCGTGGCAACGGAATTTGCAATTGTAAAAATGCGACCGAGCCGTTTAGATCAATTAATTGCGGAGAAAGATAAACGTGCAGTCCTCGCTAGACATATTTACAATCATTTGAACGCTTACTTATCAGCTTGCCAACTTGGGATAACAATTAGCTCCCTTGGGCTTGGTTGGTTAGGGGAATCTACTGTAGAAGCTGCTCTACATCCATTGTTTAGCTTAATGGAATTACCTCAGTCTGCTATTACGATTCTTTCCTTCACGATCGCCTTTTTATTTATCACTTTCTTGCATGTAGTTGTCGGCGAACTTGTACCGAAAACATTGGCAATCGATAAAACAGAAACAGTTGCACTTGCGGTAGCTCGTCCGCTGCATATTTTTTATAAAATAATGTTCCCATTTATTTGGATTTTAAATGGTTCTGCGGTTTTCATCGCACGTCTTTTTGGCTTAGAGCCTGCCTCTGAGCATGAAATCGCTCATACAGAAGATGAGTTAAAAATAATCGTTGGTGAAAGTTATAAGAGTGGAGAAATTAATCAATCAGAATTCCGTTATGTGAATAAGATTTTTGATTTTGATGAACGTATGGCGAAAGAGGTTATGATTCCAAGGACTGAGATTGTCACAGTTGATACCGGCTCTACTATCGGAGAGTTGTCCGACATTATGCAAAATGAACGTTATACACGCTACCCAGTTATTGATGGCGATAAAGACCATGTCATTGGCGTACTTAATTTAAAAGAAATTTTGTCAGCATATGTCGAACATGGATCGAGTCCAAGTTTTAGTATTGACCCTTACGTAAAACCAATTATCCGAGTGATTGAGACGATTCCAATTAAAGAATTACTTTTCCGTATGCAGCGTGAACGCTCTCATATTGCCATTTTACTTGATGAATATGGTGGTACCTCCGGGCTCGTTACGGTAGAAGATATTGTGGAAGAAATCGTTGGTGATATTCGCGATGAATTTGATGCTGACGAAATTCCAGAAATTCGAAAAATCAAAGACGGTCACTATATTGTTGATGCAAAACTTTTGATTGATGAAGTCAATAATATTTTAGGTACTGAAATTGAGGAAGAAGAAGTTGACACAATTGGTGGTTGGTTCTTAACGCAAAATTATGAAGTGGAAGTCGGGGATGAAATTGATTACGATGGCTTTATTTTCCGCGTAAAACAAGGTGAACCCCACCATATTGAGTATATCGAGATTATCAAAAAAACAAATGATTAATAATAAAGGTAGCTATCCTCCTCTCACTTGGATAGCTACTTTTTTAAATGCGATGATTTAACATAAATTGTTTGAACCTTTCTGCTGCTGGAGTTAAAGTTTGATTTTTTACAACTGCTAAATAAAAGAAACGTTCCCAGTTCGGGCTTCTGATTGGCAATACTTTGACGTCTATATAATTTAATATGGGCATATTAGGAACAACGGCTATCCCAAAACCTTGCGCAACCATCCCTGCAATTACTTGATCTACTTCGATTTCATAGGCTATTCTGTAATCCTTACCAATTTTTCTGAATAAATCATCGATAATTGGTCGTAAACCGCTTTTTTTCGAGAAGGCAATATGCGGATACGACACGGTTTCAATTAAATCAATCCAATCTTTTTCAGCTAATGGATGACTTTTTGGTACGATGAGCACTAATTCTTGTTTAGCAATCGGCGTAAAATGAATATTCCGTTCATTCTCGAGCTTAGAGCATATGCCAATATCGAATTTCTTTTCTTTCAGTCCTTGAATAATGTCAATCGAAACACCCGTATGAAAAACGAAATCAATTTTCTTTTCTGGTTCTGTTTGTATGAATTCTTGAACAAGCTTAGGCACAAGTGAGGTTCCAAGCGTTTGTAAAAATGCTAAATCAATCTGCCCTTCCCCGTTTGCGGCTTTTTTGGTAGTTGCTACTCCGGCATCGATCATGTCTAACGATTCTTCTACATAATCCAGAAATACCTTCCCCGCCTTGCTTAATCCAATATTTCGACCCTCTTTTTCAAATAAAGGTATACCTAATTCTTGTTCTAACGAAGAAATTGCGTGACTTAAACTCGGTTGAGTGATGAGTAATTTTTCAGCTGCTTTTGTGTAATGTTCCATGTGCGCCAATGTGACGAAATAACGTAAATGGTGTAGATTCATGACTTCTCTCCTTACTAAAAATTATCTATGCAATTTATCTATCAATTAATAGAATAATACCAATTTGTTTTTATGGAATAGTCATAATACAATTAGACTGTAGTTACACCAGCAGAACAAACTATTCCTTAAAAACCAATATACGGTAGAATACGTTAACTGTCCAGTTGAAATTTCAAACATTGAAGGCGTTACCACATCAGCGATTATTAATGAATGGAATTTTATTTTTTTACTGGTGTTTGTGAAAATATTATCAAAGTTTCTTGTAATTTTTATGCTAGAGAGGAGATAATTTTTATGACAAATGCAAATGGCAACCTAAAAAAATGCCCCATCACGATTAGCTCTTACACACTCGGAACGGAGGTATCTTTTCCAGAAAGAGTGAAAATCGCAGCCCAAAATGGTTTTGATGGAATTGGCTTACGCGCGGAAAACTATGTAGACGCATTAGCCACTGGATTAACTGATGAAGATATGTTGCGGATTTTAGATGAGCATAGCATCAAAGTAACAGAAGTAGAATACATAACTCAGTGGGGAACCGCCGAGGACCGCACTGCTGAACAACAAAAGAAAGAACAAACCACTTTTCACATGGCACGCCTATTCGGTGTCAAACATATTAACTGCGGTTTGCTTGAAAAAATCCCTGAAGAACAAATCATTATAGCACTTGGTGAACTGTGTGACCGAGCTAAAGAATTAATTATCGGTTTAGAATTTATGCCATATAGTGGTGTAGCAGACTTAGCAGCAGCTTGGCGCGTAGCTGAAGCATGTGGCAGAGATAATGCACAATTAATCTGCGACACTTGGCACTGGGCTAGAGCAAACCAAACAGCAGAATCAATCAAAAATGTTCCAGCTGACCGGATTGTTTCCATTCAATTATGTGACGTACATGAAACACCTTACAAAGAACTTCGGAAAGAATCTCTCCATGACCGACTTGCTCCTGGCGAAGGATACGGCGATACAGTCGGTTTTGCTCGAATCTTAAAAGAACACGGCGTAAATCCTCGTGTTATGGGCGTTGAAGTTATATCAGACTCTATGGTAGAAACTGGTTTAGAATATGCTGCTATCAAAGTATATAATGCAACGAAAAAAGTACTAGACGAAGCATGGCCAGAAATCTCTCCAAAATAAAAACACAAACAGATATGTGAAAATAATAACTTAATTAAAAGATTCAATTTTGAAAGGGAAGTGTTTTTTTGAAATTTCATTCGATGTTCTCACCGATTGATATCGGACCTATGAGAGTACCAAATCGTTTTGTTGTATCTCCAATGTGTAATAACTATGCGAATACAGATGGCACTTTAACAGATACTTCATTAGCTTATTATAAAGAACGTGCGCTTGGTGGTTTTGGCCTAATTACTTTTGAAGCGACAGTTGTAGATGTTCGGGCAAAAGGCGGCGCAAATAAAGCGTGTCTTTATAGCGATCATCAAATTGCCAGTTTTAAACGAGTGATAGATGCTTGTCATGACGCAGGTGCCAAAATCTCTGTTCAATTACAACACGCTGGACCTGAAGGAAATTCTAAAGTTTCTGGTTATCCTTTAAAAGCAGCTTCCGCCATCGCTTCAGCAGAAGGACGAAATACACCGGAAGCTATTTCACGGGAAGAACTTTATGAATTAATCGAACTTTACGGAGAAGCGGCTTTACGAGCAAAAAAAGCTGGGGCTGATGCTGTGGAAGTTCACTGCGCTCATGGTTATTTAGTAAGTAGTTTCCTATCTGGACGCACAAATAAGCGTGTGGATGAATTCGGCGGCTGTTTTGAAAATAGAATGAGATTACCAAGACTTATCATCGAAAGCATTCGAAAACGTGTTGGTCATTCCATCGCAATTCTATGTCGAATTAACAGTACGGATGGTGTGGACGGCGGACTAAGTGTCCAAGATAGTGCGACGGTAGCTGCTTATTTAGAAGATTGTGGTTTAGATGGTTTGCATGTTTCTCGAAGTGTTCATATTCGCGATGAATACATGTGGGCTCCCACCGTATTACACGCTGGTTTTAGTTCTGATCTTGTAACACAAATTAAACGCGCAGTTTCTATCCCAGTAATTACGGTTGGGCGTTTCACCGAGCCGCATTATGCTGAACTAATGGTTCGCGAAGGTCGTGCTGACTTAGTTGCTTTCGGACGGCAATCGTTAGCCGATCCAGAAACACCAAATAAAGCTGCTGCTGGAAAACTAGACGAATTACTTCCTTGTATCGCTTGCCTTCAAGGTTGTGTCGCTAACATGTATGCTGGAAAACCTATTACTTGTTTAGTAAATCCTCTACTCGGCCGCGAATCGGAAGCCTATTTACCAAAAACACCTAGTAAAAAAGTTGTTGTGGTCGGTGGTGGTGTTGGTGGGCTTTATGCTGGTTGGATGGCTGGCTCAAGAGGTCATGATGTTACTGTCTACGAAGCGTCAGACATTATTGGTGGCCAAATGCGCTTAGCTGCCTATCCCCCAGGAAAAGGCGACCTAACTAATATGGTTCGCAGTTACATTAAAAAATGTGAACAATTCGATGTGGAAATTAAAACCAGTACACCTGTAACGCCAGAACTTATTCAAGAAATAGCCCCAGATGCTGTTATTATTGCGACTGGCGCTACTCCACTCGTCTTGTCAATTCCAGGTATTGAAGATTCCGGCTTAATCCACGCAGTCGACTTACTTGATGGCAAAGAATCTTGTGGCAAAAAAGTACTAGTTGTTGGCGGAGGTATGGTCGGTAGTGAGACTGCTGCATTTTTAGGTGAAGCGGGTCATGATGTAACAGTTGTCGAACTCCGTGATGAAGTCGGAGCGGATGTTATTTCTGAACACCGAAAATTCCTTATGCGCGATTTTGACGAGTATAAAATTAAAAGTATTACTAATGCTAAGGTAACGAGTTTCTTTGAAGATGGGGTAACATACTCCTTAACTGACGAAAAAGAATACCGAATCGACGGATTTGACTCAGTCGTACTGGCAATGGGCTCAAGAGCTTACAACCCACTTGAGGAATCCATCAAGAAAATTGTTCCAGAAACTTATGTTATTGGTGATGCAGTCCGTGCACGCCGAGCATTAGACGCAACAAAAGAAGCGTTAGATGCTGTATTGCAATTATAATTTATGGTTGTACTCGCTGTTAGGACAGCGAGTACAAACCTGCTTGGAGGTAAATGAACGTGGAAAAAAGAATTTCAGGATCAACTCGACTTCTAAGTTTAATTGGGACACCCGTAGACCATTCAAAATCCCCCATCATGTATAATTATAGTTTTCAAAAAGCTGGTTTAGATTATGCGTACCTTGCATTTGATATTCCTGTAAGTAAAGTCGCTGATGCAATTGCTGCTATCAAGACTTTTAATCTGCGTGGCTCTAACGTAACCATGCCTTGTAAAAGTGAAGTTTTAAAATACATGGATGACCTTTCCCCTGCAGCACGAATGATTGGTGCTGTAAATACCATTATAAATGAAGATGGAAAACTAACCGGACATATCACAGACGGGCTTGGTTTTGCTAGTAATTTACGAGATTCAGGTGTAGATGTGGCTGGCAAAAAAATGACCATTATCGGTGCTGGTGGGGCAGCAACAGCAATCCAAGTTCAGTGCGCACTTGATGGGGTCAAGGAAATCTCCATTTTTAATATTAAAGATGATTTTTATGAAAAAGCTAAACAAACGATTGCTTCTATTAAACAAGAAGTTCCTGACTGCATCGTACATATTTTTGACTTAAATGATACAAAAAAATTATATGAGGAAATAGCAACTAGTAATATTTTAGTAAATGCCACACTCGTTGGGATGCATCCACACGAAAACGAAACACCAGTCAAAAATACATCTGTTTTTAGAAAAGATTTAATCGTCACCGATGTTGTTTACAATCCAAAGAAAACCAAGCTGTTGTTAGATGCAGAAGCTGCTGGTTCAAAGACAATAGGCGGACTAGGCATGCTTTTATGGCAAGGCGCAGAAGCATATAAACTGTTCACTGGTAAAGATATGCCCGTTTCAGAAGTAAAAGATTTATATTTTAATTAATAAATTCATCAGGATTTCGAGAGGAGAAAAAAATGAACGCAAAAAGATTTTATCCAACAGCAATAGCACTTTATTTCACTTATTTTATTCACGGTATTGGGGTATCCATTCTTGGCCAATACAAACAAGATTTCGCCGGAGTATGGGGAGCAGATAAGCTTTCTGACGGTACCTTTGATGTCAGTATGGTCATTGCTGTTATCGCAGCTCTCGGCCTAGGACGTTTACTTACATTACCAATTTCCGGACCTTTTTCAGATAAATTCGGGCGTAAACCTTCCGCATTAATCGGTGTGGGTTTATACGCAGTTTATTTCATCGGTCTTGCATTTGCACCAAATATGTATATCGCTTACGCTTTCGCTTTTATCGGAGGAGCGGCGAATTCATTCTTAGACACTGCTGTAACACCATCTGTGCTTGAAATTTTTACTAAAAATGGCGCTATTGCCAATATGTTTACTAAGTTCTCTATTTCTATCGGGCAATTCGTGTTACCTTTTGCTATTGGTATGGTAGCGGCGGCGAATATGTCATTCCGCACACTATTTATTATTACGATGGCATTAATTGTTATCGACGGTTTAATCATCGCATTTATGCCCTTCCCTCCAATGAATAATAATGTGGGCGGTGAAAAAGTAAAGCCTGAAAAAATGAAATTCAACGCAACCAGTTGGGCTATTATCGGTATTGGTTTCACATGTACATCCACTTTCCAACTTTGGTTAAACTGTAACCAAGAACTAGGAAAATTATACGGCATGGCTGATCCGAGTAAAATTCAATCTTTCTATTCATTAGGAACTATGTGCGCTATTTTAATTACCGCGGTTCTCGTGAAAAAATTTATTTTACCAGTACGAATTCTCATCCTGTATCCAGCAATTGCTACTTTAATGTTATTAATCATTTACATCGTACAAACGCCAACTATATGCTTAATTGGTGGATTTGTTATTGGATACGCGGCTGCCGGCGGAGTTCTTCAACTTGCTGTATCAACTGCCAACGAATTTTTCCCTACGAACAAAGGAAAAATCACTTCGATTGTTATGATTTCATCCAGTCTAGCAAACTATATCGTTTTAAATATTGCCAGCTATATTACCAAAGCTGGAGGTATCGAAGGTCCGAAATATGTGTTATTATTCAATGTAGCGATAACAGTTATAGGGATATTGCTAGCGATTTTCGTCAATATGCGTTATAAAAATGAATCTAAAATTACAACTCCATAAAAAACCCTTCAACTGAGCATTCATGTGTTCAGTTGAACCTACATATAATTTGTGAATTAAAGCACAAACTTATGAGTTTTATCTATACTAAAGTTTTAAAAGTAAGGGCATTTCTCATGAAAAGGTCTTCCAAAGTAACTACATAAAGGAGAGTAGACTATGAAAAACAAGTATTTATCTACTTCACTAGGGCTTTATATGAACTACTTCGTTCATGGTATGGCATTAATCATCATTGCACAGAATATTGATTTTTTATCTCAAAAATGGCATACAGATTTAGCTGGTGCTGCTGGTGTGGTATCTTCTTTTGGGATTGGTAAATTACTCGCTGTTTTTATATCAGGAAAGCTATCAGATAAATTCGGGCGTAAATTATCCGTTATTCTCGGCGTATTTTTCTATATTATCTTTTTAGGCGGTATTCTGTTAAGTCCAAATACTATCGTAGCTTATGCATTCGGTATTTCAGCAGGAATTGCAAACTCTTTCCTTGATACAGGTACTTACCCTGCATTAATGGAAGCCTATCCTAAAAAAGCAGCATCAGCTAACATTGTTGTAAAGGCTTTTGTGCAAGCTGGGCAGTTTCTCTTACCATTTATGATTGCTTTTATTTTAGCAAATAACTTATGGTACGGCTGGAGCTTTATCGTGTTAATTGTGATTTTACTTATTAATTTACTGTATACTTTAACTCGGACTTTTCCACCAATGACAGTTGGAAAGCCCCTCGATTTTGAGAAAGAAATAATGGAAGAACAGAAAAAAACCTTTCGTTTTAGTATTGATGAAATTTGTTTGATTCTCTTTGGATTTGTAGCTCAAACGCTTCTTTATATTATGAGTCAATGGATAGCAAAATATGGTTCTGAAGTTATTCATATGACTGATAATGCTTCTAGATTACTTGTTAGCTATGCTAGTGTTGGCGCTATATTATGCGTATGCGTAACATTTATTCTAGGAAATCGTGGGGTTAAAACACTTTACATTTTAATAACATATGTAACGATGACAATGTTAGTTTCCTTTTCGCTTTTTGCATTCCCAACTGAAATTGTATGTCTAGTGGGTGCTTTCTTACTCGGTTATTTCTCTGCTGGCGGCATTATCCAATTAGGGTTAACTTTGCTTGCTGAAGTTTCTGCACGTGGTAAAGGTTTTGTTACTAGTCTTTATACTATCGCTGAAGGTATTGCCGTATTTGTTATTCCGCTCGTCGCTGCTGCTATTTCTAGAATCGATATTGCCGCTATTTTCTTACTAAATGCTGGTATCGCATTATTTGGATTAGTTCTTTTATTAATCGTATTTGCCAGAAAGAAAAAATTTGCACGTGATTATATTTAAAAAATACCGAGGTAGGAAGTTTCTACCTCGGTACTTTTTTTATGATTTTTTTAATGTTTTCCATTTGTACATTAAAAACCAGAAAGCTATTGCAGTAATAATGAAAATCAAAATCATTTTAATAATCAAAGTCACAACTTGTGTGGTTGTTATTAGGTTTTCATAATTAAAGGTAGCGTAATGTCCTCCCAAACATATTGTTGTATAAATAGAACCAATAATGAGTATCGGCATACGTAATTTATTATTCATTAAGAATTTACCATTGTTTTCAAGAGAAGCCGTTTTTACCGCATACCAGCCAATTAGTAACATTAAAATAGATAAGCCAACCAGTACAATGAATTCGCCCATAATCAAACTCCCACTTAAAAAGGAAGTTGGTAGGGCTGAAAAAAGCATAACTGCTCCACCATCCACATCAACTAATGATTTGCCCTCTAAATAGGCTTTAAAACCCACTATCAAATTAGTTGTTGCACCTGGAAACATATAGAAAAAGCTCATCACTGAACCTAAAACCACGATACCAGCAGCGATTATTTCTCCAACAAGATTTCCAACAGCTATTGCTACTGTGAAAGAGAACAAAAATAACAGTAAAAAAGAGGTAATATACATACCAGAATCCGAAATACTCGGCAAATATACATTCGGGATTTGCTGATATACATACAAAAATCTTAAGCAAATAATAATGGGAGCTGCAATAAAGATGAGTAATGCCGGAATAAGTAATTTATGCCAAAATATCTGTTTTTTAGAATAAGGTAAGCCAAACGTAAAATAATCCATTTGTTTATTTTTTTCAAATACTGTCAGCTTTAATCCTAAAAACAAAAACACATAAATAAATAATGCTAAATTCCCTTCAAAATCATAGGGAGTTAAACTTAAATCATTTTTAATTTCGTTTGGCGTTAGTTGTTGGTCATCTACATTCGCTTTTTGAAACTCTTCCGACTGATAATACTTATAATTTTGATTAAACATATCTACTGAATTAGTAGCTGTCATTGCTTCAGAACCAATAAAAGCAATAATTATAAATAAAAAGATCCAAGCGTTTTGACGCCATTCTTTATAGAGAAGCCCTGTGCTCATTATTCTTCTCCCCCTTGTTCCTCTAAATGATAAACAAACAAGTCTTCTAACGTAACCGCAAGTTCATCCATGAAAATTGGTTTTTCTCGTTTTATAGCAGTATATAATTCTGTATTCATATCTTGGAATAAAATTGTATAAACTCGACCATATTTATTAATTACTTTACCATTTTCAAGCAAAATAGTCGGTAATTTTTTATTTTCAAACGCAATTTGTATTTTGACTGCTTGTTCACGTAATGTTTCTAGATGATAGGATTCTTTAATACGATTTCCTTGTAAAATATGGATATAATCGGCAATTGGTTCTAAGTCATTTAGGCGGTGTGAAGATATTACAATACCTAATTTCCGCTGTTCTACTTCTTCTAATAAAATCCCAGTAATTTTCTTTTGAGCGATAACATCTATGCCTTCCATAGGTTCGTCAAGCAAAATAAAATCTGCACCAATACAAAGCGCTAAAACTAAACCAAAAAGTGCTTTCATTCCTTTAGAATAAGTTTGAAACTTAACATCCGTGGCAAGGTTGACTTGCTTCATTAGTAAATCAAATTTAGTTCCATCAAATAATGGATACGTTTTTTGATAGAATTTTTTTATCGTGGGAATTTTATAGCCATCCCAGCAGCCTAAGTTATCTTGTAGCATAAATATTTTTTGTTTTAATTCGGGGTGTTTACTTATTGGTTCATCTAAGTAAACGTCTCCTTCATCTGGAATGTAAAAGCCCATCATTGTCCGAAAAAGGGTTGTTTTTCCTATGCCGTTTCGTCCGACAATACCAACAATCTCACCAGGCTTGACTTCAAATGTTATCTTATCAAGCAAAAGCTTTCCATCAATTTTTTTACTTAGCGAATCAACTCTCACCTTTTGTCACCTCCAATGATGTCTTGACTGTATTCAACAGATAATTTATGTATTTCTTCCACATTAATTCCAAGGTAAACTAAATCTAAAATTATTTCTTTTAGCTTTAGTTTAGTTTCCGCTAACTTTTTTGGCGAACTATTTTTTTCCGTTTGGTCCGCAATAAATGTTCCTTTTCCTTTAACCGTGACGATTACTTCTTGACGTTCTAATTCTTGATATGCTTTACTCACAGTATTTGGATTCACTCCTATTCTGCTGGCAAACTCACGTATAGAGAGGATTTTTTCACCTTCTTGAAGTACGCCCTTGACAACTTGTTCTTTAATTTTTTGGACGATTTGTTCATAAATTGGTAGTTGACTTTTTGTATTAATAATAAACATCTCTCCCCCCGCTTTCATGTCTTTCAACTAAAGAGAACTAATTGTACTAGCTATAATAGTACAGTAGATGTAAAAATAAATCAATTCCCTTTTTAAAAAGGGAATTGATTTACGTTCGTTTTTTCTAAATTTAATAACGCTTGTTTCATTGGAATACCGCCACTATAACCTGTTAGTTTTCCGGTTTTCCCGATGACTCGGTGGCACGGGATAACCACAAGCAAAGGGTTTTTTCCAATAGCTGTTCCTACTGCTCGTACTGCTTTTGGACGGTTAATTTGTGCAGCTATTTCTGTGTATGTCCTAGTTTCTCCGTAGGGAATCTTTTTTAAAGCTTCAAAAACTTCTAATTGTAATGCTGTTCCGGATAAATCAATAGGGGAAGTGAAATTAATACTTTCTCCATTTAAATAAGCAAGTAATTCTGCTTTATATTTCCTCATTTTCTCTGGGTCATGTGTCGCTGATTGCAAGTTTTCCTCATTTTTCCCAACATAAAACAAACCTTTATCAGTCGCGGCGAAATAAATTTTTTCTCCAGCAATCTGGATGGAATCATCATAGAACTTCTCCATTTCCCTCACCTCTTTCAATTATTAATTATACGCTTACCAGATTGTTTTTCCTATGCATTCTTGCCATAATAGCAAGATTAGAAAAGTTTTTCTCGCAATTTTACTTTATAACGTTTATGATTAAGAAGAAGTTGAGGTGATTACATTGACAGATTATTACTTAACTAAAAAAAGATGGCAAGCAATTTCAACGAATGACCACGCTGCTGATGGTAGTTTTTTCTATGGTGTAAAGTCTACGAAAATATTTTGTTTTCCTTCTTGTAAGTCACGTTTACCTAAAAAAGAAAATATTGTTATCTTTCATAGTAAAGAAGAAGCAATTACTCATGGTTATCGCCCTTGCAAACGATGCAAATCTGGAGGGAAGAATTTGCCCGATGCAGAATGGGTAGGTAACATCAAGGCTTATATTGAAGAAAATTTTGCAAACCCACTAACTTTACAAATTATTGCCGAAGATTGTCATGGTAGTCCCTATCATCTGCACCGGACATTTAAAAGGATTACTAACATTACACCGATTACTTATTTAGACAATATTCGAATGGACTATGCAAAAAATCAGCTCCAAAACACAACCTTATCTATTGAACTTATCGGAAAAATGTCTGGCTTTCCTAATTCCTCCCATTTTTCTACTACTTTTAAAAGACATACAGCTTTATCGCCAAACCAATTTCGAAAAGAACAAAAATAAATTAGAACGGATGAAACTTATATGACGCATTTAACTTTACCTATTTTAGAAGACTGGGAAGGTCTTACTTTAACAGCTATTTTGCAAGAAAAATTTCACCTTGGAAAAAAAGCACGACATGAAATTAGAATGTCTCAGGATGTTTTACTAAATAATAAACCGCTAGACGACTGGAATACCCCGCTTTTTGTGGGCGCAAGTCTTTCTTTACCAATTATCTTGCACGATAAAATCCCGGTTTACGAGTATGACTTAGAAATTATTTATGAAGATGACTTCTTACTAGTAGTTAATAAACCTACCGGGATGAAAACTCACGCAAATGACAGCTACGAAACAAATACGTGCGCAAATGCAGTGCAATATTATTTAGAAAAAACAGGACAAGAAGCAAATGCCTTAGCTGTTCACCGGCTTGACCAAACAACTTCTGGTTTAGTCCTTTTTGCTAAAAACAAGTTAGCTATCGCTGGATTATCGTGGCAAATGGAAAATAGAGCGATTCACCGGACTTATCTTGCTGCAGTTGATGGCACGTGGGGACTTGTGATGCAGACGATTAATAAACCTATTGGTGAAGACCGACATCACGGATCAAGACGTCAAATCAGTCCTTATGGTCAACCAGCCGTGACTCACGTCAAAGTTCTAGAAAATAACAATGAAAATAACACATCTCTTGTAGAATGCCAAATTGAAACTGGCCGGACGCACCAAATCCGTGTTCACTTAAGCGGAATCGGTCATCCAATCATTGGCGATACACTTTACGGTGGTTCAAGTCGTGCAAATCGAATTATGTTACACGCAGAGAAATTACATCTTAATCATCCTTTCAAAGGTAAAGAAATGAATTTTTCCGCACCTGCTGGAGATGATTGGGTATTTTAAAAAGCCACAATATTAAATTGTGACTTCTGTACAAATCTCTACTTTCAAACCATCCGGATCTTCAAAAAACACAGCATAATGATTTTTACTACCAGCAAAAGGAAACTTGTCTTCGTATAGAAGCTTGATTCCTTTTGCTTTTAATTTAGCTCGAAAGGCATCCACGCATTCCTTTGTACCACCGTGAAAAGCTAAATGGTTAAGCCCAATTCGCTTACGATGATAACCCTCTGCTAGAAATGGTTCCTCGGCTTGCACAAAGACTAAATACGTCTCTCCAAATTTATAGCTAAATCCTTCATCCCACGTTTGATTTAATTCATAAGAAAGCTCTTCTAACAGCTCAGACCAAAATAGCCGGCTTTTTTCGATATTAGCTACATAGATTTCCACATGATGTAACATTTCACGCCTCCCCAATATGTTTAAGCGCTTCTCTGCGACTAAGTGGTGCAAGTGTATGGCTGTTTACAAAGTCGCGAACTGCCTCACTATCTACTTTTGCATATTGTCTAAGCGCCCATCCAATTGCTTTTTGAATAAAAAATTCTTTGGAACCGAACCATTTCTCACAATTGGAGAATAAGAGATCTACATCTGTTTCTTCTTTATATTTTAATTGAAATAAAATGGCCGTTCGTGCTAGCCAAATATTATCTCCGTTTATCCACGCCTCATTATAGATAGGGATTAAATCGGGATATAGTTTAAAATGATTACTTACAACCGTTCCAGCTAAGCCATCCACCGTATCCCACCATGGTTTCGTCGTAATTAATTGCTCATAGATTTCAATTGCTTCACTGGCTTGCTTTTTCCCATAGCGACTTAATAAATCAATTGCCGCGTATTGAAATTCACGCTCTTCTTCTGCAAACAATTCCACAACAAGTCCCAGTAAATCATCCGGCATACCATTTCCTCTTAAAAAATCAGCTACTAATTTTTTTCGTTCAGCGGCTCTAATTCCTAAAAATGAGAATTGGTTTTTCATGTATGCTTCCATTGGCTTGGCATCTACTACAGAACGATTAGCACGAAATAACGTTTGAATAGTCGTCATTCGGTTTCCCTACCTGTTAAATAAGCACGTTCTCGTTCAATACTGCTTAAAAAGTATTCTAAATCATCTGGGTCTGGCCCAACTCGTTTACCTGTTTCTAGTCGGTCGACCTTTTCCATATCACTTGCATCCAGCTGGAAGTATGAAAGTCGCGAATTTTCTTCAATGCGGCTAGACGTAATCGATTTAGGGAAAATAATCGTATTTCGGTTCAAATGCCACTGTAAAATCACTTGGTCAACAGAAGCTTGGTGTTTTTTCGCAATTTCTGTAATAACCGGATTTTGCATTAATATTCCTTTAGCGAGCGGTGACCAGGCAGCATGCGCGATATTCTGTTCCGCCAAATATTTCCGAAGGTCATTTTGCGGTAAAAGTGGATGCGTTTCCACCTGGTTTAAAACTGGTTTTTCATTTGCGGTAACCAATAAATCACTTAAATGATGTTGTTTAAAATTCGCAACCCCAATAGATTTAATAAGTTTTTCATCATGAAGTCGCTCCATAGCTCGCCATGAATCTCGGTATTTACCCGCTACTGGCCAGTGAATTAAATACAAATCCAAATAATCCAACTTCAAATTTCGAAGCGTACGTTCAAAAGCAATTAAGGTTTCATCATAGCCAAGATCCCCGTTCCACACTTTCGAACTAATAAATAATTCTTCTCGCGAGACTGCACTACTTGCAATCGCCTGCCCAACAATGGCTTCATTATTGTAAACTGCCGCTGTATCAAACAACCGATAACCAACTTCAATGGCCTTCTCTACAGCGCCAGCGATAAATTCTTGCTCAGTTACTTGAAAAACGCCAAGCCCAATATAAGGAATTGTCTCATTCCCTGGTAATACCATTCTGTCTTGTAAAGTTTTTGTCAAAACAAAACCCTCCTCACGAAAACTATTTGTGAACTTTTTCTCTTAAATGAATTATACACTATTTTCGCAAATTTATATTTTAAAACCAGTATACCGAAATGCACCTTACTCTCCTAATAAAAAGCCACAAAAAATCCACTTTTTTTATTCATTTAATGAAACACCTAAAAACAGCCATTGGAAACGCTGTCAGGTCGTTTATTTGCGCTTTCAGCAAAAAAAAGTTTCCTATTTATTCCCATCCTATGTTAGTATTAATTTGTGGTAAAGATCTATCAAATTTTTTATTTGTTTTTGTTAACTTATCGTTAAGAAAAAAGCTCCCTTTTCAAAGTAAAAGCGAGCTGATTATTAATGACCAAAAATGATCGGGGGAATTAAGAAAATGGCTTTTAAAAATAAAAAAGACCGTTTTGCTTCGTTGTTGCATGACATTGCAGTAAATTTACATGAAGGTGCAAATTTCTTTGCAACTTACAACATTAATTCGGTGGAGGATTTACATACTTTCTCGAATAAAATCAAAGAATATGAAACAGCTGGGGACTCCATGGTTCATAAAATGATTATGGAATTAAATGACGCTTTTATCACACCAATCGAACGTGAGGATATGTTAGAACTTACTAACCGCCTTGATGACGTGATGGATGCACTTGATGAAACAGCTTTCTCACTTGAAATCTGCCAAATCACTCATTACGATGAATACATGACTAAATTTATCCAAGCTATCCAAGCAAGCACTGTTGAAATTGAAAAAGCAGTTGACCTTGTTTTTGATAAAAAATTAAAAGATGTTCGTAAACTTGCAATTCAAATTAAAGATTACGAATCTCAATGTGATGATGTTTACCGCGAATCACTAATCCAACTTTTCCAAAACGAAAAAGATCCAATTAAACTTATTCGTCTAAGAGAAGTTTATGAAAAATTAGAAGACATTGCTGATAGTTGTCAAAGCGTTGCCAATACGCTTGAATCAATTGTCATGAAAAATGCGTAAGGGACCTAGATAGATGGAAGGAATGTTTCTAATCACCCTTGTCATCGTACTTGCTGCGCTTGCATTTGACCTAATCAATGGGTTTCATGATACAGCTAACGCAATTGCGACTAGTGTCTCTACAAAAGCCTTAAAACCACGACATGCGATTATTCTTGCAGCAGTAATGAACTTTGTGGGTGCTATTTCATTCACAGGAGTTGCCAAAACTATTACAAAAGACATTGTTAACCCATTTGATTTAGGTCACGGGGAACTTGTTATTTTAGCAGCATTACTTTCGGCAATCGCATGGAACTTAATTACTTGGTATTTCGGGATTCCTAGTAGTTCCTCTCATGCCTTGATTGGTTCCATTGCAGGTGCAGCTATTGCATCAGCCGGATTTGCAGCTATCGAATATAGTGGATTTACTAAAATCATTGTTGGTTTATTAGTATCTCCTGTACTTGCTTTCGTAGTCGGTTACACGATATATTCACTCTTCAAGATTTTCTTGAAGAACTTAAACTTAGCCACGACCAATCGGCGCTTCCGAATGATTCAAGTCGGTACAGCCGCCCTACAATCCTATACACACGGAACAAATGATGCACAAAAATCAATGGGGATAATCACAATGGCTTTAATTGCCAGTGGTTTCCAATCAACAGATGATGTGCAATTATGGGTTCAAGTATCCTGTGCGGTAGCTATGGCAATTGGTACGAGTATTGGTGGTTGGAAAATCATCAAAACAGTTGGTGGTAAAATTATGAAAATCAAACCCGTTAACGGTGTAGCAGCTGACTTAAGTTCTGTTATTATTATTTTCGGTGCGACTTTCATTCATTTACCAGTTAGTACAACACACGTAATCAGCTCTTCTATCCTTGGTGTTGGAACAGCTCACCGTGTTAAAGGAGTAAAATGGGATACAGCCCAGCGCATGATTATTACATGGGTTATCACACTTCCTATTTCTGCAACGATTGCAGCTCTTATCTTCTACGTACTAAGATTCATCTTATAATTTATTTAGAGCCTTGTTATAGCAAGGCTCTTTTTATACATTTTTTTGAATAAAACTAATAAAAACAAGAACAAATCAAGATTATCTTAAAAACTTATTGCATATTTACTCATTTTGATGTATTATAATAAACATCGATAATAACGATTCATTTATTATAAATTACTCAAATATTAAAGGGAGTTGTACTTATGCAGAAGCATGTATTACAAAAGTTCACAGCAATTTTACTTATTTTTATATTTGTATTTTCTGGCTTCACAACAGTGTTAGCCGCTGATACGCAAGATGAAACTTTAACTAAAATTCAAGAAAAAGGTGTTTTAACAGTTGGACTTTCTGCTGATTATCCGCCGTATGAATTTCATCAAACCATCGACGGTAAAGATAAGGTTGTCGGTTTTGATGTAAGTATCGCTGAAAAAATTGCCAAAGATTTAGACGTTAAGTTAGATATTAAAGAAATGAACTTCGATAGCTTGCTCGGTTCACTAAAAACTGGCAAAATTGATATGATTATTTCTGGTATGTCACCAACTCCAGAACGTCAAAAAGAAGTCGATTTCTCTGACCCGTATATGTTTGTACAACAACGCGTTGTAATTAGAAAAACGGATAAAGAGAAATTTACAAGTGTAAATGATTTTAATGGCATTAAAGTTGGTGCCCAAAAACAAACAACGCAAGAAGAATTAGCTAAAAATGAACTAGTTGGTTCAGACGTTGTTTCCCTTCAAAAAGTACCCGATTTAATCCTGAACCTTAAAAGCAATAAACTTGATGCAGTAGTATTAGAAGGTCCAGTTGCAGAAGCTTATATTAGCCAAGATAAAACACTCGCATTAGCAGATATTAAATTTGTCAATGGTAGCAAGGAGACAGCCATTGCAATGCCAAAAGGTTCCACCGCTTTACAAGAAAAAGTTAACGCTTCTATTAAAAATATTCAAGATACCGGCTTACTGAAGAAATACCAAAACGAAGCCAACAAACTAATGTTCCAAGACGGTAGCTTTTACGAAAAATACGGTAATTACTTTATCACTGGTACATTAATTACGATTGCTCTTGCTGCAATTGGCGTATTATGTGGCGCAATTCTCGGATCATTACTAGCCCTTATGAAACTTGCGAAAACAAGATGGTTACGCTGGCCAGCAGCATGTTATATTGAATTTGTTCGTGGTACGCCACTTCTAATTCAGATTTTCATCGTCTTTTTCGGGACACAAATTATCGGTATGGATGTATCCGCCTTTGTTTCTGGTTGCATCGCCCTATCGCTAAACAGTGCTGCTTATGTTGCTGAAATTATCCGCGCAGGTATTTCTGCTGTCAATAAAGGCCAAATGGAAGCAGCTCGTTCCCTTGGTATGACACAAGGAGCTAGCATGCGTTATATCATCTTGCCACAAGCTGTGAAAAATATTCTGCCTGCACTTGGGAATGAATTCGTCACTGTTATTAAAGAATCTTCCATCGTATCGGTTATCGGTGTAACAGAACTAATGTTTATGACTGGCGTAGTCCAAGGAGCAAGCTTCAAACCGTTTATCCCGCTAATCATCACATCATTAATTTACTTTGTACTAACATTTAGCTTGTCAAGGCTACTAGGTGTTGCTGAAAGGAGAATGAGAACAAGTGATTAATATTAAAAACTTACACAAACATTTCGGTAAATTAGAAGTCTTAAAAGGCATTGACCTTGAAATCGCATCCGGAGAAGTGGTCGTAGTTATCGGCCCTTCCGGAAGCGGGAAAAGTACCTTCTTACGTTGCCTAAACTTATTAGAACAACCAACAACCGGCACAATTCTCTTCGAAAACAAAGACCTAATGGCAAAACAAACAAACGTGAACGAACTTCGTCAAAAAATGGGCATGGTTTTCCAAAACTTCAACTTATTCCCGCATAAAAATGTCCTTGAAAACCTAATGTTAGCTCCAATGAAAGTAAAAAACGAAGATAGTTCAGCTGCTAAAAAACATGCCCTTTCTCTACTTGAAAAAGTCGGCCTGGCTGATAAAGCAACTAGTTATCCTTCCCAGCTTTCTGGTGGACAACAACAACGGGTCGCTATTGCGCGAGCCCTTGCAATGAATCCTGACGTAATGCTATTCGATGAACCAACTTCCGCACTCGACCCCGAAATGGTCGGTGAAGTTTTAAGCGTTATGAAGTCGCTTGCGAAAGAAGGTATGACGATGGTTGTTGTCACACACGAAATGGGCTTTGCAAGAGAAGTTGCCGACCGTGTTGTCTTTATGGATGCCGGAGTGGTTCAAGAACAAGGTACACCAGAAGAAATATTCGGAAACCCTCAAAACGATCGTACTAAAGACTTTTTAGGAAAAGTATTAGCATAAACATAGATTACGTCTCGCCTATTTTAGGTGAGGCGTTTATCTGCACTTATAGAAAAAAGGAGCTAATTAAACATGATGAATAATTCAAAGATTGCTAAAAAACATCAACAAATGCCCGTTAATATCCTAGCTGATATTGGAACGCTTGCAAAAACAATGCCTGATATTCTCGATTTATCCATCGGTGATCCTGATTTAATCACGGATGAATCGATTATTAATGCTGCTTTCGAAGATGTTCGAGCTGGTCATACAAAATATACAGAATCTGGTGGGGATGTGGAACTAATCGATGCGATTCGTGGTTATTTCAGCCGTAACTATGCCCTTTCTTTTGAACGTAGCCAAATCCGTGCAACAGTCGGCGCACTTCATGGCATGTATTTAACTTTGCAAACCATTTTAGACGACGGCGATGAAGTCATTATTCATGAACCTTACTTCTCTCCTTATAAAGATCAAGTATTGAATTCTGGTGGTACGCCAATTATCATTCCAACATATGAAAAAGACGACTTTGCGATTAATGTCGATATTTTAGAAGCAGCCATTACCGATAAAACGAAAGCTTTAATTTTAAATTCACCTAACAATCCGACTGGTGCTGTTTTTTCACCAGAAACTTTTGAAAAAATTGCTAATTTAGCCCAAAAATATGATTTCTTTATTTTATCTGATGAAGTGTATGATGGTTTTAGTTTTTATGAAGACTTCGTACCAATGGCCAAATTTGCACCGGACCATACGATTACATTTGGTAGCATGTCTAAAAATTTCGCGATGACAGGTTGGCGCTTAGGTTATATGATTGCTCCTACTTATTTAAATGAAGCAGCGAAGATCATAAATGAAGGAATTACTTATTCCGCTCCCACGCCGTCCCAAAGAGCAGCTATTTACGCGTTAAACCATTCCGAGAAACTAATTCCTTTAGTCACAAAAACTTTCCAAAAACGCCTAGAATACATCTCAAAACGGGTAGAAGAAATCCCTTATCTTTCCTTACATCCACTTAAAGGTTCGATTTATGCCTTTATTAATATTTCCAAAACACAAATGGATTCTGTTTCCTTCACAGAATATGTCTTAAAAGAAACACAAGTCCTCGTAATTCCTGGGCTAGCTTTCGGTGAATCTGGTGATAACTATGTTCGTTTAGCCGCAACCCAAGACATAAGTGTACTAGAAGAAGCATTTGACCGTCTAGCTAAATTAACATTTTAATCAAAAGAGCAAACTCGCTTCATTCGCAAGTTTGCTCTTTTTTTATTTTAAATTGATTTCTGCAAAAGAAGAAACAACCGTCGCCCCTTTTGGAAAAGTGATATTTTTCGTAGCTTCATTTGGTACGATATATACTTTTAACCCCGCCTGCATTGCGGATAGTGCACCATTTTTTGAATCTTCTATAGCAATGGCTTCTTCTGGCTTCACACCAAGAGCTTCTACTGCTTGCAAATAAAGTGCCGGATGTGGTTTAATTTCATCCACATGATCCGCCGTTTGAATCGTTTCAAAATCAGCTAAAATGCCCAGACGATCCAACGTAGGCTCAATCCAGTCAAATCCCGAACTCGTTGCAAGACCTATTTTATAATCATTCGCTTTTACTTGTTCAAAAAATTCTTTAAAACCATCACGAAAGTCAAGTGACTGTTGGCCAAGATAACAAGCTTCCGCCACGGTACTTAAAAAAGCTTCTTTATCAAAAGCCCCGTTCGTTGCTTCCATCATATAACGAATAATCGGTTCTTCACTTGTGCCAATAATTTGTTGATAAATTTCATCTGGCAAATCAATATCATACGTATCTTTCAAATAGTTCATTGTCTCTGTATACCATAAATTCTCCGTATCAAGCATGGTCCCATCAAAATCAAAAACAACCGCCTTCACATGCATCCTCCTAGTATAAGTGATACTTTCATTGTAACATAGATAAACTATTTAAGAAATCTTCAAAAAAGGGTTGCTTTTTTAGTAAAAAACGAATAATATTGTATTTGTGGTTTTTAATGTTCGTTATTTACCATTAAGCATGATTTTTAAAAAAGGAGTGAAACACACGCATGTTTCAATTAAAGGCAAACGGTACAGATGTTAAAACGGAAGTTATCTCTGGTTTTACTACATTCCTCACGATGGTTTATATTGTAGTCGTTAACCCAGCAATTCTTTCCGCAGCAGGTGTTCCATTCAATACTGTATTTATGGCAACAATCATTTCAGCAGTTATTGGTACATTATGGATGGCGATTTTCGCTAACTATCCAATCGCGATTGCGCCAGGACTTGGTATGAATGCTTATTTCGTAACAGTAGTTACAACACAAAAACTAGATTATTCGGTCGCATTCGCTGCGGTCTTTGTAGCAGGTATTATTTTCTTACTATTATCTTTAACACCGCTTCGTGAAAAAATCATTGAAGCCATTCCACATAATTTAAAAGCTGGGATTACTGCCGGTATTGGTTTATTTATCGCTTTCCTTGGCTTCCGTATGACAGGCATTATCGTTTCTAATGATTCTAACTTAGTAGGTTTAGGTGACTTACATTCCAAAGAAGCTATTTTAGCTATTGTTGGTCTTTTAATTACTTTAATCTTGCTTGCTTTAAACGTAAAAGGTGCTTTATTTATTGGGATGATTGCCACTGGTATCATTGCTTTTATCACTGGTGAACTTAAATTTACACAAGGTATTGTCAAACTTCCACCAATGCCAGAATTCGTCTTCACTAATCCTATTCACGCTTTTGGTGATGTGATGAGTTACGGGCTCTATGCTGTCGTCTTGTCCTTCTTACTTATAACGATTTTTGATACAACCGGTACAATGATCGGTGTTGCTAAAAAAGCAGGCTTGATGAAAGGCGAATCATTACCAAACGCCAAACAAGCATTAATGGCTGATGCGGTTGCAACAAGTGTTGGTTCTATGTTCGGTACAACTCCAACAAGTGCTTATATCGAATCTTCAGCTGGGGTTGCAACTGGTGGACGTACTGGTCTTACTACTCTTACAGTAGCTATCCTATTCATGGTTTCGGCATTCTTCGCTCCACTCGTCGGCGCTGTTTCTGGAATTTCTGCTATTACGGCACCAGCTCTTATCGTTGTTGGTAGCATGATGATTGGCGCAGTAAAAGAAATTGATTGGGATACGCTAGATGAAGCTTTTCCTGCTTTCTTAGTTATTCTAGCTATGCCACTTACTTCAAGCATCGCTATCGGCTTAGCATTCGGATTTATTTCTTACCCTGTATTAAAAGTATTCACTGGTAAATGGCGCGAACTTAACTGGTTCCTAATCGTTATCGCCATATTATTCTTCATTCTTGTAGCATTTTTACCACATTAATAAATGGATAAAAGCGTCTACCAAACTCAGGTAGGCGCTCTTTTATTGGACAAAAACCCGCTATTTTGCTATAAAGAAGAGAGAAACTAATTAGAAATGAGTTGAACTTGTCGTGTTTTTAAAATCTCTACTCGCCGGTGTCGCACTTGCTGTGGTTGTTTTTCTAGCAAGCTTTTTGATACCTGATTACACTGTATCCACTCTCTATTCCATTGTTACAACTATCATTGTTTTTGCATCCATCATTCTATCCGCCTTCGTTTCCTTTGGTGGTCGCAGTGGAAACCCTAGTCGAAAAAGCCAATTACGCTGGAGTATCCTACTTTTAGTTGCAGCTATTCCTAGTTTTATTGGTTTTATTGTTACTTTTTACTTTTAAAATAAAAAGAAGCATTCCCAAAACGGAAATGCTTCTTTTTTTAATCTTCTAGAGCAGAAATGAACGCTGGTAAATATTCTGGAAGGTCTGGTGGGCGGCGACTCGAGATAATGTGTCCGTCTGTTACAACTGGCTCATTATGCCAAATAGCTCCCGCATTTGTCATATCATCTTTAATTCCTGGCGTACTTGTTACATTCACACCTTCTAAAATTCCGGCAGAAACAAGTACCCAACCAGCGTGGCAAATTTGTCCAATTGGTTTTTTCGCTTTATCAAAAGCACGAACCAAATTGAGTACACTATCAAAACGACGTAGCTTATCTGGGGACCAGCCACCTGGAACTAAAATCCCATCATAATCTTCTGCGCGAACAGAATCAAAATCATAGTCAGAAGTAACAGGGACTCCGTACTTACCGTGATAAACTTTTTTCGCTTCCTCTGCCACTAAATGCACAGAAGCTCCTGCCTCGCGCAATCTAAGCACTGGATACCAAAGTTCTAAATCCTCAAAGTCTTCACTGACAAGTGCAATAACTTTTTTACCTTTTAAAGTCATATAAATCTCCTCCTATCCTCCTCTACAGTATAACAATAACTAGGTTGTTATTAAATTATTCCGCCTATAAAAGAAGACAAAAAAAGACGCTCGAAATAAACATTTCCAGCGTTGCCATCATGTTCGGTCGTCCATGCATAACGGGATGAGGCATAGACATAAACTACACGGCCAATGAGATGAATGAAAACAAATAATGATTTTGGTGTCTAAACAGATGTCTGACTAGTTGCCATTCTATTGGAAGATGGATACACCAAAAGTCATTATAACCATGATAGGGTCTTATCCCCATGAAAATCACATTAATAAAATGAAACTTTCATCGAGGTAAAACTCTATCCTATAACTTATTTTACTATTGTTCTCGAAAAAAGCAAGTAAATAAATATAGATTTTTTGTGACGAACTTAAAAAAACAAGAAAACTTTACTATTATCATATACTTTTGTATAAAATAAATTTTTATAAATAAAAAGGAGACTATTAAAAGCTCCTTTTAACCAAAGATTTCAACAACCATCCATGAAAAAATAGCGACTAATGGAATTAACACCCATACATTATGTCCAATCAGACTAGGACGAGCAGCTGGTCTATCTTCGAGTAGTTGAATTCTTTCACGTAAATCGTGTACTTCTAGCTCTAAATCCTGCACTTTATCTTCTAGTTCATACAAACGTTCTTCCATTTTAATCCCTCCACACCTTTTTCTACATCCCATTATACGCGCAACGAAATGAAATACATCCTTCCATAGGCTGATTTATTGCTAATTTATTGTCATATTGTTTAGCCATTTGCTACAATAAAAGAAAACAATCAACTGTTGGGGTGGAAAAATGGAGATTCAAGTAGAAGAAGCTGTTGTAAAACTCATTTTACATGGGGGAAACACACGTAAAGAAGCATATAAAGCAATTGATTATGCTGAAAAATACCAATTTGATCAGGCAGACAAGCATTTACAAATGGCCCAAGAACAGTTTCAAGAAGGTCACGTTTGGCAAACAAAACTAGTCTCGATTCGCGACACCGAAACCGTAGCACACCCGTCATTTTTATTAATTCACGGACAAGACCATTTAATGACTGCCCAAGCCGAACTACAACTAGCCAAAAGAATCATTGAACAATATAAACATCAACAAAACTTAGAAAAACGCCTAACAAAATTAGAAAATCAGCTAGCTTAAGCATGAGACGTAGCTGGAAATAAGAAATAAGATTCACTTGTAAGGATTTTCGGACGCACAAATAATATATCTTCCGTCTCGATAATATATGCCGCATCAATACGCGTATCTTTTTCAGGCGTAAATAAGAGATGTATCGTCATGATTCCGTCACTAAGCATATAACTTAAAACTTCCACCACATCTAGTTTTTTGACACTAAGAATATCTAATACATACAAGTCCGTCTCTTCTCGCTCAAATAAAACAATTGCATCTATTTCTTCTATATAGTAAATATCATTTTTTAAAGCTATCAATAAATAAAACATAAGCAAGTCTTCACTATTTTTCACATCTAATGTACTAGAAAGTGGTACTCGTTCGGATACAATGCGCTTAATTAGCTGGAAATCGGTTTTATTATCGGGATTCAGCTTTTTTATTTTGGAAAATTTCTTTTTCAAAATACTAGCATCCACGGTAAAACTACTCTCTTCCACTCGCTCAAAACCAAACTTCGGATAAAAATCAAGCACAGAATCATTTGCAAAAAGATAAAGAAAATCATAGTCATGTTCATACTTAGTGATTACATGATCCAATAACTGCTTCATAAGCCCTTGGCCGCGATACTCTGGATGGGTCATTACTGTACCTATTTGAAGCGCCTTACAATCCTTCCCTTGATAAATCAGATCCATTTTATTGATAGAAACATTAGCAATGATTTCATTTTTATCTAAATAAGAATAACAAATATATTTATCATTCCAAAACCCTTTTTGAAACCATTCTTCAAAATTAATATCAAACGTACTTTCTGCAAGTTTATTAAAACTATCACGGTACATTTTATTGTCTTTATAATCACTTATTAGTTCATAATTCATTTAAAATTCCTCGATTCATTCGTATAAAAATAACAGGCACGGCGTAACATACGCCCTACCTGTTAATTTTATTTAATTTAACGTATACCAAGTGCTATTTTTGCATAGCGTGACATACGATCTTTCGTCCAAGGTGGATTCCAAACAAGATTCACATTCGTATCTTTTACTTCTGGGATATCACTTAATGCCATTTGCACTTGCTCTGTTAAAATCCCTGCAAGTGGACAGCCCATCGTCGTAAGCGTCATTGATACGGTACAAAGCCCATCTTCATCTAACTCAACATCATATACAAGTCCAATGTTTACAATATCAATTCCAAGCTCCGGATCAATTACTTGTTCCAGCGCGCCCATTAGATTTTCTTTTAGTTGCTCATCCATGAAGCATATGCCTCCTTTTTGCAATTTTGTACATTTATTGTATCATATATGAGAATGATTTTCATTATAAGAATTTCTCAAAAAAGCTAACTCCTTGTAGCATTCCTTCAACTGAAACTTTGTGTTTTGCATTATCATCAATAATAAATTCGACATTATCTGCTAAGCTCTCTTCAACCAATGTCTGATATAGTTTTTCACTGTACGCAAAAGGAACTACATCGTCTTTTTTCCCATGCCAAAGTAACAATGGGCGGTTATTAATTTTCGTAATGTTTTGGGTTAAATCAAATTTCTGTAAAGCTAAAATCCGTTCATCAACATCATAAGGAAAAGTTAACCCCTGTGTCAAAGCATATTTAGATAATTCTTTAGCAAAGTCGACATAATAAGCGCTTCCCATTAAACTAACTGCCACTTTAATATAATCATATTGTCCGAGTAAACCAAGGGATGTAATTGCCCCCATCGACACTCCTCCAACACCGATACGGTTAGCATCTGTTTTTCCTGTTTTAATTAATTCATCTGTAATTAGCGGAAATTCAGTAATATTCGTTTCAATAACATCCCAAAAATAAGTAGCTTGATCTTCCGGATTCGCGCCTTGAAGACGTTCTCCGTGTAATTTAGCATCAGGTAAAACCACCCGGAAACCTCGTTGTGCAAGCAAATAACCGTAATGTAAATAAAGTTCTTTTTGTGAAGTAAATCCATGATAAAAAATAATAGTCGGTAACTCTTTTCCTGCATTTTCACGATTACTAATATGTAAAACTGGAATTTCCGCAATTAGTTCATTTTCCACTTGAATCATTGTGAAGCCTCATTTCTATAGGTTTTATTGAGTTATTGTAAAGAACGGAATCATTTACAAATAGGTAATAAACGTCTATCATTAACCTGTGCCCTTATTTTAGCATGAAGGGCAGTTATGAACTAACCATATGAATTAAAGGAGCAAACTATGTCTAAAAAATTAATCGTACTAGATCTTGATGGCACAACACTTAGAGATGATTTAACTATCTCCTCGCATACTAAAAACACATTGGAAAAAGCACGAATGGCCGGTCACGAAGTAATGATCGCAACAGGACGCCCTTACCGAATTAGCGGCTCGTATTATCATGAGCTTGAATTAACTACACCTATTGTAAATTTTAACGGCGCTGTTTATCATCATCCAAGACTTACCACTTTCACTGAAGGCTATCATCACGCAATTGATTTACAAGTAGTTCGAGAATTGCTTGATTTCTCCAATGATTTCGCGCTAGATAATATTGCGGCTGAAGTAGAGGATAATGTCTTTTTGAAAGAACGCAATAATAGTGTACCAGAGACATTCCATTTAGGAACAGAAAATATTGTTTTTGGAAATATTCGCGATGCCATTACATCAGATGCGACATCGCTGTTATTTTTCGGTCAACTTGATCAACTAGATTTAATTAGTAAACATTTAGACGAATCACTTTCTGGCGTTATTTCTCACCATACTTGGGGAGCATCTGCTTGGCCAGCTGTAGAAATTATCAAGTTTGGCATTCACAAAGCAATCGGTGTACAAGCTGCTGCAAAAACACTTGGATTCGACCGTAAAGATATTATCGCTTTCGGTGACGAAACGAATGATTTACAGATGCTTGATTATGCTGGTGTTGGTGTTGCAATGGGTAATGCCGCTGAATCTGTAAAAAACGTCGCAAATGTTGTAACCGCATCTAACCAGGATGACGGAATCGCTTTATATCTAGAAGAAAACTTAAACCTATAACAAAAAGCTGCAAGCATGGCCTTACAAAAGTTAGAATTTCTAATTTTTTGTTTCAACCATGACTTTGCAGCTTTTTTTACATCATTTTATTTTTATACATAGCTAGCGCTAATTTTTGGTCTGCTTCTGAACGAAAATCTCCAAACACACTCGAAGTTTCCATGACATTAATAAATGCTTTAGGGTCAAATTCTCCAACAATATGTGTAATGTCATATAGCTCATAACGTGTAATAACCATGATTAGCATAGCAACATCCTGTTTTGAATATCCACCCATCGCATCTACTACGGTTATTCCTCGAACCATATTCTCATGGATAGCTTTAATAACTGTTTCAGAATGCTGAGTCATAATCATTACAGTTAGTTTTTGATGTCTAGTATGGATAATGTCAATTACTCTACTTTGTACATATAAAGAAATTAACGTATAGAGAGCAAAAGTCCAATCATAAGCAAATCCTGCCACAATAATGATAATACCGTTTAATAGTAAGAAATACTTTCCAAATGAACGCCCTGTTTTAATTGTAATATACATAGCTAAAATATCTAGCCCACCTGTCGAAATCCCAAATTTCAATGCTAACCCAACACCCACCGAAGCAATTAATGCTCCAAAAATCGCATTAAGTAAAATGTCATTCGAAACTTGTACTTCTGGAATAACAATTAAGAAAAAAGACATAAAAGCAACAGTTAAAAAGCTAAAAACAGTAAAGGATTTCCCTACTTTTAACCAACCTAATATAGCAACGGGAATATTTAACAGCAGAACAAGTAGCCCTGTCGAAATCGAAATATTCATTGTATCACGTAACATGTCTGATCCTAGTTGCGCAACCCCATTTAATCCAGCAGCATAAACTTGAGCTGGTATTAAAAAGAAGTTCATACCAATTGCATTTAAAAGTGCTGCTATGATAGCAATAGCGGTTTTTTTAGCATATTCTTTATACACTAATTTTGAACTCATCTTCTTCTCTCCTTTTTTGGCCCTAACATAACATACCAACTTTCTAGAGAAAAGAGAAGTCTTTTTTATTATTTTTTTGATTTTTAATTAAATAATGGATAACCACCTGATAAATAGAAGCCTAGTGACACGGTTATAACTACCACTATAATGAAAATCATTAAGAACATTCCTGTTGGCTTTTTTTGTTTTCTATAACTAAGCAACATTTCCACCACACCAATAACAATAATTCCCATTAAGATTTTAAATATAGCTAAAATCCAGCTTTCTTTCACACTGTATTGCACCATCATAATTCCACTTAATATGACTAAAATATAAAAAACTCGGTTAATCATTTGTAACATGGTAAATCCTTTAACAGATTTTGAATAGATTAGTAACGCTGTGATGGTTAAAACAACAATTGCTACCCAAGAAATTAAATGTACATATCCCCACATAATACTTCCTTCTTCCCTATTAAGATTTTCTAACTTTATTCGTTAAAGTGCCAATTTTATCGATTGTAATTTCAACTGTATCCCCTGCCTGTAAAAAGGTCGGAGGATTCATCCCGCTCCCTACACCACTTGGAGTCCCCGTTGCAATTATATCTCCTGGAAGTAAAGTATGACCTTTTGATAAATCAGAGATAACTTTCGCTAAATTGAAAATGAATTTTTCTGTAGAATCAGATTGCCTTACTTCACCATTTACTTTTGTTTCAATATGGAAAACAGTTTCTTCACTAGGTTGATATTCAAGTATAAATGGTCCAATTGGACAACTAGCATCAAGGCTCTTCCCAATGTAAAATTGTTTATGTTTTTTCTGCAAATCTCTAGCTGTAATATCGTTCAAAATAGTAAACCCGAAAATAGATGATAAAGCTTCCCTTTCAGATACATCTCTAATTTTTTCTCCAATTATAACTGCTAACTCACCTTCATAATCTAGCTTATTTGTTATATCTTGATGCAACTCAATTTCGCCATTATGGGGCAGTAAACTATTCGCACTTTTAGTAAAGACAAGAATATGGTCAGGTATATCTCCTCTATTCCCCATTTCTAATACATGATCATAATAATTTTTCCCTACTGCGATAATGTTATTAGGAGGCATAAAAGGTATTTGGATTTCTACATCTGCTAGGTCAATACTTTCCTCTGCCATCTTTATGTCCGGAACAACAGGTTTTTCTTTAATAACATCTAATAAAGTAGCTGGTGGATCTTGAAAAATAGCTTGTGCTGAGATAATTTTATTTTCATTTACTAAAGCACCATAATTAAGTTGCCCATTATATGAATAGCTTAACCATTTCATTTAAATACCTTCCTCTATGTTTATTTGGCAAATATGTTGTCCATCGAAAAAATATAAATATGCTTGAGAAACTTTTTTCCCACTAATTGCTTGAATAGCTTCTGCATAAAGTTTAATTTGAATTTGATAACGCTCCCTCATCACTTTCTCTGCTACCCCCCAGTTATCATATCGTCCTTCAATTTTATCTGTCTTGTAATCGATTAAAATAATGGATTCTTCTTCCTCAATCATGCTATCAACAACACCTTGAATGAGCACGTGTTCATCAAGGTTTGTTTGTTCGTATAATTTAGCTGCAGGAAGCAAGTAACTGAATGGAACTTCACGCTTCACTTTATCTTTTTTCTGCAAAACGGTTTTTCCTAGAGCTGATTCAAAGAACGCAATAATTTGGTTAACATTGATAGCTTTAATTTGTGCTTCTGTAAGGATATCTTTTTCTCTCATTGATTGTAATAATGAGATTAAATCTTTTTCGGTTGGTTTATCATGTAGTGGCACAGCTTGCATTAATGTGTGCATTGCCGTACCAATTTCTGTAGCAGACAATTTATTTTGTTGCAAAAATTTAGGTCGGTCTAAAGATACTTTTTGGAATTCTTTTAGGATAGATGTATCACTCCAACTATCTTGCAAAGAGAATTGTCTTTTAAGCTCTGTCACAGACTGTTTAGCGCGAATTCCAGTAGATTCCTCATCTTTATATTGGTAATGCATAAAACGCTCAATTTCATCCTTATATGGACTTTTAACGGGCACTTGCTTATGTGCTTTTACATTCTCCATCCAGTTATCTGATTTTTCCTTTTCTAAGTCATCAGTTAGGAACATTTCTTTCGTTTTAATTTCAATTTGAAGTTTCATATCTGTTAGAAGTGTTTTAATCTTTTCTTCACATAATAATTCTTTAAAATGGCTGTGGCGGATTGTAGCATTTCCAATCCAATCTAAATAACACTTCGCCTTCGCTCGAATTGCTGCTGGTAAAATAGTTTCTTGTTGGTTACTTACTTGCAACCAATTTTTACTTGTTTTTTCAAAATCTGGAACAGTTGCCGTTAAAATTAGTTTTTCTTCCGCACGAGTAAGTGCAACATATAAAACTCGCATTTCTTCTGCAATCATTTCCCGAGATTTTTTTTGTTTTATCGCTTGTTGCATGATAGTTGGATAGACAATCATCTTTTCTATATCTCGATAGTTAGAAGCAAAACCATAGTCTTTGTCTAATAGTGTTTTACTATAAATATCACGCATATTAAATTTTCTACTTAATCCTGAAACTATAACTACTGGAAACTCCAAACCTTTACTTGCATGAATCGTCATCATACGCACTACATCTTCTTTTTCGCCGAGCGTTTTGGCTGTGCCTAAATCATCTCCACGAATTTCTAATCGCTCAACAAAACGCACAAAACGGAATAATCCACGGAAAGAAGTTTTTTCATACTGATTCGCACGATCATACAAAGCGCGTAAATTAGCCTGACGTTGTTTTCCACCTGGTAACCCGCCTACAAATTCATAGAAGTTTGTTTCTTGATAGATTTGCCAAATTAAGGCAGTCAAATTCTCCCGAATAGACAGTTCACGCCAATTGTTTAATTGTGTTATAAAACGACTAATTTTATTTGCTGCATCCGAAACTGTAATATCCTTATAGGCTAGCATCGCATCAAAAAAATAGCCTTTTTTCTTCGCCATCCGAATTTGCCCTAATTCTTCTTCATTTAAACCGATTATTGGAGAACGCAGAACTGCTGCTAGTGGAATATCTTGATATGGATTATCGATTACTTTCATTAGAGCAATCATTGTTGCTACTTCTGTCGTTTCGAAATAACCAGAATTATTATTGGCATAGAAAGGTATATCTTTTATTTTCATTGCTTCTTCCATATCTGGTGCACTCGTCATGGCTCTTGCTAGAACAACAATATCTCTGTATTGAATTGGTCTATTTTGTTGTAACTTTTTATCATAAATTGGAAACTTGTTATCTATCATGTCTCTAATTTTTGTCGCAATAGCTCTTGATTCAACTTGATTTTTTTGCAATTCTTGTGGCGATAATTCATCCTCAGATTCTTTTTCTTCTGATTTCATATCAATTAACAAAAGTTCTGTTGCCATATTGTTAGCTTCAGGAAAACTAGCCCCTAAAGTTAACTCAGCCGCCTCATCATAATCGATTTCTGCAATATGCTTATCCATCAACTGATGAAAAATAAAATTGGTAGCATCAAGAACTTCTTTTCTACTTCTAAAGTTTTGAGATAAATCTATTCGTATTCCGCTGCCTTCTCCGTCTTGCTGATATTCTTGATACTTCGTCATGAATAAAGTTGGTTCCGCTAATCGAAAACGATAAATCGATTGCTTTACATCCCCTACCATAAACAAGTTTCCTTTTGTATCATTCGAATTAGTGACAAGCAAAAGAATAGTTTCTTGCACCATATTAGTATCTTGATATTCATCAATTAATACTTCTTTGAACTGGTTTTTATAACTATTTGCCACATCAGAGGGAGCACCATTTTTTAAAAGTATTTTTAAAGCTAAATGCTCTAAATCATTAAAGTCTAATACTCCACGTTGTTGTTTTTCCTCAAAAAAGCTTTCAGCAAAATTTTTCACTAATTTACTTAACGTTTTAATATCTGGTTTCATTTTGTCTAAATCAGCTAGATAATTTTCTTCTTCTCTTGAAAACCAATCTATTAAGACATTTTTCACTTCTTTTTTTGCAGCATCACGGAGTTTTTTTGCTTCTTCTACATATTCTTCATCAAAATCAGCTTTATTTTTAAGCGCAGGTATACGTTTAAAATCAATGCTCTCAACACTAAATTTCATGTCTTGCCAATTATCCCAACTACTACTTGATAAAGTGTTAATTTGCGCTAAATCATTTTCTAATGTGCTTAAATAAGGCGCCGGTCCATTATTTTCATTTGCATAATCTATCGCGTTTAGCAAATAACTTTTAGCTTGATTCATTCTAAGTTGGATATCTTCTTTAATAATTGGAAAATAAGGTAATTCTGTGATGGAAGCAATCGCCTCTGTATCGTAAAAACTTACCATTTGTTCTAACCATAAATCAGGGTTTGGATTTGCTCTAGAGAAATCATAAAGTTTCGAGATTAACGTATGCAACTCAGCATCAGTTCTATCCCCAGTAAATGATTCAACTAGATGAAAAAAGGCTTCATTATTTTCTATACCATATTGTTTTTCTAACAGGTTTTCTAAAACTTCATCACGAATCATACTACTTTCAATAGGTTCAATTAAACGGAAATTAGGATCAATATCGGCTTCGAAATAATGTTTTCGAATGATTTCCAAACAAAATGAATGCAAAGTCGAGATGGAGGCATAGTTTAGTAATGCGACTTGTTTTTTTAAATGTGCAGATTCCGGATTTTGCACTAATGCTTCTTCTAAACTTTTACCTATTCTATACTTCATTTCAGCAGCTGAAGCATTGGTAAAAGTTACAATCAATAATTCATCAACATTTAGATTTTCTGTTTCATTTATTAGTTTTTCAATGATTCTTGTAACTAAAACAGCTGTCTTACCAGAGCCCGCAGCAGCTGCTACAAGAATATTGTTCCCATTTGCTTGGATGGCTTTCCACTGGTCATCAGTCCATAAAGAATTTTCTGGTTTGGTTGGTATATTTATGCCCATGCTACTGCGTCCCTCCTTCTATATCCATTTTTGTTAAAATCGTTTCTGTTTTTTCATTTGTTAAATGTCTATATTGATTACTCGTTAAGGATGGATCAAATCCACAAAATGAGCGAAATCCACAAAATTGACAAGGTGTTTTTTCTTTTAATTTATAAGGATTAATGGAAACAGCTCCATCTAGTATTTTATTTCCTGCCTCTTGATACTTTTGCCTTACAAATCGGCGCATTTTATCAAACTCTGCTTTTGTTGCAGTTCTGGAACGGGCACTTAACTCACCGTTTTGCTTAATTTCAGCTGGAATAATATTGGAAGACTTTCCTTTTTCCAGATTTGTATCCATGAGCGAAACAGCCACAGGATCTGATAAAATTAAGCCTTTCATTTTGGAACTTTTTTGCAGTTCCCGAGCAATTGCTTCATCACTCAATTCTTTTTCTGCTTGGACATATTGATTATGCATATGAAAGTACAAAACTCCAGCAGGTTCAGCAGTTTTGCCTATCATTTTTTGAGCATTTGTTATAACTATGTCTAAATAAGTAAGCATTTGAAGAGCCAACCCATAATAAACTTCAGTAAGAGCCAAATCATGTGAACTAGATTTATAATCAATGATTCGAAGGAAAGTACGATCATCTAGTTCAGCTGCATCAATTCTATCAATACGTCCTTGTAAAAGAAGTTCGCTATTTGATTGTAATGGAATTTTTAAAGGTGGAATATCTCCTTTCAAACCAAAATCCACCTCTAAACCAATTGGGCGAAACGCACTGCTTTTCGCTTGTTCATTTAAAACCGTAGTAGCTCTTGTAATAATTTGAAGTAATTTATACTGAATATATTCCATCCGTTTTGAACTTAATAAAATTTCATGTTGAATCTTCGGAGCTAAAAATGTCATCGCAAGTTTAGCCATTTGTCTACATTCTTCCTCCGTCAAATCACCCCAATCTCGGTTAGTTCGCTTTAATTCAGCCGAAATCCATTCCATTGCCCCGTGGAAAATTTCTCCCATGTCTACAGCTTGTAACTTATAATGAGCTCTTTCTTCTAATTTCAAGCCATATTGCGCAAAGTGTTGGAACTCACAACTAAAAAATTTCTCCATTCGCGAAACACTCGCATGAATATTTTCACCAAATAGATTTTTAGCAGTTGTTTCTTGGAGTGGTTTGGTATTATTTTCATAATAAAGACTAGAAAGTACTTGTTTTGCTACCTCAGATTCTTTGTTATCTTCAAAATAACTATTATAAGCATCCCACCATACATTTGATAAAGGATAACCACGTTTATACATTTGTAATTGGCTTGTTAATAAACCCAGTGTAGCTTGTTTAGAACGAATATAACTACTTTGGTCTTCATCATTCAGTAAACTTGGGTCAGTTAAATAAACCGATTCATTTAAATTTTTGAATTGGCCTTTTATTTTTCTTAGATAATTCGATTCGCTAAGAACTTTTCCTTCCTCATCTGCAGCTGGATAACTAAGAAATAATTTGTCGCTTGGCAAACTCATTATTTTATAGGCTAATAAATCTTCTTCACCAATGTTATTTTTAGCAGATGGCTTTAAATTGCTATTTTCTACTCGTAAAGAATCGCGATCTTGATCTGACAAAATCCCTTTATCTTTTTGACGTAGTGGCATTACACCATCATTCATTCCAATCGCAAAAACAACTTTCATATTAAGCAACTTTGCATTTTCCATATCAGCTAAAACTATTTGATCTAAAGAAGGTGGTAGTAAAGAAAATTCTAGCGCATCCAAGCCAGTCGTAATTATTTCAGAAAAACTATTAATATCTAATTCTTCCTCACCTAAAACTTCTACAAATTCATCTAGCAGTTCTGATATTGAGCTCCAAGCTTGTTCATGTTCTCTAGCAAGTTCCAAATAACCATTTTCTTCTGCCACTTGTCTCCATGATTCTAAATGTTCTACAGCTTTAACTTGCTCCAAATAATGATATAAAGCCGTAGCAAATTCTATTCCTGTTTTTGCTTTTGTTAAATTATCTTCTAACGTTGAAAGCGGTTCAACAATAAGGTTTCTCATTTCATTAATAATGCTTTGAGTCGCCAATTCTTCATCTGTTTGTGGCAATACATTGGTAGAAAGTCCTCGAATTTTACGATAAATCCAATCGCCTTCTTTTTCCCATTTCCACTTATTTTGAATACCATTTTCAAGTACATAATTTTCTAATATATCTGCTTTTCTTCTCATAACACTCGCATTTTCAGCCGCATCAAAGTAAAATTCTGTTTTAACTGCTTGGAAAATTGGTTCATATTTCCAATTAAATAAAATCGCATCAATACTGGAACGAATAAATTCAATAAATGGATGTTTTGCCATTGCTCGTTTTTTGTCTATAAAAATAGGAATGTCAAATGACTCCATTACTGTTTCACATAAAATATCATAATCACTGATGTTTCTAGTCAAAATCGCTATGTCTCGGTATCTATAACCGTTTAATGTTAATTGCCGAATTTCGCGGGCAACACCTTCCATCTCAGCACGCCTATTATTAGCTTGACGGATGGTTAAATCATTTGCTCCACCTTCATATGACGAGTATTTATTATCTCCCCAAGCGTTGGCTAAAAAGGCTAATGATTCGGAGTTAGCTCGTTTATTTTCTATAAGGATTTTCTCCGGTTCCACTTGAATTTTATTTAATTTAGCCATCTCTAATAAAGCAAAGTATGCTTCAGTGCTCGCTTTAAACATACTGAATTCTTCCAAACCTTTATGAATTTCAGGCACGTTTAAAGTTAACGATACTGTTACTTTATCGCATTTTTGCATGAGCTTTTCTATTACTGTTAACTCTTGATTGGAAAAAGAAGTAAAACCGTCAATAATTATTTCCGTTTGATTTAAATAATCACTTTCAATAATTTTATCTGCTAATAGCCTCAGATAATCCTCGTTTTCAAGAAATTTTCCTGCTAATAATTCCTCATATTTTTGATAAATAAGCGAAATGTCATGTACTTTGCTAGATATACTTGTAGATAGATTTGTCGCGCTATTCTCTAATTCTTCTATAGAAATTTCTTCTTGTTTCATTTCTTTAAATAACTTAGCCAATTCTGAATAAAAGCCTTTTTTTGAAGTAGCTCTAGAGAAAATTTTCAACTTATCTTTTTGATCTAAAGCAGCTTTTCGAATAACCATCTCAATACCTGTTTGACTCAGAAAAGTTTTAGATAATCCACCTGTTTCTTGAAGTATTTTCCAAGCAAGCCTACTAAAACTGAAGATTTGTGTCCCTAACATCCCTGCCAAGTTTTGTTTATTTAAAAAGCTTGTTTCCATTTGAAACGTCATTTGATCGGGGACGATAAAAATATACGTCTTGGAAGTTTTTTTGATTTTTCCGCCTACTTCATCCATCAAATGAGTGGTTTTACCTGTTCCTGCTTTACCAGAAATTATTTGAAGTGTCATACCCTCACCACCGAACATATGTTTTTATTTAGTTTACCACATTTGAGCAATCTGTCCAGAACTTTTTTCGGAACATTTTTTTTACGAAAATTTATAAAACAGCTCAAAAAAACTAAGATAGCTCTTACTATCTTAGTTTTTCATATATTCTACTCAAAAGCCAGCATTTCCTGTTGGATTTTATTCATTTTTTCTGTTAGTTGCATAAATTTAGCTTTGTTCCTATTATCGAGAGCTTTATCAATTTCAGCTCTAAGTTGTTCTAATTTTCTCTCTTCTAGGAGCATCGTCAGGAAGCATTCGATAAAAACATTTGTTAATTCTTTTTCACCCTTAAGGACGCCCACCTGATTCATCAACGAATTAGAAAAATCACGCATTTCCACGACTACCACTCCTTCACTCATATTTATTACAATTTCGAAAAAATGTAATATGACAAGAAAAAACAGAAAACAGCTTGAAAATACAACTTTACGAAAATCTAATGACTTGTAAATTACCATGTGCTATAATGACAAAAAATAACTCATAACTTACTTTGGTGCTTAGTCGTTATTTGGAATTTTGTGCATTACGCAATAATTTCAGGTTACTTCTTAGACATAAATACAAACATAGAGGAGTTGAATGAAATGAAAAAAGAACAAATAAGTACTCAGTTTTATGAAGTAAATCCCCACACAATGATTATTTTTCCAAAAAAATCTGGAAGTATAGTCTATTCAGAAATTTATGAAGTTGATTCTCATTATACTTCTAAATTTACCCCATTTGAGTTAATTAAAACCAGCTGCAACTTTTTCGGATCAAGCTACGATGGACGTAAGGAGGGAACAAAGCATCTAATAGGTGTTACTCATAAGCCACCTATCATTATTGATCCGGTTACTTCTACCTATGTATTCCCAACTGTCGCACCAAGTTCAACAGACTGTATTTGGATTTTCCCACAACATATCAAGGATTATCATTCAATTGGATATAACCATACGTTGATAAAATTTTCTAATTTACAGACTTTTGAAATTGATATGTCATTGGCCTCTTTTAATAATCAAATTGCTAGGACCTCCATGCTACATATGAAGTTCTCACAAAAAATGCGAACAATGGAGAGCAATTTCCCTTCAATGAATATGTTTTTTCCACCAGCTACACTCGCTGCTGAATCTAGACGATTTTATAACACTATGCTTTCTGAAAAAGACGATCCAAAAGATCCTGAACAATAAAATTAAAAACCAGATATACTCATCGTATATCTGGTTTACTTCTTAAATTATTTTTTATTCTCAATCGCATCTGCAATTCGTTTTAACATCAATAATTCTTCTTCTGAATATGTATAAGGCAATTCCAAATACCATTTCTCAAGCTCAGGATTTCCAATTAAAGGAAAAGCATTTACTGAATTTTTTTCTCGTAAACCTGCTACATCATCTAGTAAAAAGTCTGTTGTAGTACCCAAAATTTCTGCTAATTTAGCCAAAATAAAGATTGGCGGTCGGTGGTTATCATTTTCATATTTGCTGATAGTTGATGCAGTAGTTCCAATTTTCGCCGCTAATTGTTTTTGAGTAAGTCTATTTTTCTTTCGTAAATGAATTAATTTTTCTCCAAATTCCAATACGCCCACCTCTCTTCCTTTCCATTATAACAACTTTTAAGGAAGAATTCGAGAAATCACATAAAAAGGAACCGTCTTTTTAAATTTAAAAGACGATTCCTGTCTATTATACTGTTGGCTTTTTGCGTAAGATCCCAATTAATGCTGCACTTATTATAGTTCCAATCACAATGGCGATAAGATAGAACCACGGTTGAGATACTAAGAAGATAACAAATACTCCTCCGTGTGGTGCTAATACTTTAATATTTAAAAACATTACAATTGCCCCAGTTATTGCACTTCCTGCGATAAAACTTGGAATCATTCGAAGTGGATCTGCTGCTGCAAATGGGATAGCTCCTTCTGTAATGAAAGAAGCACCTAAAATAGAATTGGTTAGTCCAGCATCACGTTCTTGTGCTGTAAATTTGTTTCTGAAAATAAGAGTTGCTACGAATGTTGCTAGCGGTGGTACCATACCAGCAGCCATGGTAGCCGCCATAATCGCGCTACCACCTGTTGCAACACTTGCTGCAAGCGTTCCAGTTGCAAAAATGTAGGCTGCTTTGTTAATTGGTCCACCTAAATCTGCAGCCATCATTGCTCCTAAGAGTAATCCTAGAATAACCGCGTTGGTTCCACTTAAACTATTTAAGAAGTCATTTAACCAAGTATTTAATGCACTCATTGGCACATTTAATAGTAGCATTAATAGTCCAACAATTAGGACAGATAGAACTGGATAAAATAGGACTACTTTAATTCCATCTAACGTTTTTGGTAATTTTTTGAGCATAACTTTAATTAACTCAACTGCATAACCCGCAAGAAAACCACCTACTAACGCGCCAAGAAAACCTGCTCCACCTACAGACGCAACTCCACCTGCTACAAAACCAGCTACAAGTCCTGGTCTGTCCGATATACTGTAAGCAATATAACCCGCGAATACTGGAAGCATAAATCCGAATGCAACATCGCCAATTTGTTTCAATAATGCTGGTATTTCATTATATGATCCTAATTTTGCAAGTTGATCTTGTGGCACACCAAGTATTTGATCCAGCATAAATGCAATAGCAATTGCAATCCCACCACCAATTACAAATGGTAACATATGGGAAACGCCGCTCATTAAATGTTTATAAATTTGTTGGCCAATGGAAAGGCCATCTGTACTTTCTGTCGCCTCACTCCCTGATTCAGCTTTATAAACAGGTGCATTCCCTGAGATAGCTTCTTTTATAAGCTCTTCTGGTTTATGAATTCCTGCTGCAACTGGTTTCGCAATTAAATGTTTCCCATCAAAACGAGGCATGTCTACTTGTACATCAGCTGCGATGATAACTCCATCAGCTTCAGCAATTTCTTTATCAGTTAACCGGTTTTCTACTCCTCTTGAACCATTTGTTTCTACTTTAATTCGAACACCTAATTTATTTGCTGTTTCTTGCAACTTTTCTGCAGCCATATAGGTATGAGCAATACCAGTTGGACAAGCAGTAACCGCGACAACTGTTTTGCCAGTATCGTTAGAAGATGTAGGAGCAACAACTGTTTCTTCTGTATCTCCTTGCTCTTCGTTAAATAGCTTGATTACTTCGTCTGGTGTTTTTGCATCTTTTAATGATTGAACAAATGCTGGATGAACTAATAATCTTGAAAGTGCTGCTAGTGTTTCTAAATGAGTTGCATTTGCACCATCTGGAGCTGCAATCATAAAGAATAAATGAGCAGGTTGACCATCTAAAGAGTTATAATCTAAACCTTCTTCACTTTTCGCAAAAACTACAGTTGGTTCATTAACTGCTTTTGTTTTCGCATGTGGCATTGCAATTCCTTCACCAACTCCAGTAGAGCTTTGGGCTTCACGATTCATTATCGCTTCTTTAAAAAGTACCTCGTCATTAATTTTTCCATTACTTTTAAGTGAAGCAATCATTTCATCAATGGCAGCTTCTTTTGTTGTAGCTTGTAATGACATAATCATAACGTCTTTGCTGAGTAAGTCTGTAATTCTCATTTTAGTGCCTCCCTGTTATTTTAGTTATCTTCACTTGTGGTAATAATTCATTAATTAAATCTTTTTCTGCTAGATCTGTTGAAAATGCTGTTGCGCCCCCAGTTGCAACGCCTGCAGCAAATGATTTAACTGGATCGTTAGTTTTATCGAAAGTTCCAACGAATCCGGCAATCATTGAGTCACCAGCTCCAACTGAATTTTTCAATTCTCCCTTTAAGGCATCAGCGAAATAAACATCTTCTCCTGTAAAAAGTAGAGCGCCGTCGCCAGCCATGGATACGATTACATGTTGTGCGCCTAGTTCTAGGCATCTTTTTCCATAGGGAATGAGATCTTCTACGCTATTTAACTTAACACCAAATAATTCTGCCAGTTCGTGATGATTTGGTTTAATAAGGATTGGACGATTTGGTAATGCATCTAGCAGTTCTTGTCCAGTCGTATCAATCATGAAGTTAGCTTGTTTTTCTTTACAGATTCGGATTATTTTATTGTAGAAATCATTTCCTAATGAAGGTGGTACACTTCCAGATAAAATAACAATGTCGCCCGCAGTTACCTTGTCCATCAATTTTAAAAATGCTTGAATTTCATTTTCAGCAATTGTAGGACCTAAACCATTAATTTCTGTTTCTTCTCCATGCTTTAGTTTGATATTAATACGAGTGTCATCTTTTACTGTCACAAAACCAGTTTTTATGCCTTCATTTTGAAGCCAGTCTTTGATAAATCCACCAGTAAATCCGCCTAAAAACCCTGTAGCAAGGCTCGGTACATTCAATTGATTTAGAACTCTACTGACGTTGATACCTTTGCCCCCAGGTAATTTAAAATCTTGTTTCATGCGATTAAGTTCGCCAAGTTTTAATTGATCGATTTGCACAATATAATCAATTGAAGGGTTTAAAGTAATTGTATAAATCATTTTTCTACCTCGATTATTTTAGTTTTTTGGATAAAGGATTCTTTTACTTCTGAAGGAATATAGTCTGTTACAATAGTAGCTTCATCTATTGAAAACATTTTTGAAAAATTAACTTCATTGAATTTCGTATGGTCTGCTACAATAAAAACGCGATCAGCACAGTCTTTTGCAGCACGTTTCACAAATGCTTCTTCCATATCTGGTGTCGTATAGCCATGCTCCGGATGCATAGCATTAGTCCCAATAAAAGCTTTGTCAAAATGATAATTTTTAATATTATCCAAGGCAACTGCGCCAATAATCGCTTTTGTATGCACTTTCATTTTGCCACCTAAAAGATAAGCATCAATATTTTGACGAACTAGTTCTTCAATATGGGTTAGTCCATTTGTAACTACAGTAATATTTCGGTTCGCTAAGTGAGTAATTAATTCTAGTGTTGTGGAGCCTGCATCTAAATAGATACAATCATTTTCTTCCACCAAACTAGCACAATATGCTGCGATTTCTTTTTTACTTTGAATGTTTTTGAATGATTTTTCATTCATGCTTGGTTCTTGATTATGAGAAATAACAAGTTTTGCTCCGCCGTGTACACGTTCGATTAATCCTTGTTCCTCTAATTCGATTAAATCACGACGAATAGTTGACTCCGAGGTATCTAGCCCTTCAACTAATTCTTGTAATTTAATAACACCAAGTTTTTCAATACTCTCCATAATAAGTTGTTTTCGCTCTGCATTTAACATTCTTACTCCTCCATCCAAAGTTAGTTTATCATCTTTTTCTTTCAAAATCAACCGTTTTCATCCAAAAACATTCATTTATAATCAATTTCATTCATATTATATCATGTGATTCGCCAAAAACCTTCATAATAGTTCAGATAGTTGTTTTCTTATGCACTTTTTATTTTTAGCAGTATACTTAATTAGAAGGCAATGTTATATATAGGAGGAATAAAAATGAGTACTGAAATATCGTTTGAGCAATTAGAAAGTTTTTCCAAAAAATGGCGTGAAAATCCAGATAAATTAGTTTTCCAAGCTAGTATTATGAAAAATGGGATTAAAGCAGCAACAGAAAATCCTGTATCAAAAGCAACAGTACAACCCATTTTTTCTCATGAGGTTCATACAGACAAAGTTTCTAACCAACAGCAAAGTGGAAGGTGTTGGATGTTTGCAGCCTTAAATACGTTTCGTCATAGATTAAATGGGACACTAGGCCTGAAAGATTTTGAGTTATCGCAGAACTATACTAACTTTTGGGATAAATTAGAGAAAGCTAATTATTTTATAGAAAATATTATTGAAACAGCGAGTGAAGATGAGGATAGCCGATTAGTTTCATGGTTGCTTGATACACCTCAACAAGATGGCGGTCAGTGGGATATGCTTGTTTCGATTATTGAAAAATATGGGGTTGTTCCTAAATCTGCTATGCCAGAAACTTATCAAAGTAGTAAGTCTGCGGATTTAAATCATCTATTAAACGAAAGACTTCGCACGGATGCAGTTATTTTGAGAAAAGCTGTTAGAGAGCAGGAAGATACAGCTGGGTTGAAGGAAGAAATGCTTGCTGAAGTTTACCAGCTTTTAGTTATGACTTTAGGTGAACCGCCGAAAGTGTTTGATTTTGAATATCGAAATAAAGACAATGAATTTAAACAAGACTTACAAATTACGCCTAAAGAATTTTATAAACGTTATGTAGATATGGATTTGAACGATTATATCCCGCTTATCAATGCGCCAACTAAAGATAAACCTTTTAATCAAGCATTTACAGTCGATTATTTAGGAAATATTGTAAATGGGACGCCTATTAAGTATTTGAATGTGGAAATGAATGTATTAAAAAAAGCCGCCGCAGATCAAATCAAAGACGGTGAAACTGTGTGGTTCGGTTGTGATGTAGGTCAGCTTTCAGAACGAACTACTGGAATTATGGATACTGATATTTTCTTATTAAATCAGGCTTTTGGATTTAAAACAGCTATGACGAAAGCGGAACGCCTTGATTATAAACATAGTATGCTCACTCACGCGATGGTTCTAACTGGGGTTAACATTGTTAATAATGAAGTTAATCGTTGGAAAGTGGAAAATAGTTGGGGAGAAAAGATCGGCAACAATGGATATTTTGTTGCTAGTGATGATTGGATGGATGAATTCACATTCCAAGTGGTGGTCCATAAAAAATATTTATCTAAAGAATTGATTGAAGCATTTAGTAATGAGCCAATTGCGCTAAAACCTTGGGATCCAATGGGTTCGCTTGCACTTTAAATTGTAAATTCTGAGATGATTTTGATTCCATTCATTTGGAAAAGAGCTGTTGCTACGCCGGTACCATCTTTTATTTTTCCAGAGAAGGTGCCGTCGTAAATAGCACAGCTTCCACAAGAAGGACTTTTTTCCTTCATAATTATTTGAGTAATACCGAGTTCTTTCATTTTAGCCAAAGTTAAACTCGCTCCGTTTTTATATTCTTCTGTTACATCTAATCCTTGATTATCCATTACTTTAGCGCGACCTAGCCAGACGTCTTTACCATCTCCGCCTACTATTTCAGCTGGATTTCTTGGTGTTTCCAAACCACCTGCAACTTCAGGGCAGAAAGGAATCGCTTCTCCATTTTCAACCATTTGTTTCATTTTAGTAATTTCTTTATCTTTTCCGTCATATCTACAGGCAATTCCGGCTAAACAAGCGCTTACAGCAATCATTTATATTCCTCCTTTATTTTTAAATTTATTTTAACATAAAAAAGCTGCCACCACTTAAAGGCGACAGCTCTTTTGATTATTAGATATTTTGGTAAGCTACGGCTATTTGAGTACCGATTAGTGCGTTGTGTTTAACAAGTTCGATATTTGCTTCTAAGCTCTTACCGTCTGTTAGTTCTTTTACTTTTCCAAGAAGGAATGGTGTAACGTCTTTTCCGTGGATGTGGTTTTCTTCTGCTTCTTTAAGTGCAGTTTGGATAACATCGTTAATTACTTTTTCATCCATTGCAAATTCTTCTGGGATTGGGTTTGTGATTACAGCGCCACCTTCAATTTTTAGATCCCATTTTGCTTTAAGGGACTCCGCGATAACTTCTGGAGCATCTGCACGTAATGTTAATTCTACGTCGCTTGAACGAGTGTAGAATGCTGGAAGTACGTCTGTTTGGTAACCAATTACTGGAACGCCTTTTGTTTCTAAGTATTCCATTGTTAAGTTTAAGTCTAAGATAGATTTCGCTCCAGCACATACTACTGCTACATTTGTTTTCGCTAACTCTTCTAAATCTGCGGAAACGTCCATTGTTGTTTCGGCACCGCGGTGAACTCCGCCGATTCCACCAGTTACAAAGATACCGATTTCTGCTAATTCAGCACAGATCATCGTTGCAGCTACTGTTGTTGCTCCTAGTTGTTTTGTAGCAATAAGGTAGCCAATATCACGACGAGAAACTTTTGCTACATTGCTGCTTTTAGCAAATAATTCTAATTCTTCATCAGAAAGACCGATTTTAATTTTACCGTCGATTAAAGCGATTGTTGCCGGTACTGCGCCGTTATCACGGATAATTTGTTCTACATCACGCGCCATTTCAACGTTTTGTGGGTAAGGCATGCCATGAGAGATGATAGTGGATTCTAGGGCTACGATAGCTTTTCCTTCTGCTTTTGCTTGTTTTACTTCTTCAGATAATGATAGATAATTTTTCATTTGAATTCCTCCAGATCTTTTTGTAGTTGGGATGTTGATAAATTTTGGCGAACAGTGTATTCAGATTCGAGTGTTCGCGCAGCATTTACGCTCCCTGCTTTTAAAATTTCTTGTAAAGATTTTCCTTCTAACCATGCATAAATTACCGCAGAACAAAATGCATCTCCTGCTCCTGTCACATCTACAATGTTTTCAATGACAATAGCGGGTTCAAAGATAATGCCTTCTACGTTGTTTGCTGCAACTGCACCTTTACTGCCATTTGTAACGATAACATTTTTCACGCCTAAATCTAGCCATTTTTGTGCAGCTAAGCGCCAGTCTTTCTCGTTTTCAATGGTCATTCCTAGGTGAGTTTCTGATTCATCTCGGTTGCATATTAGCCAAGTCACGTGATCCAATCGTTCTGGTAAATGAGACATTTTAGGTGAGGAAACGGGTACTAAGACTAATGGAATGGAATTAATTTCGGCAAAACTTCCAAGGTATTCTAATGTTTCTTTTGGACAATTTAAATCGGCAATAATGGCGCTCGCTTGACTTAGCAAGCCTTCATTTTTCGCCAGTACATCTGGGGTTAGGTGATCGTATGCATCCATGTCCGCTAGTGCAACGAGCAAATCTCCATTGTTTTCAAGTACAGCTGTATAAGAACCTGTTGCGATGCTTGGAAATGCAGTGACATAATCTAAGTTCATATATGTATTACTGGCATTTTTGACAGCTTCCCAGTCGGAGTCTGTTCCACAAGCAGTGAGTAATATAACTTCTTTTCCAAGGCGACCAAGGTTTTCACCAACATTCCTAGCAACTCCACCGGCACTTTGTGTTGAGCGTACCGGGTTAGATGTAGCTAGCTGGGCCTTGTCTTTAATGTAAAACTTCCGATCGACGTTCGCTCCACCTATACAGACGATTTGTTTGGCTTCATTTAAAATATAGGCTTTTCCTAAAATACGACCTTTTTTAATAAGGCCAGAAATAAGGTTCGCTACTGTCGGTCTTGATAAATCAAGTATATCAGCCAGTTCTTGTTGAGAAATGTAAGGATTTTTACGGATGGAATTGAAAATTATCTCTTCCTTTTCGTTCATTTTCGCTTTATTATTCTCCACGATATAATGCACCTCCATTCCAAACTTTTGTTTTAATTTCAAACACATGTTTATTATATATGTAAATGCTTTCTTTTGCAAACTAAAAAAACGAAAATCTACTTCTTTTAGGAAGAAAATTTTCGTTTATCGTTATTTATTTTGAAGGATAAGAAGCTCATTTTCGGTCAGTGGGCGGTATTCACCGAGTTCAAGAGATTCATCTAGTTGTAAGTTCCCCATTGAAATTCGTTTTAAATAGCTGACTGTTTTCCCGCGGGCAGCGAACATTCTTTTTACTTGATGGAATTTCCCTTCTTGGATAATTACTTTTATTTCATTTGGAGTGATAATTTCTAAGCGTGCTGGTTTGCAAGTATAGCCATCGTCAAGTTCAATTCCAGCTGCGAAAGCTTCTACATCCTCTACTGTAACATCACCATCAATTTTAGCATAGTATGTTTTATCTATATGCTTTTTAGGTGAAAGTAAATTGTGAGCTAGCGTGCCATCGTTCGTTATAATTAGCAAGCCTTCTGTATCTTTGTCTAACCGACCGACTGGGAACGGATCAGTAAGCGTATCTTCTTGGGCGAGCAAATCAATGACTGTTTCTGATACATTATCTTCTGTTGCACTCACGACATTTTGGGGTTTATGGAGCATAAAATAGACGAATTCTTGGTAAACGACGGGGGTTCCGTGAACAGTAACTTGATCTTTGTCTGGATTCACTTGGGTCTTACTGTTTTTTTGAATCGTTCCATTTACGACAACTGCCCCGGATTTAAGTAGTGGTTTCACTTCTTTGCGACTCCCGAAACCTGTGTGGGACAATAATTTATCTAAGCGCATGGTTTAGCTCCTTTTTTCTTTTATTGTAACAAAAAAACGAAGATCCTTAAAGGCGCTCCGTTTTCTTTCTATTATTTGATATTAACGGCTTGTTTATTTTTGGGTATTTCCAGACCTAGGTTGCCTCTTAAGGTTGTGGCTGGATATTCGTTTCGATACAATCCCCGACTTTGTAAAAGCGGAATAACTTGATTGACAAATGTTTCAAAAGTACCTGGGATGTCAGACGCGATGATAAATCCATCTGCCGCCTCATTTTGAAACCAAATTTCGATTAAATCAGCTACTTGTTCTTTTGTTCCTATAAAAGGTGTTTTCGGGGTGGCAGCTTCGGTCGCTACTTGGCGCAGGGTCAGGTTTCGCTCTTTTGCTTCTTTTTTGATTCGATCTGTCGTACTTTGAAAAGCATTTTTACCGATGTCGCCAAGGTCAGGGAAAGGTTCATCTAGTTCAAATTGGCTTAAATCATAGTCATCGAAGTAACGCGCGAGATAGGTGACGGCATTTTCAATCGGAATGAGACTCGCAAATTCAGTGTATTTCTGCTCGGCTTCTTCTAAAGTATCCGCTACAATTGGGCTAATTCCTGGGAATATTCGGATTTCTGCTGCATTCCTGCCAGCTTTTTTAGCACGGATTTTCACGTCTTGATAGAATTGAATAGCTTCTTCAAGTGAATCTGAATGCGTAAAAATAGCTTCCGCATTTTGGGCTGCAAAATCCCGACCTGTACTAGATGCTCCCGCTTGGAAAACGACTGGTTCTCCTTGTTTGGAGCGGCCGATATTTAATGGTCCTTCCACTTGAAAATACTCACCTTGATGATTCAAACGATGTAATTTTTCTGGATTAAAAAATTCGCCGGTTTCTTTGTTATAGGTAAAAGCATCTTCTTCCCATGAATTCCATAGTCCACGAACTACACTTAAATGTTCAGCCGCAATAGTATACCTGTCACTGTGGGTCGGGAGGTTTTTCTTGCTATGATTTCGTGCTGCGCCTTCTTGCGGAGAGGTGACTAAATTCCAGCCCGCTCGACCACCACTAATATGATCTAATGAGGAAAGTTGCCTTGCGAGCGTGAATGGTTCCGTAAATGATGTCGAAAATGTTCCAACCAGCCCGATATTTTCTGTAGACTCTGCTAAAGCGGATAAAATAGTAATCGGCTCAAAACGATTAAGAAAATGCGGAATAGATTTTTCAGAAATAAAAAGACCATCAGCAATAAATACAAAACTAAATAGGCCTTGTTCCGCAATTTTTGCACGTGTTTTATAAAAATCTAAATCTGTACTTGCTGCTGGGTTAATATCTGGGTGGCGCCAACCATCTGTTGTGCCGCCAACGCCGTGAATGATTGCGCCAAACTGGATTGTATCTTCTCTAGTCATTTTACTTCCTCCTTTTGTAATAAGGTTTTTTCTAAGTATTCGATACCGATTTCGGTTACTGCTTGGTAAGTCCCTCTTTCTATGTCGCCAATTTCTACTACTGGAACGTGGCGAATACCGTATTTGGCTTGCAGTACTTCTCGTAAGTAATCATGGTCTGTGACGTCAATATCTTGGAAGACAATATTTTGCTCGGTTAAATAATCTTTCACATCTTTACAGTAGTGACATCCAACTTTACTCCAAACAACGACATTAGCCATGGACAACTTCCTCCTTTATCGTTTCACTTAATAATTGGTACGAATAGCGTTTGATTTCCGTGGATTTGACAGGTGTTAAAACGACAAAATCTTGAATATTATATTTTTTTGAAAGTCGGGTAATTTCTTCTCCAACATCTTGCTTCGTCCCAGTTATTGCTCCAATTTTTTGCGTAATAAATCGATACGGTTGGTTGATATCTTTCACGTAAGCTTCTGCTTGTTCGCGTGAGCCGACATTTACTCTCCGCCCATCCGAAAGCTCCACTTTAATTGATTCTCGCTCTGGAATATGACGGTCTGCAGCAGCTTTTGTCTCAGCTACAACAACAATTGGCGCTAATTGAAAACTTGCTAGTTGATTAACTTGATACTGCTCAAATGTATCACGTGCTTCTTTTAAAGTTTCCTCTTCGCCGTTAATAAAATAAGCAAATACAAAAGAAATCCCAAGTTCGGCAGCTTGTCTTGCACTCGCTACACTTCCGCCAAGCAAAAAGATTTCCGGATTATTCTCTGGTAGTGGTTTTGCTTCGGCTTTGGAAGCAGGTTTCCGTGTAACAAAATCGACTAATTCTATCAACTTAGCGTCAAATGTTTGAATTGGCTTTGCAAAGTTTTTCTGAAGGGCATCGGTCGCTGGTTGAAATCCACCGGGCGCTTTACCGACACCGAGAGAAATTCGTCCTGGAGCTAAGTTTTCAAGCACGTGAAATTGTTCAGCAACTTTATATGGACTATAATGTTGCAGCATTACGCCGCCAGATGCGAGCTTAATAGAAGTTGTTTTTGCGGCAATGTATCCTAAAAGAACTTCCGGTGCAGCTCCAGCAATTTCGTCTGAATTATGATGTTCAGCAACCCAAAATCGATAAAAGCCAAGTTGTTCTGCAAGCTCTGCAAGTTCTACAGTATTTTGTAAAGCCTCACTAGGACGTTCGCCGGGATTAATAATACTTTGATCCAAAATGCTAAATCGGATAGTCATATGACACGCTCCTTTTTCACTTCTTTGATTTCATATAAGTAATCAGCCGAAACTCGGTGTAAAAAGCGTTTTGTTCGTTCTTCTTTTGTGTGGTTGAATACTTCATCTGGCGTGCCTTGTTCGACAATGAGCCCTCCGTCCATAAAGACGACTTGATCTGCGACGCGTTTTGCGAACTCCATTTCATGTGTGACGACAATCATCGTTGCACCCGCGCGAGCGATTTCTAACATTACTTCTAAAACTTCACCAACAAGTTCCGGATCAAGCGCTGCGGTTGGTTCATCAAATAAAATGACGTCTGGATTAATCGCGAGCGCACGTGCAATGCCAACGCGCTGTTTTTGTCCGCCTGATAGCTGGGAAGGATATGCGCTAAACTTATCGGCTAGCCCTACCTTTGTTAACTCCCGCGCAGCAATCTCCCGCGCAATTTTTTTCGGGATTTTTCTCACAACAGTGAGTCCTTCCATTACATTTTGAATGACAGTTTTATGGGAAAAGAGATTGTATTGTTGAAAGACCATTGCAGTATTTTTTCGTAATTGTAATACTTCTTTTTTGGAAGGTTTCTTGCAGTTAATTATTTGGTCATGCATAGAAATTTCACCATTTTCCGGACGTTCCAGTAAGTTTAAGCAACGTAAAAAAGTGGTTTTTCCTGAGCCACTTGGACCAAGAATCGTCACTACTTCTCCTTTTTTTACGGTTAAATCAATTCCTTTTAAAACTTGATTTTGTCCAAAGCTTTTTTGAATATTTTTAATGGTAATCATACTGTCCCTCCTTGATATTTAGCGATATTCTTTTCCAAAATATAATTAATTGCTTCTATTAAAATAGTTAAGAACCAATAAATCAGTGCTGCACCAATGAATGCTTCGAGAAAAGCGTAATTATCAGAGGCTACAATCGTGGCCATTCCAGTGATTTCTGGAACCGCGACGATAGCTGCAATCGAAGTTGTATGCAAAAATCCGATGCATAAGTTAGTAAAATTCGGTAGCGAAGTCATAAAAGCTTGAGGTAACAGCACTTTACGAATCGCTTGACCATGCGTATATCCCATAGAATAAGCTGCTTCCATTTGGCCAATATCTACAGCAATAATTCCAGACCGTAAAATCTCAGTTAGGTAAGCTCCCGCCGTAAAGGATAACGCGATTATCACAAATACCACAACTGGGATTTTATTTGCTGATATGCCTAAATCAAATGACTTACTTAAAAAATCGACAATGAGCGGAATTCCTAAATAAATCAGCATTATATGTAAAATCGCTGGTGTGCTTCGAAAAAACGACACATAAAACCTGGCAATCGGCTCCAAAAAACGGACATGGTACATCCGGATGAGCGTTAGTAAAATAGCGATTATAAAACCGAACAATATCGGAAAGAAAGTCATCGCAAGTGTTAACGGTATCGTTTTTAGCATCGCCATTACGGCTGTCCCAATAAAAGGCACATCAAGCGGCATCATCATCTCTCCTTTAAAGTTCTATATCAAAAATACTGGTGAATCTGGTATTCTCTTTTTTAACTCGTTTTTCAATCCATTTGAAAGAATACTCAAGTAGGACTGCTGTAATATAGTAAATAATAGATAACGAAATATAAACTTCGAGCGCGTGATTGCTTAGCGTAATTAATGTTTGTCCTCTACCTGACATATCCATCACACCTATCGAAAAAGCTAGCGAAGTATCTTTCAAATACCCAATGACTAAATTCCCAAAATTCGGCAATGCTTGATAAAGTGCTTGAGGCAAAATGATACGTAAAAATGTTTGGCGCCCGTTCAGCCCGACACTATAAGCCGCCTCCGCTTGGCCCGCATCTACACTATTTACACCAGCCCGGATAACCTCTGCAATGGTCGCCGCACTACTTAATGCATACGTTGCAATAGCGGCATAAAGTGGATCCATTTGCGATAAATCAATCCCGAATATGCCAAAAAGTGCTGGAATTCCGTAAAAAACAATAAATAATTGCACCATAATTGGTGTTCCACGAAAAAATGAAATATATATGCGAGCAAATTGATTTAAAACAGGAATCTGATAAATTCTTGGTAATGATAAAATAATCCCTAATATAAAACCGAAAATAAGCGAGAGTGCCAAGATATATAACGTAATTGGTAAATAACCCGCTAACGTCGGAATAAAATCAGCAATCATTTTCACATCAAACGCTTTATCCATTTAAATGGCACCCCCAATTTTTTAATATTGTTCTTTTGAATAATCTGCACCAAGCCATTTTTCACTCAATTTTTTCAATGTCCCGTCATCAATAATGGATTGAAGTGCTTTATCTACGTCCTTGCTCAGTTCCGTTTTATTTTTACCAAGCATGAAATATACCTTTGCATTTGATAAAACATCGCCTACTACTTTTTCTTTGATGGCACTTGTTTTATTTTGGAAATCTACAGCAAAAGGTGTGGAAATTGTTGCATCCGCGCGACCTGTTTTTAGTTGGTTGGCTGTATCATTAGAACCTTGTCCCTCATATGCGATTTCAAAATTATTGCCTTGTTCTTCATTGATTTTCTTTAAGACGAGCGCGCCATTTGACGTCGCACTTGTGATAACACGTTTTCCAGCTAAATCTTTTGTATCATTTATGCTGTTATTACTATCTAATACGGTTAACTGTAATGGGAAATTATTATATGCTACATCGTTAAATAAAAATTTCTTCTCGCGTTCTTTACTTTTTTCCATTTGATGCGCTACAATATCCACTTTTCCGGCACCAAGACTAACGAGTAAATTAGAAAAATCCATCGTTTTAAACTTGAATTTATAGCCTGGTAAACGTTTGTCAATTTCTTTCACTAGTTCAACGTCATAACCCGTTAATTTGCCATTTTCATCTAAAAAGCAAACATTAGGAAACTGTGTACCTGTTCCGACCGTGATTGTTTGAACTTTTTTATTTGCTGCTTCTGGTTCGTCTTTCGCTCCACATGCGCTTAATGTTAATGCGACTACAAGGCCCAGTGCTAAGATCCCATATTTCTTTTTCATTCTTTCTCCCCCTTTTTTATGTCCAGCTAGGTATTCCAAGTAATGCGGCATCGAATTTTTCCGGAATTAAAATTTTCCGCATCATCACACCGACATCGCCGTCCTCTTCGTGTTCAAAATAAACTTCATAACCGCGGCGCAAATACATATCAAGTAGCCACGGATGTTTTCTAGCAGAAGTACCAAGCGTAAGTGCCGGAGCTTTAAGAGTATCGCGAAGTACCCGCTCTTCTACATAAGTTAATAATTTATCACCAATCCCTTTTCCAGCTAGTTCTGGCGCTGTTGCAAACCACCAAACAAATGGATATTTAGAAGGAGGCGAACTACTCTCCCACGGAAAACGAACAGTAATTGTAGAAATTAATTTACCATTCCGTTCTAAAACAAAAGCCGAAGAATTAACGATATTTTCGGTAACCATCGCTAAATCTGCATTAGTAGAAGGCCAATCGATTCCCAGTTCTTTCACAGACTTAAAAGCACTCGACAACAATTCCAAAAACTCTGGCGCATCTTCCACAGTCGCCACTCTAAAAATATCTTCTGCCATTTTCTACTCGCCTCCTTAAACTTCCACTGAATTTTGATTTAATAACGAAATGAACTGATTTAATGCACTATCCAGTCGTTCTTTCGCCGTAATTTCAATTTCATAAAGCCCATCACCCAGCCGCTCGATTTGCTTATCAACCGTAAACTGACCTTTCAAAATTATCTCAGCCCCTAGCTCTTTTAAAACTGGATCTAGCGCGTACTGTAATGCAAGTAAATGTCCATTTGATCCGCCAAGCCCTAGCGGCAAAATCACTTTCCCTTTTAAAGCTTTGAGCGGTAAAAGGTCTAAATAAGCTTTTAACACGCCTGAATATGCAGCTTTAAAAATGGGTGTTGCGATAATAACGCCAGAACTGGACTCAATTTCACTATTTGCTAAATGAATATCAGGATGCGTAAAATCGGCCGTTACTAATGCTTCTGCTTGAATTTTGTGCACTTCGATGATTTTAACTTCCGTACCATTATTCGTTAATTGATTTGCTGCTAGTTGAATTAAACCGTTCAGCCGAGATTCCGTTTTGATACCCCCAGCAATAATTGTCACTTTTCCCATCAAATCGCCCCTTTTAATTCCCATCAACTTACTTGGTTTTTAGATATTAGCTATACTATAAAGTAAAAGATTCTGTTTGGCTAATCAAAAAAACTAATAGCTAACCACAGTAATACTAATACTTCTATTCTAATCCGCATTATTCCTATGAATTTTATCAGATTAATAAATTGCTTCTGGCTATTTTACGGTGTATACTGTTAGAAATATCAAAAAACTCCAATATGAAGGGGGAATTATATTGGAATTTAGAACCATTAAAACTTTTTATACGGTAGTAAATACGGGAAGTTTTCAGCGGGCTGCAGAAGTATTAAATTATTCGCAGCCGACTATTTCGATGCGAATTAAACAACTGGAACAAGATTTGGATGTGCAGTTGTTTGAACGGGGGAAAACATTAAAACTAACCCACGCCGGCAGATTGTTTTATGAAAGAGCAGGTCAGCTAATCGCTCAATATGAAGTACTGGATCATACAATATTTGATTTAAAAAATGGCAATGCCGGCCTTATTAAAATAGGAATCTCAGAACCTAGCGCGAGCCTCGTCTTACCACAAATTTTAAAACAATTTTTAACCGATTTTCCAAAGCTAATGGTGAATGTTTCTGTAGATGATGCTAATACGTGTAGCCAAAAGTTGATTGACGGGGAAATTGATTTTGCCATTTGCGGAGAACCTGAGCTAATTTTGGAGAACTTTTATTTTCCTTTTTACCATGATACGCTTGATTTGATTGTGTCAGAAAACCATCCTTTAGCTTCTCGGACGTCTGTAGAATTGCTTGATTTGCGCGATGAATGCTTTATTTTCACTCCAGCAAATTGCCCGATTCGCATCCAAATTGAGCAACATTTAAAACGTGCCATTGGTAGTGATTATAAAAAAATGGAACTCACTAGTAGCATGTCTCATAAGTATTTTGTCCGTGAAAACGTTGGTGTTTCAATCTTTACGAGCACAGCACATTCCGAACTCCTAGAAGGAACTGTTCGTATTCCGATTAAAAATTTACCTATTTCACCTCCAATTGGTCTTTTAACTAACCAAAAAGAAAAAGACTTTGATAGTACCACGAAAGAATTTATTGACCGGATTATTTATTATTTTGATGATAAAAAAAGCAGTTAGACTAAATAAATAGTCTAACTGCTTTTTTTCGTTAAAATTCTAGTTGGAAACTTGCTTCAATCGCAAGAAGATTATCTCGGTAAACTTTCATTTCTTTCCTCGTAATTATCCCTTTTTCAAAATAATGTTGAATTGTTTCCCGTTCAATTTGAGAAGCTAAATCAATCGTTGTTTGTAGTTCTTCATTATCTGTTTCTTTTTTATGTTTGCCATAACCTAAGGCTCGTTCAAAATTCATTAAATACAAGGAAATAATTTCAGGGTTAAATTCGTTTTTATCAAGTTCATTTAACTTTTGAACGACGAATTGATTATTTTCATTTTGGAGTTTAGCTCGCTCTTTTCTACGTTCTTCAAAAGAAAGTGGCACTATGCGGAAATCACGAATACTATGACTTAAAAGCTGACGGTATCTCATTCTCGCCCGATATTTTTCAGCTCTTGTTTGGACATAAAGTCGTTTCCCAAGCCGCATCATAAGCGATAACCCAACCCCGGTGTCAATTTTCCGTTCGAATACGAGCCTTCTTGTATTTTCAAGTTGCCATTCTTGCGTTAAACGCCGCAGTTCTTTCTCAGTAGCACTCACTTCTTTATGTTCCATTAACGAAAAAATTCGGCCATTATACATTTTTAGTACATTATTCATTTCTACTTCATTCTCGTCTGTTTTATAACGTTGCAATTGACCGACAACATCTCGTAATAGCGCAATTGCAGTAGTATGATCGGCTACTACAACCTCTTTTTTAGTAGCAAAAAGAGGTAATGTGAAGTTAGCTAAAAGTAGTGTCGTAATAATTACTCCAGCGGCAATAAAAATCAATAAATCACGTTCAGGAAAAGCATTGCCCTGACCTAAAACAAATGGTAGGGATAGCGCACTGACTAATGTAATCGTGCCTCGTACACCTGCTACAGTATACAAAAACGTATTTTTTAGCCTGCTCACTAAATCTGCATGGGGATTTTCCTCGTAATTGCGGAAAAACAAAATCCATAAGAAACGAAGAGCAAGTAGTAAAAACGTTATTCCGAAAATATATAGGAACAACATGCTTTTATGTATCCCCGTATCTTCCCAAATAGCTGTCATAATTTGCGGCAGCTGAGTCCCAAGTAAAACAAACACAAGCCCATTGAGACTAAAAATAATTACTGACCAAGTATTTTTAGAAAGCAAATTAAGTTGCGCCATTTCTGGATTGATTTTTTTATAACTAAACGAATGCACCATTCCCGCGCTAACTACAGCTAAAATACCATTAACTCCAATCTTTTCCGCCACCATAAAAATTAAAAAAGGCAGCAAAATTTCCATTAACATAAAAGAAGTCATATTTTCAATTCCGAGTTGGCGCAGACCACGCATTAGCACGATTTTCAGTAAACTAAGCACCACTCCAAGCGCAATCCCCCCTAGCGAAAGCAGTAAAAAACTTGTTCCAGCAGATATAAAGGAGAATGTTCCCGTCACAAGCGCTAAGACTGCGAATTGAAAGGAAACAAGTCCAGAAGCATCATTGATAAGCGATTCTCCTTCTAAAATATGCATAATTTTATGTGGTACTCTTACTTTTTCAGCTAACGCTCCAACCGCGACCGCATCAGTTGGCGCTAGTGCTGCAGCAAGCGCAAATGCAGCCGCGAAAGGTATCGCTGGAATTAAATAATGAATAAAAGCTCCTAAAACTCCCACGGTTACAAACACTAGACCAATTGATAATGATAAAATGGCTTTTCGATTTTTCCATAACGATTTTTTATCCGTCCTAGCCCCGTCATTAAAAAGGATTGGAGCCATAAATAGTAATAAAAATAACTCAGGATTTATATCCATCGTATGATCTCCGAGCGGAATCGCCAAAATAATCCCTAGTAGTACTTGAATTAAAGGCACTGCAATACTAGGTAAAAATCGACTTAACACATTTGATAAAAAAACTGCACTTAACATTAATAAAATCAGTTCAAAAATCTCCATTAATACATCCCTCGTTCCCGTTTCCGTGCCAATTTTTTAGTCTCTTGGCCAGAATTTATCCGTTCTCATACTAACAAAATTATTTTTTGAGAACATCCGTCTCTGTATGGAGTTTTTCATGTTTATTTACTTTTTCTGATAAACTACTTGTTCATTAACAACTGTCATCATAACTTCTAGATGACGAAGTTTTGCAGGTTTTATTAGGAAAGGGTCTTCTGCTAAAATCGTAAAATCCGCTACAAATCCAGGGGCAATTTGACCACGGGTAGTCGTTTTATAGCTTGCAAACGCAGCCCCTTTTGTATAAAGTTCGATTGCTTCATATACGGTAAGTGATTCTTCTGGCCAATATTGCACACCATCCAAATCTGCGTTAGCCGTTCTTGTAACAGCGGCATGAATCCCCAAAAATGGATTAGGCACTTCAATCGGGGCATCACTACCTCCAGCTAATGGAAATCCTGCTCGTAAAAGCGAATTCCAAGCAAAAGCAAGTGGCGGATGATTTTCACCAAGCACATCGATAGCCCACGGAAGATCACTAGCCATAAACTGTGGCTGCACATCAAATAATATCGGTAAGCCAGTCGCTTCTGCTATTAGTTCTTTTGTAAGCCAAGGTGTATGAATTAATCTATCGTATTGTCCTTCTTGAGGCGGGTTTGCTCGTAAAGTTCGAATCACATTAGCAAAAGCTTGATCGCCTAAAATATGAATCGCAACAGGTAAACCCGCTTTTCTTGCTGACTGAACTAAATCCTCAAAAGCTTGATTGGAATGAATTTGTAGTCCTTTTTCGTTCGTATTATCAGCGTATCCCGCACTCATTAGCGCCGTACGCGAACCAACTGTACCATCATAGAAAATTTTCATTGCGCCTAATTCTAAAAATTCGTCACCACTTATAAAACTTTCTTTAGAGGCTGAATAGTTAGCTAGTTCTGCATGATGAATTAACAAATGTGCGCGAAATGGCAATCCATTTGCTCCCACCGTATTCCGAAAGGTTGCAAAAGTAGATTTAAATCCCGTAAAATAATGTAAGTCTTCCGAATGTGCGCCGGTTATTCCTTTAGACCATAAATCTGTTATTGCGATTTTTAACCAAGCGCTTAATTCAGCAGGTGTCACCGCCGGAAACGCGTCTATAGCAAGCGTTGTCGCATTATCTCTTAAAATACCAGTAAATCCCCCAGCTTTATCACGAACAATTTCACCACCGCCATCAAAAGCGTTTTCCGAAAAGTTTTCGATGTGCGCTTTTAAAGCCGAATTAATCGACACACTATGGTAATCAATCCGTCTAACTAAAATTGGATTGGTTTTACTTACCTCATCCAAATCAGCTAAAGAAATCAATGTTTGTTCATCTGACCATTTATTTTCATCATAACCCTCTACAAACAACCATTCCTCATTTGCAAGTTGCTTTGTTCGTTCAAGAATAAGTGCTAATGCCTCTTTTTTAGTGGTTGTTTGATTTAAGTTCAGTCGCTCTAAAGCTTGTCCGTACCATAGCAAATGGATATGCGCATCAACAAATCCCGGAAAAACTACTTTCCCTTCCAAATCGATTGTTTCATCAATTTCAGTAGCATATTGTTTTTTGAGGTCCGCTACTTCACCGACGGCATGAATATGACCATTTTTTGTTAAAACAGCAGAAACTTGCTCACCTTCTGCTGTCATTTGATAAAATACACCGTTTTTCCATAATTTCATTTTCTATTCCCCCTGATTGATGGAAATTTTCAAGACTGCTTTTTCTTGTTGGTCCTTTTTCTGTAAAATTTGTTGTAATGTAATGCTAACTAGTGCACATCCGAGTAAAATAAATGCGCCAATAAATAAAGCTTTGATGCCGCCTAAATTTTGAACTACAATTGCTCCTAAAAATGGCGCGAGCATGCGAGCAGCTGTAGCCATTCCGTTCACTAAGCCTTGATATAAACCTGCCGCTCCTTTTGGTGCAAGTTGATAAGCAATGGTTGGAATCGCTGGCCAAGCAAACATTTCGCCGAGTGTTAAGAAAATCATCCCTAACACAAAGCCGCTATATACGCTTGCATTCATTGCGACAACAAAAGATAAAATAAATAAGAAAATACCGATATAAATTTGCGCCAGTAAGTATTTTTTAAATCTATTAACAACTGGAATTAAAATTAATTGCCCAAGTACAATAAGAGCGCCGTTTAAACTCCATAAATTACCGTATTCACTAGATGTCACACCTTTTATTTCCGTCATATAAGTAGAAAGATTGGACTGCCACTGTACGTGCGGTAATTGGCAAAGTAGGTATGTCAGTAATAGTAGCACAAAAGAACATAATGCGAGCTTCGTTGGAAATTCTCGTTTTGCTCCTTTTTTACGATGCTTTGTTTCTACATTCACTTTTTCTGATTTCCAGTCTATTTTATGGAAGAAAAAGAAAAAATAGCCAGCAAATATAATTGCAAATACAAAAGAACCAATATATACGTGGCTCATTCCTTGTTTTGCTAATAGACCTGCAAGAAGCGGACCTACTGCAACACCGATATTTTGAGCTACGTAAATCGCATTAAATCCTGTTCTACCGCCAGTTGGATGCGTTAATCCTGCCGCCGCGTAAAGCCCTGAAAACACCATTCCCATTGCAATACCAACTGCCCATAAATTCCAAATAAAGAACGGAAATCCATGGAAGAAACATAATGACGCTGTTGAGAGCACTAATATTATCGTACCAATTGTAAGTGAAATAAACCCTGAAAAACGGTCAAAAATAAGGCCACCAATAATACTAGAAATAATTCCTACACCTGAATTAATCAACAATACTAATGAAGCATCCGTGGTTGACATACCCAATTCTTGCGTCATGTATATCATATTAAAAGGCCAAATAAATGATAGCCCTGTATATAGTAACACCATTCCAATAATAACAATCCATAAATCCTTTGGTAACCATTTTGTCATTTTTTACACTTTCCCTTCTTAAAAACTAACCTTTTTTAGGTTATCACAACCAAGCGCTTTCGAAAAGAAAAATTTCATCAAAAAACCACCTAGCAAATTATGCTGGTGGCTAATAAGGGACTGGCAATAATTCCCTATCATGGTTATTCTAAGTGTACTATGAATTGCATCATTTGTCTGTGAAAATGTTAGAAATATCTTAATTATTTTTTTCTAATAATAAATCATATTCTAAATCTCTTAAATAAGAGTGAAATTGGGATACATTTATTTCAAAATAATAACCTAATTCATAGAGAATGTGTCGTTCTTTCAATTCATTTAATTGAGCTAAATAGGACTCTTGGGGGAGTTTTTCCATAATCTCTTGACGAAAGTACCCTTGTGCTATTTTCCAAGAAGTAGTATGAAGTTTATCAGGCATTTTATTAATAAACCATTGGATACAATCCTTTGTTTCTCGTTTTAAAAAGTTCATTTCTATTGCAGTTAAATCTTCCAGCTTTACTTTATCCATGTTTTTCACTATATCAGCAACATATGTTAAAGGAATTTTCCATGCAACGGTTTTACTTAAAGGGTGAATTTTTGTCTTTTCTCGAATAAAACCAAGAATACTTCCTTTTCCCCAGGAACTATTTTTTTCTGCATATTGTGTTACGCTTCCTTCATCAATCGCGTAAACAAATTCACTATTTTCAGGACAATAAATAATATCATCCTTATTCCAATAAACCAATTCGGCTACCTCTTGAAACTTCGGATTACTAGTTAAAGTAAAAATTAACTCCATAGTAAACATTCCCATCATTTATCCTGCCTCCTCAAAATCATTGCGAAACTGCAACTTCTTTAATCATAATAAAAAAAGAGCGAGAGGTAAGTTCCTAAAGAACCATCTTCTCGCTTCTTTTGTCTATTTTGTGACAAAATTAATATATTTCTTTTTAAAACGTTATATTTTTAACGTTTTAAGATAAAACTAGATAAAAAAATAACATTAATTCTGATGTTCTCCCTTTCTAATAACCCACCAAAGGGATAAACAAGTAAAACCTTGAAAAACAAAAAACAATCCTAAGATAATTCCAATAGCAATCGCTACTAATGTATTCGTAAATAGCGAAATAACTGCAATGATGATTCCTAAAATCCCCATGATGAGTAGTAAAGTCCAGCCCGGGAAACCTTTTACAGCGAAAGCCGTTAAAATTCGTAAAATCGCTGAAGCTAATATCCAAATTGCAAAAATGATAATAAAAATGCGTTCTGCCATATTTGATTCAAAAATGGCAAAACCACCTACCAAGATAGATAATATCCCATCCAACATAATCCATTTAGAAATACTCCAATATTTACGTTCTCCAAAATAAGAAATAACTTCATTAATACCATTTAGCACTAAAATAATACCGATAAAAATAGTTAGCGCTTGAAGAGAAGTACTCGGATTAAACATTAAATAAATACCAAGTCCAACCATAGCTATACCAAGGATTAACACAAAATAAGTATATAACTTTCTCATCATTCCACTCCTTTTAATGGTTAGTAAGTAAAGATCCAGCTGCCTCATCTATAATAAAGACAACATTTGGATGATTTCGCAAAATAGAAGCCGGGCAATCTACGCTAATAGGTCCTTCTAACAACCCTTTAACCGCCTCGGCTTTACGTTCACCTGAAGCTGTTACTAAGATTTGTTTTGCATCCATCATATCCGCAAGCCCCAGTGTAAGCATTTGGGATGGCGCTTCTTCTTCTTTTAGATTGTTATACATGATGGTACTTTTAATGGTAGATTCATCGCTATCTGCTAAAAATAAGCGAGCATCAAATGGGGTACCTGGTTCATTCGCACCAAGATGACCATTTACTCCGAGTCCTAAAATCTGTAAATCACGTTCATTTTCTTTCAAAACTTCCTTGTAACGGGCAATTTCATCCGTAAAATCATCTAAGCTTCCATCTAACAATTCTACTCTTTTTGGCATTTTGGTGATTAAATCATAAAATTTTTGATGCATATATGTATAGACAGTAAAAGATGCCTCTCTTTTAGCCACATATTCATCAAGGTTCATTAAAAATACCTTTTCAATTGGGATTTCACCAGCGTTAATTCCTTTAACAAGTCCTGCAAACATCCCATCAAAACTCGCTCCTGTTGTTGTATTGATAACTGGATTATCATTTTCTGTAATTATTTGTTTCACTACTTCAAGAGCTTCTCGTGACATTTCTTCATATGTTTTTGTTTTAATTAATTTCATCAAAATTCCTCCTCCATATACTACTCATTACCCAAACAATATTTTCTAAATCAAGTTATGTTTTTCGAAGCTTGCATATAATCCATCTTCATCAACCGATTTAGTAACTTCATCAGCAAGTTTTTTCAACTCTTCTTTAGCATTTCCCATTGCAATGCCAGTTTCACAATACGCAAGCATTTCTGCGTCATTCATACCATCACCAATCGCAATGGTATCTCTTTTGTCCGCACCAATATGCGCTAACAGAAACTCAATTGCTGTTGCTTTATGAATATCCGGAACCATCAATTCCCCACTGTCTTCTCCAAAAATAGGAACCGTACAATGCAATACTTCAAATTTACCACTAAATTCTTTTTTAATTTCTTCAAATGGTACATCTTTGTTTTCTAAAAAACATGCTTTATTAACATCTGAGCGGTAAAGGTTCGTTTCACCGTAAGTTAAACTTTCCATAAACGGATGTGGGTTATTAACTTTTTTCTCACGTGCTATTGGATCATTTTCCACATCGCCGTAAACTAAACTATCTAAGTGGGCTTCTAAGTTTTCACTAGCAAACAAGCCACCGTTTGATTCCAAATAAAAATCTAAATTCTTTTCGCGGAAAAAATCAACCATATGAACAACATCTGCATCCGCTACTTTTTTATGATAAATAGTTTCATTGTCTACTTCGATATAACCCCCACCAGCCCCAATAATTCCATCAAAACCAATGGATAAAATGGACTCATAAAGCTCTGGTTTGGACCGACCAGTACATAAATAAACTTGATGCCCATTACTTCTTGCTTTTATTATGGCCTCCCTTGCCGATTCTGGTACAAGCCCATCATCACTCACTAGTGTGCCATCTACGTCTACAAATACTATCTTTTTCGTCATGTAATACCTCTTTTCGTCTGTTAATAGTCTAATTATAGCATTTCTTTCATAGGAAGACGTTCAATTATATAACAAAAAAACATCGAATAGTAATAACTGTTACCATTCGATGTTTTTTATTTTATTTTAACACTGGCCAAAATGCTTTATTTTCACTAATCATTTCATCCAACACTTTTTTAGCAACCGTTGCATTCGGAACTGATTGATTAAGTGTAAATGCTTGTAATGCTTTTTGATAAGAATTTTCAAAGTAGGCATCTACGAGTAATTTTTCTGCTGCAACTTGTGCTTCCATTAAGCCTTTATGGAAATCTCCAATCTCTGGCAAAGCAATAGCTTCTACACCGGTCGCCCCAACATAAGCTGGTACTTCAACCACCGCATCACTGCGTAAGTTAGGAATAGAGCCTTTATTTTCAACTATTAACATAAAGCGACTTTTCTCATCATTTAATAAGGATGTAGCAATATCAACAATATATAAACCATGCACGCCAAAGTAGAAATCAAGCACATCTTCTTTTTCTTTATTACGGATTTTGTCAGCCATTTCTTGAGTTTTTTGCTCGCGGCCGTCCATTACTGTATTAGCACGCGTATAATTTGGATCTGCATAATCTACATACATATCCGGATACAAATAATATTCTAAATAATTATTTGGTAAGTTATCTGGGAAGTTTTGCACCATAAAGCGAATCATATTAAATGCGCGGTTCCAACTTGGGTCTTCTTCTTTGATTTCTTGAACTTTTAATTTCTCTAAAAGCTCTGGCATAATATCACGTTTCAATGATTTATCATAAATTTTGGTATACCAACCAAAGTGATTCAAGCCATAGTAAGTAGCAACCCAGTTATCGCGGTCATATCCATAATTTTTTGCTAGTGTATCTTCAATACCAATTGTCATATCACAAACATTAATCATTCGAATACCTGGAAATTGTCTACGTACTGCTTCAGAAATAATTGTTTCCGGATTCGTATAATTTAAAATCCAAGCTTCTGGAGCGTATTTTTGAATAAAGCCAACTAATTCTAAAAGTGGGCCAATGCTGCGAAGTCCATATGAAAATCCGCCAAGTCCACATGTTTCTTGTCCGACTAAGCCATGTTTAAGTGGGATTTTCTCGTCTTTTTCACGCATTTTAAGTCCACCAACACGAATTTGTGAAAAGATAAAGTTAGCGCCAGTAAAGGCTTCTTCTGGGTTGGTTGTCTGAACTAGCTTAATACTTGAAAAGCCTTGTTGCTCTAGCATATATTGCAGAATTAAAAACATGTTTTCATTTCTGGATGCTTCAATATCGTATAAACGAATTTCACTTACTGGAAGTCTTTCTTGTCCGTTAAGCACTGCTTGAATAATTCCTGGCGTGTAAGTACTTCCACCACCGGCGATAGTAATAATTTGTTTTTGCATGCCTTTCACTCCTTAAAAACTTACTCATTATTGTTATAAATAGTTTGTAATAACTCCACGCATTCACGATAAGTGCTACATTTGCTTATTTGTTCTACATACGATTTATTAGAAGCTATTAACGATAAAAAATCATTAATTAATGGCGCTTCCGTTCCATCTAATTCTTCAATCATTGGAATCATAATTAGACTAACCTTGTGACTATCCCAAATAATTGGCTTTTTCATAATACAAATAAAAATACCACTTTTAATCGCAACATTTTTAATTGGATGAGGTAAAGCAATCCCTGTTGGTATAGCTGTTGAAAATAACTGTTCCCTGCTAAATAATTTTTCCGTAAAACCAGTCGGTACATATCCTTTACTTATACAATATTCACTTAAAAAATCAATTGCATTATATTTCTGGTCATATTCATAATTGGTCAAAAATAAATCTTCATGTAAATATTTTTCTTTAATATAAGCAAATTTTTTCATTTTATTAGCTTCTATCGTTGCCGAAAGCTGTTTTTTTATTGTTACTTCTTCAATTAAACCAATATTGTTTGATAAGACAATACACGGGACTTCCACAGGCAAATCAATTTTTTTAGTAGAAATACACAAATCAACATCTACATTTTCTGAAAGTAGTAATTGACACTGTGTATTATCGGTAATCTCTATAACTTCTACGTTTACGGGTCTTAGTACTTCTGCCAATTGCTCTCGTAAGTAATACATCGCAGCTTTACCTTCTAGAACAATGAGTGCAATCCGTACCACTTGGTTAAGTTGATGTTTAGCTTCTATTTTTCGGTAGTATTGGTATAAATACATTACGAGTAGAATAATTTCTTCTTGATTGAGAATTACTCCTAGACGTTCTAATAACTTTTCTCCGATGAAAATGGCAATATCTAGTAAGTAACTGTACTGCTGCGTGATGATATGTGTCACTTGATTTTTAATGACAATACCTCTTTTAGCCCTCTCAAGTGCGATAAAAATATGTTTTGTCATATCGCTAGTTACTTCTAAATCAGTTGTAAAATCTATGAGATAAACATGCTTAATTTCTTCAAGAATGAGTAAAATTTCTTGGTAAAGTTCGCCTTCTAAGACCTTTTTAGTAGTCACTTGATTTTCAAAATTATTCATCGCAACAATTTTTTCATATTCAGTCAAAATAAATTGTTTCATTTCAGCAGAAATCCCATAACCCGCTTCCTGCTCTAACGCATCAAAGAGCTCTCTTAAAAACGGGTTATCGATTTCTGTAACAGTTGATTGGTCTGGATGTTTTTTTAAGAAACTACTACTATAAATTATTTGCGTTAATAAGATGGTTTCATCAAAATACTTTAAAACAACCTTATGTTTATTAATCATTTCTAATACTATTTGACGAACTTTTTCATTATTAATTTCTAGAAAACAATTGGTAATTAAGATTGTTTTTAATGACTCATCTAGCTTTGCGATGCGGTTTAATAATTCCATTTTCGTAGTTGGTGTGGCACTTATAGCGTAAATACCATCACTAGAATGAATGACTACATCTAAACCTAATAATTGTTCAAAGTAGCCCCGCAACCACTGAATATCACGTTGGATGGTAGATTCTGATGTGAATGTTTCGGTTGCATATTCGTATATATCTACTCCATCATCTACAAGTAATTTCTTAATTAATTGCGCCATCCGGTTTTGTTCAAACCCAGTTTCTTCCTCAACGTCAACCGGAAAAGGTTTCTCCATATTATAGGCATATCCTAACTTTTTAGAAGTAAAGATAAAGTCCTCTCCTATATTTTCTTTAATAACACGTATATCGTTTCTAATTGTCCGATCGCTTATTTGAAATAAATCCGCTAATTTTTTTCCAAGCAACCAATTATTTTCATTATACAGCGTGCTTAAAATATTCTTTTGACGTTGATTAAGCATTTTTAATCACCTATTTCATTTTTTTGGAATATCATGATAGGAAATTAATTCTACATTATTTTCATTTAAAAACTGGCGCATTCTCGGTGAAATTAAACTTTCTAATTCATTCGCGCGTGGCGTAGAGAATGTTGAATTTTCCAGAATAAAAGTATCTAGGTAACCAGGATGTGTCATGATTTCAACATAATCATAACACAAAATAGAAGCTGCATTGTCATAAATATAGTCTAAGTTATCATATTCACCATACGGGATTTCAAGCGGCTTTTCCCACATAAACTCGACATGCTCAAAACCTTTTGTATCATGATTTCTAAGTGGTATCCCAATTTCTTCTGCTAGCCTTTTCGCGGCATTAGTAACGGCTGGATAAATATCTGTTGAAAATAAATGGCTATCCAAGTGGCTTGGCTTTTTCTTCATAAACTCAGTAAAACGATAATATTGTGCTTTAAACTCTTGGTAAACCTCTTCTTCGTTGTACGGATATTCAGGAGTAATAAATTTAGGCTTTATTAATTCGCCGTCTTCATTCACTAAAGTTGCTCCATTTGTTAGCGGTTTACCAAGTGTCAAATTAAGATGCAAGCCAATTCCGAGCGTTGGTGTTTTTTTAGATAACTCTACCGCATGTTCAAAAGCTGGCATAGTAACCATTAACGTTGTAGAAGTTAATACACCTAAATTATGTGCATCAATAATTCCATAATTGATAGCTCTTGTGAACCCAAAGTCATCTGCGTTGATAATTAGTTTCATAGCTTTTCTCTCCTTACTTTTCATCTAAACGCTTATACAGATTAAGCACGGATTTAACTAAGTCAGAGTATACAAAAGCATTCATTAGATGATCTTGTGCGTGAATTAGCAGTAAAGAAAGTTCTTTAGAGCTACCGTTTGCCTCTTCTTGAATCAAAGACGTTTGAACATGATGGGCTTCTCTTAAAGATTGATTTGCTTGCTCGATACATGCTTCTGCTTCTGCAAATTCACTTTTTTCAGCGTGTTGGACGGCTTTTAAAAACAAGGAAGACGCATCTCCTGCACTTGATATTATTTTAAAAGATTGTAATTCAGTGCCTTCCATTAGTTTCCCTCCGTCGTAAGTGTATTCGTTCCAGCTTCTTTAATTTTTTTAAACGCAGCAATAAGAATTGGTACTGCATTCATATTGCCATAATCTTCTTTATCAATTACTTCTACAGGAACTTTTAACCCGCGTTCTGTTGTAGCTTCTATTACTTGTTCATATGCCATTGATAATTGCGGCCCGAGTAAAACAATAGACACGTTATCTAGGTGGTCAGAATATTCATCTTTCCCCCAGGCTTCAATTGTAATTCCTTTATTCTTAAACTTTTCTGACGCTGCAATAGCCTCTTCCATCTTTTTTACTAAAATAGAGGTGGATAATCCGCCAAAACATACTAACATAATTTTCATGTCTATCGTCCTTTCCTACTAAAAATCAAAATCGTCTAGACTAGCTTCTTGGTTCCCACTAGTTTCTTGTACAAGTGCTTCTTTTTCAGCAATTTTAAAGAATGGATAGTAAATAAGTGCTGAACAAACCAAGATAAGACCAAGTACAATAATATATCTCCAGTCAAAAGATGCAACAATGGCCCCGATTGGAACTGGTACATATGGAGAAACCATCGTAAATGGATTCATAAGACCTAGCTTGATTGAGAACCATCCAATTAAAGCTGCAATTTGTGGCGCAACCATCATTGGAATAAAGAATCTCGGGTTTAAAACAATAGGAACACCAAACATTACAGGTTCATTAATACTGAAAAATGTTGGAATTAATGCCAATCTACCTAGCGTCTTATAACGTTTAGATTTAGAGAACATCATAATAACAACGAGCGCGCCTGTTACTCCTGCTCCTGTTACCCCAACGATACTCCACATAAAGTCTGGAGTGAAAATAAGCATGGAAGAAAGTGGTTCACCTTTTGCAAGTGCTGCTGCATTGGCGTCTACGTTCTGGAAAGCTACACTTAACCAAACCGGCGCCATAACAGAATATCCGTGAATACCAAACCACCATAATAATTGCTGGATAAAGATAATCAACATAATTCCAGGTAGCGTGTTTACAAGCGAAGTCAGTGGTGAGAATAATGTTTGAATAAGCTCAACAACTCGAATACCGCTAAGTGATTCAACACCAAAGCTTAAAATTGCCACGATTAAAACCGAGAATAAAATCGGCCATAAGTTTTCAAAAGAACGTAAAATCGGCGTTGGCACACCTTGACCTAAATTAATTGTGAATTTCAATTTATTTTTAAAAATGTGTAGGATTTCTACAGATAACAAACTAATCACTAAAGCTACAAAAATACCTTCGCCGGCAAGATAAGTTACATCACTTCCTCCAGCTTCAAGTGGTCTTACTGCTACTACAACAAAACTCATTAAAGCTGTTACAATTGCCCCAATATCCCACAAATTACGCTCTTTTGCATAATAATATGCTACGAAAATCGCTACATATACAGACATTAATCCAAAGGTAGCAAAATGAATCGGGGAGGTAATGTTATTGATATATTCAGCAACAGCAGCAATCCAACTAGGTAGTTTTGGGATTCCTCCTAATTGCTGGAACAATACCGGGACTGCACCAACTAAAGTTATTGGAACAAGTGCCATCATTCCTTGACGTATTGCCTTCATCTGGGTGTTACTTTCTAATACTTTTGCAAATGGTAATAGCCATTTTGACAGAAATCGTTCTAATGCTTTCATTAATTTTCATTTCCTTTCACTAAGCTGTTATACGTTCATGATAGCGCATACAAAAACACCTCACAATTAATCTTATTTCCTAAGCATAGGAAATCCTTTTTAATACAAAAAAATCCCTATAAAGTAATTGCTACTTTATAGGGATTTCGCTATTTTAGTTTTCTAATGCCATTAATTTTTGATTATCATCAAGTGCTGATTCATGTGCATCATGGCGTTTTTTCAAATGACTCATTGATAGGTAAAGTAAACCGATACATGCAATCATAATAATTGTAAGAACGAGCATCGACATACTATATACATTTGGTCCCATACCTGCTGCCAGTGACTCTCTAAAGGCATAAATTGAATAAGTCATTGGTAAGAATGGATGGATTAAATTGAAGAACCATCCAGTAAGTGGCATTGGGAATGTTCCGCCTGAACCCGCTAATTGAACAATGAGTAATACCATCGCGATAAATCGACCTGGATTATCAAATGTCATTGCAAGTAGCATAATTAAGAACATGTAAGCAAGAGCTGTAATAATCGCTGTTCCAAAGAACTCAACGATATTATCTGGTCTTAATCCTAACGCTATCATGATGCCGCCTTCTAGAAGAGCCATCGCAACTGCTGCGACAAAGCCAAGTGATAGTTTACTTAACCACCATTTGTAAGCTGGTTGACCTTCCATAGAAACACGTCTAATTGGCATAATGAAGTTAAATACAAGTGCACCAACGTATAAAGCAAGTGACAATACATATGGTGCTAATGCATGTCCGTAGTTACTTACGTGCGTATATTCATTATGTGCGAGTTTTGTTGGAGCAGCAATCATGTTGAATGTTTTGTCAGTTGCTTTTGTATCTTTCACTTGCTGTGCACCGTCTGCAAGTTTGTCTGTTAATTCTGTGCTACCATCTGTTAATTTAGTAAGTCCATCACCCAATTGGAAGGAACCGTTCGCTAGTTTGGAAGAACCATCGGCAATTTTCGTTGAGCCATCTGCTAATTGTCCTACACCTGAAACTAGTTTTGGTGAATTAGCGGATAATTGATTTAGACCACCTGCTAATTGGCTTGAACCAGCTTGTAGTTGATTTACGCCTCCAGCAAGTGTTGGAACTTTTGCAGCTAATTGGTTTGTTCCGCCTTGTAGTTCTGTTGCGCCTGAACGTAATGCGTCTGAATTGCTTGCAAGTTTATTACTTCCATCATTTAACTGACTTAAGCCGTTTTCCATATTTGAACTACCGGCAGCAAGTTGTCCTACGCCTGAAGTTAAAGTTGGAATTTGGTTGTTAAGTTCATTTGTTCCTGCAACTAATTTGGCATTGCCGGCTTGTGCTGATTTTAGTCCAGCTGTTAATTGGTTCGCACCACCGAGTAAAGTTTGACTGCCCGAACCATTGATTGCTTGATGGATACCATTAAATGCTTCTGTAGTTCCACCATAAACCGCTTTATAACCAGCTGAAATTTTCGCTACACCAGTTTGCAATTCAGTTACTTGTGACTCTAAAGCTGCTAAATCAAGCGCTGATAATCCACTTTGTAGTTTTTCTACAGTCGCTACTTGAGTGGCAGATTTTTGTGATTCTTTATCTAAATCAGCTTGAATTGCATCAATAATTTTTTGTTTATCTTCTGCGCTCACACCGTTTGTTGCATTAATTTTTGCTTTAATTGCTTCGGCATCGAAGTTCGCATTGGATTTAATAAAAGTTAAACCATTTTGTAAATCAGTTAAGCTTTTTTGAAGTGCTTGTAGTTGTTTAGCGAGTGCTGCATCTTCACCGTTTACATTTTGATTTAATTGGTCGATACCTTGTTGTAAATCATTCATACCTTGTTTTAATTTAGCTATTTTACCTTGGCTATTAGTTAAATTACCATCTAGTTCTTTTAAACCTGCTGAAAGTTTATTACTGCCATCAACTAGTGAATTTAAGCCAGTTGCCAGACTTTTTTGACCGTCGTTTAATTGTGTTACTCCAGATGCAAGAGCTGGTACGCTGCCATTCATTTTGTTTAAACCAGCAGAAAGGGCAGTAGAACCATTGTATGCTTGGTTAATTCCACCAGAAAGTGTATCTACTCCTGATGTGTATGTCGAAACTCCATTTGATAATTTCGTTGCTCCACCGTCAAGTGCAGCCACACCGTCTTTAAGTGGCCCTACACCAGCAGCAAGCGTTGAAACACCAGCATTTAGTTTATCGCCACCAGCAGCCGCAGTGTTCACGCCATCTGTGTAAGTTTTTAAACCAACTTCTAACGTATTAGCGCCATCTTTGAACGTTAAAGAGCTATCTGCGAGCGTTTTTAAATTAGTAGAAATTGTTTTATTACCTTCTTGTGATTTCACGAGACCGTCTTTAATTTTTCCAGAGCCATCAGCGGCTTGAGCGAACCCATCACCAGACTCTTTAATTTTATCGAAAATTGCTTCCGCGTATGATTTTGTTACCTCAGCGGAAACCTCGCTTTTCAGTTGTTTGGCTCCTTGTTCACTCACAACTTGTCCTAAATAGTTAAGCGAGCCGTTTGTTTTATAGGTTAATTCCATTTTTTTCGGATCTTTATCTAAAACGGATGCTGCATTTTTAGAGAAGTCTTTTGGAATTGTGACAACCATATAATATTTGCCATCTTTTAAACCTTGTTCCGCGTCTTCTTTGGAGAGGAAATTCCAATCGAGTTCTTTGTTACTTTTCAGTTTGGTTACTAACTGATCACCAACATCCATTGTTTGACCGTTATAATCAACCGGTTTGTCATTGTTAACTACCGCTACTGGTAAATCCCCTGTTTTGCCATACGGATCCCAGACGGATTTTAAGAAAAAGCTTGCATATAAAAGTGGAATAAACAGAATAACTACAAATGATAAAAGTAGTATTTTGTTTTTAAATAATTTTTTCCACTCATTTTTTACCATATCCATTTTATTACCGCACTTCTTTCTTTTAAAGATTTATTACGCTTCGTTCCAATCTATGATAGTGGTTCGTTCTTTCCCAATAACTTGCTCTACTAAAACAGATAATTTTTGCGAGAATAAATAATTAGCGTATTCTTTATCAGCGTTTCTAAAAGCACTTGTAATGGTGTGTATTCCGGACTCTGCAAATTCATGATAGTCAGAGAAAACAGTGTGGATTAAGTCGGAATCTGGGTATGTATCAATTTTCCCCTCCACTGCTTCTACAATGTCCAGCAAATTAATTTCTTCAGGGTCTTTAGCAAGCGTGAAACCACCGTTATTACCCGACACTGAATTAATCAGCCCGCTAACGACTAGCTTCCTCAAAATTTTACTAATATAAGACGGCGACGAATCACGCAAACGGTGATGAATAGTTACGGAAGAAATGGGAACATCTACCTTCTGGGTGTACAACATCGTCATAATACAAAAAACCTGATCCATACTTTTGCTCAACTTCATAATAAAAATCCTCCCTCTTCCCATTATTACCTTTCAATATCCTTAATGGACATTCAACATCTATATACAATACACCCATTTTTTTTAAAGTGCAAGCCTTTTTTACTAAAAATGGAAAAAAATTTAATGAATGCGTTTTTATGAAATTAGCATTCCAACAAATTTGCTATTTTACAGGCATATTAATGTATTTCATTTATCCATTGGTTACTATAAACTAACAAAAGAAGCACTATCAGTGGATATTCTTTAAAGACCATCCACCGATAATGCTTTCATCGAAATATTTTGCTTTCTTAATCAAAATCATAAATATATACTTCTATACCTTTATCCGTAAGTGTTTTTCTAATAATAGGTTCAATAATTTCCCATTTTCCGCCAGCCAATCCACACCCAATTCTAGGCATATGAATACTCGCTTGCTGCTCTTGCGCAATTTTAGACAATTTTTTTAAACAGCTTTCTACTGCTTCATATCGAATGGGAGCCCCTTTTGATCCTGTTTTTGTTCCTTTCTGTCCAACCATGTTACAAACACTAATATAATCCAACACTGGAACCAGTTGAATTTCTCCCAATTTAAAATTATTTTTGCCCTTATACCATTTTCTATACGCTTTTTCTGGCTCTTTCCACTTTCTAGAAATAGCTAAAACAAAACCTTTTCCCCAACCACCAACATCATTACAAATATGTGCGATAATTTTATTTCCTTTTGCCATCGGATTTGTAGCGTCGCCTTTTAAATAAATAATTTCTGTCATTTTCTCCACCTCTGTAAATTTATTTAAACATAGTTATATCATTAATTATTTTTTGTAAGTAGTATAACATGTCATTAAAATCCGTTAATGCATAAACTACCACCGGTTCTTCCCAATTCAAATTTTTTATTACAAAAATTTTATATTGCTCCCCATAAAAGCCAACATCTAACAGTAAATCATTAGGATATTGAACTTGTAAAATATCCTCTTTCAAAAGACCACTTTGATCAAGAAAAGTAATATTTCCATTTTTGTAATTTATTTTTGAAAACATTTAATTATACACCTCTTCTACTAAATTGGCCTTTTCCGTCTCTATTTATAACATAACTTTCAAGCAGATTCCACCTTTACAATAAAAAAATACCAACGAATCGTTAGAAACGTTGGTATTATAGTATACCGGCGGCCGGGGTCGAACCGGCACGCCCTTGCGGGCACAGGATTTTGAGTCCAGCGCGTCTGCCAATTCCGCCACGCCGGCGTAACAATATATTAAATTATAACTTTAAAACATTAATTATGCAAATGGAGGCGCCAACCGGATTTGAACCGGTGATAAAGGTTTTGCAGACCTCTGCCTTACCACTTGGCTATGGCGCCGCACAATATTCAACTAAAAAAGCGGAAGACGGGGTTCGAACCCGCGACCCCCACCTTGGCAAGGTGATGTTCTACCGCTGAACTACTTCCGCATTAACTGGGCCAGCTGGATTCGAACCAACGCATGACGGAGTCAAAGTCCGTTGCCTTACCGCTTGGCTATGGCCCAACAATTATAATAGTTTTATAAAAACAAAAAGGGCGGATGATGGGAATCGAACCCACGAATGCCTGAACCACAATCAGGTGCGTTAACCACTTCGCCACATCCGCCATTATTTTATATATGGCAGGGGCAGTAGGAATCGAACCCACACTGGAGGTTTTGGAGACCTCAGTTCTACCTTTAAACTATGCCCCTATAATAATGGTGGAGGGGAGTGGATTCGAACCACCGAACCCGAAGGAGCGGATTTACAGTCCGCCGCGTTTAGCCACTTCGCTACCCCTCCATATTAATAAAAGAAAAAAAGTGGCTTGGGACAGAATCGAACTGCCGACACCTTGAGCTTCAATCAAGTGCTCTACCAACTGAGCTACCAAGCCATAATGGCGGTCCCGACGGGATTTGAACCCGCGATCTCCTGCGTGACAGGCAGGCATGTTAACCCCTACACCACGGAACCACTCTATTGCGGGGGCAGGATTTGAACCTACGACCTTCGGGTTATGAGCCCGACGAGCTACCAGACTGCTCCACCCCGCGACAATATTATTATAAAACTAATGGTGGAGGTTAACGGGATCGAACCGCTGACCCTCTGCTTGTAAGGCAGATGCTCTCCCAGCTGAGCTAAACCTCCATAATTACTATTCTACTCTAAAAACATGAAATTGTCTCTAATAGATTAGTAAAAAATGACCCGTACGGGAATCGAACCCGTGTTACCGCCGTGAAAGGGCGGTGTCTTAACCGCTTGACCAACGGGCCTCAGTAAGAAAATGTTACTTTATTATTACGTGTAAACGGAGAGCAAGGGATTCGAACCCTTGAGACAGCTTACACCGCCTACACGGTTTCCAACCGTGCTCCTTCGGCCACTCGGACAGCTCTCCAGAAAATGGCTCCACAGGCAGGACTCGAACCTGCGACCGATCGGTTAACAGCCGATTGCTCTACCAACTGAGCTACTGTGGAATAATACATTGCCCGGCAGCGACCTACTCTCGCAGGGGGAAGCCCCCAACTACCATTGGCGCAGAGAAGCTTAACTACCGTGTTCGGGATGGGAACGGGTGTGACCTTCTCGCCATAACTACCAGACAATATTAAGTTGTTGAAAGATTGCTCTCTCAAAACTAGAGAAGAAAGTTTTCAGTTAGGTAACTTCGTTTCATTTTTTGGTTAAGTCCTCGATCGATTAGTATTTGTCCGCTCCATGTATCGCTACACTTCCAC
>NZ_JAARZJ010000008.1 GCF_014229245.1 Listeria farberi | reverse complement strand
TCTTCAAGCTTTGTAGAATACCTTTTTTTATAGCCGGGCTACCAGCAAGGTCTGCCACAATACTTTGAATATCTTTATCTGCTGTAGTTACTTGTTCTTTTTCAATTATTGATTTAAATGATAAATTACTGTCATTTATAAGTTGCATCAGATTACGATTAAGTCCATCATCATTCATCAAATAATCTAAAATAGTTAGGTGAGATTGCTTATCACGAATTCCCATTAATAACTTAGCTGATAACCTTCCCCATCCTGTATAATGTCGTCGTTCTAATTTTTTCAGAATAACCCCATCTAAAACATCAGAAAATTGCTGTAACTGCTCTTTAATCATACGTTTATCTTCAAACACAGTTAAAATTTTAACTATATTTTCTAGCATTTCCGTATTTACTGGGTTATCAAGGATTTCTTGTTTTATCCCCACCTTGAGTAAATCATGATAGGTAGAATAACTTGAATTAAACGAGTCTTCCAGCCCTTCAATAGTTGGACTTTCAACATGGCTCATATTGCGTAAGAATAGCTCTAAATCCTTCTTTTTAACTTTACGCTTTTGCTTAAAAAAGTCATTAAAAATCTGTTCTTTTTCCTGCCCAGAAAAATAGCTAGTTTTCCCTTGATCATTAATGTATCTAACTTTGGTTAATTCATTATAAACCAAATATTTTTGATAACAGAGACTATGTTTAGGCAATACATTTTCTTTAGGCAGATATGTATCTTTATTGGTCATCTTTTCAATAAAATCGACCGCTGACTTACCGAAGTCCACTTTCTCTTCTATATTCCACGGTCTAATCTCGCCATCAGCTTTTCTTGTTAACCATGCGAATTCGCTCTGTCCGTTAGCTAGTGGGCCAACAAAATAAGGAATTCTAAAAGTTACTAAACTTTTGATTTTATCATAGTTTTCTTTTAAAAAAGGATAATATTTTGCTTGCTGGTGTAAAATAACTTCTAATTCTTCTAAATGTAATTGATGCGGAATAGCCCCATTATCAAAGGTTCGTTGTTTTCTTAAAAAGTTTTCTTTTTCTATTTTAGCAATAAAATAATCGGCACCTTCAATGTTCTCTAATGTCGTTTTCATGTATTTATAGAAATCTGCTTGCTTTGTTTTACCGTCTATATAACCTGCGTAACCATGTTTTTCGGTATTACTAAATATTTCTTCATAGTGTTTAGGTAGATGAAGCTTGATAAATGCTTTCAATTTCCCTAAATCTTCTTCATGTGTATCAAAACGTTCAATCATACTTGCGGATAACTTCGCGTTAGTTTCAGTCTCAGCCACTGTGATAATACTAGATAAGACCACAGCACTATATGCATTTTTCGTCGCAACAAAAAGTTCCGCATATTCATCTCCTATTAGCGCTAACAAGGACTCTAAATCTTCTTCATAGCTATCTTTCGCACATTCAATATCCAATTTCTCAATAAGCTCAAAAGGCTTTTGAAAATTCCCTTTACTGCCTACAATCAAGCTGATAAACTGAGCAAACATTCCGGTAGATTTTTCACCAGGATATAATTTTAAAATTCTCTCAAGTTTTTCTTTTCGTGTAACTTTTTCAACGAGAATTTTAGCTACATTCTTATTATCTTCCATTTTTTTTAGCGAACCATCTTCAATGCTACTTGCAAATACTTGATTATATGTTTGTATAAATTGCTTATATATTCCATCAATAGAAGTATTTTGAGTATCTAATGCTCCCTCAATTAAAAAGTTACCTCGATATTTTATAATATGAGCTAAAGCTAAATAAACTAATCTTAAATCAGCTTTTTCTGAAGAATTAACGAGTTCTTCTCTCAAGTGATAAATGGTCGGGTAGTTTTTGTGGTATTCTACTTCTTCCTCTATAGTCGCAAAAAAAGGATGTCGACTATTTCTTTTTTCGTTATCAACATAAAAACTATCACTTAATCGGCAAAAGAAATTTTTATCAGTCTTAGACATTTCTTCCGCAAATATCCCTTGTAAATAAGAAATACGATTGCGTCTTCTCTCTATTCTCCTTCTAGCTGTTCTAGTCATTCTTCTATCAGCTGCCGTTTGACCCTCATCAAATAATCTAACTCCCCAGAAATTTTTCTTTATCTGTTTTTTCTCAGAGTCTCCAGCAATTTTCATTTTCCTCTTCACTAAATCATATTGATCTGTTAACACTGCCCATCCAACCGAATTTGTTCCTATGTCTAGTCCAATCGTGTACGGTTTGTTCATTTTTTTCATCCCTTCAACAATTTTTAGTTGCATTCTTTTTATAATTTGATACAATGTATATATTGTTAGTATTCAAAATAACATAGCGAGTTAAAATAAGGCTTTGTCCGTTATCAACTTTTAATTAAGTAGCGCTGTTTCGGCGCTTTTTTTGTGCACTTTTTTAAGAACTCAAAATCGCAACAATTCCTTATCTCTATGTATATTAAGATATACTATTTATACGAATGTTTACTTCATTCATCTATTTATCTAACTATTATGAACCTTGAATTATTATAGCATATTTCGATAAATTTGTTATAATAATCACAATAAAACATTCAAAACAAATTTTTCCGGAATCATGTTTCTATATGCTTCCTTTTTACTTTACTCGTATATTTATAAGGAAACAAAAAAAGCACCAGCAAAAGCTGGTGCTTTGAAACGATTTGATTAACGTTTTGAGAACTGAGGTGCACGACGCGCGCCTTTAAGTCCGTATTTTTTACGTTCTTTCATACGTGGGTCACGAGTAAGTAGGCCAGCAGATTTAAGTGCTGGACGGTACTCAGGAGCCACTTGTAATAGTGCACGAGCTACACCATGACGGATAGCACCGGCTTGACCAGTGTAACCACCACCGTGAACGTTTACTAGTACATCATAGTTACCTAAAGTTTCTGTAGCTACTAAAGGTTGTTTGATAACTTCACGAAGAGCTGCAAATGGGATGTAATCTTCCCAGTCTCTATTGTTAATAACGATTTTGCCGTCGCCTGGTACTAAACGTACGCGAGCTACAGAGCTTTTACGACGACCAGTTCCGTAATATTGTACTTGAGCCACTTAGTATTCCTCCTTTATTAATTAACCGCGTAATTCGTATACTTCTGGTTTTTGAGCTGCATGTTCGTGCTCAGATCCACCATATACGTGTAATTTTTTGAATAATTGACGTCCAAGAGAATTTTTTGGAAGCATACCTTTGATAGATAGTTCTAATAATTTCTCAGGATTGTTTGTACGCATTTCGCCTGCAGTACGAGATTTCAAACCGCCTGGATATTGAGAGTGACGGTAGTAAATTTTGTCAGTAGCTTTTTTACCAGTAAGACCAATCTTACCAGCGTTGATGATGATTACAAAATCTCCAGTGTCAATATGTGGAGTAAATTGTGGTTTGTTTTTTCCGCGAAGAATTGAAGCAACTTCACTGGATAAACGTCCTAAAGAAACACCAGTAGCGTCGATAACGTACCATTTACGTTCTACTTCGCCGGGTTTCGCCATATAAGTTGTACGCATGAATTACCCTCCTAAATAAATTGAAACAAATTAGCTCCCGAAAACTGTTCCTAATTCCCGAAATGCTATTCTATATTTTTATTGTTTAAACACAACAACCTTCCGGGGCTTATTGTGGGGCAAACAATACCATAGTCCATAATACAGTTTTTAGAGTAAAAAGTCAATGCGTTCTGTAAAAAAACATCCGATTTTTATTCATAGTCCACTCGCCATAAATATAACCCTTGTGGTGGCGCAGTTTTACTAATTAATTTTTGTCTATCACGTGCTAGTAAAGCTTCCGTTATACCGTCTGGAGTGATTCGACCTTGCCCTGCATCAAGCAAGGTCCCTGTCAAAATCCGCACCATATTATACAAGAAACCATTTCCTTGAAACGCAATCACTAAGGTCTCGGCATCCTCTTCATAAAAGTCGATACTATAAAGCGTCCGCACTTTAGAATCCCGTTCCGTTCTAGCCGAACAAAAACTAGTAAAATCATGCTCACCAATCAGACGTTTACTCGCGAGCTTCATTTTCGCGATATCCAGTTCATATGGATAATGCAGCGCAAAATTCCGACTAAACGGATCAAAAATTTTTGTCCTTTTTACGACATAACGATATTCTTTTCCAACTGTGCCAAATCTAGCATGGAAATCATCCGTTGCTTTCTCCACTGCCAAAAAGCTAATATCAAAAGGCGTCATAACTTGTAAAGCTTTTTGAAATTTTTCCGCAGTGATATCCAGCTCTGAGTCGAAATGAATAACTTGACCTTTCGCATGTACCCCGGTGTCTGTTCTTCCTGAGGCGGTAATCCGAATGCTCTTACCTTTATGCATTTTTTTCAGCGCTTTTTCAATTTCTGCTTGGACTGTCCGAGCGTTCGGTTGCACTTGATAACCGTAAAACCCGCTTCCATCATAAGAAATTATCGATTTATACCTTGTCATTCATTTCAACTCCGCAACCAAAATAATAAACCACTTAACACTGCCAAGGAAATTAATAAGAAGGTATCCGCAAATCTCCAGTGCAGTATACGAAATCTCGTCCTACCTTTACCTCCACGATAACCACGAGCTTCCATTGCAATCGCTAAGTCCTCCGCTCGCTTAAACGCACTAATAAAAAGCGGCACGAGTAGAGGGATAATTGCCTTGATTCGGTCACTCCATTTTCCACTCGTAAATTCAACGCCACGAGCTTTTTGCGCTTTTAAAATTTTCTCCGTTTCATCCATCAAAGTGGGAATAAATCGCAAGGAAATACTAAGCATTAAAGCCAATTCATGCACTGGTAAATGCACTAAACGAAACGGGGCTAAAATCTTCTCAAGGCCGTCTGTCAGTTCAATCGGACTTGTCGTTAATGTTAGTAGCGTCGTCATAAAAATAATAAGAACAAAGCGACAAAACATCATCGCCCCATTTGCCAATCCTAGTGTCGTTATTTGTAAAAGTCCTAAATCAACTAAAACAGTCCCGCCTTTTGTAAAAAAGACTTGTAGCAATAAAGTAATTAAAATAAGCCAAAAAATCGGTTGTAAACCTTTAATAAAAAATAAAAATGGCACTTTCGAAGTTAGGACTAAATACAAAACATAAGCAAACATAAGTGCATACGTCAGCCAATTATTTGCTAAAAAGACAATTGCAATAAACGCCATAACAGCAGTGATTTTCGCGCGTGGATCAATTCGATGTAACCAAGAGTTCCCCGGGATATAGCGTCCGAGAATCATTTTATCCATCATAATTATGCCCCGCCCTTCGCTAAATAAGGCGCCATTTCGGTTGTTAATTCATCAATTGTTAAACACGTTTTTGTTAATTTTATATTAAATTTCCGTTCAAACAGACCTTGAAACCTCACTACATCCGGGACAGACAAGCCAAGGTCGACCAGTTCATCTGGCTTCGCAAAAATTTCACGTGGTGTGCCGATTTGAAGAACTGTCCCAGCTTTCATCAAGACAATTTTCTCCGCATAACGAGCAGCATCTTCCATACTATGTGTGACAAGGACTGTCGTGAGTCCTTTTTCTTTATGAAGGTTGTAGAACATCTCCATAATTTCTTCACGACCATGGGGATCTAGTCCTGCTGTCGGCTCATCTAGCACAAGCACTTCCGGATCCATCGCTAAAACACCAGCAATCGCTACTCGGCGCATTTGTCCACCAGAAAGTTCAAACGGCGAACGCGACAAAATTTCTTCTGTCAGCCCTACTTCATAAATCACTTTTTTAGCACGGAGTTTCGCATCTTCCTCGGAAACCCCGAAGTTCATCGGTCCAAAGCAAATATCCTTCTCAACTGTTTCTTCAAAAAGTTGCGCTTCCGGAAATTGAAAGACAATCCCAACTTTTTTACGTAAATCGCGTAGTTTCTTTTGTTTAACTCCCGCGACAATTTCTCTATCGCCAACCGTTATTTTACCTTCAGTCGGCATCAAAAGCGCATTAAGATGTTGTAGCAATGTCGATTTCCCAGAACCCGTATGACCAATAATTGCAGAATAGCTACCAGAATCAAAAGAAACATTTACATCAAGCAATGCTCGCTTTTCAAAAGGGCTATTTTTTTGATAACAATAACCTAGTTGTTCGAGTTTAATTTCCATAATTGATCTAGTAATGCTCCTTCCGATAGCACGGTGCTTCCTGTTTCAAAGCCTCCTGCAACTAATTTTTCTTGTAACTCAATAATAAATGGAACCCCTAAACCAATTTCTCGCATCGCATCTGCTTGCTGAAAAATTTCTTGTGGAGTGCCTTCACTGTGGACTTCTCCGTTATTCATGACAATTACCCGGTCTGCAAAAAGCACTTCATCCAAGTCATGTGTGATGGAAATAACAGTAATATCTTCTTGTTCGCGCATAATCCGAATGGTTTCCATTACTTCTGCACGTCCTCTTGGATCAAGCATAGAAGTAGCTTCGTCCAAAATAATCACATCCGGCTGCAATGCCAAAACGCCTGCAATCGCAACACGCTGTTTTTGCCCGCCAGACAGTCTAGCCGGTTCATGTAACGCATAGCTTTGCATTCCCACCTCATTCAAGGCTGACTCCACTCGTTCCACCATCATATCATGTGGAACTCCATGATTCTCAAGTCCAAATGCGACGTCATCTTGCACAGTTGCACCGACAAATTGGTTATCTGGATTTTGAAAAACCATTCCTACTTGTCGTCTAATTTCCCATATATTTTTTTCGGACAAAACAAAGTGCCCGATTTTAATTAAACCATCTTCCGGAAAGAGCAATCCGTTGAGTAATTTCGCAATAGTTGATTTACCTGAACCATTATGACCAACTAGCGCGACCCATTCCCCTTTTCGAGCAGAAATAGATACATCTTTCACTGCATATTTTTCCGTATCTTCGTATTTATAAAAAACGTGCTCCAATCTCACAAAACTTTCTGCCACGCTTAACACCTCACTTTTTGACCATTCATTGTTTATTATAGTATAAACATCCTTCTGGCGCAAAATTTCCTTTTTTCAATTGTTTTGCTTTCCTGCGAAAGGGAATATATTATCGTTAAGGATGTGATAACTATGTTAGCAGATTTTATTTTACGACTTGTTGTTGCTGGTCTCCTTGGAGCCGTTATTGGACTTGACAGAGAAATCAGGGCGAAAGAAGCGGGGTTCAGGACACATTTTCTTGTTTCACTCGGTAGCGCTTTAATTATGATTGTGTCCCAATACGGTTTTTCCGAAATCGCCACCATGCAAACTATATCATTTGACCCTAGCCGTGTTGCTGCCCAAGTGGTAAGTGGCATTGGCTTTATTGGCGCTGGTACGATTATCATTCAAAAGAAATTTGTTCGCGGATTAACTACAGCGGCAGGACTTTGGGCTACAGCCGGGATTGGCCTCGCAGTTGGGGCTGGAATGTATTGGGTCGGTATTGCGGCTACACTGCTCACATTAATTGGTTTAGAATTTCTCAGTATTATTTTTAAATCCGTCTCGCTCCATACAACTTCATTCATTTATTCAACCGACAATCAAGAAAATCTAGTAAAAATTACTGATAAAATTCAGCAAAACAAACAACAAATAATTTCATATTCAAGTGAAAAAGAAATGATCGGAAATAGTCTATTTATTCGTGTTAATATTGTTGTAAAAACAAAGAATAAGAACGACGAATACGAACTATTTCACTATATCCAGACGCTTCCTGATGTTACTATTGAAAAAATGGAATAAATTAGCTTTTTATTGCACATTTCAATTAATTTGTTCACAGAATATCCATTTACTTACCTCTTCTCGTTTTGCTATAATTCACCCGTCAACACTAACTGAATAGAGAGAAGGGATGAGATGAAAAATTTTGTAACCTCAGAACGTTCGATTCATAAGATGGATGAATCAACAAAACCTGTGATTACAGTAAAAAATGGCGCTGTTGTGACAATAAAAATAAAAGATCACTTCAATGGCCAAATCAACCAAGATCAGCTTCATTACGGGGAAATAGATTGGAAACAATTCTCACCAACAACAGGTCCAATCTGTATAGAAGAAGCACGCCCAGGAGATTTACTCGCAGTAACTATTGAAAAAATCACCCTCACAGACAAAGAAGTCGTTTTGTTAAACGGACCGAATATCGGCATAACAGATGATTTATTACCCCACAATTGCATCCGCCGTTACAAAATCGAACAAAACAAGATTATTTATTCCGATGAAATCCACATTCAACTACAAAAAACAATCGGTCTCTTAAAAACCGAATCCATTCATCAAACTAAACCATTTCTTATACCTACTAAACACGGCGGGACGCTTGACTCTTCTGATATAAAAGAAGACGCTACAATATTTTTACCAGTAGAAAAGTACGGGGCTATGCTCCACGTAGCTGATATAAGAGCCACTACAGGCTTCGGGAAAATAACAACTACAAGCGGAGAATCTCCTGCTGAAGTAACATTAAGGCTACAATTATTAAAAAACAAAACAGCTCCTACACCAATTATTATTCATAAAAATAAATTAATCTGCCTTGCCTCTGAACTTACTACCGAAAAAGCAACAAAAAAAGCATTACAGAACATGCTAAAGATGTTAATGGAATCAGATAAAATAACACTAGAAGATGCAATATTTTTATTATCTTTGCAAGCAGATTTTGAAATTTGCAAGCTGAACAAAGCAAGCGTCACAACAGCTATTAAACTTCCATTAAGTAGCTTTCCAGAGATGCCTTTCTTATAAAAAAGAGCCCTTTCGCAAAAGTTATGCGAAAGGGCTCTTTTTAAATTTGTTCAAAAAAACTTCCTTGATAATTTTTATGAAGAAATTCGGCTAATTTCCTCGCTTCTAATTCAACAAATTTTTGGTTTTTCTTTGTTATCTTTTTTGTTAGATAAAAAGTGAAAATTATTTTGTTCCCAGTTATTTTATATCTCCAAGTGCCGTAAAGAAAGCCATTTATAATTAAAACTGCCTCAATTTGCCCGGCCGGACGCCAAATTAAACTTGTTTCAGTTATATCAGCCAACCAATCTTTTTTTCCGTAGCTAACAAAAAGTGGATCGAATTTCCCTAATAAAAGTGGGCGTTGTTGTTCTAATTCAGCTTGAACTTCTGTTTTGCTATAGTAAATCTGACCGTCCTCACCTAAATAACTAAAATAATTTTCCAGAGCCGTTTCAAGCGTTTGTTGGAATTCAAACTTCCGGAGCCCTGTCCAATGTTTGAAATCCCGAATTGTAGCTGGACCATATGCGCTAAAGTAACGGTCAATCATTACTTCAAGCCCAGCTTCATCACGGCCGTTTTCTAGCCAATTAGCTTGTTTTTCTGCACTAATCCAATTTCTATGACTATAAAACCTTGTTTTAGGTGATTCTGGCACACAGAAAAGTGTACCATCAAGAGATCCTTGAATAAAAACTCCGCCCCATTGCATAAGTTCTTTAGCGTGCCCCCCTAATAATTTGGTAAATGCTTCTTTGGGGATTTTTTCTGCACTTAAGAGAAGTTTTTCCATTTCAACCAGTAGCTCATCCAAATCTTGCCCCAGAGAGCTTGCATGCTTCTTTAACCAATTATTTTTATCCGAGTAGACATTGTGGACAAAAAACCAGTCAGAAGGTGTATACATATGCACAGTCATCCTTTGCCCCCATATCTTAATTAAATCTTTTTGGTCGTAATCGTGTTGAAGTTTTTCTTTTGTGAGGTTAGTCACCCGGTTAAACAAGCTGATTTCACCAAACTGTTGATACTGTGACTGAATGCCAAATAACGCACGAGAAGCTTCCGGTGCGCTAGAAAATTTATTTTGCAATAGACCTGAATTAGATAACCGATTTTGAGCTATTTGCGAGTTAGTGACTGATTGCATATCTAGTTCCTCCTCGAAACAAATCTTTGAGGTTTACTATAGATGCTTTCAGAATAAAAGGCAAGCAAAAAAATAAAGCTTTTCAAGTTTGACCTACTAATCGAAGCATATTCGTAAAGCAGGTCAAACAAAAAAAGCCTGCCTCCTAGCCTACGATTAAATAGACTAGGAAACACAGAGCTAGACAAGGAAACACGAAGTCTCCATATCATGACACTCCACTTGCTTTAAACGTTTTATTATTAAACTAATTCAATAATAACCATTGGTGCGCCGTCACCGCGACGTGGACCTTTTTTCAAGATACGAGTGTAACCACCTTGACGTTCCGCGTAACGTGGAGCAACATCATCAAATAGTTTTTGTAGAGCGTATACAGGACGGTTTTTCTTCACAGTAGAACCATCTTTACCTTTAGCATCTACTTGTACTACTTCTACAACTTCATGACGGATGAAAGCAGCTGCTTGACGACGAGCGTGCAAGTCTCCTTTTTTCCCAGAAGTGATTAGTTTTTCAACAACTTTACGAATCTCTTTAGCGCGAGCTTCTGTTGTTTCAATACGTTCATGTACGATTAAATCCGTTGCAAGATCACGTAGTAATGCTTTACGTTGTGAGCTTGTACGACCTAATTTTCTGTAACCCATGGAATTGCCTCCTTTATCAGTTTTCGTTTCTTAGAGATAAGCCAAGGTCAGCCAGTTTTACTTTAACTTCCTCAAGCGATTTACGGCCCAAGTTACGGACTTTCATCATATCGTCTTCGGATTTGTCAGCAAGTTCCTGTACTGTATTGATTCCAGCGCGTTTTAAACAATTATATGAACGAACAGACAAGTCTAATTCTTCAATAGTCATTTCAAGCACTTTCTCTTTATGGCTTTCTTCTTTTTCAATCATAATTTCAGCTTTTTGTGCTTCATCTGTCAAATTAACGAAGATACTTAAGTGCTCAGAAAGAATTTTAGCTCCAAGAGAAACTGCTTCTTCTGGGCTGATACTTCCGTCAGTTAACACATCAAACGTAAGCTTATCATAATTAGTTGATTGTCCAACACGTGTATTTTCCACTTGATAGTTCACACGGATAACCGGTGAAAAGATTGAATCTACTGGAAGTACACCAATTGGCATATTTTCGCGTTTATTTTGATCAGCAGGTGTGTAACCACGACCACGAGTCGCATTTAAACGCACATGAAATTTAGCATTATCACTTAATGTAGCAATGTGTAAGTCAGGATTTAAAATCTCAACGTCGCTGTCATAATTAATGTCAGCTGCAGTTACTACACCAGGACCTTGCATATCGATTTCTAATGTTTTTTCTTCATCAGAATAGATTTTTAGCGCAAGTTTTTTAATATTTAAAATCATGGTTGTTACATCTTCTACTACACCTTCAATTACAGAAAACTCATGTAAAGCTCCATCAATTTGGATAGAGGTTACTGCTGCACCTGGAAGAGAAGATAATAGAATACGACGTAAGGAGTTACCCAAAGTTGTACCATATCCACGCTCAAGTGGCTCTACAACAAACTTTCCATACTTGGCATCATCGCTGATCTCAATCGTCTCGATTTTTGGCTTTTCAATTTCGATCATTCAAATTTACCCTCCTTCAAAACGTCTAGAATATCAGTCTTTATGTCAAACTCTCTGCCTTGATAGTTAAGACAGTAAAAATCTACTATTGGCAAAAGAAAACGACCACTTATACGCGACGACGTTTTGGAGGACGACATCCGTTATGTGGAACTGGAGTTACATCTTTAATAGCTGTTACTTCAAGACCAGCTGCTTGTAGTGCACGGATAGCCGCTTCACGACCTGAACCAGGACCTTTAACAGTTACTTCTAATGTTTTTAAACCATGTTCTTGTGCTGATTTTGCTGCACTTTCAGCTGCCATTTGCGCTGCGAAAGGAGTAGATTTACGAGAACCTTTAAATCCTAGGGAACCTGCACTTGACCAAGCTAAAGCATTACCATGTGTGTCAGTAATCATTACGATCGTATTATTAAATGTAGAACGAATGTGTGCAATACCAGATTCGATATTCTTTTTCACACGACGTTTACGAGTATTTGTTTTACGAGCCATTCACTAACTACCTCCTTTACTATTATTTCTTTTTGCCTGCTACTGTTTTGGACGGGCCTTTACGAGTACGGGCATTATTTTTTGTATTTTGTCCGCGAACTGGAAGTCCACGACGGTGACGCATGCCACGGTAAGAACCGATTTCGATTAGACGTTTAATGTTTAAGTTTACTTCACGACGAAGGTCACCTTCAACTTTAATACGGTCTAAGATTTCACGGATTTTACCTAGCTCTTCTTCAGTTAAATCACGAGTACGAGTATCTTCAGAAACACCAGCTTCAGCAAGAACTTCTTTAGCTGTTTGTTTACCGATACCATAAATGTAAGTCAGGGAAATAACAATACGTTTTTCACGTGGAACGTCCACACCTGCAATACGTGCCATTTACTTAAGCACCTCCTCTTATCCTTGTTTTTGTTTATGTTTTGGATTTTCACAAATTACCATTACTTTACCTTTACGACGAATAACTTTACATTTTTCGCACATAGGTTTCACTGATGGTCTTACTTTCATATAGATATACCTCCTTGTTTATTAGAGAAAATGTCTCTATAAACCGATAATTTCTAAGCTGGATAAACCAGACCGGTATATAAATTCAATTTCGGAGTGCAAATTATTTGAAACGATAAGTAATTCTTCCGCGTGTCAGGTCGTATGGAGAAAGCTCAACTGTCACTTTATCTCCAGGTAAAATACGAATGTAATGCATGCGAATTTTACCAGAAACAGTTGCCAGTACTTTATGACCATTTTCGAGTTCAACGTTGAACATCGCGTTTGGTAGAGTTTCTTGCACAACGCCTTCTACTTCAATAACATCTTCCTTTGCCATATGTTTGCTACCTCCTTCTTGTATTCTTGGATTTGTTCCTGATGCAGGCCTAATCCTTTCAGTGTAACTATTTCTCTTACATGAAAAAAACGTAAAACATGCAAAAATGGATGCACTTCATTAAAAGGCAACACATTTCGCCAGCTTTGCAGACAACCTGTAAAAGTGAAATCCGTAAAAACCAGAAGAACTGTCACTCGCAAAAACATTGCGGCTGAACAGATCAGGGTAGAACATATACGTCATTCGGATGATCTTCAAACGGTTCTCTCGTTCATCATGATTTGCTTAGATGCCTTTAATTCCACTGCCAATTATCCATTATACTACAAATCAAACCAATTTGCACGCATTGATTTTGACAGTGATTTCAGCACAGCTTACTCCTCAAAAAGAAGCAAGAATTTTTTCCACATCTACAAAAACGTCATTAATATCTTGCTCGCCGTTTATGCTATGAAGTTTACCTTTTTCAGAGTAAAAATCAAGAAGCGGCTTGGTCTGTTTCATATTGACATTTAGTCGATTTTCAACAGTTTCTTTTTTGTCATCCTCGCGTTGGTAAAGTTCTCCACCATCTAAATCGCATTTCCCAGGAACTTTTGGCGGGTTATAGATTTCATGGTAAGTTTTACCGCAAGTCCGACAAATCCAACGACCTGTAAGACGTTTCATTAAAACATCTTTATCAACTTCAATGTTAATGACAGCATCAAGTTCTGTCCCTAAATCACTTAGAATATTTTCTAGCTCTTCTGCTTGTTCCACCGTACGCGGAAAACCATCAAGCAAGAAACCATTCTTAGCATCATCTTCGGCCAAACGTTCACGAACGATACCATTTGTTACTTCATCAGGAACAAGATCGCCATTATCCATAAAGGATTTAGCTTTCTTTCCTAATTCCGTATTATTTTTCATAGCTGCTCGGAACATATCTCCAGTGGAAATATGAGGAATGTTGTATTTCTCAACAATCTGTTCCGCTTGTGTGCCTTTTCCGGCGCCGGGCAGTCCCATTAATACTAATTTCAACTGTTTCGCCCCTTATTACGCGCTAGCTCCTGCTAGGAAGCCCTAACAAGAACTGCGTGTTATTTGATAAATCCCCGATAGTTCCTTTTTACAAGTTGTCCTTCGAGTTGTTTCGTAGTATCTAATGCTACCCCGATAACAATTAGTAGGCTTGTACCACCAACGGCAAGTGACTGCGGTAAACTAAACACAGTAGTACCGATAGTTGGAAGTATAGCAACCGCTGAAAGGAAAATTGCACCAACAAATGTTAGACGGTAAAGTACCGATGTAAGATAAGCTTGTGTTTCCCGACCAGGACGTTTACTAGGAATATACCCACCTTGCTTTTTCAAGTTGTCCGCAACTTTCTCAGGGTTCACTTGAATGAAAGCATAGAAATAAGTGAAAGCAACAATTAGTGCAACATATAAAATCATACCAATTGGTTTTGTGTAATCAAACACGTCTTTCAATACTTTTACAACATCGTTACTTTGATCAAAGAAAGTAAGGATAGTTTGCGGTGTAATAATAAATGCACTTGCAAAGATAACTGGGATAACTCCGGCAGAGTTAAGTTTTAATGGCAAATGAGTTGCTTGCGCGCCCGATTGTTTCGCTCCTGCTACACGTTTAGAGTATTGAATTGGAATTTTACGAAGTGCTTGTTGGAAGAAGATAACAGCTACAACAATAGCTAGAATTGCAACCCCCACACCTGCTAACGTTAAAATGTGTAAGAACAGTTGATCACCAGCGTTTTCAATTTGCGAAACATATAATTGACGCACTCCATCAGGAATACGCGCAACAATACCTGCAAAGATAATAATGGAAACACCATTACCAACGCCTTTAACAGTGATTTGTTCACCTAACCACATTAAGAACATTGTACCGGTAGTTAAAACGATTGCAATAATCGCATATCTACCAATGGATGGTTCAATAACCAAACCAGCAGATGACATGCGGTTAAATCCGTATGCCATACCGAATGCTTCGATTAAACCAAGTCCAATCGTCATGTATCTAGTAAGTTGATTGAGTTTTTTACGACCCATTTCCCCTTGCTTAGACCATTCAGTTAACTTGGGAACAACATCCATTTGAAGTAACTGAACAATAATGGAAGATGTAATGTAAGGCATTACACCCATAGCAAAAATTGAGAAGTTTTTTAAAGCCCCACCATTAAATGTGTTTAAGAACCCCAAAATACCGCCATCCATACTAGACTGTAAAGCAGCTGCGTTAACTCCCGGTACTGGCACGAATGTACCAATACGGAAAATAACTAGCATAGCTAATGTAAATAGTATTTTTTTACGGATATCCGCTACTTTGAAGAAGTTCGCTAACGTTTGAAACATTAGATCACCTCAGTTTTTCCGCCAGCTGCTTCAATTGCTTCTTTAGCAGCTGCAGAGAATTTGTTCGCTTTCACAGTAAGTTTTTTCTCGATATTTCCATCAGATAAAATCTTGATCCCGGATTTTTCGTTGCGAATAATTCCAGTTTCAATTAAAAGTTCTGGTGTTACTTCTGTACCATCTTCAAAGCGGTTTAAAACATCTAAGTTCACGATAGCAAATTCTTTACGGTTGATATTTGTGAATCCACGTTTTGGAATACGACGGAAAAGTGGAAGTTGTCCACCTTCAAAGCCTAAACGTACGCCACCACCAGAACGAGCTTTTTGTCCTTTATGACCGCGTCCTGAAGTTTTGCCGTTACCAGAGCCTGTTCCACGACCAACACGATTACGTTCTTTACGAGAACCTTCTGAAGGCTTAAGTTCATGTAGTTTCATGTCAAGCACCTCCTCCTATTTAACAAATTCTATCAATTACATATTATTATATTAAGCTTAAACTTCTTTGACGTCCACTAAATGACTTACTTTAGTGATCATCCCACGAATTGCAGGATTATCTTCTTTAACCACTACAGAATTTGTTTTACCAAGACCTAATGCTTGAACAGTTTTGCGTTGTGGTTGAGGGCGTCCGATTAAGCTACGTTTTAAAGTGATTTCTAACTTCGCCATAACGATAATTCCCTCCTTATCCTAACAATTCTTCTACTGTTTTGCCACGAAGTTTCGCAACATCTTCAGCGTTTTTAAGTTGTTTAATTCCGTCGATTGTAGCACGTACCATGTTAATTGGTGTATTAGATCCAAGCGATTTGGAAGATACATCAGCAACACCGGCAAGTTCTAGGACCGCACGAACGGGACCACCAGCAGTTACACCGGAACCGGCACTAGCTGGTTTAAGAAGAATTTCTCCGCCACCAAAATGTCCGACTACAGTGTGTGGAATAGTTGTGTCTACAGTTGGTACAAGCACCATGTTCTTTTTAGCATCCTCAACAGCTTTGCGGATTGCATCTGGAACTTCTTGTGCTTTACCAGTACCGAAACCAACATGACCATTTTTGTCTCCAACAACAACAAGTGCTGTGAAACGGAAACGACGTCCACCTTTAACTACTTTAGCAACACGGTTGATTGTAACAACGCGTTCTTCTAAATCTAATTTGTTTCCATCAATTTGCTCAGGCATGTAATATGTCCCTCCTTCTTATTAAAATTCTAGTCCATTTTCGCGAGCTGCTTCAGCAAGAGCTTTCACGCGGCCATGATATAAGTATCCTCCACGGTCAAAAGTGACAGAAGTAATACCTTTTTCGGAAGCACGTTTAGCAACTAGTTCGCCAACTTTGCTTGCTGCATCAACTTTGGATTCAGCAGAACCGAAATCTTTATCTAAATTAGACGCACTTGCAAGTGTCACACCATTTACATCATCAATAATTTGAGCATAAATGTTTTTGTTTGAACGGAATACGTTTAAACGTGGACGACTTTCAGTTCCAGAAATCTTAGAACGAACACGAGCATGTCTTTTTTTACGTACTTTATTTTTGTCGATTTTGGTAATCACACGACTCACCTCTTCTCTCATTTGCCTAATTAAGCGGCATTATTTACCAGTTTTACCTTCTTTACGGCGTACATGTTCGCCTTCGTAACGAATACCTTTACCTTTATACGGCTCTGGTGGACGTACAGCACGAATGTTTGCAGCTAACTCGCCAACGTGTTCTTTGTTGTAGCCTTTAACAATCACTTGTGTGTTTGCAGGAACTTCAATATCTACGCCTTTAGGAGCAACAAACTCTACTGGATGAGAGTACCCTACGTTAAGAACAAGTTTATCTCCTTGTTTTTGCGCACGGTAACCAACACCGATAAGTTCTAATTTCTTTTCATAACCCTCGGAAACTCCGACAACCATGTTATTAAGAATAGCACGAGTTGTACCATGAAGTGCACGGTGGTTTTTATTATCAGTCGGGCGAGAAACGTTAATTTCATTGCCTTCAATATTAATAGTAATTTCTGGGTTGAACTCTTTTACAAGTTCACCTTTAGGACCTTTAACTGTTGCTGTTGATCCATTAAGTGTAACTGTTACACCTGCAGGAATCACAATAGTTTTTTTACCTATACGGGACATTTATTGCACCTCCTTATGGTTTACTTTTTCTTACCAAACGTATGCTAATACTTCTCCGCCGACTTGTTTAGCACGGGCTTCTTTGTCGGTTAAAACACCGTGGGAAGTAGAAACGATTGCGATACCTAGACCGTTAAGTACTTTAGGCACCTCAGTTGATTTTGCATATACACGTAAACCTGGTTTACTAATACGTTTCAAACCAGTGATTACACGTTCGCCAGTCGCTCCATATTTTAAGAAAACACGGATTGTTCCAGCATTGTCATCTTCAATATACTCAACGTCACGGATAAAACCTTCACGCTTCAATATCTCAGCAATTTCTTTTTTGATTTTGGATGCAGGCAGTTCTAATTTATCATGTTTAACCATGTTTGCATTACGAATGCGAGTTAGAAAATCTGCAATTGGATCTGTCATCACCATGTATAATACCCTCCTTCCTTAAACTCTTTCTTACCAGCTTGCTTTTTTCACGCCGGGAATTTGACCTTTATAGGCAAGTTCACGGAAACAAATACGGCATAATTTAAATTTGCGAATAACGGAATGTGGACGACCACAACGTTCACAACGAGTATATGCTTGAACAGCGTATTTTGGTGTACGTTTTTGCTTCGCGATCATGGATTTCTTAGCCACGTTTTCGCCTCCCTACTAAAATTAGTTTTGATTACTTTTGAAATGGCATCCCTAGTTGAGTAAGTAACTCATGAGATTCTTCATCACTTTTGGCAGTTGTAACGATTACTACGTCCATACCGCGTACTTTTGATACTTGATCGTAATCAATTTCAGGGAAAATAAGTTGCTCTCTTACACCCAACGTATAGTTGCCACGGCCATCGAAAGCTTTTTTCGATACACCACGGAAATCACGAACACGTGGAAGTGAAACAGTAACTAATTTATCTAAGAAATCATACATGCGTTCACCACGTAAAGTTACTTTAGCACCGATTGGCATTCCTTCACGAAGACGGAAACCAGCGATAGAATTTTTTGCTTTTGTAATTACAGGTTTTTGACCAGTGATAAGAGCTAACTCCTCAACTGCACTGTCTAAAACTTTTGCATTTGCTGTAGCGTCACCAACACCAGTGTTGATTACGATTTTATCTATTTTTGGAACCTCCATTACGGAGTCATAATTGAATTTGCTCATTAAAGCAGGAACAATTTCCTTAAGATATTGATCTTTAAGGCGATTCATGTAATATTCCCTCCTTCCTACGACTATTATTTATCTATTACTTCACCGGATTTTTTTGCTACGCGTACTTTTTTATCACCTTTAACTTCGTAGCCTACACGAGTAGGTTCGCCAGTTTTAGGGTCAATTAGCATTACGTTTGAAACATGGATTGGTGCTTCAACATTCAAGATTCCGCCTTGCGGGTTGATGTTGGAAGGTTTAGTATGTTTTTTAACCATATTGATTCCTTCGATAAGTACACGGTCCTTTTTCGGAAATGCTGCGAGCACTTTGCCGGATTTGCCTTTATCTTTACCAGTAATAACTTTTACTTTATCACCTTTTTTGACATGCATTGGTATAGCACCTCCTTGATTTCTTGGAACTTAATTTTTAAAGAACTTCTGGAGCTAAAGAAACGATCTTCATAAAGTTGTTTTCACGAAGTTCGCGAGCAACAGGTCCAAAAATACGTGTTCCACGAGGACTTTTATCGTCACGGATAATGACACATGCATTTTCATCAAACTTGATGTAAGAACCGTCTTGACGACGTGCTCCACTCTTAGTACGAACGATTACTGCTTTAACAACTTCACCTTTTTTGACAACGCCGCCTGGTGTTGCTTGTTTAACGGTACACACGACAACATCACCAATGTTAGCAGTTTTGCGTCCTGATCCACCTAGCACTTTAATAGTTAACACTTCACGTGCGCCAGAGTTATCAGCCACTTTCATACGACTTTCTTGTTGAATCATTAGGACACCCTCCTTCCAGAATAACGGGTCGGAAAAATTGCGCTCGGCAACTCTTCACAATCTATTTTTAACTTTTGATTTAGATAATTACTGCTTCTTCTACAACTTCTAATAAACGGAAATGTTTAGTTGCAGATAATGGACGAGTTTCGGAAATACGAACTACATCGCCAGTTTTTGCAATGTTATTTTCATCATGCGCTTTGAATTTTTTAGAATACTTCACGCGTTTACCGTACAAACCATGTTTCTTGTACGTTTCAACAACCACGGTAATTGTTTTATCCATTTTATCGGATACAACACGACCAGTATAAACTTTACGTTGGTTACGGTCAGCCATGTATTAAAACCTCCTTACGATTCTTTTTTAAGCAAGTTCTCTTTCTCGAACGATTGTTTTCATACGGGCAATTGCTTTACGAACCTCACGAATACGTGCGGTGTTTTCTAATTGACCAGTAGCTAATTGAAAGCGCAGGTTGAAGAGCTCTTCTTTCAAAGCTTTTTCTTGATCTTGGATTTCGGTAGTGGATAAATCACGGATATCATTAGCTTTCATTTGCTTCACCACCAATTTCTTCACGTTTAACGATCTTAGTTTTGACCGGCAGTTTGTGTGCTGCTAGACGTAATGCTTCACGCGCTACATCTTCAGGAACACCTGCGATTTCAAACATAATTTTGCCACGTTTAACTGGGCTTACCCAACCTTCCGGAGCACCTTTACCTTTACCCATCCGAACCCCGATTGGTTTAGAAGTGTAAGATTTATGAGGGAAAATTTTAATCCAAACTTTACCGCCACGTTTCATGTAACGAGTCATTGCGATACGAGCTGCTTCGATTTGACGGTTTGTAATCCAAGAAGCTTCAACTGCTTGAAGACCATATTCACCAAATGCAACTTCAGTTCCGCCTTTCGCGCGTCCACGCATGTTTCCGCGGAATTCACGACGGTATTTTACACGTTTAGGAACTAACATTATTATTTTCCTCCTTCCACATTGTTTTTCTTCGTAGGAAGGACTTCACCACGGTAGATCCAGACTTTAACGCCTAGTTTACCATAAGTTGTGTCAGCTTCTTCCCATGCGTAGTCGATGTCGGCACGCAATGTATGAAGAGGTACTGTTCCTTCGCTATAGTGTTCAGCACGAGCGATATCCGCTCCGCCAAGACGACCAGATACTTGAGTTTTGATACCTTTTGCTCCAGCACGCATAGTACGTTGGATAGCTTGTTTTTGCGCACGACGGAAAGATACACGACCTTCCAATTGACGAGCGATGTTTTCAGCAACCAATTTTGCGTCTAGGTCAGCACGTTTGATTTCTACGATATTGATATGAACACGTTTTTGAGTAAGTTCGTTTAAGTTTTTGCGTAATGCTTCAACTTCAGAACCACCTTTACCGATAACCATACCAGGTTTAGCAGTATGAATAGTGATATTCACACGGTTAGCTGCACGTTCGATTTCTACGCGAGAAACAGAAGCGTCAGATAAACGTTTTGCAACATAATCACGGATGCGTAAATCTTCATGTAAGAAGTCCGCATAATCTTTTTCCGCGTACCATTTGGAGTCCCAATCACGGATGACACCGATACGCATACCTATTGGATGTACTTTTTGACCCACGAATTATCCCTCCTTCACTTCAGATACCACAACTGTAATGTGGCTAGTACGTTTGTTGATTGCACTTGCACGACCTTGTGCACGTGGACGGAAACGTTTAAGTGTTGGACCTTCGTCAACAAATGCTTCCTCTACTACAAGGTTGTTAATGTCTAAATCATAGTTATGCTCTGCGTTAGCAATAGCGGATTTTAATACTTTTTCAATAATTGGGGAAGCCGATCTTGGAGTATACTTCAAGATTGCAATTGCTTCGCCAACTTGCTTGCCTCGAATTAAATCAATGACGATTCTAGCTTTGCGAGGAGCAATACGAACCGTTTTGGCAACGGCTTTTGCGCTTGTAACTTCACTTGCCATTAGGATATCCTCCTCTCAAATTAGCGTTTAGTTTTTTTATCGTCGCCCGCATGACCGCGGTACGTACGAGTTGGTGCGAATTCGCCCAGTTTGTGTCCTACCATATCTTCTTGAACATAAACAGGAACGTGTTTACGTCCATCATATACTGCGATTGTTTGTCCAACAAAAGTTGGGAAAATCGTGGAGCGACGAGACCAAGTTTTAATTACTTGTTTCTTTTCGCTTTCTGCTGCTGCTTCCACTTTCTTCATCAAGTGGTCATCAACAAAAGGTCCTTTTTTCAAACTACGACCCATGACGGAACCTCCCTTCGCATAGTCAGGAAGCTGAGAACGCTTGTCCTCGCTATCCTGCTACCAATTTTATTCAATCTATTAATCCGATTATTTTTTCTTACGACGACGTACGATAAATTTATCGGAGTTGTTGTTTTTCTTACGAGTTTTGTATCCAAGAGTTGGTTTACCCCAAGGAGACATTGGTGATTTACGACCGATTGGAGCTTTACCTTCACCACCACCGTGTGGGTGATCGTTCGGGTTCATTACAGACCCACGAACAGTTGGGCGTTTACCCATCCAACGTGAACGACCTGCTTTACCAATGTTGATAAGTTCGTGTTGTTCGTTACCAACTTGACCGATTGTAGCACGACAAGTAGCAAGGATCATGCGAACTTCACCAGAGTTTAAGCGGATTAATACGTATTTACCTTCTTTACCAAGCACTTGAGCACTTGTTCCAGCAGAACGTACTAATTGTCCACCTTTACCAGGTTTCATTTCGATATTGTGGATAACAGTACCCACTGGAATATCTTTTAATTCTAGTGCATTACCGATTTTGATGTCGGCTTCTGCTCCCGAATAAATTGTTTGGCCTACTTCAAGGCCTTTCGCTGCGATAATGTAGCGTTTTTCTCCATCAGCATAGTTGATTAGAGCAATATTAGCAGAACGGTTTGGATCGTACTCGATCGTTGCAACGCGTCCTGGAATACCATCTTTGTTACGTTTGAAATCAATCACGCGGTATTGGCGTTTATGGCCACCGCCGTGATGACGAACAGTTAACTTACCTTGGTTATTGCGTCCGGCTTTCTTTTTAAGAGGACGTAGTAAAGATTTTTCTGGAGTACTTGTAGTAATCTCAGCAAAATCAGAACTAGTCATATGCCGGCGCCCGTTAGTGGTAGGTTTATACTTTTTGATCGCCATTGTTTCCCCTCCTCGTTAGATTTATTTAAAGTTAGTCGAATTATACTTCAAAGAATTGAATTTCTTTGCTGTCAGCTGTAACAGTAACAATCGCTTTACGGCGTTTGTTAGTGTAACCTGCATAACGGCCCATACGTTTAAGTTTGCCTTTGTAATTCATTACGTTTACTTTAGCTACTTTCACGTCGAAAATTTCTTCGATTGCGTATTTTACTTGCGTTTTAGTTGCGCGAGTATCTACTTCAAATGTATATTTCTTATCGTCGAGAATACTTGTAGATTCTTCAGTTACAACCGGGCGCTTAATGATGTCGCGTGCATCCATTATGCGAGCACCTCCTCTACTTTTTCGACAGCTGCTTTAGTGATAATTAATTTATCATGTTTAGCAACTTCTAGTACTGAGATACTTTCAGCTGGAATAACTGTAATGCCTTGTAAGTTGCGTGCAGATAATTCTACATTTTCACTTTCACCAGCAACTACGATTAGTGCCTTAGTATCTACAGAGATATTTTTAAGAAAAGCCGCAAATTCTTTTGTTTTAGGTGCATCGAAAGTCAAACCTTCAAGTACAACTAATTTTTCTTCATTTACTTTAGAAGAAAGAATTGATTTAATCGCTAAACGACGAACTTTCTTAGGTAATTTGTAAGCGTATGAACGAGGTGTTGGGCCGAATACGACACCACCGCCGCGCCATTGTGGGGAACGGATTGAACCTTGACGGGCACGACCTGTACCTTTTTGACGCCATGGTTTACGTCCGCCACCACGTACTTCTGAACGATTTTTTACTTTGTGTGTCCCTTGACGTAGGGATGCACGTTGGCTCAAAATCACATCAACAACAACTTTTTCATTTGGTTCGATACCGAAAACAGTGTCGTTTAAAGTAATTTCGCCAGCGTTTGTTCCATCTTGTTTAAGTAAGCTTAATTTTGGCATTCGTTAGTCCTCCTTTCCAAATGAATTATTTTGCTTTAGTAGCAGTTTTAATTTGAACTAATGCTTTTTTAGCGCCTGGAACGTTACCTTTTACTAAAAGAACGTTCTTTTCAACGTCTACTTTAACGATTTCTAGGTTTTGGATAGTGATTTGCTCTCCACCCATACGACCTGGAAGTAGTTTATTTTTGAAAACACGGTTAGGTGCTACAGGACCCATTGAACCTGGGCGACGATGGTAACGGGAACCGTGGGCCATAGGGCCGCGTGATTGTCCGTGGCGTTTAATAACACCTTGGAATCCTTTACCTTTCGATACGCCTGTCGCGTCGATGATGTCACCTTCTGCGAATACGTCTACTTTTACTTCTGCACCAATCTCATACTCGTCTAAGTTTACATCGCGGAATTCGCGAATGAAGCGCTTAGGAGTAGTATTGGCTTTTGCTACATGACCTTGTTCGGGTTTGTTTGACAATTTTGCTCTCTTATCTTCGAAACCGATTTGTACAGCTTCATAGCCGTCAGTTTCAACAGTTTTCTTTTGAAGTACCACGTTTTGTGCTGCTTCGATTACTGTTACTGGAATAAGTTCGCCGTTTTCAGTGAAAACTTGTGTCATCCCTACTTTTCTACCTAAGATTCCTTTGGTCATGAGTCACACCTCCTGTTAATTTAATTTATTATTATTATAGTTTGATTTCGATGTCCACACCGCTTGGCAAGTCTAAACGCATCAAGCTATCAACTGTTTGTGGTGTTGGATTAACGATGTCGATTAAACGTTTGTGTGTACGCATTTCGAATTGCTCACGAGAATCTTTATATTTGTGGACCGCACGCAAGACTGTGTAGATTGACTTCTCTGTTGGAAGTGGAATCGGACCAGATACGGAAGCACCTGAGCGTTTCGCTGTTTCTACAATCTTTTCTGCTGATTGATCCAAAATACGGTGATCATACGCTTTTAAACGAATACGAATTTTTTGTTTTGCCATTACTTTCCCTCCTTTTCGCCTACTTTTAAAATAGACATTCTCCGTGAAAATTACCTGAACATCCGCCATGGCAAAGCGGCCGGGTGTGTCAGCAACCTTTCACTTCATCACATGGGCATTCCCAGCAATACCGGGGTGCTCATTGTCAAAAGGGCAGACCAATGCCTGTCCATTTGCACTTTATCTATTATACACGGGTTAGGGGTAGTAATCAACCGCTTTTTGAAAAAAGTTTTAAGTTATTTTCATAGAAGCTATTATATAGAAGAATCTAGTTTGGTTAGAAGACGAAAAACCTTTCATAGCAGTATTTCCCGCATTTTCAATAAAACAAAAAAACACTCGTTAGTCGAATGTTTTTAAGAAGTTCGCAGCAATATAAGCCCGGCGGTTAGAAGTAACATGATACAAAAAGCGACAAAATCGATAAAGTGCCAGTGAAGAATTCGAAAACGAGTTCGCCCTTCTCCTCCTTGATAACCCCTAGCCTCCATCGCATCAGCTAACTCTTCAGCTCGATTAAAAGAACTAACGAAAAGCGGAATAAAGATCGGAACCACTACCCTCATCTGTTCGAATATGTTCCCTTCGCCAAAATCGACTCCACGCGCGCGCTGAGCTTTCATAATTTTATCCGTTTCTCCCATGAGCGTCGGAATAAAACGTAAGGCAACAGAAATCATCAGGGCGATGTCATTAACAGGTACTTTAAGTATTGCAAAAGGACGAAGAATATACGCAATTGCATCTGTTAAGTTCATTGGGGTAGTTGTTAAGGTGATAACTGTTGACATAATGATTATTAATACAAAGCGTAAAAACACAAATACACCATTCAAAAGGCCAAAAGAAGAAATTGTAAAAGGACCCCAATCGAAATAAATCGTTCCACCACTCGCAAATAGGATTTGCATCACAACAGTGAATAAGATTAACCATATGAGTGGTTTAACACCTTTTATAAAAACTTTCAATTTTATTCCTGTCATTTGGACAACTATTAGTGTAAACAAAACCATTAAAGCATATGTCCACCAGTTATTTGCTAAAAATAAAATTCCAATATAATAAAATCCAGCTAGTAGTTTTGTTCTTGCGTCAAGCCTATGAATCAAGGACTCCCCTGGAACAAAACGACCTAATATCAGTTTTTCTATCATTCAAAGAAGCCCCCTTCACTCACGCCAATTGTTGAATGACAACGCTAACCGCCATCAAAAAGGTTAAAGTTGCATTAATCAATACAAAATTACGTATACCAATAACAAATGTTTTTGATTTTACTTGTTCTTTATTAAATTTAACTAAATTACGATAAATCGGATAAACTGCTAGAAGCGATACCAACATGATTGGATGCAAGAAATGAATTAACACAGAAACAATCACGGCTAAGAACGATGCATAGTATAGCGTATTAAAAAGGAGAACTCCCATTTTTCTACCTATATAATAAGGAAGTGTATACCGATGATTTCTAATATCCTCATCTAAATCACACAAATTATTAGCTAACATAATATTTGCTATCGTGAAAATACATGGTAAGGATACCACACCTATCCGAATAATTTCTATCAGATTAAACTGGATAGTTACCATTTCACCTTGCCAAAGTAAATTCGCAATCCCAGCATCGTATGCATTTACATACACAGCTAAGAAGAAAATACCAAACCCCATAGTAACCCCAGAAAAAATCTCTCCAAGCGGCATCCGAGAGAGTGGCACAGGACCAAATGTATACAAAATGCCAATACAAAAACATACAAATCCAATTAATAACACAAGCAAATCTGTGCGGAAAACAAGCCAAACACCTAAACCAGTCGCAATGAAAAACATTAGAAATATAGTAATAATAACTGTCCGTTCTGGAATTTGTTGCTGCCCAATAACATTACTTGTCGTTCGGTAATCGTAGTCATGATTATCAGTTGCTTTACGGTAATCCATATAATTATTAATCGCGGTAGTTGTTAAATCAAAAATTAACATGGAACCAAAAAATATCAATGTGTTAATAGGCTTAAACATATCATATTGATATACAACGAATAACGTTCCTAACATAAACGGAAATACACTAGCTATCTTCGTCTGGATTTCAACCAACTTTAGGAATGACGATATTGACATAACACCTTTTTAACCCCTTTCTATCATACTTGCGAGCAGACTTCAGTTAAAAGCCTGCTCACTTTCTACTATATATTATTTTACTTTTCCAAAGTATCCATTTGGAAGTTTTTATCTGTTAATTCAAACTGTCCTTTTAGTCCGGATGTTTCGTATACTTTTTTCTCTTTACTAATAAAAATAGCGTCTACACCTTTAAACTTCTCAATGTAGTCCATTCCGCCTTGAATGCCTTTAGAGAAAGTAGCTGTTGATAAACCATCACCATCGATAGATTTTTTAGATACAATAGACACACCCGCAATATCATTGTCAAACGGATACCCAGTTTTCGGGTCTAAAATGTGATGATATGTTTTGCCATCCACTTCTAGGTAACGTTCATAAATCCCAGAAGTTACAATAGACATGTCGGATTCCGGAAGTTTTCCGATAACACTACCGCGCGGGGAAAACGGATCTTGAATTCCAACATTCCATTTATTTCCATTAGGATTTTTTCCTTGAACATAAATATTTCCACCTAAATCAATAATGGATGTAGTTACTTTGTTATCTTTAAACACTTTTAATGTTTCGTCAGTGATGAATCCTTTAGCAATTGCTCCTAAATCAAGTTCCATGCCTTCTTTTTCTAGGTAAACTGTTTGCTCTTTGTCATTCATTTTTACATCTTTATAATTAATCAATGGTAATACTGCATCAATTTCTGCTTGAGAAGGTTTGCGAGCATCGGAAAAACCAATATGCCATAAAGAAGTAAGTGGTCCAATGGTAATGTCAAAGCTACCACCAGAGTTTTCCGAGTATTTCAGTCCTTCTTGGATTAAATAGTAGACATCTTTAGAAACTTTTACCGGCTTCTTCCCTGCTTGTTCGTTTATTTTATCCACTTCTGATGTTTTTTCTGAATCGCTTGTAGTAATTTTTGCCGCTAAATCTTTAATGCGATCAAAACCTTTATCTAGAACGTCTTCTTTGCCTTTGTCATAGATTTTAAGTGTAACTACTGTTCCCATTAGGAAATCAGTTTTAGAATAAGGTTGTTCCAAAAGTGTTTTAGAGTCACTTGGTTCTTTTTTTGAATTGTTATTAGAATTTCCGCATGCTGACACCACAAGCGCGAGTACGATAACTGATAATATTATTTTCCATTTCTTCATTAGCTTTTCACCTTTCTAATCCGTGATCTTTACTTGAATAACTATAGCGTAAAAAAAAGAATAAATCTACAATAATAAGGCTTAATTTCTCTGTTTTGCGATAAAAAAATCGGCTAGCCCCAGAATTAGGGCCAGCCGTTTTGTGCATTTCATTGTACTAATTATTCAGCTTCTACTAGGTTGTACACTTTGATAGTGTCAGTATTACCATTTTGTGCAGCATTTTGAAGTTGAGCTGCGTAGATTTTGAATTGGTTAGAAGAGTTAGTAGCACCAGAAACAGTGTCTACTGCAGCAACGTCTTGTTTCTCTACTAGAGATTCATTAAGTGCTGGGATGTATTCTTTTGGACCAGTACCAGATTTAGCTTTCATGTTTTTCTCGTAATCAGCGTCATCTGATTTAAGTTTGCCGTCTTTATCAACATAGTTGTAGTCAGATTTAGTGATTTTGCCATCTTTAACGTCCATGTTGAATACTACACGGTAACCATGTGCGTAGTTTTGTTCTTCAAGTTTGTAAGTTCCATCTTCCATTTTAGCTAGGTTGTTGATGGAAATTGTAGTTGTATCAGCTTTTTGAGCTGCTTGGATTAATTGGTTAGCATAGTTGATGAAAGCGTCAGAAGAATGAGTCGCTCCTGAAACTACTTCTACAGATGCTGCAGATTGATTTTTAACTAAAGAATCACTTAATTGTTTCAAGTATTCTTGAGGACCAGTTCCTACTTTATCTTTCATTGCTTTTTCGTAGTCTGCATCTTCGGATTTAAGTTTGCCGTCTTTGTTTTTGTAATCATAGTTAGCTTTAGTGATTTTACCATCTTTAACTTCGATTGACATGAAACCTTTCCAGCCTTTGTCGTCGAAATTCTTTTCTTCTAATTTGTAAGTACCATCAGTCATAGTACCATCTGTTTTAGCTGTTTTCTTTGTTTCTGTTTGTTTTGTGTCTGTGCTCTTCTTGTCTTTGCTGCTGTCGTCGCTACTACCGCAACCTACTAGTAATAAGCTTGAAGCCATTACTACGGTAATACCCATTGCTACTTTTTTCAATTTCATATTTGCTCCCACCTTTTGTTTTATTAAAACCTTCTTTGTGATAACGTGAACACAAACGAATAGTCTGCGAAAGCGATATCACTTTTACAATACAAATGATACCACCAGCTCGTGCTTTTGTCTACTGTAATTCTAAAGACATAATTCATCTAATTTTCAAAATAATGACTATTGATATATAAAACTTGGGTAAAACCATCATTTTCTAGCAAAATAGCATACAAAAATGTCTAACAACCTAGATAAAACAAGGACTTTTAGCCTGCTCAAATATATAAAATTTGTATAAAGTCCTATTTTTCGGTTTTTAGATTAGAATTGTTCTTTACTATCTAGACATTAGTAGGATGTTTCTGTTAAACTATGATAGGTTATAATAATACTGTGGGGAATTTTGGACTCATTTTATTTTTGTGAATAAACTTACAAGGAGTTGAGGAAGCATATGCCTGAAAAGAATATCGTTTTAATTGGGGCAGGATATGCAGGTGTACACGCTGCTAAGAAATTAGCTAAGAAATACAAGAAAGACAAAGACGTCAATATTACATTAATCGATCGTCATTCGTATCACACAATGATGACTGAACTTCATGAGGTTGCTGGTGGTCGTGTTGAACCAACTGCAATTCAATATGATTTACGTCGTTTGTTTAATAGAACAAAAGTTAATCTTGTAACTGATAACGTGACACATGTAGATCACGATAAGAAAGTTGTAACAACAGAACACGGAAGCTATCCGTTCGATTACCTAGTACTTGGTATGGGCGGAGAACCTAATGATTTCGGGACTCCAGGTGTTGGCGAAAACGGCTTTACACTTTGGTCTTGGGAAGATTCTGTTAAATTACGCAATCATATTGAAGAAACAGTAACTAAAGCATCCCGCGAACAAGACGTTGAAAAACGTAAAGCAATGTTAACATTCGTTGTTTGTGGATCTGGTTTTACTGGTATCGAAATGGTTGGGGAACTTTTAGAATGGAAAGATCGTCTAGCTAAAGATAACAAAATTGATGCATCTGAAATTAAACTGGTAGTAGTAGAAGCTGCTCCAACAATCCTAAACATGCTTGAAAGAAGAGACGCAGATAAAGCAGAACGTTACATGGTTAAAAAAGGTATTGAAATCATGAAAAACGCTGCAATTGTTGAAGTTAAACCTGAAAGCATCGTTCTTAAATCTGGCGAAGAGCTTCCAACAAGTACATTAATTTGGACTGCTGGTGTTCGCGCTAACTCTGATACAAAAGATTACGGTATGGAATCTGCTCGTGCAGGCCGTTTGAAAGTAAACCAATATATGGAAGCAGAAGGTCTTAAAGACGTTTATGTTGTTGGTGACCTTGCTTACTTTGAAGATGAAGATGGCAAACCAACTCCACAAATCGTTGAAGGCGCTGAACAAACTGCATTAACTGCAGCGAAAAGCATCATCGTTGAAATGAGCGGTACTGGCGAGAAAGAACCATTCCAAGGTAAATATCATGGTGTAATGGTTTCTATTGGAGCTAAATATGGTGTTGCTCACCTTGGTGGGATGCATTTATCTGGTTGGTTCGCTATTTTAATGAAACATATGGTTAACTTATATTACTTCTTCGGTATTCGCAGTGGTTATTACATGTGGCAATACATTATGCACGAATTCTTCCACATTAAAGACCACCGTAATATCTTCCGTGGATGGACTTCTCGTTACGGAAACGTACTTTGGGTTCTTCCTTTACGTGTATATCTAGGTTGGTTCTGGATTGACGAAGCACTTTCTAAAATCTACGGTGAAACTACATGGGATAAAGTAAGTTTTACTAATTTAAAACCTCTATTTAACGGGATTGGTTCTGATTCTTGGTTAACAGCAACAACTTCCAAAATGCCATTTGAATGGTTACAAACCGCTGCAACTTCTGGTGCTAGTCAAGCTGCTGGAGATGCTGCTGGTGCCGCTGCGACAAATGTAACTACACCAATTCTTAGTCATATGCCTGGTTGGTTTGAATGGATTATGAAACTTCTAATGCCAAACCTTGACGTTGCTCTAGTAATGCAAAAAGTTGTACCTTTTGTTGAACTTGCAATTGGTCTTGCTATGGTAGTTGGTTTATTCACTTGGCTTGTAAGTATCGGAAGTGCTGGGTTCCTAGTAATGTTCACTCTAAGCGCTATGCTTGGTTGGGACAAATTCTGGGCGTTACCAGCTTCTATCGCACTTCTAAACGGCGCTGGACGCACATTTGGTCTTGATTATTGGGCTGTTCCTTGGTTCCAAAAACATCTTGGTCACTGGTGGTACGGTAAGCCGAGATCCGTTTACAGAGACAAGTAATTTTGCTAGTTAAAATTTTAAATTAAAAATCGGGAGTGCATCCAAAAGCCAGTTTTGGCATAGGAGGTGCTTCCGTTTTTATTATTTGTTTATTTTTATGAACTTTTTCCTATTATATTTAGGCGTTATCCTTTAAAATAGGATTTGTACATGACATTTTGAAAGGAGGCAATATGGTGAAAAAGTACTTTTATATGGTAAAACGCTGGGATATTATAATTATTTTATCTCTTTGTATACTTTCCTTTTTACCAATTGCTATTTTTTCATATGTAAAAGCGAATGAACCTACTCCAGAAAATGGAACAAAGGAGCTTGTGGCGGTTATTTCTGTTGATAATAAAGAATATAAGACCGTTACACTCACTGGACATAAAGGGACTGAAAGCTTTGATGTGAAGCAACCAGATGGACATACTAACACGATTGAGGTTTCGGGAGAAGAAATTCGAATTAGTAAAGCCAATTGTAATGATCAGGTATGTGTTCGGACTGGAGCAATTGATAAACAAGGTGATACGGTCGTTTGCCTTCCGCATAAGTTAGTGATTGAAGTAAAAGCGAGCGACGGGAGTTCAGGCGATTCAGATGACCCAATTATCTCTTCCTGACCTTATCCTCTAATAGATAGGAAAGTGTTTTTATGACAAAAAACAGACGATTAGTATATATAGCACTTTTGGCTGCACAAGCTGTAGTCATTAGTTTACTCGAGCGGGCTATTCCGTTTCCATTTGCATTTGCTCCTGGGGCGAAACTAGGCCTTGCTAATATTATTACTTGTATTTCGCTTTATACCTTATCGGCAAAAGATACATTTATGATAATCTGCATTAGATTAGTATTATCCACTTTGCTTGGTGGGACTATATCGACTTTTATGTATAGTGCAGCGGGAGCTATTTTGAGTTTTCTTGGAATGTGGCTCGTACAACAACTTGGACCGAAACGTGTGAGCATCATTGGCGTTAGTGTTACTGGTGGGATTTTACATAATGTCGGACAACTCGTTATTGCAAGTTGGATTGCAGGAACTTGGTCGGTTATGCTTTATTTGCCAGTATTATCTTTTATCGGTATTCTTTCTGGAATCGCAGTTGGGATTGCGGCAAACTATTTGCTAAAAAACGTCCAAACTTTGCGAATGTTCGCTGATGCAAAACAAAGTCAAGCAGCACAAAAATAATTTTTAAAAAAGGAGTTCAATATGCAACTTCATGCTATGTGGGATGAGTATCCTGCACTTTCCAAAGATTTACAAGAAGTCTTACAAACAATTGAAGACAACATTAAAATTCGTGATAAACATGTAGAGCAAAACGTGAAAGATTTGATTCATGCCGGTGGAAAATTACTGCGCCCTGCTTTTGCGCTTCTTTCTGCTCAAGCTGGTCCTGACTATGATAAAGACCGCACTGTTTCTATCGCTGCTGCGCTTGAAGTGCTTCATATGGCAACATTGATTCATGATGATGTCGTTGATGATTCCCCATTACGTCGCGGCATCCCTACTATCCATTCAAAATATGGTCGTAATTACGCCGTTTATACAGGTGATTATTTATTCTGTATTTGTTTTAAAATTTTATCCGCGCATACTTCTTCCGTTGAAAATATCGAATTTAACAGTAAAAATATCGAAAAGATTTTAATGGGTGAACTGGATCAAATGCGCACAAGTTATAAAATGGATGTAACAGTTCGCGAATATTTATCGCGTATTTCTGGCAAAACAGCTCAACTATTTGCCCTTAGTTGTTATTCTGGTGCAACTGGCAGTAAAGCAACACGTATGACTGTAGCAAAATGTTATAATATTGGTCATTATCTTGGTATGGCTTTTCAAATTATTGATGACGTCTTGGATTACACAAGTACAGATGAAGGTCTTGGCAAACCTGTTTTAAATGATATGAAGCAAGGTATTTATTCGCTTCCCCTTATTTATGCAATGAAAGGTCACTTAGCAGAATTTGAACCGCTTCTTTCTCAAAAACTAGATATGACTGATGAAGCTTCCGAACAAGTTTTAGCACTTATCTCTAAATATAAGGGTGTCGAACAGGCATTCAAACTTGCCAACAAATATACAAATAAAGCGCTTCGTGAAATCAAAAAATTGCCAGCTGGCGTATATCGTGATGATATGTACCGCTTAACGAAAAGCATATTAGATAGAGATATTTAATACATTTAGAACATTGCTCTTTGCTTACTGAGTTCTGTTCTAAATTTTACCTCAATTTGTGAAAATACAAACATGAAAGCGTGATTAACGTGATTCAATTTTTAAAAATAGCCGCTCCTATTCTTTTATCTTTTACCTTAGTTGCCTGTAGTTCTGCAAGTGAAGAAACGAAGAAAATTACTGCTCCGATTGAAAAAGACCGTGATTTATCAATAATTGAAACGACCGATGTTCATTATTTTGCGCCATCACTCACTGATGGCGGGCGGGCATTCCAAAAATATCTAGCCGCTGGTGATGGAAAGCAATTGGCATATAGCGATGAAATAACCAATGCTTTTTTAACAGATGTCGAAACTAAAAAGGCTGATGTTTTAATTATTAGCGGCGATCTGACTAATAATGGCGAAAAAACTAGCCATGAAGAATTAGCAAAAAAATTAGCGCAAGTAGAAAAAACAGGTACCCAAGTATTTGTTGTTCCTGGTAATCACGATATAAACAATCCATGGGCTCGAAAATTCGAGAAAGACAAACAATTACCGACCGATACTGTATCACCAGCAGATTTCAGCAAAATTTATAATCATTTTGGTTACGAAGATGCTATTTCTGAAGATGATTTTTCGCTAAGCTATTTAGCAGCACCTTCATCCAAGGTTTGGCTCCTCATGCTTGATACAGCTATTTATAAAACCAATATGCAGCAAGGCTCCCCAACGACAGAAGGTGGTTTAACAGCTGGCACATTAGATTGGATTAAAGAATGTAGCGCCTTAGCGAAAAAAAATGGTGTAAAACTTATTCCAGTTATGCACCACAATTTAACCGATCATAATGATGTTATTCAAAAGGGCTACACAATCAATTACAACCAACAAGTAATCGATGCTCTTACAGCTGGCAATATGAAATTTTCTTTGAGTGGGCATATTCACACCCAAAACATCCGATCTGCCAAAAGTTCAGATGGCAAAGAAATTACTGATATTGTGACAAACGCTCTTTCTGTCTATCCCCATAAATACGGGAACCTTACCTACAGCGCAAAAAACAAAACGTTCACCTATCAATCTCAAAAATTGGACATAGAGTCTTGGGCAAAAGAAACTGGAACATCAGATAAAAATTTGCTTAACTTTGATTCTTATGATTATGAGACTTTTTATAATAGTGGTTATGATAAAGCTATGATGGACTTAATGACGAGTGAATCTTATAAAAACTATAGTCAAACTGATAAAGAAAAGATGGCCGATACCATGGCTTTAAATAACATGGCTTTCTTTGCAGGCATCGCCCCACCCAAATCGGCTGGAACGGATTTATGGGATAGTGCTCCTAATTCATTTTTAAAAGATTATGTTTTAAGTAGTTCTGTCCCTCCAAAACAAAGTAATGATTATTACGTTAGTCCTTAAATAATAAAAAAACTGGAAGCCTACTTATTATGCTTCCAGTTTTTTTATTAATTTGATGCCGCGGCCGCACTTGCTGCTGCGGCTGCACTCATTGCGGCTGCTTGTTCCATCGCAATTAAGATATGCACATTAACCATTAATCCTTCTAATTGTTCTTTGCTCATTTGGCCCGATTGTTTTTCTGTATAAAGACTGATTGCCAGTGCTGTTACGAACTCGCGACCAAACCGCAGACCCGGTTGATTTTGCAAGTCATCAATGAAGTTCACCAAGCCAGAGTCAATTTTACGTCCATCCATCACAAATGCTAAAATTCCGATACTTGAGTAATGTAATGGCTTGATTTTCACACCTTTTTGGCGTAATTCTTCTACCACATTGTCTACTCTTCTAATAAATTTGCTATCTTTTTCACCATATAAAAGTGTTCCTGTTGTAGCTAAAAACTGCAAACTATCATTTTTCCGGAAACCTTTTGCGGCAAATTCTTGGAAATAGTATTCTGTGACTTCAGCCAATTTTTCTGTATTCTCTTCTTTAAGATTAGCTAAGAAAACAGCTGTTGTTACGTCCTCACTTTTGGTTAAAAATGGATGGTCTTTTTTGAAAAGTTGGTGAATGGTTTTGGCTTTTTTTGCTGTCAGTGTTGGATTTTCTGATTCTAGTAATAAGTAAGCGGCGAAATAGGTGTATTCCGTGCGTTTAAAGCCTGCTTCGATGAGTGTGTTATAATTGGAAATCACTTGGCTAACACTATCCCGACTCGCATTATCACTTGCCATCAGTAAGCCGACAAGTGATGCGCGGACATTGCCATTCAATGCTGTAAACATACCTAGTTGTCGTTTGATTTCTTTATTAATTTCATAGAATTTTTCAGGTTGAACGATTTCATTATTTCCCGCAAAAAGACGAGCAATCAGAAATCGAATCCGCTTATCAATAAAACTGACGCCACTTGTTCTAACTAACTCATAGTTCTTCATTAATAATTTTGTTGCTTCTTCGCTATCAAATACATATTCTGAATCCATCCGCCGCACTCCTTCTTGTTTTTGAATTAATATTCCTCTCTGTACAAACTCAAAATAAATTCTTCAAAATTATCAGCTAGCTTAATTATTTTATAATCACCTTCTTGATCAATATGAACGACTGCGGGCTCGCCTGTTTTTCCGCAATTTCGGTAATCCAAGAAAACCATGTCATGTCCTGCTGATGGGCAATCAGCAATAGCTAAACCAACATCGGGGTAACCCCATTCTTCTGTCCAAAAATTTGTGTTGTGCATACCATTTATTGTAGATATTCCGTGGTCTCCTATTCCCATAATACCAGTAATAGCTATACAATTCTCCGACCATGAACTTGGCTCTGTCGTGGGGACAGAGCCCGTTGATACGATACCTCCATTTTGGGTATGACGCATTAAGTAGATATAGGATTTAGGTAACTTATATCCTAGTTCAGCTTCGATTGCAGCCACTCTTTGTGGCGTAGGGTACACATCTTTATAGTCATTTTCAGAGTCAAACTTCAGCCAAAGCTCTGCTAAACTATTCCCTTGGAAAAATGTTCCTACCTCACTAAAATATTCATCTAACTCGGCGAAAATTTGCTTAGCTTTTTCACGTTCGAAATCGACTGCTTCTATATCTTTCATCTCTTCTAAAATTGACATGAGTTGTTGATAGATTTCTGGAAAACGTTCGCCGCTTTGGTATAGCACATCGCTAAGTAATATCGTTGCTGTAAATATATCTCTTCTATTTTCGGCAGTCACTTCTTGATTCCAACAAGTTTCAAGTAAGTGAATCGCCTCTTTTGTTTTTCCTTTGTCTAAATAATATAATGCTTTTCTTGTTGTAAGCATATTATTCCTCCACTAATCTTAATAACTTTATTATACTAAAAAAACCCTAGGGAAACAAAAACCCTAGGGAAGCTAATTTTATAAATTCATTCCAAGTAACGGAATTCGCTCATTATATTTATCAACAAGCGCCTTGTTATGCTCATCGGCATTTTCGACATTACCGCTAATAAATACTGGTGGTGTGAAATTATCATTTACCATTTTTTCAATGGCTTCTGCAAAAATGGATTGCAAGATAACTGCACCAGTTACGGTAGATGTTGGTGCAAATGCTATATCAAAGTTTGCTGATTTTAGTACTGCATCTCCTTTAACAGCACCATTATCAATCACAATGTCTCCTGTATCAGATAAACGTTTTCCTGATACGTGACGTGATTTTTGACTAGCTGAGTATTGAAGCGAAGTAATAACGACGATAAAAGCACCTTTTTCACGAGCAATTTCAGCAACATCTATTGGGACAGGATTACGACCAGATGTAGATAATACAATCATTACATCACCCGGACGAATATCTTCCTTAGCCATAAACGTTTTCGCATAATCATTTTTCCGCTCAAGTACAGATGACGCAGCAGCACCTTCGTGAAGCATAAGTGGTTCATGTAAAATCGGATGAATCGCCGCAAGTCCACCTGCTCGGTAAAATACTTCCTCTGTTAAAATGTGGGAATGGCCGCAACCGAATAAATGGATAACGCCATCGTTTTCAATAGATTCGGCTACTTTTTCACCGGCTTCTTTTACGTAGTTGGCTTCATTATCAAGAATATTTTCTAATAAGCGAATCGTAATATCGATATAGTTATTAATCATTTATCTCTCCTCCAAAGCTGCAAAAATTTTCTCGATTTCTTCAGGTTTGGTGCGACCTGTAGCTTTATCAATTGTTTTTCCAAAGATATGTGGCATGAAAAACGGAATGCCGGTCGTCTTGATGGCAGTTGTTATTTCAAGAATATTCTCGGCACCAATCCCACCTGCTGGCTCAATGCCGTATATCCCTTTATCTGCTGCAACTTTTGTTAAATAAACAAGTTCATCTAAATACTTTGTTCCTTCGATGCTCATAAATTTGATTGACGGAATATTTGCGGATAAACAATAATCGACTGCTTCTTCGGCAGTAATTTCATCTCCGGAAGATAATTTGACAATACCTACTTTTCCGGTTGGTCGAACGAGTGCATTGGTGTATGTTTCCGGAAGCAAGTCATTTGTTAATCCCGCTGTTTCGATTGGTTGGTTAATATGACTATTCGGTACGAGGCGTGCGATATGAAGAACATCACGCCAATTGTGCCAGTCGCCGCCGCCACCAAGACCAACACTGATGACCTCGGCCGTTGTTTGTAGTTCTTTCACCACAATTGCGGCTTCTTCTGGTGTTTTATAGTTTGTCGCCACAATTCCTGGTACTGCAAAACCGCGCGATGCTTCCATGACTTCTAGGCTATTTTCTTTATCTTTCGCTAAAAAATTAAATAGCGCAAAATTATTCCATTTCGGTAGATTTTCGAATTTTTTCTTGTTCAAGCTTTATCAACTCCACACATGTTTTTAACGTTTTTTCAATCAAGTATTCGCCTTTTTCTGCTGTTGCCAAAGTTGCTTCTCCTAGTACTGCTGTCTTTGTGAAGCTTTGCCAGGGTGTCGGGGTGAAATCCGCATCAATTGGTAAAATTGGTGGATCATCAATGGCACGACTCATATCGGCATTTTCCGGTGATAAGTAGAGCATGAGTGACGTTTCGATTTCACAAGCATGAATGTACGTATGATGGTTTGCTTTTCCTTCGCGCACGTCCATTGCAAGTTTTTGGATATTCGGGTAAAAAATGTGCAAGATAATCATATCTGGGTATTTGGCATATAGTTCACGCGCTGCATCTTTTAGCGCTGCCATGTTGCCAAGGTGTCCGCTCACTGGTACAAATAGTCTAAATCCTTGTTTATAAAGACTTTCACCAATTTCTACGACCACTTTTGTAACGGTCTCATTGGATAACGTTAAACTCCCTGGGAAATCTTGCAAACTCCAAACTTGGCCATAAGGTAATACCGGAAGCACAAAACCATCTGTTTCGGCCGCTATTCTCGCAGAATATTCAGACGCTAAAATATTGTCTGTCCCCAGTGGCAAATGCGGTCCATGGGCTTCAACTGCTCCTATTGGCAAAAGGACTGGTTTTGTTCTCGTGATTTTTGCGCCAATATCAAATGAATTTTCATCTGCATATAACACAGATTTCGCCTCCTATTTTTTAAATGTAAAGCATCTCGCCGGGTTATCTATGAAGAATTTTTTAACTAATTTTTCTCCGTCAAAGCCTTTTTCGTTTGCTTCGTCAATAAAGCGTGGCACCCATTTTTTGGTGATATATTCGAGTCCTGGTCCGTGGCCGTAATGTTTATAATATGTTTTGCGCGCTGTATCACCACTGACTAAAATTTGATCTTCAAAGCCTTCCGAAACTAGATATAGAATTGCTTTAATCCGAGCACTTTCTGGTGCGTATTTGATTTTTGCAATGCCATCAAATGACATGAATGCGCCTGTTTTAGCAACTTGCTTGTGATAATACGGATCCAGGTTACGGTCCATATGTCCAATTGATAGATATTCTAACGGTATATTCTCTTGTTTTAAAATTTCAATTTGCTCTAAAGCCATCGTTCCCGCTTCTGTATGAGAATGAATCGGCGCTTTTGTCTCGTGATGTGCTCTTGCAACCGCGCGTATCGTCTTTTCTTCTAAAGGTGTAATCATATTGTAGCCAGTGCCAAATTTCACCTGACCGGCCTTGTACGGTGTTCCTTCAAGTCCGTTTTCGACTTCATTTACAACGAATTCTGTTAGTTTTTCCGTTGAAGTATTTTCGATCCATTCATAATATGTTTCAAAGTCACCTATAATCGGCTTCAGTTCTGGTTTGATTTTTCCATCCCATAAGAAGCTTTTGTTAAATCCAGCTGTTCCAACGATTTGAATACCTGTTTCTTTGGAAATTTGCGCCACATCTAATACGCGTCTACCATAATCAACCGCGGTTGCATCAACAATTGTTTTACCACCTAAATCAGCAAAATCTTGTACATCAAGTTGCGATTTTTCTTTATCATCTAAAAGTAAATCATCGGCATCTCGCTCTTGCCAGTAAGCCGGTACACAGACAATGTGCTCGTGTGAATAAGTGAAGCCCAACTGATCCGGGGCGATATCTCCATAAAAAGTACGAATAAAACTCATTTTTTAAAACTTCCTTTCAAAAAACCCCTTCCTCTTGAATGCTAGACAAGGAAGAGGTTTAGATTTTACTTAAAAGAATAACTTCGCTAACATGCTGACTATTGGTCCTAGAATAAACATATCTGAGTCGGCTGCCCACATTGCTGTATCGGGAACAGTCGTATTAATAAAGAAAGTAACCATTATATATTGACCCCAGGCGACAACTGTTGCCGTTAGGAATCCACCTATCAAGGCTCCTCTAACCCCACCCGTCGAGTTACCAAATACCCCAGCAACTGCACCGTGGAAGAAGAGAACAATCATTGTTGGCACAAACACGTAACCAACTGTATTTCCAAGTACTACCAACCAGATAATCGCTCCAATGAATGCTCCTAAGAAACCGATAATTACGGAGTTTGGCGCATATGGATAAACGATTGGGGCATCTAGTGCTGGTTTCGCACCCGGTACAAGTTTTGTTGCAATACCATTGAATGCTGGTACGATTTCGCCGATAAACATCCGTACACCTACAAGAACGATGGCGATACCCGCTGCAAACGTAAAGGACTGAACGATGGAGTATACAATGAAGCTTTGATTTCCAGCTTCTGCGATTAATTTTTCTGCTCCTGGTGTTTTCTTCACCATCAGAATCACTGCACCAACTACGAACAGAATCCCCATTGTAAGTGCTGTAATAACGTTTGAGTCACGTAAGAACTCTAATTTTTTCGGTAAGTTAATATGTTCTGCATCATTTTTCTTATTTCCAAATACTTTCCCTAGTAAAGCAGATAAAATCGCTACGCTGGATGAAGTATGCCCTAATGCGACATTATCATTTCCTGTAATTTTACGTAGGAATGGTTGTGTAATTGCTGGTTGTAATGTCCAGTAAAGACCCATGATTACTGCTAGGAATAGTACAAGACCCCAGAACGGAATATCGCCGCCAACAGCTTGTACAGTAATTCCTGCAAAGATCGTTGTTGTCCAGAACATCATATGACCAGTTAAATAGATATACTTAAACGGTGTAAATCTTGCTAATAATACGTTGACTAAAAATCCTAGAGTCATCGCAAGTGTTACTGCACTACCAAATTTAGCATTAAAGGCTTCTTGTCCTAAAAACCCTGCAAGTGGCGGTGTTTCAAGCCCGAATACTTCTTTCCACATTGGTTCGAAAATTCCAAGGGAACCAGTGATAACAGCCGCACCAGCGTTAATAATTAAGAATCCAATAATTGCTTTGAACGTTCCGCTAATAACTTGGCTTAAATTTTTCTTCTGTAAAAGTAACCCGAGAAGTACGATAAAACCTAAAAGTATGGCTGGGGTTCCAAAAAAGTTATTGGCAATCCACGTAATAATCTCCATTTTTTTCCCACCTTTTTTTGTCTTATTTAACTATTGATTGCTTCAGATAAAGCCGTTTTAATTTCCGCATTGTCAAAATAGTTATTGACGATGACTACTTTGGCGCTTGTATCTGTTCCAAGTGTTTCTGCTAATTCTTGACTTGTTACAATAATATCCACATTCATTGAGCGCGCAGCCGATACATCAATGTGCTCTACATCTGCGTCCACTCCCATGTCGCGTAAGACTGTTTCTACATTCATTCTTAAAATTAGGCTTGTTCCTTGACCAAGTCCACACACTGCTAAAATTTTCATCGTTATCCCTCCACTAATTCTCCAATTGCTTGATAATCTTCTGAATGAATCATTTTTTCAATGTTATCGCTGTTACTAAGCAAGGAGACAATTTTTTGAATGACTTTTAAATGTGCCTCACTTGATGTTGCTGCGAGCCCAAAGACTAATCGCACGGGATCATTTGCGGCGTGTCCGAAATTCACGCCTTCTTTTAGTACGACTAGTGATACCGCAGAGTTTTCAACACCATCAGTTGGTCTTGCATGAGGAATTGCTATTTGAGGTGCAATGACAAAGTACGCACCATTTTCATGATATGATTCCACCATTTTTTCTACGTACTGTTCGCTCACATAACCTGCATTCACTAATAATTCTCCTGCTTGCACGATAGCTTCGTCAGCATTTTTAGCTGAACCATGCAGATTCACAAGCTCTTTATCCAAAAAAGACATATCTCTTCATCCCTTCCAACTAATTGATAGCGCTATCAATAACTTACACTCTTATTATAGCTGTAGCCACTCTGTTTAAAAAAGCCCAATTCCTTTCTTTTCGAAAGTGCAAAGAATAGACTGTTACATTTTGTCGTTAGCGAGCATACAAAAAAGCCAGTGCGGCATTTGACTGCTCCACTGGCTTTATAGCTTATTTTATTGTTAACATTGCAGCAATTTCTGCTGCTGATTCAGCTTGTTCAATCTGCTCTAGCAAGTGATGTTTCATGATTAAATTAGTGAGTTGGCTCAGCGCATTAATATGTGTGTAGGAGTCAATGGAAGCGAGCACAATAATTAATTTAACCTGATCCTTCGCTTTACTTGAAAATGAAACCGGCTGGTCTAATCGCAACAGGCTCATTCCAACACGGTATGCGCCGTCATCCACCGAAGCATGGGGAAGTGCAATCCCTGGTGCAATAACGATATATGGCCCGAGTTTCTCAATATTGTCAATCATTGCATGTTGATAGTTTCCTGATATATAGCCTTCTTGTTGAAGTGGTTTTGACGCAACTCGGATAGCTTCATGCCAATCCGCCACACTATCTTTAAAAATAATTCGTTCTTTTGGCAATAGTTCTTCAAGTGTTGGCGATTTTTCTAGTTGGCTGTCTGATTGCACTTGGAACAATACCGACTTCAGTTTTGCCGCCAATTTCTCGCGGTCTTCCACTTTGGCATATTGATCCACCACATCAAGCACAGAAGACAACATGCGCGCATCCGAGTCCTTTTGCAAAATGTGCGGGGCAATCGCCTTCATCAGTTGTTGCTTCTGCGCCTCAGTCAAAATCGGACTAACAATGAAAACTGGTGCTTTCGGTTCCATAATTGGCAAAGTCGACACAATAAAGTCTGGCGCGTATAGCCCTTTTTCAAATTCACGGATGGAAATTGGTTCTAATATTTCAACACGTTCACCGAGTAATTGTGCAAGTTGCCGCTCAATCATCCGTGACGTTCCTACCCCTTTAGAGCAAACAATTAAAAGTTTCTTCCGTTCAACTAAAGTATTGTTTTTGCGAGAAAGATAACCCCCGAACAAAATCGTTACGTATGCTATCTCATCTTCGGGAATCTTTTCGCCAAGTAACTCTTCTAGTGGTTCTAATGATTTTTTCGTAATCTCATACACATCGCTATAACTTTGCTTAATATCTGTTCGTAGCGGATTAATCCATTCAATTTGGAATTTAAGCCGGTAATATGCTGGTTGTAAATGGAGCAATAAATCTTTTTTTAAACTACGGTGGTCTTCAAAATTCACACAAGCAAGGCGTTCAAATTCGGCAATGATTTTCTCAACAATTATATCCAACTTTCCTTCAACAGCTGCATCATCATTCAAGCGACTAGCGCCAAGTAAAAGTTTGCCTAAATAAGTAATTTCCGCATGATTGATCTTAAAATCTTCTTTTTGCTGTAATTGCTCGTAAATTTCTTGAGCAATATTAAAAGATTCAACCTCATGTTCTTCGTGCTCATTTAAATAACAATCGCGTTTCATTCGTTCCTTAAAAAAGAAAATCATAATACCAATACGCTCAATAACTTCATCTGTATAACGAATACCGATTTTTTTCTCTGTTACTGCTAAAATTTCAAAAATTGTATCTAAATTTGGGAAGAGTTCTTTATTTTTAATCATTGGATTAATTTTCATTAAATCGAGAAGCTGATCTGCGGTTGCGATTTCTTCGTTATTCATACAATAATGAATGAAAAACTGACGAATACTACGTTCATCACCGAGAACCATATTACCATTTTTCCGATCATAAGCGAGTTCTAAGTTAAACTGTTTAAGCGATAATTTTAATTGTTTAATATCCTGTAAACTGGTGTTGCGGCTGACTTCATTACATTCATTAATTGTATCGATAATTACTCGTGCATCTGTTACAAGTAGAAAAAATAAAATACGGATGCGACGTTCACTAGCTGAAAAGACTTTGTGGCTCGCTTCCCTATTTCCAAGGATTTCTTTAATTGTCGATTTTTCATCTTCTAATAAATAATAACCTTGTCCTCGAACGGATTGAATGCCATCAAGCCCTATATTGTCTAATTCTTTATTAATTTTTTCCACATCATATTGAAGTGTTCGTTTCGAAATCCCTAATTCTTCTTGTAATTTCTCGGGTGCAAGATATACATTCGCCACGACGAGCGATTCGAGTAGCGTCATATTTCTAGCATCAAATTGTACCACTTGGCCTACCTCCTTGATTTCGGTCTAGAAGGTAAAAAGATATGTCTACTTTAAGGTTATGCGAAAATGTGATATTTTTCAAGTTAATTCTTATTTCAGGCACAAAAAAAACCGACAAAGCCAAATGACTTTGTCGGTTTGAATCGTATCAGATATTATTTGCTGATGTTAGAAACAACGCCAGCGCCTACTGTACGTCCGCCTTCACGGATAGAGAATTTAGTACCGTCTTCGATAGCGATTGGTGCAATTAGTTCAACTGCAAGCTCAATGTTATCACCAGGCATTACCATTTCAGTACCTTCTGGAAGTGTAACAATACCAGTTACGTCAGTAGTACGGAAATAGAATTGTGGGCGGTAGTTGTTGAAGAATGGAGTGTGACGTCCACCTTCTTCTTTAGTTAAAACATAAGTTTCAGCTTTGAAGTTAGTGTGTGGAGTAATCGAACCTGGTTTAGCTAATACTTGACCACGTTGGATATCTTCACGAGCAACACCACGTAGAAGTGCGCCAATGTTGTCGCCAGCTTCAGCGTAGTCTAGTAATTTACGGAACATTTCTACTCCAGTTACTACTACTTTTTTGCTTTCTTCTTCAATACCGATAACTTCTACTTCGTCACCAACTTTAACTTGTCCACGTTCAACACGTCCAGTTGCAACTGTTCCACGACCAGTGATTGAGAATACATCCTCAACTGGCATCATGAATGGTTTGTCAGTATCACGTTCTGGAGTTGGAATGTAAGAATCTACAGCTTCCATTAACTCGTCAATTTTAGCTTCCCAGTCAGCTTCACCTTGAAGTGCTTTAAGAGCTGAACCTTTGATTACAGGAATGTCATCGCCAGGGAATTCATATTCAGTTAATAGATCACGAATTTCCATTTCAACTAATTCTAGTAATTCTTCATCGTCAACCATGTCACATTTGTTCATGAATACAACGATGTATGGAACACCAACTTGACGTGAAAGTAAGATATGTTCACGAGTTTGTGGCATTGGGCCATCAGCAGCAGATACTACTAAGATAGCTCCGTCCATTTGTGCAGCACCAGTGATCATGTTTTTAACGTAATCGGCATGTCCTGGGCAGTCAACGTGTGCATAGTGACGGTTGTCAGTTTGGTACTCAACGTGAGCAGTAGAGATTGTGATTCCACGTTCTCTTTCTTCTGGAGCACCATCAATTTGATCATAAGCTTGTGCATCAGCAAAGCCTTTTTTAGCAAGTACAGTTGTAATTGCAGCTGTTAAAGTAGTTTTACCATGGTCAACGTGTCCAATAGTACCAATGTTAACATGGGGTTTAGAGCGGTCAAATTTTTCTTTTGCCATTTTAAAATATCCTCCTCGATAATTCAATAATTATTTTTTACTTAGCTTAAATTTAAACTAAGTAATACTTCTAACTAAAGTTATACTTGATGTTGCGAAAAAAATCAATTAATCTTCTTTGTTGTTTCCACCATTAGCTTTAATGATTTCTTCAGCAATAGATTTAGGAACTTCTTCATAGTGGTCAAATTGCATAGTGTATACACCACGACCTTGCGTACCTGAACGAAGGTGAGTTGCATAACCAAACATGTTTGCAAGTGGTACGAATGCGCGAACAACTTGAGCGTTACCGCGAGCTTCCATACCATCTACACGACCACGACGGGAAGTAATGTTACCCATGATATCACCAAGGTATTCTTCTGGGATAACAACCTCTACAGCCATCATAGGCTCAAGGATTACAGGGTCACATTTCTTAGCAGCATTACGTAATGCCATTGAAGCAGCCACTTTGAAGGCCATTTCATTGGAATCGACGTCATGGTAAGATCCGTCGTAAAGTTTTGCTTTGATGTCAATCAGTGGGTAGCCTGCAAGTACACCGTTATCTAGTGCGCCTTCAAGACCTGCTTGTACAGCTGGGATGTATTCACGTGGAACAACCCCACCAACGATTGCATTTTCAAATTCAAATCCTTTACCTTCTTCGTTTGGTCCGAATTCAATCCAAACGTGACCATATTGTCCACGTCCACCAGATTGACGTACGAATTTACCTTCAACTTGAGCAGATTTACGGAATGTTTCACGATAAGAAACTTGTGGATCACCAACGTTAGCTTCAACGCGGAATTCACGTCTCATACGGTCAACAAGGATGTCAAGGTGAAGTTCACCCATACCGGAGATAAGAGTTTGGCCAGTTTCTTGGTCAGTTTCAGCACGGAAAGTTGGATCTTCTTCCGCTAGTTTCGCAAGAGCTTGCCCCATTTTATCTTGGTCAGCTTTCGATTTAGGTTCGATAGCGACTTGGATAACTGGTTCTGGGAATTCCATGGATTCTAAGATAATTTGTTCTTTTTCATCACATAAAGTGTCCCCAGTAGTTGTATCTTTAAGTCCTACGGCAGCAGCGATGTCGCCAGCGTATACGATCGAAATCTCTTCACGGTGATTAGCGTGCATTTGAAGGATACGTCCAACACGTTCACGTTTACCTTTAGTCGAGTTTTGTACATATGAACCGGAATTCAAAGTACCGGAATAAACACGGAAGAAAGTTAAGCGTCCAACATAAGGGTCAGTCATAACTTTGAATGCTAGGGAAGAGAATGGTTCTGAATCATCAGCGTGACGAGCAGCTTCTTCTCCATCAGGCAATACGCCGTTAATAGCTGGAACATCTGTTGGTGCTGGAAGGTAATCAAGTACTGCATCTAACATTGGTTGAACACCTTTGTTTTTGAATGCTGTACCACAAACTACAGGATAGAACTCAACGTTAAGTGTTCCTTTACGGATACCAGCTTTAAGTTCTTCTTTTGTAATTTCTTCGCCTTCTAGGTATTTCATCATTAGCTCTTCGTCAAGTTCAGCAACTGCTTCCACTAATTTACCGCGGTATTCATCTGCTAAGTCTTTCAGATCAGCTGGAATTTCTTTAATATGAGGGTCATTTCCTAAATCATCTTCATAATACAATGCGTTCATTTCGATTAAGTCAATGATACCTTCAAATGTATCTTCGGCCCCGATTGGGAGTTGAATTGGGTGCGCGTTGGCAGCCAAACGTTCATGCAAAGTACCTACAGAATATAGGAAGTCTGCGCCGATTTTGTCCATTTTGTTGACGAATACTACACGAGGAACCCCGTAAGTAGTAGCTTGACGCCAAACTGTTTCTGTTTGTGGTTCTACACCAGATTGTGCATCTAGAACCGCAACAGCACCATCAAGTACACGAAGCGAACGTTCAACTTCAACTGTGAAGTCTACGTGTCCTGGTGTATCGATAATGTTTACTCGGTAGCCTTTCCATTGAGCTGTTGTCGCAGCAGAAGTGATAGTAATACCACGTTCTTGCTCTTGCTCCATCCAGTCCATTTGAGAAGCACCTTCATGGGTTTCACCAATTTTGTGAATACGCCCTGTATAGAAAAGGATACGTTCAGTAGTGGTAGTTTTACCCGCATCAATGTGGGCCATGATACCAATATTACGAGTCTTTTCTAAGGAGAACTCTCTAGCCATGTTGTATTTCTCCTTCCATAAAACAATTTTTCAGGCAATACGCCTGGAATTTGTTAGTGATTTTTTTACCAACGATAGTGAGCGAACGCTCTGTTAGCATCAGCCATTTTATGTGTATCTTCGCGTTTCTTAACAGAAGCACCAGTGTTATTGGCAGCATCCATGATTTCGCGAGCAACACGTACTTCCATTGTTTTCTCTCCACGAAGGCGAGCATAATTTACTAACCAACGAAGACCAAGAGTAGAACGACGGTCAGCACGTACTTCGATAGGTACTTGATAGTTAGCACCACCTACACGGCGAGCTTTAACTTCAAGAAGAGGCATAATGTTCTTCATAGCTTGTTCAAATACTTCCATCGGATCTTTACCAGTTTCTTGTGCAATGATATCGAATGCGGAATATAGGATAGCTTGAGACTTTCCACGTTTTCCGTCAACCATCATTTTATTAATTAAACGAGTTACTAGTTTCGAATTATAAATCGGATCTGGTAACACGTCACGTTTAGCAACAGGACCTTTACGAGGCATCGGATATCCTCCTTTCATATTTTATAAGTATTATTTTTTAGGTTTTTTCGTACCGTATTTAGAACGGCTTTGTCCTCTATTTTCAACACCAGCTGTATCAAGCGCTCCACGAACGATATGATAACGTACCCCTGGTAAATCTTTTACACGTCCACCACGAATAAGAACAACACTATGTTCTTGTAAGTTGTGACCAATACCAGGAATATAAGCTGTTACTTCAATACCATTACTCAAACGTACACGGGCATATTTACGAAGCGCCGAGTTAGGTTTTTTAGGAGTCATGGTACCAACACGAGTACATACGCCACGTTTTTGCGGAGAGTTAACGTCTGTTAGTTCTCTTTTAAAACTGTTTAGGCCCTTGTTCAAAGCAGGTGATGTAGATTTTTTAATTTTAGATTGACGAGGTTTGCGTACTAATTGGTTAATTGTAGGCATGGGATAAATTCCTCCTTCCTTGTTTAGTAGTTCCACACATCCAGGTGGTTCATTTTTTCGGTAAAATAAAATGGCTGTAAGTTTGACCTACAACGCTGTTTTATTTTCAGACCTCTGTTTATAGTAGAGGCACCTTGAATATAGTAACACCTTGACGCTCGGATGTCAAGGTGATTTTCTATATAATCTATCGCAGATATTGTTTGATTATTCACAATGATTGTATTAATATAAAATTAAAAAAGGATGATTAGAGATGGAATGGACAACTTTGTTAAACGGAAGAACACCAGATCGTGAAAGAACGACCAACACTTATGATTTAAGAAACGTTTTTGAAAATGATTATCAAAGAATTATTCTAAGTGCTTCATTCCGAAGACTTCAAGACAAAACCCAAGTATTTCCTTTAGAAAAAAATGATTTCATTCGAACTAGATTGACACATTCCTTAGAAGTGTCAACTATAGCCAAGTCCATGGGAACAATGGTGGGAACACAAATTGTGAGAGACAAAATTGACCCACTATTTACAGTAGAAAATATTCGAGAGCTATCTGACCTTTTAGCTTCGGCTGGATTACTCCATGACATAGGTAACCCACCCTTTGGTCATTTTGGTGAAACAGCTATAAGACAATGGTTCGCTAAAGAACTCCCTTTACTTAAATTAGGCAAAATTTCAATAAATACTATTTTAGAAGAACAAATGTGTGGAGATTTTTTAAATTTCGAAGGAAATGCACAGGTTTTACGTGTAGTAACGAAGCTTCATCAGCTTTTTGAAAACAGTTATGGCATGAATTTAACCTCAGCTACTCTAAATTCATTTATTAAATATCCTGTTAATTCTTTACAAATAGATAAATCACATATTAAAAGTAAAAAAATGGGTTACTTTTACGCTGAAAAAGACATTTTTAAAAAAATCACTGAACAAACTGGTACTTTTGATAACAGACATCCTGTCACCTTCTTGTTAGAAGCCGCCGATGATATTAGTTATTTAATAGCTGACTTAGAAGATGCAGTAAAAAAAGGAATTGTGTCCATAGATACTGTTATAGAAATATTAAATTCAGAGCTAACTCCATCAGATTATATCCTTAAAGACTGTTTCGATGAATTGGTACAAATCAAAGAAAAATGTACAAAAGATATTTCTATATTCCAAGCGTGGTCTGCAACAAAAGTCAGAGGAATATTAATAAAGTCTGTTGTGAAGAATTTTTTCGATAACTACTCTACAATAATGGCTGGTACTTTTGACAAAGCCCTATTAGAAACAAGTAAAGCTAAAGGCTTAGCTAAAGGTTTAGAAAAGGCTTGCTTCACTCAAATTTTTACAGATAAAAAAATTATTGCCTCAGAACTTGCAGGTAAAAAAATAATTTATGGACTACTAGATCTTTTTGTTCCTGCAGCAATCTATTATGATTCCGACATTGAAGACCCTAATAAAGATGAATCTAAACGATTAATAAAATTGATATCTGATAACCACCTTTCTTCTTATCATAAAAATGCAAAAGATAAAAATCAGATAGAAAAGCTTTATTTACGTTTATTATTAGTTACTGATTTCATATGTGGAATGACTGATACTTATGCAAAAGATTTGTATCAGGAACTTAATGGTATCTATTAAAAAAGTGTCCACAGAATAATTCTGTGGACACTTTTTATTAGCTTAGTCCATTCAACCGTTGATATAAATCTTTCGCGTAGCTGTCGGTCATACCGCAAATGAAGTCGGTTACGAGGAGTAATCGCAAGTAAAGTTTCATTGTTTCGCTTTCGCCTTCTGCGTTTTTGCGGTAACAGCCTAGGTAGTTGTCGGAAATCAAGGTTAGTAGGCGTTTATCTTTGGCTGTTTGGCGTTCTGGTGTTTCGCTATCATAGTAGATAACGGCTGGAATGAACGTTTCGAGTAATTTGGAAATGATTTCGTTGCCGGCGATTTCCGATTCAACAATGCCTTTATCTTGGTAAATATACGTGAATGATAGACTTTGTAAAATTTGTACGAGTTGTTCGGCGCTTGAAGCATCGATGAGCGAGTCGTTTAATGTGCCTGCCATAATGGCATCGTAGTTTGCGTAAAACACTTCAAGTGAGCGATTGATTAGTTGACCGCGGACGTTCGATGCTAGCCATTGTTGTACGATGAAACTTTCTTCTTGTCCTTCGTAGCGCTCGCTTTTTTTCTTAAGTTCGTTGTAGCACGCGGCAGTGACTTTATTGTGCTCTTCCACTTCTTCAAAACCTTTTAAGATTTGCGTGATGTTGACAATGCCTTTTTTCACGCCGTCTTCTAGGTCGGCATTTAGGTACGCGATGTCGTCTGCTACTTCTAGTAAATAAGTAAGCGGATGGCGATTGTCAAGCGCTTCTGTTGCAGTTGTTATTTCATTAAAAAGAGATTCATCGGCGTAAAAATAGCCTAGTTTTTTGCTTTTGATTTGCTTTTTATTTACTTTTAAAGAAGAAACTGGATATTTGATGACTGCGTTTAAAGTGGCGAATGTTAGGTTTAAGCCGTATTGGTCGAAAAGATAATGCAGTTTGGAAACTACACGGAGCACTTGCGCATTACCTTCAAAGTAGTAAAAGTCTTCTTTCATTTGCGGTGTTAGGATTTCTGCTAGACTTTTATTTTTGTAAGTGATGGTTGCTAGATTGTCGCGGAACCACTCACGGATACTTTCTTCACCAAAGTGACCGAACGGCGGATTCCCCATATCGTGTAAAAGTCCTGCACAAGCAAGGATTTCCGGGATTTTGTCCGCATGATTTTTTGTAAAATTTTGGTCTAATTTTTCTTCTTGAATCGTGTGTGTAACCATGTTCCCCATTGATTTTGCGATGGTGCTTACTTCCATTGAATGGGTTAGTCGTGTACGAACAAAATCGCTTTTTTCTAGTGGGAATACTTGGGTTTTATCTTGTAAACGGCGAAACGATGCACTCATGACGATACGTTGAAAGTCATTTTCAAAAGCGCTACGTACGTCGGTGTTTTTCGAACGAGTGACACCGGATTCGCGGCGGCGTTTGTCATTTAATAGTTTGTCCCAATTCATTTGAATTCCATCCTTTCATAGATTGCTTAGTTTTTCCATTTCGGCTTTAGAGAGCCTATGTACGGTCCATTCTGACATTTTTTCTGCACCAATTTTTTCGTAAAAATCCATACCTGATTTGTTTTCATTTAAGCACCACCATTCAAATCTGCCGCAGTCTCGTGCTAAAGCAAGTTTGGATAAATAGCTGAAAAATTTTGTTCCAAAGCCCTTTCCGCGCATTTCTGGAATGATGTAAAGGTCTTCTAAGTATAAGCCTTTTTTGCCAAGTAAAGTAGAAAAATTATGGAAAAAGAGTGCGAAACCAACTGGCTCCCCTTCGTATTCAGCGATAATTACTTCGGCAGATTTTTCTTGAAAAAGGGCTTTGTGTAGGCCAGATTCGGTTGCTACTACGTCTTTTTCAATGCCTTCATGAATTGCAAGTTCGGTAATAAAACGAAGAATTAACTTCGTGTCTTGTTCTGTTCCGTTTCGAAATGTTAGTCGTGTCATCTATCTCTTCCTTTTTGTTGTCGTATTAATTTAAGTATAAGCTAGAGCGCAGGATGTATCAATTAAAAAAATATCTACTATATAATATAAAAAAACTAGGCGCTTTTTGGGCAACCTAGTTTTTTTCGTATTTTATTTTTTTAAGTCTTGAATACAGGTTGCTTTATCTGTTGCCCCGAAGAAGTATGATCCAGCAACGAGGATATCTACACCCGCTTGTTTACATTTTTCTGCAGTTTCGGCATTTACACCACCATCGACTTCGATAACATAGCTGCCGTTATTTTCTCGGCGCCAATTATCAAGATAGCGCATGTTTTCAATCGTTGAATTAATGAATGATTGTCCACCAAAACCTGGATTTACAGTCATTTGTAAAACTAAATCTACGTCGCCCAAAATAGCATCCAGCACACTCGCCGGAGTTCCCGGATTAAGCACGACTCCCGCTTTACAGCCCGCTGCTTTAATTTGTTGAATGACGCGGTGGATGTGCGGTGCTGCTTCGATGTGTACGGAAATAATGTGTGCTCCAGCTGCTGCAAATTTTTCAATATAGTTTTCTGGGTTTGAGAGCATTAAGTGGACATCCAGTGGAATAGTCGCCGTTTTATTAATTTGCTCGACCATATCAATTCCAAACGTTAGATTCGGCACAAAATGTCCATCCATGACATCGATATGAAGGTAGTCAGCGCCAGCCTGTTCTGCTTCTTTAATAGAATTTGCCATATTCATATAATCAGCTGCAAGTAGAGACGGGGCTACGAATGTCATACGCGCACACCGGCTTTCGCAATCATAGCTTCGACACGATTCGCCACATTTTCTGGCGTAAATCCATAAGCGTTAAACAAATCTTTCGCAGGGGCAGATGCGCCGAAGTGATCGATTCCTAACATATCGCCTTCTGATCCAATAAATTCTTTCCAACCAAATGTTGCCCCAGCTTCAATCGCAAATCTCGCTGTGACTTCTTTTGGTAAAATGCTTTCTTTATAAGCATCGGTTGTTTTTTCAAAGCGTTCCCAGCTCGATAAACTGACAACTGACACGTCTAAGTCTTTTTTCGCAAGTTCATTTTTTGCTTCGATGGCAAGGGACACTTCGGATCCTGTTGCGATAATGATAGCGTCTGGTTTGGAACCATTTGCTGGTGCTACGATATATGCACCTTTTTCGACGCCTGCATCTACTTCTTCTTGGTCATTTTCAAGTACTGGTAAGTCTTGGCGTGATAATACAAGTGCGATTGGACCGTGCGTGTTGGTCGCAGCAATTTCCCAAGCCGCGCGAGTTTCTTTGGCATCGGCTGGACGGATAACTGTTAGGCCTGGCATGGCACGGAGCGAGGCTAGTTGTTCGATTGGTTCATGTGTCGGGCCGTCTTCACCTACAGCGATACTGTCATGCGTGAATACATATGTTACTGGAAGTTGCATTAAAGCAGCCATCCGCATTGCTGGACGGACATAGTCTGAGAAGACGAAGAAAGTGGAGCCAAATACTCGCAAACCGCTATGAAGTGCCATTCCGTTCAACATTGCTCCCATCGCAAATTCGCGCACACCGAACCAGATATTTTTACCAGCTGGGTCTTGAATGCTGTATGCTGGGCTCGCATCAATAAATGTTTTATTCGAGCACCCTAAGTCAGCGGATCCCCCGAACAGTTCTGGTAATTCGGCTGCAATTGCGTTAATCATTTTTCCAGAAGCAGAGCGCGTTGCGACATTTGTACCTGCTTCGAAAGTTGGCAAATTGGCGTTCCAATCAGCTGCTACTTTTCCCGCTAACACGCGGTCTAATTGGCTTGCAAGTTCTGGGAATTCTTTTTTGTAATTAGCGAGCATTGTATTCCAAGCGCCCTCTAGTTTTTCTCCGCGCGCTTTGTAATTTCTTAAGTAATCACGGACTTCAGCTGGTACTGTGAAAGGCTCTTCTGCCCATTCGTAATGCTCTTTTGCACCATTTGCTTCTTTTTCACCAAGCGGAGCACCGTGACTTGCGGAGCTGCCTGCTTTTGTTGGTGCGCCATAACCGATGACTGTTTTCACTTCGATTAGTGTTGGCTTCGATGTTTCTAATTTAGCTTGAACAATTTTTTCTTGAATAGCAGCTAAATTGTTGCCGTCTTCTACGCGTAAAACTTGCCAGCCGTATGCACGGAAACGGTCTGCTGCATTTTCACTGAACGTTGCACTTAAATCGCCATCTAAACAAATATCATTGGAATCGTATAATACGATTAATTTTCCAAGCCCTAAATGTCCTGCAAGTGAGGCTGTTTCTGAAGCCACACCTTCCATCAAGTCTCCGTCACCGCAAATTGCATATGTGTAATGGTCAACAATTGGATAATTAGGTTGGTTATATTCAGCCGCTAAATGAGATTCCGCAAGCGCCATACCAGCAGCCATACCAATCCCTTGTCCAAGCGGGCCACTCGTTGCATCAACTCCCGCAGTCCATCCAAATTCAGGGTGTCCTGGTGTCAAACTATCTAATTGACGGAACTGTTTTAAGTCCTCCATTTTTACATCATAACCAAATAAATGAAGCATGCTATAAAGTAGTGCGGACCCGTGTCCTGCTGATAAAACAAATCGGTCGCGGTTAAACCATTCTGGGTTAGCTGGGTTAAATACTAAATGTTTCGCAAATAGCATATACGCCATTGGAGCTGCTCCCATCGGCATTCCTGGGTGTCCTGAGTTTGCTTTCTCAATCATATCAATGGATAACGAACGAATCGTGTCTACTGCTTGTCTATCTAGTGTTTTTTTCAAAACTGTCATCTCCCTCAAATTGTTTGTGCTTTATTACACATGTTTTTCTACGTCTGACCAAATGCGTACTAGTCTTTCTGCATAACTCGTTTTATCTCGGTCATGAAATAACGCGGATGTGCCTAGTACATAAATGTCTGGTAGACAATCTCGCATCAAGCCTACTGTTTCTTTATTAATATTGCCATCTACTTCGATAAGCGGCGCATGCACTTTCCCTTCTAGTTTTGCTTTTAAATCATGCAGTTTTTGTAATACATTTGTTTGAAATTTTTGCCCTGCAAACCCAGGATTTACCGTCATCATTAACACCATTTCGACATCATCTAAATACGGGTAAATGGCTTCAATCGGGGTTTCCGGATTTATCGCAATCGATGGTTTAATATTGTAAGAACGAATTTTTCGGATTACTTCTGACACATCTTCTGCTACTTCCACGTGAAACGAAATATATTCAGGTTTCGCAGTGGCATACATGTCAATATATTTAAGTGGGGTAATCGTAGCCAAATGTATGTCTAAGGGGATTTCTGTGTTATTTCGCACTATTTCCAAATATTCTGGACCTAGTGCTAGATTATTCACATATATACCGTCCATCACATCGCAGTGTAGTAGTTCCACGCCAGCAGATTCGAGGCGCTGGAGCTCATCACCTAAATGTAGTTGGTCTGCACACATAATTGAAGCGGCTATTTTTCTCATTTCCATCCTCACTTTCTTTCAAGTTCAGTAATTTTATCCAAGCGACGTTTATGACGATCTCCTGCAAATGATGCCTCAAGCCAAGTATCAACAAGTAAAAGAGCCAATCCTTCGCCGATAACGCGTTCGCCTAGGCAGAGAACATTGCTATTATTATGTTCACGAGTAGCACGCGCTGAAAAAGTATCAGAAACAACTGCTGCACGGATTCCATCTACTTTGTTAGCAGCGATACTCATACCAATTCCAGTCCCACAGCACAAAATCCCAAGATCAGCTTGTCCGCTTACTACTTGATTCGCAACTTCTTCCGCATAAGACGGAAAATCGACACTTTCGTCTGTATATGTTCCAATATCAACAACTTCAATATCTTTTTCACGTAAATGTTTCACAATGGCATCTTTTAGTCTACGTCCGCCGTGGTCGCAACCAATTGTTAATTTCATTTAATTTCACCTTCATTAATAGATTTTTTTCTTTTAACGTCTTATAATGAAATGGAACCGAGAACATACGCGAATATGTTCTCGGCTCATTTCTAAGGATGACTACTGTAAAACATCTGAGCCCGAGAAGCTTTGGATTCGTTTGCACGGTTATCCTTTTTTTGATGTTTTTTCATACAGCCCATCCTCCATTATTAAGATTTCACTAATACTTTAATTTCATTTCCTGCCATAACTGCCTCGAAAGCCTCGCGCCAGTCGTCTAAACCATATACTTTAGTAATCATTTTATCCGTATTGATTTTGCCATTAGCAAGTAAATCGAGCGCCAAAATCCAAGAAGATGGTTTTTGCGAACGGCTGCCGATATAAGCAATTTCACGTTGGATAATAGATTCTTCGTCAATTGCATTTTTCTTTTCGGCAAACAGTCCTACTTGAATAAAATCGCCTTTTCTCTTCGTTAGAGGTAATCCTTGGTTTACAGCTGGTACTGCACCTGAACAATCAAATACGCGTTCAGCTCCGTAACCATCCGTCATGCCGAGCACAACTTCAGCTAAGTCTTCTTTTAAGGTATCAACAATCCGGTCCATTCCAAGTTCTTTTGCTAGACGTAAGCGGTCGCTATCCTTGGTAATTCCTGCCATGATTACCGTTGCCCCTTGCGCTTTTACAACTTGAGCGAGTAATAAACCAATTGGACCAGGTCCGAAAACAAGTACTGTGTCATCTGGACGAATCGTTGTTTTTTCAAGCGCTGAATGCACGCAACATGCAAGCGGTTCTGTCAGTGCTGCTGCTTCTAGCGAAATACGTTCATCAAGCACGTGACAACTTTCCTCGCGAGACAAAACAAATTCTGCAAAACTACCATTTGCTTGCGTACCAATGCCGCGACGATTGCTACATAAATTGTAATCATGTTCTTTACAATAAATACATTCTCCACAAGTTTCAAAAGTTGTTTCACTTGTGACGCGGTCTCCCACTTTGATACTTGTCACATCTGGACCAACTTCCACAACGACACCAGAAAATTCATGTCCCAGTGTGACAGGGGTTGTTGGATTTTTGTATTCACCTTTAAACGTATGGATATCTGATCCGCAAATACCTGTAAATGCTACTTTTATCTTTACTTTGTCGCCATAAACTTGTGGTTCTTCCACGTCTCTTAGCTCCATTTGATCATATCCGGGATTTGTTTTTACTACTGCTTTCAAATTAATCGTCACCTTTCTGCGGCAATATCATCACTTTGTTATAATCATGCTCTCTGGAAAGAATCATATCAAACGCTTCTTTCGTTTCCTCTAGCTTATAACGATGCGAAATTAGTGGTTTCAGCTTAATTCGACCTTGTTTCACAAATTCAATCGATGTACGCCACTCCTCACCTGGGAATGGTGCCGAGTAAGAATTCCAAAAACCTTTAAGCGTAAGTTCACGTCTAAATATATTTTCAAAAGCTTCTTCGTGTAAAAGTACATCTGCGTAAGCTATTCCTAGAAATCCAACTTTACCTTTTTTCTTCGTTACAAGAAGGCATTGTTCTTGGGTGATTTTCGAGCCAGCACATTCTAGCGCAATGTCAGCACCTAGACCATTCGTATAAGCGAAAACTCGTTCTTTCAGGTCTTCATTTTTAGGATTAATGGTATATTTACAACCAAATTCCCGCGCATCCGCTAACTTTTTATCACTGATATCGACAGCGATAATATCTTTCACACCCGCAAGAAGTAAGCATTGTACAACCAAAATCCCGATTGTTCCAATCCCAAATACGATAACTGTATCACCAAGTCTTGGTTCAATTCCAAGTACCCCGTGCATCGATACAGCAAGCGGTTCAATCATCGCACCTTCTTCAAAATCAAGGTCGCCGATAGAAATGACATTGTCTGCTTTCATTACGACATTCTCAGCAAATCCGCCGTGGAAATGTGATCCCACCATCCGGTAGTTATCGCATAGTGCGAAGTCGCCCGCTTTACAATAATTACATTCCATACAAGGCTCGAGCGGAATTCCTGCGACACGGTCACCGATAGCTACGTTTGTTACTTCGCTACCAATTTCTGTAATTACGCCTGCGAATTCATGTCCCATTACAGCAGGCAGTGGGTATTTCCAGCGTGTTTGCATTTTATGAATATCCGATCCACATATTCCAACTGCTTTTACTTCGACACGAACTTGATCTTTTCCACAAGTCGCTTCATCAATTTGTTCTGCTTTTATTACATTATTCTCGTATAACACAGCTGCTCTCATGTTACTATCACCTCTTCTATATCATTAAAACAAAACTTAGAAAATAGCTGCCCAAGCTTGAGAGAATTTAAGAATAACCCAGTTAAAGAAGTTACCACCCATATCAAGTGTACTAACTTGTGTTGCTCCTTTAGGGAATTCGTAAACACCTTTCATCATTTCTGTATGCACAAGACCGAAGTCAGTTGCCATAAGAAGCGCTAGTGCAATAACTACAGTTCCAGCTAAAACAGAGTGAAGAATGTTACCTTTACGAGATGCTACTACGAAAGATACGTAGAATGGAATAGTTGCCAAGTCACCAAAAGGAAGTACTTTGTTACCAGGAATGATAACCGCTAAGAAAAGAGTGATTGGAACAAGGATTAAACCAGTAGAAATATTCGCTGGGTGACCAATTGAAAGTGCTGCATCAAGTCCGATATAAAGTTCGCGGCCTTTGAAACGAGATTTCATGAATTCACGAGCGGATTCTGAAATTGGAATTAAACCTTCCATTAAAATTTTAACCATACGAGGCATTAAGAACATTACCGCACCCATGGACATACCAAGTTGTGCCACTGCCCCAACGTCATAGCCTGCAAGAATACCGATTGCAATACCTAGAATAAGACCCATCATCATTGGTTCCCCGAAAATACCAAAACGTTTTTGAATAGTTTCTGGGTCAACATGGATGTTTTTAATACCAGGGATTTTAGCGATTAGCCAACCAACCGGAATACCGATGAAACCGAATGCTGCTGTAGAACCTGTTGGTAAGGAGATCCCTTTTAAGCCATAAAATTCTTCTACCATAGGTTGTGTTCTGTCTGCCATCCAAAGAACAGCAACTTCATAGATAATCGCACAAAGAATCGCGAACCACCAGTTACCACCAGTTACGATATAACCAGTCGCGCCTGCTGCGATAAAGTGCCAGTAGTTCCAAATATCAATATCAAGTGTTTTCGTAACTTTGAAGAAAATAAGTGCTAAGTTAACTACCAAACAGATTGGAATTAGAATTGCTGCAACTGGAGAAGCCCATGAAGCCGCGGCTGCTGCTGGCCAACCTGCATCAATAATTGTTAAATTCAGTCCAAAACGCTCAACCATTTGTTGTGCTGCCGGACCTAAGTTACTAGATAGTAAACTGATAACAAGGTTAATACCTACAAACCCGATACCAATCGTAATCGCTGAACGAAGCGCTTTCTTTGCTGGTACTCGGAAAATTAATGCAATAAAGAAAATCATAATAGGCAAAATAACTGTAGGCCCCAAGTTTAAAACATACTGTACTCCTGACAGAAGTGTATCCATTTAATATTTCCTCCTTTTTTTCTCTGTTTAATGATGATTTCTAAACTCCCTTGCGCAGCCTTTATTTAAGGTGCGCAAGTATTTCTTCGTCAAGCTCTTCCATACCCATACCAGTGATATAAGAAGTTGCAATAATAGCTGGGATTTTGTAAGTTGTTGGTAAAATAGTTGTTGATACGATTAAATCTGCTCCATCTTGCATGGATGCTGCTTCTGAGATTTTAATTTGTTTTACTTCTGCATCCACATTGTTTTCTTTTACCAAACGTTCTACTCTGTCCGTTACTACTGTTGATGTTGCAATTCCTGCTCCACAAGCTACCAAAATTTTAAATTGTCCCATGATAAATTCCTCCTAATTAATTGCTGCGATTTCCCGCGGCTAATTTCCCTGTTTTTTTAAACGGTAATAGTTTCTAAAATTTGTTTTACTTCGTCTTCATCTTTCGCTCTGAGTAATGCGGCTACATTGTCTTTATCTTGAATCGTCCCCATCAATTGCTGAAGTACCGCGAGCTGGCTGTGAGGTTCATTTAGTCCGAGTACGAAAATCAAATTCGCTTCAACCGTTTGACCAGCATCTTCCATTAATTTAAATGGAATGCCCTCTTTCACAGTGATTACGGCGATAAATTGTTCCGTAACGCATTCTGGATCCGTGTGCGGTAATGCCACGCCGTATCCATCTAATTTTAGCCCCGTTGGAAAGGTTTGTTCACGGTCTGTTAGTCTTGTTAAAAAGTCATCCGTTACATATCCTTCAGACTTTCCACTTTCTGCGACCATTTGGAATAGGTCCTCTTGTTTCTCGATATCCGATTGAACCCAAACCATTCCTTTTTTCAAAAATTGTACTAAATCCATTACGAAATCCTCCTGTAATTCTTTCTGACTTCTCTACATTGTCTTTTTTGTTTCCAAGTCCGTGAAGTTTTTAATTATTTGGTGCATTTCTTCTGTATTTCTGGCATCCGCAAGTTTTTTCAGTTCTTTTTTGTTCTCCGATAATTCCATCAATTGTAGTAAAGCTGTGAAGTGAGCATTTTTATCTATGGCTGCAATGACGACGATAAAATGTAGCTCTTTACCACCTTCTAACGGCAAGCCTTCCTCTACATATAACAAGCTCATTCCGAGGCTATTTACTCCTTTTTCCGTTTCAGCATGAGGGATAGCTATCGTATTACGGAGAATGATGTTCATAATCGGTGCCGGATATTGCCGTTTCATTTCTTCCACATAGGCTGGCTCCACCACTCCCGCTGAAAGTAACGGTAAAGCTGCATCATAAATTGCTTCATGCCAGTCTTTCACAGATTTCTTACGTGTGATTCGTGTTACTTCAAGCAAATCTGCGAGTGTGCTTTTGCCTGTGTGTTTGGATATGTTTTCTTCTGGTACTGGCATTAAATAGTCTGCTAGCACTTTTTCAAGACGGGCAGCATCTTTAATATCAGCAAATTTGGAAATAGTTTTCATTAATTGGTCGACGCTGATATTCACCTCATCCACTAAGTAAACAGACCGCATCACCCGGCGTCTAAGCTCGAGGCGCTCTTTTCCATCCATCAATTGATTAATTAGGAAAAATTTCTTATCGGTCGAAAGTGGCACTGCGGAAAATACAATGTCATAGCCTAACTTTGTTTGTTCAAATTCTCGAATCGACATCGCTTGATAGAAAAATATTTCTGGGAAAAGGCTTCGTAATGTTTTTTCCATCAATCTCGAAATCGACAATCCATTCGGACAAACCACGACTGCTTTTAGCCTTGTTTGCAATTTTTCCGTGGATTCGATTAAATGCCCTCCAATAAAAAGGGTAATAAATATACTTTCATTTTCAGGAACTTTGCTACCAATAAAACGTTCTAATGGCCTGAGCGACTCTTTCACGATGTAATGCACGGCTTGGAATTCTTGATCAATCTTGTCTAAAATGCTGTAATCTGTTGTAAGATGATACTTAATCCGATAATACGCAGGTTTAATATGTGCAAATAATTTTTCAAGTAACGATTCTTTGTCTACTAGTTGAATACAAGCCTTTTTCTCAAATTCGCTTAGAACTTGTTCCAGCGCCAGTCTTAACTTATGTGTTTCCTCCGATTTCAAATATTGTTTCGGAAGTACATTGGAAGTTAAAAGCTGTAATGTGATGTACATACGCTCTGCTTCTGGCATAGTTGGCTCTTCTTCAATAAAAATCTCTGCTGCTCCGTATTCCCGAGTATCTGACAATTCATTGTAGTCAATCAGGAAAGATGTCGTAATTGTTTGCCCCTTCTTCATCCGCCGAAAAACAGCTTCTAAAATGTAAGGCAGTATTTGCATTTTATTGTCAATAAAATGCAAATTTAAGTGATGCTCCACTTGTTCCAATTTTTCCCGAAGCTCTTTAATTCTTGCTTCGTCCACTTGCATGAAATCCTGTAAATACTCTTCGCCACCAAAACTTTCTATAATGTGTTCTGCCGCATAAATGAGTGCTGTTCGCTGATTCCACTCATCTCCCTCAATTAAATAGCCACGCATCCGCGAATATTTTACTTCAAGATTGAATTTATCGAGTGTTTTCTGTACCAGCTTCAAATCTCGTAATACGGTGTTCTTACTCACCTCCAGCTCGCTTATAAAGTGATTAAGGGATAACTCTTCACTTCCTGTTGTTAACATGAGGATGATTAAACTGGCGCGTTCCTTTTCTGACGGAATATACCAATCTGTTTTTTCGCCATCTTCCTCACCAATGATTTGAAACAGGTCAGGTTCTACGATAAATCGACCATTTGCAGCACGATGAATCTTCGGATAAGTCTGTTCTTCTAGCCAGTTGTTAATTTTTTGGAAACTATAGTCGACTTGTCTTCGAGTTAAACCGAATTTGGCTTGTAAGTTCGTACTCGATGTGTCAGGATGTCGTAAGAGTTCTTTTAAAAGTGAATTACTTCTCTCATCCAAATACATGTTAGTTCCCTCCTGTTCGTTTTAATTATAAATCTAAATCTAATAAAAATGTACACGCTTTCATCCCAATAACTTGCGGAAAGAATGTACATCATTGGGCTTTACTTGTGACTTTTTTAACAAACCTGTTATTTGTAAATATGCAAAAGTTACTTGTAAAGCTTGCTATATAGCGTGATTATGAAACTTCTGGAAGAGAGGTAAAATTTGCTTTGAAACAAAAATGAGAATGAAGTAATGGAGTTTTGCGGGGCGTTGTTTCTTCTTAATCATACAAAAGATAAACGGTTCTTTCTATACGTTTTGTAAAAAATCACGCAAAAAAAGGCACAAATGATAAAAAATACCATTCGTGCCATAGTCAGTGTACCTATTTTCTTTTTTGCTTATCCACTCTAAGCAAACTTTTGTTGAAGTTCTTAAAAGGTGCTGCGCGTTTCACTTTCATTTTCGGGAATGATTTTAACATTCGTCGTTCATTAAATTTAAGTTTGCGCATGCTGGCAGCAAGTTCTTTGTCTTGTTTACGTTTTGCTTCGATTTCAGCAATTTTCATATCGACATTTTCTTGTTTTTTCAAAAGTCCTTCTTCAAATTCTTTCGCTCGTTCTTTTACACTTGCTTTTAGCTCGTTCGCTTGTGTGTTTAGTTTTTCATTAAATTCAGCAAGTGCTTTTTGGAATGATAGCATACTTGTGACAGATTTAATGGTGTCGATAAGCATCAGAACCACGATAAGCGAAGGAATAATCCAGCCACCCCAGCTTAAAATCCAATCCGCAAATTCAGTGACAAGTGGATGCAAGAAACGTACAACGATAATACAAGCAAATCCCCAAAAAATCGAAATCGGCAAGCAAATTCGTCCTTTTACATTTAGCGGCCAGTTGTGATAATCCCACCATGTTGTATGGAATAATGCTTCCAAAACCGTTGCAGTAATATATTCAATTACCGTACATATAATCATCGAAAAAATAAATAAGGCCCATAAGTTATTTTGAAATGGTAAAATCATCATTAAAACTGCCGTTACCCCAAACCCGTAAATGGGGCAATATGGTCCATAAAGAAAACCACGATACACTAACTTCTTCTCTGAAATCGAGCAAAAAACTTCTTCCCAAGCCCATCCGAGAACAGAATAAATGAAGAAGTATAGGATAAACATATTAATATCCATCTTTTCATCCCCTTTTTGTTTTCTTTTTCACAATCATCTTTATTATAACAGAACTAGGAACTTTTCAACTAAATTAGTCAAAAAGTTCCTAGTTCCGCTTGTTTATATTTGGGTAATTTATTCTTTGCTTCTAAGTAAGCATGGTGAATTAATGCTCGAATCAAGTCTTTATTTTGCTCGTCTTCCAGTAAGACTGAAATCCAAACCCGCTTATTCATATAATAACCTAGCACAACAGTAAGGTTTTCCGCGCGAAGTTTCTCACTTTTTTCAGCATTACACTTCAATGTTAAAATAGGTTTTCCTTCTTTATTCGTCCCTCGCATCGCCATTAATTGGTCAATCACATGGTAACGTTCTGCTTCCCATTCTTCTTTAAAGGAATAGGTTACGCCTGGAAGATTGCTGATTTCATCTCGTATCCAATCAAATTCACTCATTCGCCAGGCTCCAAAATCATGATTTTATTACCATCTGGGTCAAACAAATTAAGTTCGCGCCCACCCCATTCAGCCACACGTGGTTCCGGAGTCACAACACCTAAATCGCGAAGTTCCTGATACATGTCATCCAAATTAGTATCACAAGAGAATACAAATTCCACCTTAGATTCACTTGTTTTGCCCCATTTACCACTATTCCAGACAATAATCCCAGGAGCATTTTCGGAAAAGCCTAGTTTTGCGCCATCGTAATTATCGTATCCTTCAAAGATAAGAGGAATTCCCAGTTTTTCGTGATAAAAGGAGACTAGCTCTGCCGGATTTTGCGTGGAAATATTCGTACAAACAAATTCATTAATCATTTAAAGCACCTCCATATCGATAGTTTAACAAATCAATTTTCTTTTTCATTGTATATTTGCGACATTTTGCAGAAGAATTTGTTTTATTTCGTCTGGCGTGTGATTGCTATATCGCTTAAATTGTTTAATCATATGCGCTTGATCTGAAAAACCATGCAGATAAGCCAGTTCCGCACCTAACACGCTTGGATTTTTATATAAAGACTGCAACACATTTTGAAAACGAATCAATTTTCCAGTTTGTTTTGGTGCGAGTCCCATATGTTTTTGAAAAAGCCGTTCTAACTGTCGCTCAGAGATTACGCCTAGCTTCTGCTGATTTGGATTTCGCAGCAACCCATCTAATTCATTTAAAAAATCGGCATGAACGGGTTTACCAAGCGTCAATAATTTTCGTAATAAAAATTCTTCTAATAAGGTGATTCTTTCGCTATTCGTCGTTGTTTCTGAAAATTCTTCCTGAAAAAATCGGGTGATTCCGCGAAACATATCTTCCGGCTCATTTACTCGGTTCATACTCCCCGCCAAATCTTGTTCGACAAATAAAAACAACGACCACGCATAGAAACGTACTGCAAATAACTCACTACTATTTTCATTATCAGATTCAAACGGCGTATTACTAACTCCAACAAATACAGCATCAGTCACTAACCCTGTTTTCCTATCTATCGTAAAAATAATATCCGCGCATAAATCAGGTACTACTAGATTATTTCCCGGGAAATTCTTATCATCGGCCTCCCAAAAACAACGAATATACCCCGTAAGCCTCGCACTTGGCAGATATTCTTTATAGCCTATACGTTTTGGTGTAGCTACAATTGGATAAAAATTTGTAAGCTTTGCCATAAAGAAACCTCCTTTTCCTCATAGTACCACAAAATTTTCTCTTTAATCATGCTTCTTTCTTTTATTTATGGGTATTAAGTAAATAAGGGGAAAACTTTTGAGAGGGTGATACAAAATGTCTGCTTACAAACGAATTCTTGTTGGTGTTGATGGATCAAACGAAGCGGAAGCCGCACTAAGACGAGCTGTTCAATTTGCCAAAATGGATGGTGCCACGCTTGGTATTGGTTTTGTTGCTGATGTACGCCGAATTGCACCACTAATTGATTATGAGCAAACCTATGCAAAAAAAGCCAAAGCCTACGGAGAAGAATTAGTTGAAATGTACAAAAAAGAGGCCGAAAAAGCTGGTGTCACGCATGTAGAAACTTTTGTTCACTTTGGTACACCAAAAACTACCTTTAATAAAAAAATAACTCGAAATTTTGAACCCGATTTGATTTTAGTAGGCGCAACTGGACTTTCGGTAACGGAGCAATTTATTCTTGGTAGTGTGTCTGAATATACGGCCGCTCATGCACCTTGCGACGTTATTATTGTCCATGCAAAACCTTGGCGCAACAGAAAGACTGTTGAAAAACTCTAATTCATGTATAATGAAGGTATTGATTATACGGCAGGAGGAAAAAAAATGACAGTTAGTAAAGTTGCCATTGCTTCAGACCATGGCGGAATTGAATTACGTAAAAGTATTATTTCTTATCTTGAAAGCGTTGGAATTAGTTATGAAGAATTTGGACCCGAAACACCAGAATCAGTGGATTACCCTGGACTCGCGATTACGGTTAGTGAAAAAGTCGTGAATAATGAAGTTGATCGCGGGATTTTAGTTTGTGGTACAGGTATTGGTATGAGTATTGCGGCTAATAAAGTAAAAGGAATTCGTTGCGCGCTTGTTGGTGATACATTTAGCGCTCATGCAACTCGCGAACATAATGATACAAATGTCCTTGCACTTGGAGCGAGAGTCATAGGTCCAGGACTAGCAGAAGATATTGTCAAAATTTGGTTAGAAACCGAGTATGAAGGTGGCCGGCACGCAAATCGTGTAGGACAAATCACTGCTTATGAAGATAGCCACGCTTAAAAAATTATAACGACCAAGTCTACTTATAGGCTTGGTCTTTTTTTATATTCATTTTATTAATCTTTCACAAATAGTAATTTATTCCCGTTTCTATATCACAAATGAGAACATTTACGCATTGCTAACAAGAACGTTTGTTCGTATAATATATATAAGTAATAGCTAATTATTTGAAATATTGGGGGTGTCATCATATGAGCTACCAAGATCGCGGCATGAAGAAATGGGGCGGTTTTTTATTAAGTGAACATACAGAAGAGATGCAAAATGCTGAGCCAACTTTAGTATGGAAAGAAGCTATGACTACAGAATTTATCGAAAGCGTACTAGCTAGCGCGATGACACATCAGTCTACGCTTGTTATCCAGAAAAAACCATTAAATCCAGAAGCCGCTCCTGAAAATGATATTATTGGTCGTATTTCAGGAGTGGAAAATAACACCATTTATATTAAAAACTCTGAAGGTACTGTCCCGCTTTCCTTCTCTGCCATTCGAAACATAGAAGAAAGGAGTGTCGACAAATGGTACAAGTAGAAGATTACAGCCGTGCACCACGCCGTGATATTTTGTGCATCGATATTAAATCGTTTTTTCGCCTCGGTTGAGTGTGTCAAACGTCGGCTGAATCCACTTGAAGCTTATTTAGTAGTAATGAGTAACGGCGACCGGGCTGGTGGACTTGTTTTAGCTGCAACACCAAAAATGAAAGAAATTCACCGCATTAAAACAGGGTCAAGAATGTATGAACTCCCTACTTGGGATGAGCGCATTATTATTGCACCACCGCGTATGAAACTATATTTAAAAGTAAACGCGATGATTCAAGCTATTTTTAGACGATACGTTCCTGCAGAATTCATTCATGTTTACAGTATTGATGAATGCTTTTTAGACATCACTGGATCACATCTGTTATTTGGTAGTACAAAAGAAATTGTCCATAAAATTCAGCGTGATATTTTAGAGGAATTACGGCTGTATGTCACTGTTGGCATTGGTGACAATCCACTTCTTGCCAAGCTCGCTCTTGATAATGTGGCTAAAAACCGTGATGATGGAATCGCTGAATGGCGCTATGAAGATGTCCCAGAAACAATTTGGAAGATTAAGCATTTAGATGATGTATGCGGAATCGGTCACAGGACTGCTACTCGACTACAAAAAATGGGGATTTTCACTATGTATCAACTTAGCCAAACCCCGCCCCAAGTATTAAAAAACGCAATGGGAGTTATTGGCGAACAGCTTTACTATCACGCACACGGAATTGATTACAGTCTTTTAAACGAAAAATATGTCCCTGTTAGTAAAAGTTATGGAAAAAGCCAAATTCTGGAAAAAGACTATCATATTCCGGCTGAAGTGGAGATAGTTATTCGTGAAATGGTTGAGGAAGTAGCAATGCGTTTGCGCCAAAACCATGTGGATACGGAGGTTATTCATTTAAGTATCGGCTACAGCAAATACAGCATAAAAAAAGGATTCAGCCATCAAGCTAAAATCCCTTCTACTAGTAGTAGTCATGCGCTTATCCCTTATTTCTTGCAACTATTCAGACGTTACGATGAACGCGAACCCGTGCGCTCCATTGCGATTTCGTGTGGTAAACTCACTTTAAAAACCGGACTGCAACTCAATCTATTTGAGGATGCCACTCGCACATTAAATCACGAGCAATTAGAAGTAACTGTCGATAAAATTCGCACTCGTTATGGTTTTAAATCACTTATGCATGCGAGCAGTTTACTAAATGGAGCGACTGGATTAAAACGTTCTGAAATGGTTGGTGGTCACAAAGGTTAACTTATTCTGGTTTTACGCGGAACAAGAAATCCTCTACCATTGTTGTAAATATTTTTGGTTGTTCAATTTGTAAATTATGCCCTGCAAAATCAAGAATAGCAAAAGAAGCATGTGGATATTTTTCGAGCAATGTAAGCCCGTCTGCGTATCCCACATGATCATCTTGACGACCAAATAAGAATAATGCCGGTATATCGAACAAAGCTTTTTCATCTGGGTCAAAGCTCAGTGCATAGTTTGCTGATAATCGGTCCAAAAATTCCGAGTCCGCATTAATTATTCCAGCCATTACTTCTGCTAAGAAACGATTCCAGTTTCTCGCTGTTAAAATGACGCCACTTTTTGAAAAATAAGTTCTGTCTTCCACAGATAACAATTCCAAAAAAGCTTCATCTTCATACATGACTTTTTGTTCTGGTAATGTTCTTCTTTCCTTTTCTGGGTAGATTACTGGACAGATAAGCAAGAGACCAAGCACTCTACCTGGCATTTTTGCTGCTATTCCACGAGCTAAATAACCACCATAAGATTCCCCGGCGAGTATAAACTGCTGGCCAGGGATTACTGCTTCAATAAATTCTAACAACAAAGTGAGTACATGGTCGGCATTTTGAATAGAATCATAGTTCTCGGTTTTTCCCATTCCTGGTAAATCTAAATAAATGCGTGAAAACGGGCTTTCTTTGTCAAAAACTGGTTCCATACAACCAATCATCAGCTGCGAATCAGGCGCAAAGCCATGAATCATTATTATTGGTATTCCTTCACCATATTTTTCATAATAAACGTCTACGCTACGGATTGTTTTATGCATACTAATTCCTCCTGGCGTTTATTTTTATCATAACATATTATTCTTCTGCCATCCGGTACCCAACACCTATTTCCGTCAAAATATAGGCTGGCTCAGCAGGATTTTTTTCGATTTTCCGCCTAATATTACTCATGTTTACCCGCAGTGCTTGGTTTTCACTTGGATAAGGTCCCCAAATTTCCCGAATAATAAAATCATGTGTAAGGACTTTTCCAGCATGGCGAGCTAATAGGAGCAAAATTTTATATTCAATCGGCGTAAAGTGAATTTCTGTATCGCCCATTTTGACAAGTCGGCGGTCGTCATCGATATAAAGGTCTTGAATGTGGATAATATGGTCATTTGGCGCTTCTTTGCTGCTTGGTTGAATGTGTCGTAGCGCTGTTCGAATACGCGCAAGTAGTTCTGATGTGCCGAATGGTTTCGTAATATAATCATCTGCGCCAAGGTCAAGTGCAGTTACTTTCTCCCGTTCATGATCACGCGCAGATACAACAATAATCGGCACTTTTGACCAAACACGAATATCCCGGAGCACATCTAGTCCTTCCACATCTGGCAAACCAAGGTCAAGCAACACTACATCCGGTGAATGGCTAGCTGTCTGTTCTAGCGCTTCTTTACCGTTCACTGCTTTAATCACCGCATAATCGCTAGCCGTCAAAACAGCTGAAATAAAATTACTAATGCCTTCTTCATCTTCCACAATTAGCACAAGTCGTTTGCTGTTCATTTTCCATCTCCTCCGTCTAGTGGCAAAGTGAACCAGAATGTCGCCCCGCCATGTTCGTTGTTTTTCGCTTCTAAAGTCCCGTCATGCGCTCGAATAATCGACATACAAATCGATAAACCAAGTCCTAGTCCGCGCGACATATCCGAACGTTCTCTCGCTTCCACAGCAAAAGTATCAAATAAATCTGGCAAGCGATTTTCCGGAATGCCTTTTCCGTTATCACGAACACTAAAAATCGCACTTTCCTTCGTTTTCGTCACGTTCACCCAAACTTCCGCACCAGGCCCACCATGTCGTAGCGCATTTTCCATTAAATTAATAAGGACTTGCTCAATTAGCGTACCGTCCATTGGAACCATAAGAAGGTCACGTGGTACTTTGACATGGATAGTTCGATCTGTGAAACGTTTTTTTATTCGACCAACAGCCTCACCAACAATTTCTTCCACAGCTTCTGGGGCTCGTTCCAAGCTCACTAAGCCTTCACTAATTCGTGTAACAGATAATAAGTTCTCAACCATCCGAATGAGCCAACCAGAATCATCTTTAATACCTTTAATCAAATTGTGTTCTGTTTCTTTATCTAATTCCGTTTCTTTTTCAAGTAAGGCTGAACTTGCTCCAACAATACCTGTTAGCGGTGTTCTTAAATCATGTGAAATTGCCCGAAGTAAATTACTTCTCATTTTTTCTTTGGCTGATTCGATAATGATTTGGCGTTGTTCTTCTGATAAATATTGCCGTTCTAGAGCTAGCGCCACTTGGGAACTAATCATTCGTAAAAATATCCGATTATCTTGTGTAAGCGGACCATCTTCCGAGGAGCAAGAAACGCCAATAACCCCAAGCACTTTCCCTTGCGACATGACTGGCATATAATAACCAAATGCTCCCATCAATGTATCAGTTCCGGCACCAGCCCGCTTTTTATTTTTAAAAACCCAGTGCGCGACAGCTTCTTCATCCGCACTAAGAAGCGCACTCGCATCTTCTTTTCCTTCCGCTTGTACGAAAATCCCTTTATTACTTTTAGCAGGGTCCGCAGAATAAAAAATGACAGAACGACTAAATAGATGCAAAATATATTCATTAGTTAAATCAATAATTCCTTTTAAATTGCGGGTGACTAATAGCCTTTTGTTGATTTCATAAAGCACTTCGGTTCGACGTTCGCGCTCGACAGCTAGGCTAGCTTGCGTTTTAATTCGCACAGTTAGCGCACTTGTAATAAGAGCGACTAAAAGCATAATTCCGAACGTCACCGGATAGCCTGCTTGAATTGTATTAAACGTATAAAGTGGTGTCGTGAAAAAGAAATTAAATAACATCACACCAATGATAGAACCCATAACACCATAAACATAGCCGCTTGTTACGCGAGAAATAATTAACACGGATAAAATATACACCATAATAACATTTTGATCACCGATACCAAATTCACTTAAAGCGACACATATCGCTGTTGCCAAAGTTAGCAGTAAAATCATTTTTGCCATATCATGCCAAGTCAAGAAGTTTTTAAAACGCATTTTCATTCGGCGTTTTTTAGTTTTTGGTTGGCTTGATGGGATAATATGCATATCAACATTATCCAGATGCGTAATAAGTCGATCCTCAAAATCTTCTTCAAATAAAGACCTTAACCCCATACGGCGACGTGATTTTCCAACGACGATATTTGTAACTCCTGTCAACCGGGCGTATTCGGCTACTGTCTCTGCAATGTCATGTCCAGCCAGTGTGACAATTTCAGCACCAAGTCGTTCAGCGAGTTCCATTGTTTCCCGAAGACATTTTTTCTCTGCCTTAGTCATGTAATCATTTTCTTCATTTTCAATATAAAGAGCGGTCCATGGTGCACGAAAAGCCTCGGCGGTGCGCGCTGTCCAACGAATAAGTTTTGCAGACGAAGGCGAAGTGCTAATACAAACTAGCCATTTACTACTCGCTCGCTTTTCTGGATAAACACCTGTTTGATCATATTCGTGGCTAATTCGGTCGGCTGCTTTTCGCATCGCAATTTCACGCAATAGTTTTAAGTTTTCTCTAGTGAAGAAGTTCTGCATGGCTGTTTTTGCGCGCGCTGGCTGGTAAATTTTGCCCTGTTCTAACCGTTTTAGAAGTTCATCGGGTTCAATATCAATTAACTTTACTCGGTCCGCCTCATCAAAAACATAGTCAGGAATCGTTTCGCGAACAGCTACTTTAGTGATACCTTCTACAATATCATTTAAGCTTTCAATATGTTGCACATTGACAGTCGTATATACATCGATTCCCGCTTGGAGCAATTCTTCCACATCTTGAAAGCGTTTCTTATTGCGTACGCCTGATGCATTCGTATGTGCGAGTTCATCTACCAAAATAAGTTCCGGTTTTCGTTTCAACGCTTCGTCCAAATCAAATTCTTTAAGCGCGATATTTTTATGATTGATTGCTTTAGGAGGGATAATCGGAATTCCTTCTAACATTCTAAGTGTTTCTTCTCTAGCATGAGGTTCAATATAACCCGCTACTACATCTACACCCGCTGCTAGTTGATCCTTGGCATCACTTAACATGGCGTAAGTCTTCCCAACACCTGCTGCAAATCCAAAATATATTTTTAACTTACCTACTGAAGAATCTGTTGTTTCTTCTTGCAAATTCACCAGTAGTGCATCCGGACTTGGACGATTCGTCTCCATATACTCGCCTCCAACTACTTACATTTTCAAACTATCTAATGCTAAATTCACTTGTAACACATTCACAGTTGGCTCACCCCAAAAACCTAACAATCGCTTACTTGTATGTTCAGCAATAATTTCTTTAACCACTTTGGTAGAAATTCCGCGTTCCTTAGAAATCCGGTCCACTTGATAAGCAGCTGCTGCCTCTGAAATGTCAGGATCTACTCCACTTGCTGAAGCTGTCACCAAATCCATTGGAATAACGCGGTTGTTGGCTGGATCTAGTTTGTGCCACCAAGCAATTCGTTTTTCAACTAATTGTTTTTGTTCTTCGCTAGTTGGGTTTAAATTAGTCGCCGCCCCGTCACTCGCAGCTCGCCCGATTAAGTATTCAGGCTGAGTAAATGTTTGGCCAATTTCGGTAGAACCATATTTTCCTGATTCCCCGTCTGCTAACTTTCCTTCTATTATACTGCCATTTGCTTTGTCCTGGAAAGCCGCACCTGCAATAATTGTGACAACCCCCGGATAAATTACGCCACATACCAATGTTAAAAGTAGAAATCCCACTACTGCCGGCTTCCAAATTTGCATAAATCTTTTCATGTTCTCTCCCCCTCTTAAACGATTCCTAAAACAGTTAACAGCATATCAATTAATTTAATAGCAATAAATGGCGCAATTAAACCACCGAGACCATAAATCAACATATTGCGACTTAATAACTTTCCAGCTGGCATTTCACGGTATTTTACGCCCTTTAAAGACAAAGGAATTAAAATTATAATAATCACCGCGTTATAAATAATTGCAGATAAAATCGCACTCGTCGGACTTGTTAAATTCATTAAGTTAAGTGCTTCAAGTTGTGGGAAAATCCCGTAAAAAAGTACAGGGATAATCGCAAAGTATTTCGCCAAATCATTGGCAACACTAAATGTAGTCAAAGCTCCGCGAGTCATTAAAAGTTGTTTTCCAATCCGAACAATATCAATTAATTTAGTTGGGCTAGAATCAAGGTCAACCATATTTCCAGCTTCTTTGGCAGCTTGAGTCCCTGTATTCATCGCAACAGCTACATCGGCTTGTGCAAGAGCTGGTGCGTCATTCGTCCCGTCTCCTGTCATTGCAACCAAATGTCCTTCTCGTTGATATTCGCGAATTAATTCCAATTTTGCTTCTGGAGTTGCTTCAGCTAGAAAATCATCCACACCAGCCTCTGCCGCGATTGCTGCTGCGGTCATTGGGTTATCACCGGTAATCATAATGGTTTTAATACCCATTTTCCGCAAATCAAGGAAACGTTCTTTCACTCCATTTTTCACGATATCTTTTAAATAAATAACGCCCAGCACTTTATTATTTCGAACTACTACAAGCGGTGTTCCGCCAGCACCTGCCACTTTGCTTACAATCGTATCGCATTCTTCTGGGTACGCGCCGCCATTTGCAGTTACATACGCTCGAACTGCATCAGCAGCGCCTTTTCGAATTGTATTTTCTTGATAATCAATCCCACTCATTCGTGTTGTTGCAGTAAAAGGTATAAACTCTGCGTGCATTTCAGCAAAATCTCGGCCGCGAATATCAAAACGTTCTTTTGCTAATACAACAATGCTTCGACCTTCTGCAGTTTCATCTGCAATCGAGGACAGTTGAGCCGCATCCGCTAACTCTTGTTCTGTCACCCCATCCACTGGTAAAAATTCGCTTGCTTTCCGATTTCCTAGTGTAATCGTACCAGTTTTATCAAGTAAAAGTACATCCACATCTCCAGCCGCCTCAATCGCCCGGCCACTCATTGCTAAAACATTCGCTTGATTTAAACGGCTCATTCCAGCAATTCCAATGGATGAAAGCAATGCGCCGATAGTAGTTGGCGCCAAACAAACGAGCAAAGCAATCACATTCGTAATCGAAATCGCCGAACCAGCACCTGCCTGTTTACTCGCAAAATCAGTAAATGGTAAAAGCGTTGCTGAAACAGCCAGAAAAATAATTGAAAGCGTCACAAGTAAAATTTGCAAAGCTATCTCATTTGGCGTCTTTTTCCGTGAAGCGCCTTCCACCATCGCAATCATTTTATCTAAGAAACTTTCTCCAGACACCGCCGTTACACGAACAACTAACCAGTCAGAAACAAGTGTAGTTCCGCCCGTCACAGCGCTCCTATCCCCACCAGACTCACGGATTACCGGCGCGGATTCTCCTGTTATCGCACTTTCATCAACCGAGGCCGCACCTTCAATAACTTCACCGTCCATCGGGATTTGTTCATTCGCAAGAACATACACAATATCGCCTTTTTTCAAATCATTCGAAGCTACTTCAATCACATCAGTTTTATCATCAACATTCTTTAATTTTCGAGCTAAAACGTCTTTTCGAGCCATTTTTAAACTATCAGCCTGTGCTCGACCTCGACCTTCCGCAATCGCCTCTGCAAAATTTGCAAATAACACTGTAAACCATAAAATTAGCGCAATCGCTAGCGTATAACCGGACTTCTCATCCGAAATACCGAAAAAGCCAAGAAAATAAAGGCTAGTTGCCAAAATCGCACCTACATAAACAAGCAACATTACCGGATTTTTCACTTGCAGTTTTGGAGACAATTTTTTCATCGACTGAATTAGCGCATCTTTCCAAATACCATTTTCCATCATTTCCATTCACCTCATTTGAAAGTTGTAAAGAAGTCCGCAATCGGTCCGAGTGCAAGCGCCGGCAAGAAACTAAGGGCGCCAACAAGTACCACAACACCAATTAAAAGACCAATAAACATGCCATTTTTCGTCGATAATGTTCCACTACTAGCTGCAACCGAACTCTTTCCAGCCATATTTTGAGCCAAGTAAAGCGCCGCAACAAGTGGGATAAAACGAGCAAGTAACATCATTACTGCGCCGACCATATTTGTAAATGTCGTATCCGCTGCAAACCCAGCAAAAGCACTACCATTATTATTTCCCATTGAAGTAAATGCATAAAGTACCTCAGAAAAACCGTGCGCCCCACTCGCCGAAACAGAAGCTTGCACACTCGGCATCATTACCGCAACCGCCGTACCAAACAAAGTCAACAGTGGAGGAACTAAAATAAGCAAACAAACCATTTTCATATCATAAGGTTCAATTTTCTTCCCTAAATATTCTGGCGTCCGCCCAACCAATAGTCCCGCAATAAACACCGTCAAAATAATAAAGCCAATCATTCCATAAAGTCCACTACCAACGCCGCCAAAAATAACTTCACCAAGCTGCATAAAGAACATCGGAACTAGCCCACCGAGCGGAGTCAAGCTATCGTGCATCGCATTCACAGCCCCGTTTGAAGCAGCCGTCGTAGAAGCCGCAAAAAGCGACGATCCACCAACACCAAAACGCACCTCTTTACCTTCCAAACTTCCAGAAGCCGCAACCCCTTGGTAACTTGGACCTGCAAATTGTTCTGAGATAGTGATGGCAACAACACCAACGACGAAAACAATCATCATCGCCGTCATAATTGCGCGCCCTTGCTTACTGTCCTTCACCGCGCGCCCAAACATTACAACAAGCGCCACTGGAATAAGCAAAATTGCAAGCATCTCTATTAAATTAGTAAAACTAGATGGATTTTCAAAAGGAAACGCAGAATTCGCTCCAAAAAAACCGCCGCCATTTGTTCCAAGCTGCTTAATTGCAATTTGACTTGCAGCCGGACCTAGTGGAATCAATTGTTTCGCTCCATTTTCAAGCGTCTCAACAACTGAATAATCAGCAAATGATTGCACCACCCCTTGTGAAACTAGAAGAAGCGCCAAAATAAGCGAAAGTGGCAACAGAATATACAATGTCACCCGAAATAAATCTTGCCAAAAATTTCCTACTGTTTTCTGTTTCTTCCATATAAAACCACGTATTACCGCAAATAAAACTGCAATCCCTGTCGCTGCTGAAACAAAATTTTGTACTGTTAACCCAATCGACTGGGAAAAATAAGATAAAGTTGCCTCACCTGAATAAGCTTGCCAGTTCGTATTCGACACAAAACTCGCTGCTGTATTAAATGCAAGACTAAAGCTAAGACCTTTCATACCTTCCGGGTTAAGTGGTAAAAAGCCTTGCATCATTAACACTGCCATTACAAATACAAAACCAACCGCGCTAAAAGCAAGTACCGACACAGCATAACGTTTCGCTGACATTCCAACCTCACTCACACCCATCAGCCGATAACCAAACCGTTCAACCGGCTCAAGCACTCGGGACAAAAACACTTTTTCCCCAATCATTACTTTATACATATAAATTCCAAGTGGTACGGCTAAAACTAACAACAATACAACAAAAAACACATCTTGCAGCACGATATACTTCATAAATCCTCACCTCTAAATAACACATAAAATAAATACACCAACAAGCCTAAACCGATTATTCCAGCAATCACTAGAACAACACCCATTTTCCGTTCACCCCTTCATCGTACTCTTTCCACCACTAATCCTATCAACAAACGTATAAAGACAGTGTTAAGATTAGAGAAGCTTACATAAAGATTCCGTTAAAATCCTAATGTGTGTAATTTTTACACACAAAAAAAGCCAATGTGTAAGCAAAAAACAAAATGAAAACCCTTTTATAGCCACATTTAAAGTTGGCACGGTACTTGCATATATAATAAGTGTTAAGAGAATTATCTAGAGGAGGAAATAATCATGAAAACAATTATGTTAGTATGTTCAGCAGGTATGTCTACCAGCTTACTAGTTACAAAAATGGAAAAAGCCGCTGCAGAAAAAGGCCTTGAAGCGAAAATTTTTGCCGTTGCAGAAGCAGAAGCAGCTAACCATTTAGACGAAATCGACGTATTATTACTTGGACCACAAGTACGTTTCTTAGAAGGCAACATGAAGAAAAAATTGGAGCCAAAAGGTATTCCATTAGCTGTTATTAACAGTGTTGATTATGGAATGATGAAAGGCGACAAAGTTTTAGAACAAGCATTAGATTTAATGAAGTAAAAAGAGGGTAATTACAGCTAGCTAGCTGAAAATTATAAAAAATTGAAGAGGTATAGTAATAACAGTATGTTTTAGAAATTATGTATTCGTCTTAATCCGTGCTATTACTTTATCCTCAAAAAAGGAGAATAAAAAATGAATGGTTTTATCGCATTTATGGAGAAATATTTCATTCCCTATGCTGCCAAAATTGGTGGACAACGTCATTTAGTAGCAATCCGTGATGGTTTCATTACAACTATGCCACTTATGATTCTAGGGTCTTTCGCCGTTTTAATTAACAACTTCCCAATTCCAGCTTACCAAAAATTCATGAATAATTTATTTGGTGAAGGAACTTGGCAAGCATTTGGCGGAAACGTTTGGAACGGTACTTTTGCTATCTTAGCATTACTTATCGCTTTCACTGTAGCTTATAACTTAGCTAAATCTTATGATAAAGATCCACTTTCTTCCGCAGTAGTTTCTGTAGCAACTTTCTTCACTATTGGTGCAATCGCTCCAGGTGCAGATGGTGTCCCAAATACTGGTGGTCTTGGATCAACTGGTCTTTTCTTAGCTTTAATTATTGCAATTCTTTCCACTGAAATCTTCACACGTTTAAGTGGTAGCCCGAAACTAATTATCAACATGCCTGATGGTGTTCCACCGGCAGTTTCACGTTCATTCGCAGCTTTATTCCCTGCAATGATCACTGTTTCTATCTTTGGTCTAATCACTGCATTCTTCCAAGCAGCAGGCGTAAGTAACTTAGTAATTTCTTTCTATGAATTAGTTCAAGAACCGTTCATGGGTCTTGCAAACTCCTTGCCAGCAGCATTATTACTCGCATTCGTTTCTGCTTTCCTTTGGTTCTTTGGTTTACACGGTGCGAACATTATCGACCCGTTCATGCAAACAATCAATATTCCAGCAATCGAAGCTAACGTAAAAGCATTAGAAGCTGGTAAAGAACTTCCTTACATTGTTAACAAACCTTTCTTTGACTCTTTCGTTAACTTAGGCGGAACTGGGGCAACTATCGGTTTAATCATTGCTATCTTTATCGTAGCTCGTAAACACAAAGCGTACATGACAGTTTCTAAATTGTCTGCAGCGCCAGGTCTTTTCAATATTAACGAACCAATGATGTTTGGTCTTCCAATCGTCTTGAATCCAATTATGTTCATTCCGTACATCTTGGCACCACTTGTACTTGTAACTGTCGCTTACTTTGCAACAGCTATTGGTTGGGTACCAGCTTGTACTATCGTAACTCCTTGGACTACACCACCAATTATCGGTGGAGCACTTGCAACACAAAGTATCGCTGGTGGCGTACTTGCAGCTGTAAACTTAGGATTATCTATTCTAATCTTCCTTCCATTCGCGAAAATCGCTCAAATTCAAGAGCTACGTCGTGAAAGAGAAGCACTTGCTGCTGAAGGCGTTACTGCTGAATAATTTTTAAAAACCAAAACTTTAAGGACGTGTTTACAGATGGATTTAGAACAAACAATTATGAGCTTGATCGTGTTCGGTGGTAATGCTAAAAGTGACGCTATGTTAGCCATTGATTCCGCTAAAAAAGGGGATTTCGCTCAAGCAGACGAACAAATCGCCCAAGCAGAACAAGCACTACTTGAAGCGCATCATTCTCAAACAAAACTTATACAAGGTGAAGCACGTGGCGAAAAAACAGAAGTTTCCCTTCTACTCGTTCACGCACAAGACCACTTAATGAACGCAATCACTTTCAAAGATTTAGCGAAAGAAATTGTAGACCTTTATAAGAATAAATAAAACTTAAAAAACCAGTTGGCGTTATGCCAGCTGGTTTTTTTCTTCTACTAAATCGGTATCTGATCGAATAATTGCTAATACTACGCCTATTGCAATAAAATTACCTAGCACAGCACTCCCACCATAACTAATGAAAGGAAGCGGAATCCCCGTGAGTGGCATAAGTCCAACAGTCATACCAATATTCTCAAAAATATTAAATGCAAAACTCACTGCAAAGCCCGCTAAAACAAGCGATGAAAAAGTATTCTTCATCAATAGTGCAGCCATAATTAATTGATGAATAAGAAGCATAAATAAAATTAACAACAAACTGACACCAACAAACCCAAACTGATGCCCAATCGTACTAAAAATCATATCTGTATGACTTTCAGGAATATACGCATTTGTTCCTGAACTACCAGTCATCATCCCCGAACCAACAGCTTTCATTGACAAATTGAGCTGGTACACTGCGTCAGGATCTGTCGTTGGATCAAGCCACGTCTGAATCCGCGAAAACTGGTACGCGTGAAACCCAATTTTCTCTAATAAGCTAATGTGATACACGACAACATACATCCCAATTGTTGCAGCTGTTAAGATTAACGTAATAATTCCGACCATCAGCTTCGTCGATTTAATTGCCAGTAAAATAATCGCTAGCGCCGTAACCCCGTAAACAATCGTCGTACCAAGGTCTGGTTGTTTCATAATTAATAGTAATACTATCCCAGTAAGCACCGTCAGAATCCCTAATTGTTTCCATTTTTGCGCTTGATATTTCACTGCAAAATGCGCCAATGCAAAGATAAAAATGGATTTTACTACTTCAGAAGGTTGAAAAGATAGCCCAGCGAAGCGATACCAACGCGTCGCCCCATTTATATTTTGAACTAACGGATTAGGAATGAGTATACCTAGTAGTGTAATGACCATAATCACATACAGCCAAATCGCATGATGGCGTAAAAATTCTATCGGGAGCCTAGAAACTCCAAAACAAGTAAGCGTCCCAATTGCCAAAAATACCAATTGCATTCCTAAAAAATTCGTATTGTACTGGTTTGTCTGTTGAGCAAAATATATCGCCACACAACTAACTAAAGACAATAAGAATACCGATAGAATAATTCGGTTATAAAGTACATCTCGTTTCATAAATACACGACCTCTCTCGTTTTAGCTAGTGCATTCCGTCTCGCTGCTGCTAGTACAAACCCAACTGCGCACGAAAGCATGACAACCGAACTACCCCCGTAACTAATAAACGGCAACGGAACTCCAGTAAGCGGAATAATCCCACTCACTCCTCCAAGATTCAAAAACATCTGCACCGAAATCCAAGCGGCAACTCCTATACAAACCATCGAATCGAAAATAAACTGACTACAAACAGCAATATAAAGTGCGGTAAAACTGAGCAACATCAGCAAAAACATCGTCCAAATAACACCAAAAACACCAAGTTCCTCCGCAATCACCGTCATAATAAAATCCGTATGCGGCTCCGGCAAATACCCTAATTTCTGGATGCTACCTCCTAAACCAGTTCCAAATACCCCACCACTTCCAATCGCATAGTAGCCATTTCTAAGTTGATAAGAAGCATCTAAGTTTTCAAGGTTAAAAGGATCCAAAAAAGCAAATCTGCCCAATTTTGCCGAACTAAAAAAGTCTGGGTGAAAGAAGTAAATCAGCATTGCTACAAGTAATAAGAGACCGAAAGTCCAAATTGCAATTCGCACAAGGCGCGAGAGGCCCACTCCGCTTGTTAAAAGCAAAGCGACCCCAATAACACCTAAAATTAAAGCCGTGCCGAGATCCGGCTGTAAGAAGACTAATGCTATAGTAAGAAACAAGAAGCCTAGCACCCAATGTTGTACTCGCACCCCGCAACCTTTCCTTAAGAAAACAGTCGCAATCACAAGTATTAATAGCAATTTGACAGTTTCAGTAGGCTGGAATGTCACTCCGAAAATAGATAACCATCTTTGGGCATTATTAGCCGCATTACCAGTTACAAGCACTAAAACTAATAGACCTAGAAGACCCAAAGAAAGAATACGTAACGTCACCCGCTGATAAAATAATTTCACATTTATACGCGAGCAAATAAGCAAGCCCAAAAGACCAAGTCCATAAAAGAGGAGCTGTCTATTAAAGAAATAACTAGGTTCTACTTTGTAACGCATGATTGCAACCCCATAACTCGTGCTATAAACAAGTAGCAAACTCCATACTGCCAGAAGCAAATACGTTACAAAGAGCAATCGGCCCGCACGCATTTAAATCCACTCCCGGAATTTCCGAATATAAATAGTTTTTACTAGTTGCATCGTAGCCATGTATCCAACAAGAATGAGGATTAACCATGGGAAGTAACTACCTGGCAAGCTCACAAAACCTATACTGTGACCAAATCCGGTAAACGGAATCACAATACCTAATGCCATCACGACTAGTGTTGCAATCATTACCGGAGCAGCTGCCCGACTTTGAATGAAAGGTATTTTCTCTGTCCGAATCATATGAACAACTAAAGTTTGAGTGAGTAAGCCGACAACAAACCAACCACTGTGGAATAAAGCTTGCTCTGCTACCGTGTTTGCACTAAATACAAACCACATAATTAGAAACGTCGCAATATCAAAAATCGAACTTACTGGCCCAATACATAGAATAAAGCGCAACATTCCTTTTTGTTCCCATTGATGCGGCTTCTTCAAAAATGAGCGATCCATTTTGTCCCAAGGAAGTGTTAATTGAGAGAAATCATAAAGCAGATTTTGTAGCAAAAGATGTAAAGATAGCATTGGTAAAAAGGGAATAAATGCACTTGCCACCAAAACACTAAACACATTACCGAAGTTAGAGCTGGCCGTCATTTTAAGGTATTTTAGAATATTACCGAATACATTCCGACCTTCCATCACCGCATCATTTAAAACCGTTAAGCTTTTCTCCAGTAAAATTACTGAGCTTGCGTCTTTGGTAATGTCTGCCGCTGTATCAACAGAAATACCAACATCCGCTTTCCTAAGAGCCGGAGCATCATTAATTCCGTCACCAAGAAATCCAACCGTATGCCCCGCTTTTTTAAGCAAACCAATAATTCGCGATTTTTGCATTGGGGTTAATTTAGCAAAAATGTGATATTTCCGTAATTCACGTGTGAGTTCTTCATCGGATAGTTCCTCTATATCAGCACCTAGTAAAAACCCATTCGCTGGGATGCCGACTTCCTGACAAATCCGCTTTGTTACAATTTCGTTATCGCCCGTTAAAACTTTTATGTTAATCTGATTTTTGAAAAGATGAGCGATTGCTTCTTTCGTCGATGCTTTTACTGGATCGCGGAAACCGAGGAATCCCGCAATAATCATTTGTTCTTCGTCAGTCTTAGTAAATACTTTTCCAACTTTTCCAGTTTTATAAGCCACTGCAATCACGCGAATTCCTGAGCGATTCATTTCGGCACACATGTCTTGAAGTCCGCTCTTTTCTGATTCAGTTAGTGTCGAAACAGCGCCACCAAATTCCTTATGAGTGCATACAGTGAGCATTTCTTCCACCGCGCCTTTTGTAATCATCCTTGTTTCTGCCCTATTTTCGACCACCACACTCAAACGGCGTCGATCAAAATTGAATGGAATCTCGCCAACTTTTTTCCAACCTGATGCAGTACTCTCATCCAATTTAGCAATAACTGCATGATCTAAAACATTTTTCCAACCAGTTTGGAAGTAACTGTTTAAATAAGCCATTTTTAAGACGCGTTCTGAGGTTTCGCCAGCACTATCAATGTATTTTACAAGTTCTAGTTTATCTTCCGTGAGCGTGCCTGTTTTGTCCGTACACAAAATGTCCATCGCACCGATATTTTGAATGGCGCTCAGTTCTTTCATGATTACTTTTTTCTTCGACATATTGATGGCACCTTTTGCCAAGTTCGTGCTGACAATCATAGGTAGCATCTCAGGTGTAAGGCCAACAGCAATAGCTACTGCATATAGAAATGCTTCTAACCAATTGCCTTTCATAAGCCCGTTAATCATAAATACAATCGGTACCATCACCATCATAAAATAAAATAGTAATTTCGAAATTGATTTAACACCTTTATCAAAACTAGTATCGCCGCGGCGTTCAGTAGCTGCGATGGACAACGAACCAAAGAACGTCGAGCTTCCAGTCCGCAAAACAACTGCCCGGCCATGCCCACTTAACACATCTGTCCCCATAAATAATAGGTTTTCCCGTTCAAAAATTTCTGGATTGGCACTTTTGTCTTCCACAAATTTTTCAGCAGGAATCGATTCTCCAGTGAGCGCCGATTGATTAATTAATAAATCCGTAGCCGAAATAACTCGCGCATCTGCTGGGATAATATCTCCCGCCGAAATTTCAATTAAATCTCCAGGTACGATTGCGTCTTGCATTACCAGATCCATGGAGCCATTTCGAATAACATTGACTCTATTTTTCACCATATTTTTTAGCGCATAGCTAGCCCGCTCTGCTCTACTCGTTTGAACAAATCCAAGAATTCCGCTTGCTAAGATCATTAATGCCATAATTATTGTCGCTTCCATGTCGTCCGTCAAATACGAAACAACCATTAACATCGCTAAAATATAGATAAACGGATCATTAAACGCCCGAATAAAGAGCCGCAAATTTGATACTTTCTTTTCTTCCACAGTTTGATTGGGACCAAATTCCGCTAATCTTTCTGTAACTTCTACGTTTGTGAGCCCCGTTTCCATTACACCTAGCTTTTCTAAAACTTTTTCTTTGCCCATTTGTGATTCTTTGAGCAAATTGTTACCTTGCATTTTTGCGTGTGTTTTTTTCATTTTCCTTGCCTCCAATTCTTTCTAGGCAAGCTGAGAATAACGTTTATGTGCGCCAGAGATGAAGGTTAGTCACTCTTGCAGCTTGATTACTATAATACGAGTCCGGTTCTTCTACTTCCTCTCCCTGATGGTGGTCCATTGCCTTCATCTCCTTTCGAATTTTATCTAAGCTTAATTATCTAAAAAAAGGATTTTAATTCCCAGATAATTATTTTCATAATAAACATGAAAAAAGTCCTTACCAAAACCTTGGCAAGGACTTCTGAATTCATACGCATACTAAAACAGACTCCCCTCGCTAAAGTTTTGGCACTATACAACGTAAAGAATTACTCTTAGCCACATTATGGAAAGCCTTAATCCGACAATCCCTGTTCTACCCATTGGCGTCTTTGGACATTTTTGGGCAGTGGCCTGTGTTTGCATAGGAGCCTCACCTAACAGGCAAAACTACATATTTATTATCGCTCTAATCGTCTACGAGTTTAACATAGAAAATCTAAGCTCGCAAGACAAAATGTAAAATACTTAACTTTTATTTAACTTTTCGTTATTTATTTCAACAATTTTAACAAAACATCTGCTAAGGCATCTGCAGTTGTCGTAATCGTTGGCGGGCGTTTATAAATATCATCTCTCACTTTTTCCACCATGATTAGCAAAATAACACTATTTAAAATTAAAGAGATGGCATCTGCTTCTTGTGTCGAGTTCTTACTTGGAACCATTTCTTTTACTTTTTGATTAACCCGCTCGTATAGATATTCGACAATTGAGGGATCAATAAACTCCATATCTTTACTGCCCATTTCGCGAACAGAAATCACCATAAAATCTCGATATTTTTCATAAATATCTGAAATAAACTGGCTCGCTTGACGTAAAAAAACCTTGGCACTTTCAAAATCTTTATCAAAAAATTGGTTGATTTCTGCTTTCATACTTTCAAATTGCACTTCTAACGTCATATGAATTAAATTATCTTTATTCTTAAATTTTTTAAATATCGTAGCTTCATTTATTCCAGCAGCTTCTGCTAATTGTCTTGTGGTAGAGCCTTTTATGCCATTTTTCGCCATCATACATAGCGTTGCATCCATGATGGATTCATTTGTAATCATTATTATACCCCCGTTCAACTAAGTAAGCACTTGCTTATATTCAGTATAACAAAGACCGACCTTTTTGACAATTTAATTACAATTTGTCGATAACAGGTATAAGATATGTGAAATGTGTAATAATGGAGGTAGAATATTTAAAAGAATTGGAAGTGACTTACCATGCAAAAAACGAGAAAAGAACGTATTTTAGAAGCTTTGAAAGAAGACAAGAAAAATAAAAAAAGTAAAAAATTCAAAACTAGTGCAACAATTGCTGGAGTTACAGCCATCGCGACCTCTATTACCGTTCCAGGAATTGAAGTAATTGTTAGTGCTGATGAAACAGCACCAGGAGACGAAGCTTCTAAAAGCGCAGAAGCTAACACAACTACAGAAAAACAAGCGAATTCAACTCCTGCAAACGCGACAGAACAAACAGTTGAACCGAAGCAAACTGAGGCCAAAGAACCCACTAAAACACCAGAAGAAAATCAACCCACAGCAAATAATGCAGAAAAAGCTCCAGCTGAACCCAAAACAATTAGCAACCCAGATAATACAACAAGCTCTTCTACACCAGCTACTTACAACCTACTACAAAAATCAGCACTCCGTTCGGGAGCAACTGTTCAAAGCTTTATCCAAACTATCCAAGCCTCTTCTTCCCAAATCGCAGCAGCAAATGACCTATACGCATCTGTCATGATTGCCCAAGCCATTTTAGAAAGTGCTTATGGAACAAGCGAATTAGGCTCTGCTCCAAACTATAACCTTTTTGGAATCAAAGGGGCTTACAACGGCCAATCCTACACAAAACAAACACTAGAAGATGATGGTAAAGGAAACTACTACACAATCACAGCTAAATTTAGAAAATATCCGTCTTATCATCAATCTCTAGAAGATTACGCCAAAGTTATTCGTAACGGCCCAAGCTGGAACCCAAATTACTACTCCAAAGTTTGGAAAAGCAACACTACTTCTTATAAAGACGCAACCAAGGCTTTAACAGGAACTTATGCAACGGATACAGCTTATGCAACTAAATTAAATGATTTAATAAGCCGATACAACTTAACACAATACGATAGCGGCAAAACAACTGGTGGAAATTCCGGGAGCACTAGTAACACTGGGAACACAAACACTTCCAACGCAAAAATCTACACAGTTGTAAAAGGAGATTCACTTTGGAAAATCGCGAGCAAACACAAAGTAACTATCGCTAACTTAAAATCTTGGAACAACCTGAAATCCGATTTCATTTACCCTGGTCAAAAACTTAAAGTAAGTGCTGGGACGACGACAAGTAACACGAATACATCGAAACCAAGCACGGGAACAAGCACATCCAAACCAAGTACTAGCACAAGCGCTAAAGTATACACAGTTGCTAAAGGTGACTCGCTTTGGAGAATCGCGACTAATCATAAAGTAACGATTGCTAACTTAAAATCTTGGAACAACCTAAAATCCGATTTCATTTACCCTGGTCAAAAGCTTAAAGTAAGCACTGGGACGACGACAAGCAACACGAATATATCCAAACCGACTACGAGTACTAACACATCCAAACCAAGCACGAGCAACAATGCCAAAGTTTACACAGTTGCAAAAGGTGACTCGCTTTGGAAAATCGCGAGCAAACACAAAGTAACTATTGCTAACCTTAAATCTTGGAACAACTTGAAATCTGATTTTATTTATCCTGGACAGAAACTTAAAGTTAGCGCTGGGACGACGACAAGCAACACGAACACATCGAAACCAAGCACAAACAAACCAAGTAATTCCGCTGTAAAAACATATACTGTCAAAAAAGGCGACTCCCTTTGGACCATTTCTAGACAATATAAAACAACTGTAGAAAATATTAAAGCTTGGAATAAGTTAACAAGCAATATGATTCATGTGGGACAGAAATTAGCGATTAAGGGCTAAATATAGTAAAAAGCACCTTCTTTAAATTCAATTAAAGAAGGTGCATTTATTTACCTATACCATTAACATATTTAAACTAAACAAGCTTTAATGTTCCATTCCTTTGTACCTTTTTATCCAAAATCCTTTTTCTTCATCCCATTCACCATAGATAATAGAAGCAATTTCATTTGCAGAATAGCCGATTTTTCCTAGCTGCTCATATAGCCAGCTTTCTTCTTTTCCCAATCTTTTTAACTCATTTTTATTTACTTTTCCTTCATTAATTAATAAATAATTGAGTTTTTCTTCTTGTACTTCAATCCCTAATTCTCTTTTTTCTGGAGGTTCGTATTGCTCGTATTTTTTAATACTAATTTGCCCACCAGGCTCTACAATCAGATACTTTACTTGTTCTATATTATAAATGTTTTCTTGGCGTAGCATCGTCCTGATTTGTTCCATCTCCATCTTGTTTTTCTTTAATTCTTTTTCGTCAAATTCTCCGTTGTTAATAAGTACACTTAATTCTCCTTTCATTAATCTTCTTGGAAAAGCAAATTTTCTCGTTGCAAGTTCTATTAAATAAATGCAGGCTCCCCATATTAAAACGCCAAATAACATATGCCAAACTTGTATATTATTATCATATAAACTCTCTTCCAAAATACCTCCAAACACAACTACATAGACTATATCAAAAGGAGTTAACTCAGAAAGCGCTTTTTTCCCTAGCAGTCGCATTGTTATTAATAAACCAAAAAAGCCTAAAATCATTTTAGAAGCTATAAGCAAGTAAATCATAAAGTTCCCTCCTCCCTTATATATATTCTAGAAGAAAAATAACAATAGCAGATTCGCTTACAACTAAATCAACTTCATTCTTTTTCTAGCTTAGATTCTAACATTTGGCCAGCTTCTTTATTGTATGCTTTATAATCAAACTTTTTAAAGTCATCGTATCCAAGCATAACTTTTTCCATCCCTTCCATTAATCCTTCTGTTGAATTATCTACCAGTAAACCATACCCATCTTTTAAAAGGCTGTAGCATCCTGGAATATTAGTAGAAACAACCTTTTTTTGTAAAACTAAGCATTCTAGTAATACCATTGGCTGTCCTTCATGAATAGAAGATAATACAAAAGCGTCGCATGCATTTATAATTGGAAACGGATTTTCTAATTGACCTAAAATATGCACTTTGTCCTCTAAGCCAATATCAAAAACATATTTTTTTAATTCTTCTTCTAGTTCTCCAAGCCCAATGATGAAAAGCTGTGTATCAGGTTGTTTTTTTTGTAGTTGATAAAATGCTTTAATTAATCCTATATGGTTTTTTTCTGGTGACAATCTTCCCATTGTTACAAAGTTAAATGTATCTGGTGACACTGTAATGTCGCTTTCCTCTTTAGCAGCACGGAGGATATATTCATAATCAATTAAATTGTGAACATAAGTCATTTTACTAGTGTCTTGGATAATATGTTTTAAATGTTGTTTATTTACTTCCCCGGTTTGTTTAGAGACGGAAACGATTATATCAAAATAATTATATAGTGGGAAAATAATATTTAAATCAGCTCGATGTTTGTACTCCTTGCCCAGTTTTTTACTATATTCTTGTATCATTTCATTATGTTGATAAATTATTTTTCGTGGGCTATCGGAAGAAGCAAGTAGTAATGTCCAATATTTAAAATAGCCATCAAAATCAATAGCGATGTCTATAGGGGTATCGCCCAACACACGATAAAGTTCTCGTTTGTAAATCGCTTTAATTTCTTCTGGTAAAAATTGGGTAGGACCATTTTTCATTAAATGCTCAAGTGGGTGAGCGTGGAAATCTACAAACGCGTCTTCTTCATTAGGTGCAATGTTAATGTCTCCGGGAATTTGGACTTTTATCACGTGATTTGGTATTTTATTAAAATTCAGCATTTCATAATAATCAAGATTTTCTTTTTCGATCACTACAATTTGATACTTCTCTTTGTCTAAGTTACGCATCAAGTTAAGCGCTGAAGAAGTAATGCCATTATTTTTAAATCCTCCGCAGTACATGACGACTACCTTTTTCGCTTTTTTTACGGCTGTTTTTTCCTTCTCTTCAAAAAAACGACAATTTTCGAATAGCAACACTTGTCCTTGTATAATTGTTGTAAAGTTTTCAGAAATATTTTCAAGAGCACCCTTTTTAACAATATAATCTGCATGAAGTAATAGTCGTTTAAAGTTGGGATTCCAATCAGGTTTGTTGATAATTTGAATGTAAGTTTGTCCCTTTTTTTTGATGAAGAATGTAGGCAATTCTATAGAAGAAATAATATATTCCGCTTTTCCTAGCCAGGCAATATTTTCTTCCGAATCAAGTGTATCAATAAAATGTTGCTTTTTTTCTTTTAAGAAAGGATTGCTATTCAAGATTTTTTCAAAACACTTAGAATCCTTTTCTGTTATAAATACTACATTATCCTTTATGATTCCCTCTTCAAACCAACTTTTTAAATACAATTTTTTCAAATTCATCCCTATTCCGCCCCCTTAACCTCAAATTATTAATTTCACATTTTATATGAAAAAAGCCTGCTATTTTTCATATGTTTCTTTTACCTTTTCGAAAATGAAATAAACAATAATAACTACTTTGTAAAATTTTTTTAATACAAAAAAATGAGGTGACTTATTTCTGCTAAAATTCTAGAAATAAGCAACCTCATTCAATTCATGTTATTTGTATTAAAGAAATTTAAAAATGATGAAAACTCTCAACTGGCATTACAAATACTGTCGCGCCGCCAACTTGAACTTCGATTGGGTAAGGCACATACGTATCTACCGTCACACCTAAGGAAGCGGATGGTGTCATCATTTGTTCGCGTGCTTTACAGTTTTCCTTGATTATCGCTAGTGCATCATCTACACGTTCATCTTCTGTTCCGATAATAAATGTGGTGTTTCCTGCTTTTAAAAATCCACCCGTAGTAGCTAACTTTGTCGCACCGAAATTGCCTTTTGTTAGTGCGTCAGACAAACGGTTGCTATCTTGATCTTGGACTATCGCAAATATGAGTTTCAAAGAAATCAACCCTTCCTAAAAATCTATCTTTTTTCTATTATAGCAAATAAACCGCATTTTAAAGAGTGATATGCACTTTTGGCTTGGTACTTAAGTCACACGAAATGTTACGTTAGTTGTTTTAAAATATCTGCTAAAATGACTTCCGTGATTTCTTCCGGTGTCATAGTTGCGTCCACTCGCATAAAGCGCTCTGGGAACATCTTGATAATTTTTTCATAACCGGCTTGGACTTTCTCATGGTAAGAAATATCTTCTTTATCTAAACGATTGACTTCACGGCCTTTATTAGCAGCGATCCTAGCTAAACCAACTTCGGCTGGCACATCGAGATAATAGGTCCGATCTGGAATTGTATCTTCAATCGCATACAAATTCACTTGTAAAACTTGTTCCATATTCATGTCACGTCCGGCGCCTTGGTAAGCAAGTGAACTATCCATGAAACGGTCACAAAGAACGGTTTTCCCTGCCGCTAAAGCTGGCCGAATCGTTTCAACCACATGCTGACGGCGAGCTCCAGCAATAAGTAATACTTCTGTTTTCGAATCCATTTCTTCATTGCCAATTCCGAGCACGATGTTTCTTACTTTTTCTGAAATCGGGCTACCACCTGGTTCGCGAGTTTTAATGAAATCTATTCCCGCTTCTTTCATTTTTTGGTTTAACAGAGTTCCAACAGTAGTTTTACCAGAGCCATCTGGTCCTTCAAGTGTAATAAAAATTGCTTTCATCTAATATAATTTCCTTTCCCTTTCGCGTCACTTTCTGTTTGATTATAGCATAAATTAGCAGAATACACGGATGTAATTCTCGGCTAGTTTTTCGCCGCCTTGATAGTGCCGCGTGCGAATGTTTTTTAGTTCGCGAATATGTTTTTCTGTGATACTTTCTCCGCGGATAATAGCTGGAATCCCCGGCGGATAGAGCGAGATTATTTCAGCAGATACACGGTCAGTCGCTTCATCTACCAGAACAAATTCGGTCGCGCGTGCGTGCATTTCTTCATAAGTTAAAGCAAGACCTGACGCGCAAGGTGTCGACATTTCGTACGGCTCTTTCGCGATTTCTTTTTTCACTGGTGAATGAATCCGGCTGATTGGCGTGAAATCAATTCCTTTTTTGATTAACGGTAAAATCAGTAACACTTGCGACTCGTCGGCAAGCTCTGGGAAATAAGAACTTTCTTCAAAAATGGCTTGTAGTTCATAACCTGTATAACCTATTTTGCGTACGATAATTTTAAGTGGATCATCTGGCAAAATCACTTCAAATTTATTTTTCGTTAACCATTTAATCCACCTAGCGCGCATCTTCCAAAAAGCTTCAACGTCTGCTGCTGAGTAAGTTGCCGCATATTTTCGTGCCGCATCTAGTGACGCCATGATTAAATAAGACGGGCTACTCGTTTGGAAAACTTGCAAGTAATAAGTTAATTTTTCAAAAATCGGCAAGTCATTCACCACATGTAAATAGGACCCCATCGTTAGCGCCGGCAACGTCTTATGCGCTGACTGAACAACCACGTCTGCGTCAAGTTCCACCGCACTTTTCGGAAATTCAGAACTTGTTAAAAAGTGCGCCCCATGCGCTTCATCGACAAACACAACCGCGCCAAAGTCATGCGCAATTCGAATACATTTTTGTAAATTAAAAGTCGTTCCATAATAGCTCGGATAAGTGAAAATACATAGTTTTACATCTGGATGATTATGTAAAGTTTCTTCAAGAAGTTCTGTTGATACACCATTCGCGACGCCAACTTCTTTATTTGTCACCGGTGTTAAGAAAATTGGTTCTCCACCTGCTAGTTCGATTCCATGCAAAATTGATTTATGCGCATCTCTTGGCACTAACACTTTTTCTCCGGGTTTTAAAGTTGCCATAATAACCGCCAAGCTTCCCCCGCTTGTTCCGTTGACTAGAAAATAGCTTTTTTTACTTCCATAACATTCTGCAAGTAACTCCTCCGCTTCGAAAATTACATCTTCCGGATGATGCAAGTCGTCCATTCCAGTTATTTCTGTTACGTCCCATTTTACTAATTTTTGCCATGCATCTGGATAAATTGCTCCACTTTTGTGACCTGGAACATGAAGTGATATTGGGCAAGATTTAGCATGAGCATCTAACCGTTCTACTAAAGGCATTTTAGATTGATCTCGCATAACAATTCCCCTTTTTAAATTCTCTCTTTCATTGTACCATTTTGCTGAATTTATGACACATCCTTGTAGTTTTAAAGCGTTTTCATTTTAGAAGTTGTATAATAAAGGAAGCAACCACGTTTTGACTTTCTAGTAAAGGGAAATTGAGTTAAGAGGACAATTTTAAAGGAGGTTTTTTGTCAGATGAAGAAGATTCTTAACGGTACTGATCAAGTAGTAGAACAGATGGTGGAAGGTTTAGTTAAATCGCACGCAGATGTTGTTCACCGTGTTGAAGGAACTCGCGTCATTGCAAGAAATGATAAACGTCCAGGAAAAGTCGGGCTAGTAAGTGGCGGAGGTTCTGGTCACGAGCCGGCTCATGCTGGTTATGTGGGTCGCGGAATGCTCTCTGCTGCTGTATGTGGCGATGTTTTCACTTCCCCAACCCCAGACCAAATTTATGAAGGTATTAAAGCCGCAGATCAAGGCGCTGGTGTGCTTTTGATCGTGAAAAACTATACCGGTGATGTAATGAATTTTGAAATGGCGGCAGATTTAGCCGATGCCGATGATATTAAAGTAGAACAAATCATAGTGGATGATGATATTGCTGTTGAAGACAGTACTTTCACCACAGGACGCCGCGGTGTAGCCGGAACTGTTCTCGTGCATAAAATTATCGGGGCAGCCGCAGAAGCAGGCGCATCGCTTGAAGAACTAAAAGCACTCGGTGAAAAAGTAATTGCTTCTGTTAAAACGCTTGGTGTCGCACTTTCTCCGTGTACCGTTCCTGAAGTTGGCCATCCCGGCTTTGAGCTTGGCGATGACGAAATTGAACTTGGCATTGGTATCCACGGCGAACCCGGCTTTACGCGCGAAAAAATTATGCCATCCGCTAGCCTTGCTAAACAACTTTATGAACGCATTAGTAGTGAAAGCAAACTCCTATCGGGTGATAAAGTGGTTGTCCTTGTAAACGGCATGGGCGCAACTCCACTTATGGAACAATACGTTTTTGCAAATGATGTTCATGAACTTCTAAAAAATGCTGGTGTTCAAGTTGAAAAAACACTCGTTGGCGATTATATGACTTCTCTAGAAATGGCTGGGTTATCATTAACCATTTTGAAATTAGAAGATGAAAAATGGGTTGATATGTTGAAACTCCCAGCAGACACAATTGCTTGGTAATAAAATTTGGAGGAATGAATCATGACTTATGATAAAGATTGGGCGTTACGCTGGTTAAATGATTTCGGCGAACGTGTACAAGAAAACAAACAATTATTAAGTGATCTCGACCAAGCGATTGGTGATGGAGACCACGGTATTAATATGGCTCGCGGACTCAGTGAACTCAAAAAAGCTTTTGCAGAAAAAGAACCAGCTGATTTAAAAGATGTTTTCAAAACGACTGGGATGACAATGGTCAGCAAAGTCGGTGGTGCATCTGGTCCACTTTACGGAACAGCATTTTTGAATATGAGTAAAGCAGTTGAATCGGAAACCATTGATGCGGTTGGCCTTACAAAAGTTATCGAAGCTGGTCTAGAAGGCATCGAAAAACGTGGTAAATCACATGCTGGAGAAAAAACAATGATTGATGTTTGGGAGCCAGTTGTTCACGCGTTGCATCAAGAAGATTTAACTGATGATGTGGTCGATGCGGCCTTACAAAAAACAAAAGATTTAAAAGCCACTAAAGGTCGAGCAAGTTATCTTGGCGAACGTTCGATTGGTCATCTTGATCCAGGCGCATACTCATCCGCCTTACTATTCCACGCAATGCTTCAAACGGAGGTGAGCTAACTTATGACTAAACCTTATGGTGTTGTTATTATTTCTCATTCCAAAGACGTGGCAAAAGGTGTTCATGATATTATTAAAGAAATCGCCCCAGATGTTTCTATCACGCATGCAGGCGGAACAGAAGACGGTCGCATTGGCACAAGTTTTGATGCAGTGAATGAGGCAATTGAAAATAACGAAGCCGATAAAGTGTACACCTTTTATGACCTCGGAAGCGCTAAAATGAATATTGAAACAGTGGAAGAAATCAGCGAAAAAGAAATTATTCTTTTTAATGCTCCAATTTTAGAAGGAGCATATGCTACAGCTGCTCAAGTTCAAATGGATGAAAAACCAGAAGTTATCGCAGCAAACCTTAAAACCATCGAAATTAAATAAAACTAAAACCCCTTGAATTATCCTGTTTGAGGGGTTTTATAATTATTTAAATTGAAAGAATTGACTAAAAACTCTTTATTTTTCTTAAAATTTAGTATAAACTAAATAATGCACAATAAAACAGGGGGTATAATATTATGTTGAAGAAAAATTTTATTATGGCTTTTTTCATTTTGACATTAGGGCTTGTTCTTGCAGCATGCAGCAGCAGTGACAGTTCTAAAGATAAAGTAACAACTTCTACAGGGGATAAAAAAGTTGTTAATTTGATGGAATCAGCTGAAATTCCATCCATGGATTCAGTAACAGGGACCGATGGCGTTAGCTTTACAGCACAAAATCAAGTTTTTGAAGGTCTTTACTACTTAGATAAAGATGACCAAACACAACCAGGGGTCGCAGCAAGCGCTCCAGAAATCTCGAAAGATCAAAAAGTCTACACGATTAAACTCCGAGATGACGCAAAATGGTCTAATGGCACAAAAGTAACTGCCCATGATTTCGTTTATGCATGGCAAAAAATTGCTAATCCCGCAACCGCAGCAGAATATGCAGTCCTTTTTGATGGTCTGATTGCGAATGCAACAGATATTATTAATGGGAAAAAGAAACCCGAAGAACTTGGTGTCAAAGCACTTGATGATACTACACTCGAAATCACACTCGAAAATCCAACACCTTACTTCCATTCCCTTTTGACCTTTCCAACATTCTATCCACAAAATGAAAAATACGTTGAATCTCAAGGCGAGAACTATGCCAAAGATAGTGATCACATGATTTACAATGGTCCTTTTGTGATGAAAGATTGGACAAACACAAGCAAAGAATGGAAATACGAGAAAAACAAAAATTACTGGGATAAAGATACAGTAAAAGTCGATACTATTAATATGCAAGTAGTAAAGGAACCAGGAGCTGCGGTTAATCTATACTCCACAGGTAAGCTAGACCGCGCGACGCTCACAGGCGACTATGCCAAGCAAAAACAAAATGATGATGACTACACTACAGAAAAAGAAGCTTTTATATATTATCTGAAATTCAACCAAAAACAAGCTGGAAAATCTACCCTTTTTGCAAATGAGAATGCACGTAAAGCATTTGCTCTTTCTGTCGATAAAGAATCACTAGTAAAAACCGTCATGGGTAACGGCTCTACCGCAATCAATGGTTTTGTTCCAGCTGAATTCACTTTCAATCCAGAAACAAAAGAAGATTTCCGGAAAGAAAATGGCGACCTATTAACAACTGACAAAGCAGCAGCAAAAGAATACTGGAACAAAGCGAAAAAAGAATTAGGTATTGATACACTTACGGTAGAACTACTTGGGGACGACCAAGATTTCAATAAAAAATCTAGCGAGTTCTTACAAAGTGCACTTGAATCTAATTTAGATGGATTAACAATCAAAATCAAAACTGTGCCTTATAAAGCACGTCTAAAATTAGATGAAACAGAAGATTATACTTTACAATTAACTCGTTGGGGTCCAGACTACCAAGATCCTATCACATTCCTATCAACAACAATGACCGGAAACAACTACAATCGCTCTAACTACTCGAATAAAGAATATGACAAACTACTGACTGATGCATCTACCACTTATGCAACTCAGCCAGAAAAACGCTGGCAAGCAATGCTAGATGCAGAGAAAATACTCATGGACGACGTTGGTATTGCGCCACTTTATCAAGCAGGTACAGCAGCACTTCAAAGCCCTGATATAAGCGGCATCGCGCATCACTTATTTGGTGCCCCATTCAGTTATCATTGGATAGAAAAAAAATAAAAACTTAAAAGACGAGGATTCAAGCATCCTCGTCTTTTTTCATGCAAATTTTCCGTGTTATAATTACTTATGACCAATTTCCCATTCTAAAAAGTTAGGATTTGACACGATGAATATTTTAATCAAAATACGCGAACTAACCAATTTAACTAATAATGAAAAGGAACTTGCCAACTACATAGTGGCAAATCCGAAAAAAACATTACAATTTAAGCCTAAAGAGCTGGCTACCGCTGCTTTCGTTTCTGCTGCAACCATTTACCGTCTAATTAACAAACTAGGGCTAAATGGCGTCGGTGAACTAAAAATCGAAATCGCTTCGAGCCTTCGAGAAACAACTGCAGAACAAGATATAAATTATGATTATCCTATTTTGGAATCCGATACGCCTTACCAAATCATGACCAACCTCAATCAAATTTATAAGGGAACTATCGACGAAACGTTAAACAACGCCGATCCAGAAGAACTTGTAAAGATTGGCGAAAAATTGGTTAATGCAAAAATTATTGATGTTTACGCGGCTTCTGCCAATTTATTTTTCGCTCAAAACTTCAAATTTCAAATGCAGGAAATCGGCGTTTTGGTCAATGTTCCTGAGGAAGATTATATTCAAAGTTTATCCGCTGCAAACAGTGACAAAGATCATGTTGCTATCGTTGTTTCCTATGGGGGACGAAGCAGAACCCTTCAAAGAGTTGTCAAAATCTTGTCCGAAAGTACTGTCGATATTATTTTAATTACCTCTATGCAAGACAATCCTTTAGTGGAATTCGCCACACACAAAATCTACATGGCATCCGCTGAGAATCATTACAATAAGGTCTCATCATTCTCAACACGACAATCATTACTAAGCATTTTTGACACCCTTTATTCCGTTTATTTTAACCATAATTACGATAAAAACATCCAATACAAAACAACGAATTATCAAAAAATGAACACCGAATTGGAATGATTTTTCAAAAAAGGAGCCGTTTTCCTTTTGAATTGAAAAAAAGCTCTCAATATGGGCCACATCTGACTTTTTCTTAATTTCTAGTGATACAATAAAGAAAAAAAGGAGCTAAACTCACATGACAACTCAAGCAATTATTTTAGACATTGATGGCACTTTATTAAACGACGACAAAAAAATCTCTCCAGAAACAAAGAAAGCACTCATCACCGCGCAACAAAATGGCGTGAAACTAATCCTCGCATCCGGCAGACCAACAACCGGAATGCACGTATACGCCGAACAATTAGAAATGGAAAAACACCACGGTTTGCTTGTTTCATACAACGGCGCTAAAGTAGTTGATTGTGCGACAAATGAAGAATTATTCAACCAAGCGCTTACGGTTGCAGAAGGAAAAGCCGTTTTAGAACACATGAAACAATTTGAAGTCAAAGTAATGATTGATAAAGAGGATTATATGTATACGAATAATGTATACGACTGCTATGTACCTTACCGCGGCGAAGAAATAAATATTATTCAATACGAGTCTCGCGGAGGAAATTTTAAACTCTGTGAAAAAGATGATTTAGCCGTATTTTTAGATTATCGTCTAAGTAAAATCCTCACTGCTGGTGACCCGGCCTATATGCAAGAAAATTACCAAGCAATGATGGCGCCTTTCAAAGATACACTTAATTGTGTCTTCACAGCTGATTTTTACTTTGAGTTCACAGCTCAAGGCATTGATAAAGCCAAAGCACTTGATACCGTTTTAACACCAATGGGCATTCAATCTGAAAATATTATCGCATTCGGAGACGGCCATAATGACATCACTATGGTCGAATACGCAGGTACAGGAATCGCTATGCAAAATGCGGTCCCGGAATTAAAAGCCGCCGCTAGCTCCGTTACGTTGTCTAATAATGAAGATGGCATTGCGCACGTACTAAACAGTTTAATTACAAATTAAAAAGGCTGATTTTTAGCCTTTTTTATATTGGCTGCATATCATCATTTTTCAAACGTTCATTCAGCTCATAAAGCGCCGTCTTATTACTATCCCACTCCAACAGCTGAATCACCGACTCATAAGAAAGCCATTTTAACTCACGATGCTCTATGGATAATTCGATATAACCTGAAAAACTCGTTAAATCAATGGCAAAACAATATTCTGGAACTACATAAGGCTTACTAAATGAAAAATGAAAACTAGGGATAGTAGAATATGAATCCAATTTATACATTTCAAACTCCCCCTTCAAGTTTAGCTCTTCTTTACTTTCACGCTTGGCAGTCTCTAGGATTGACTCTCCGTCTTCCCCTCCGCCAGTAACAAACTGCCAAACAGCTACATCGGTTCTCAACAAAGCACAAAACTGATAATTGGTTTCATTTTTAATAAATGGTATAACTAAAATTTGAAAAGGTTGTCTCATTATCCCACTTCCTTTTTTCTAAATTATAAAAAATCCCCCAAATCAATCCCTTCACTCTACAGAAATTCTCCATTTTCTGGTATGCTAAAGTTAATCAACTAAATTAGGAGGTAAAAAAATGACACTTTCTTTCTCAGATACATACAGATTAAACAATGGAATTGAAATGCCTAGACATGGTTTTGGGGTCTACAAGTTAACGGATGAAGCGCGTATGCGTACTGCGCTGGAAACTGCGGTAGATGTTGGATATCGTTTGTTTGATACGGCTTCATTTTACCATAATGAAAAAGAGCTTGGAGACTTTTTTGCGTCAAGCGGCTTGAAAAGAGATGAATTTTTCGTCACAACAAAAATGTGGAATACAGAACAAGGTTACGATGAAACGCTTCGAGCTTTTGAAAAATCGCAGAAAAAATTACAACTAGATCAAATTGATTTATATTTAGTTCATTGGCCAAAACAAGATACATTTTTCGACACTTGGCGCGCTGTAGAAAAATTATATGACGAAGGGCTTGTTCGTGCGATTGGCGTGAGTAATTTTGAAGCGCACCATTTAGACCGGCTTCGTACAAGTGCCAACGTTCTTCCAGTAGTTGACCAACTAGAAACACATCCACACTTTCCAAATCAGCTGTTACATCGTTATTTAGAGGAATTGCATATCGTTCATCAAGCTTGGAGCCCGCTTGGTCGAGGTGGCGTTTTACAAGAGCAAATTCTGATTGATTTAGCAAAAAAATATGGTAAATCTCCTGCCCAAATTGTTCTTCGTTGGCATTTGCAAAATAATATTTCTATCATTCCAAAATCAGAAACGCCTTCAAGAATAAGAGAAAACGCAGCTATTTACGATTTTGAATTGTCGGAAGCAGATATGCGCCAAGTCGAGCGCCTGAATACTGGTGAACGTGTGAGTCATGCACCAGATGTAATGTATGTCCGTTCTGAAATTTAATAAAAAAATCTACTATTCCAATATGGTCTAGTAGATTTTTTCTTTATTTCTTTAATTGACGTGCGCGAGCTTCTTTAAAAAGGTAAAAATAGCGTGCTTCCGCCTTTTTCTCCTCATATTCTAAATTAGGATCGTACTCAAAACTTTTTCGCAACAAAACTTTCTGCTTATGCCAATTTTCTTGTGTGACTTCAATCAATTCCATCAAATAAGCATCATAGGATTTGTGTAATTTGCCAATCTTCTTGTTTTTTTTCCGGCCAAACTTATTACTTCTGGACTCCATTTTATCACCTCAGTTTAGACTTCTCTTCGTCCTTCCATGGCTTTAGAAAGTGTGACTTCATCAGCATATTCTAAGTCTCCACCCACTGGAAGGCCATGCGCTATTCTAGTTACTTTTATGCCTGAAGGTTTTAGTAAACGCGAAATATACATCGCAGTAGCTTCTCCTTCAACATTAGGATTTGTTGCTAAAATAACTTCTTCAATAGTGTCATCTTGTAAACGTTTCAGCAAATCAGGAATATTAATATCTTCCGGGCCAATTCCGTCCATCGGAGAGATTGTCCCATGGAGCACGTGGTATAAGCCATGAAAATCACGCATTTTTTCCATTGCAATAACATCTTTGGATTCTTGTACCACACAAATAACACTTCGATCGCGTGACGTATCAGCGCAAATATAACATGGATCCTTATCTGTAATATGACCACAAACGGAACAAAAGCTTAGGTTTCTCTTCGCATCAACAAGCGCTTTTGCAAAGTCTAATACATCGTCTTCTTTCATGTCTAGCACATAAAAAGCTAGTCTTGCTGCCGATTTGGGTCCGATTCCCGGTAATTTCATAAAACTATCTATTAATTTCGTTATCGGCTCAGGATAATGCATAATTCGTCTTCCTCTCACCTTCAAAATACAAATGTTTCACGTGGAACATTCTATTGAAAAATAGTTGAGACTCTTGAATACAAGCCAAGAGTCTCAAACCAAGCAATATTACATTCCAGGGATATTTAACCCTTGTGTGAATTTACCCATTGTTTGTGAAGTTGTATCTTCAATTTGTTTTAATACATCATTTGTTGCTGCAAGTACTAAATCTTGTAGCATTTCGATGTCTTCTGGATCAACTACTTCTTCGTTTATAACAACATCTGTAATGACACGTTTACCAGTAGCTTTTACTGTAACCATTCCGCCACCAGCTGTTCCAGTGAACTCTTGAGCTTCTAAATCAGCTTGAGCTTTCGCCATTTCCTTTTGCATTTTTTGCATTTGTTTCATCATACCTTGCATATTTCCCATTCCACGCATGAATAATCTCCTCTTTCTTCTATTGTTTTTTAATCTTTAATTTCAAGCAAATCTTCACCAACGAGCTTTGCGGCTTCTGCAACAAAAGGATCTTCCGCCGGTTTTCTAGCTTCTGGATTTGTACCTTCCTCCGCATCACCGTCGCTACCATGACTATGAAGGAAATTCTCTCTTACGTCAGCCCATTGATCTTCTGGGATTCCAATAAAAGTATAATTCACTTGTGTCAGTCGTGCAATACTTGATGTGATCGTTTCGACAAAGTTCGGATTATCCATCGCCATTTGACAGTGAATCTCATGCTTAAATTTTAACACAAAAGTATCCTGAGATGCAGCTACAGGTTCTGCGTCATTTAAAAGTGCTGCCTGGGACGCCATCAGCATGGATAAAAGTTCGCCCCAACATCCACGGATTAACTGTAAATTCTCTTTTTTAGCCTCACCTAGTACATGGTTGATTTTACCAATAGGTGCTTTAAATTGTTTGCCGTTGTTTATTGCTTTTTTAGAGCTACCACGATTTTGGGTTGGTTTTTCAGCTTGGGTGGCAACTGCTCCACTAGCAATTTGTTTTTTAAGTGTTTGAAGTTCTTGCTGCATTTGCTCCATTTGCCGTTTTAAGTCTGCGAAGTCACTTCCAGAAGCTGCGTCCGCTGATACATTTCCGCCACTTACCGCTGATTGCCCGGCTTGCGTTAACTGAACAAGCGCCACTTCTACATAAATACCTGGATGATTCGAAAAACGCATTTGTTGCTGCGCAGTGTTTAAAATCTTCACGAATTCATACACTTTAAGTGAATCTGCTCGTTTTGCCAAAGCGACAAAGTCATCATCAATTAAAGCCCGTTCCAGCGTTTCTTCCAGATTCGGCGCTTTTTGATACAGTAGCACATCTCGGAAAAACACAAGTAAATCTTCCACCAAACGGACTGGGTCTTTTCCTTCTGCAAGTAAAGCTGTAAGCGTTGAGATAGCTTCTGCTGCATCGCCGTCAAACGCTGCACTTACTAGTTTTGTAAGCAGATTTTGAGCAACCGACCCCGTTATTTCTAGCGCATCTTCTACTGTAACTTCTTCCGACCCGTAAGAAATAACTTGATCGAGCAAACTAAGCGCATCTCGCATCCCACCTTCAGCCGCACGCGCAACAATCATCAATGCTTTTTCGTCATAAGGAATTTTTTCTTCTTCTAAAATAAATTTCAAACGACCAATAATATCTTGCGTCGTAATTCGTTTAAAATCAAAACGCTGGACCCGCGAAATAATCGTTAGCGGTAACTTGTGTGGTTCTGTTGTCGCCAAAATAAAAATGACATGTTTCGGCGGCTCTTCTAGCGTTTTTAGTAGCGCATTAAACGCTCCCGTCGACAACATATGCACTTCATCAATAATATATACTTTATATTTCGCCACAGTTGGCGCATATTTTACTTTTTCCCGGATATCCCGAATTTCTTCAACCCCGTTATTACTGGCAGCATCGATTTCAAGAACATCTGGTATAGAGCCATCCGTCGTACCTTTGCAAATCTCACATTCATTGCAAGGCTCCCCGTCATGACCGTGTTCACAGTTAATCGCCTTCGCAAAAATTTTCGCCGCACTAGTCTTCCCAGTCCCCCGAGGTCCAGAAAATAAATAAGCGTGCGAAGTTTTATTTTGCACAATGGCATTTTTAAGCGTTTTCGTCACATGTTCCTGTCCAACAATATCCTGAAACGACTGCGGCCGAAAAACCCGATACAAAGCCTGATACGCCATCTGCCACTCTCCTTCACCTAAAACCATTTTAGTAGTTTTATTATAACGTATTGTTGAAGAAGTTTCAAAACGTTGTTTGTTTTGATTTACTTCTTCAATATAAATCCGAGCAAAGCGATGATTTAATCCTTAATAGAAGTTTCAAAACGTACTTTGTTTTGATCTACTTCTTCAATATAAATCTGAGCAAAGCGATGATTTAATCCTTAATAGAAGTTTCAATACGTACTTTATTTTGATTTACTTCTTCAATATAAATCTGAGCAAAGCGATGATTTAATCCCTAATAGAAGTTTCAAAACGTACTTTGTTTTGATCTACTTCTTCAATATAAATCTGAGCAAAGCGATGATTTAATCCTTAATAGAAGTTTCAAAATGTACTTTGTTTTGATCTACTTCTTCAATATAAATCTGAGCAAAGCGATGATTTAATCCCTAATAGAAGTTTCAATACGTTCTGAGTCCGGCTAGCCCAAAAAAACAACTACCCCGTCCAGACAAACCCTCAAAAAAAGAACCAGACTCCCGAAAAAGCCCGATTCCAAACCTTATTGTTCACTTTTAGCAGCTAGTTTCTCCTGCTTTTTCTTACTCTCGTTAATAACCGAAAGCTCTATTGATTTCAGCAAGTTTTTCACACGTTTTTTCCGGAAGAATCCAAACATAAAACCAACAATAATATTATTCATTTTATTCATTGTTTTTTCCGTTTCAATTAATTCGTTATAAGTCACTTCGCAAGTTGTCTCGCTTGTGGACTTTATCGTATAAGTCGTCGTATGTGTGTTTACTCGGCTACTTGTTTCAAATTGATAAAGTTCGTTAGGAGTCACTTTAACAATTTTTGTTGTAGCAAGTGCACCGTTAGACATTGTTCGTTGGTATTTATATCCTTCTAGTTTGCGCATCTGAAGCGTTTTACCAGTGGCATTTTTCACATCATAAATGGCTGAGCTAACTAGTGTATCAAAGCATTCTTTTTGAGAAATATATAATTTCTGTGTGACATTCACTTTTCAATCGACTCCTTCTAATTCTTTTCTTTCTTATCTTTACGGATTTTTAGCACGATGAAAACACAGCCAATTAAAACAACCGCAAGTCCTGTAACTAGAAGAGGTACACTAGCCATCCCATCTTTTCCATAAGAAGGACTAAACATAATAATAATAAGACCTATACTAATAATAAATAGTGCATTAACAATTTTCATTTTCAACCCACACTAACTTGGAAATAGAGTACAGAGCCTATTTCAGTTGCTTTTATTGTTTCTTTGGCGATTTTTGCTGCTTTTTCTTCATCTTCAATATTTGTTTCAAAAGTAAGTTTCATACCTTGTTCAGCAATTTTTTTAAAAGTTACACCGTCTTTATCGTATGTTTCAAGTAATTCAGTAATATAATCACGTTTCATTGGACAATTAAGAATAATCATTTAAAAAAACCTCCTTTTCTATAGTTTAACGTTATCTTTCGCTTCTTGCAATGAATAAAAATAGCGCAGGATTTCCTACATGATATACTGGCTAGGCACAATTAGCTGCACCTAGCCAGAAACTTATTATTTCCTAAGCTTTCATCTCTTCTTCTGGTACACCAACGCGATTTGCGGTAATAACAAATGGTACCCAAATCAAGAACGCGATGACCATATTTATGAGTGAAATTACTGGCGCCATCCAATCTCCCCCAGTTGCTAAGAAGGAATTCAGAAGTGGCGGCATTACCCAAACTACTGCAATTTTAACTGGACCAACAAGGCCAAGTGTTGTTGCAAAGTAAGCGATTGTTACCATTACCATTGGTGCGATAATGAAAGGTATTAAGTAAATTGTATTTAATACGATCGGTAAACCAAACATGATTGGTTCGTTAATATTAAATATACCTGGTGCAAGAGACAATTTCGCAACTGTTCGTGCATCCGCTCGTTTCGAGAACATTAGTAAGGCGATAATTAGTACAAGTGTACCGCCTGATCCACCCATCCATACGTACGCATCGAAAGAACCACGTACCCATTCGAATGGTAATTTAGCGCCCTCTTGTGCTGCACTAATGTTTTGTAGTTGTGCTGTACCCCAAAGTGATTCTAGAACCGGAGCAAGTACGTTTGGACCATGAATCCCGAAGAACCATAGTAGTTGTACTAAGAAAGTAACTAGTAAAACAGCTCCGTACCCTTGCGAAAGTGATAATAACGGCTCTTGAATTGTTTTGGAAATCCAAGTAATAACGTCCATATTAGTGATTTTGAAGAATGCCCAGTCAATAATACCAACAACATAAAGTGCTACTAGTGCAGGGATAATCGCTGCAAAAGCTTTACTTACTGCCGGTGGAACAGAATCTGGCATTTTGATAATAATATTTCTGCGCATTAATTTCGCATAAATAATAGTTGATATAAAACCGAAAATCATTGCAGTAAACAATCCGGTACCATTTACTTGACTAAGATTAAAGAACCCGTAAATCCCAGCAAATTCTTTTGGTAAAGTATTGACATCAAAATTAGCATTAGAAGCCGCAATAGCAGCTTTTACTGCGTCTAAGCTTACAGTAACAGTTAAGTTCATAACAAAAGCAGCAAGAGAAACTAGCCCCCCAGCTAATCGATCTACTTCATACGCTTTTGATAAATTATAACCTAGTGAAAATGCAAAAATAATTGAAACAATTGCTAACGTCCCATTGTATACATATCCATTAATCTCGATAAGTGGTTGCATTGCTTCCACAAATCCTGTCCATCCCCAGTCAGTTGGAAAATCCCTAAAAAACGCATTTAAAAGTACTGCAATTGACCCAGCCATTGTAATTGGCATTGTAGAAATAAAAGCATCACGTAGCGCCACTAAATGTTTTTGCGAACCAATTTTAGCAGCTACTGGTACAAAATATTTCTCTAAAAATGCTGTCAAACCATTCATATTTTATCCTCCCATTAACCTTTTTTATTTACTGCTCATCTCTTTAAACAAAATATAATTTCTATGTATCTTCCCCTTTAGGTTTATCAACTATATCTGTTTACGTTGTTTTAGCAATCCCTACTGCTAAAACAAATCAGATGGAATCTTTGCATGACCTCGTGAAATTTTGGGAGTCCTCCTCTCCGCTTCATGATAAGGCTTACATTTAGATTCACTTTAATCTATTGCAATTTCCGTGCCAAGTATATAATAGTAAGAAAATATACGATTATCACTTACAAACGTTATCATTTATACCAATAAATCACTTTACACACATACCTAAAAAACTGTGTAAGTAAGCGTTAACATTACACAGTTTCACTTAATTTCTAGTTTTTTCATTCTGTGTTATAATGAGCATAAGCTAAGTAATACCAACAATTCGAGGTGATAAATATGGCAGTAAAACGAGATATGCCGGAAGAATCGAAAAATAGTAAAGTTGTGAAAAAAGAGCATTTTTCGATTGTATTTCCAGATGATATAAAAGAACCAAATTCTGTGGAAGAACAAAACAACAAGTCAGCCGAACATAAAACAGACGAGGATTAACTTATTTCAAACAAAAAAAGAGCCCCGCTACCGGGGCTCTTTTTTTAGTTAATAGAAAAGATGACCATTTCTTTATCCTCATCAATTCGAACTTTTACATTCATACCAAGTTTGTCTTTAAACAAGCTTGTAATATCTAAGTAATCATCATAACTACCGATGTCGCTTTTTTCGTAACCTTGTAAAATGGTAGGTTTAATCCGGACGATATAATCATCGTTTGAGGTTTCTTCAGGATTATAGGAATAGATTTTCTTGCCGTTTTTATCAAAAAAATCATACGTTGCATAGGATTCATTATTTGTTATATAGACGTCTTTTTGGGTAACGTAGGCATTATCTGCGACGCTATAATCAATTAGACCCGAATAATATTTATTGGTAGATGGTTCGTTAATTTCATATTGTTTATAAGCTAGTCGGAATAAGTAATCAATATTATAATAACTGTTCACACGAAAATAGAGGTTTTTATCTTTAGATTTTTTATCTACACCAATATCTGTGGCACTAATCGGAAAAACTTCATATAGTTTACCATCTATTTCGTAAGCTACTTCATACTTGTCAAACACTTCTTGGCGTTGGAAAAAGCCAAACATAATTGCTAAGATTACGATAATTCCTACGAAAACTGCGACGATTAAAGCGGGTAGCCATTTCTTTTTAGTTTTTAGTTGTTGCATTATTTTCATCCTTTGTCATGAATTGCTTTGTTAAGTTATATTGTACCAGTTTATGAAGGATTATACATTACTTTTATAAGTTTAGCAGCTAATTTGTAGAAAAAAGACTACTTCGCGATAAGCAAAATAGTCCTTAATATATTTAAAATTAGTGTCGCGCACCTCACATCGACATGCAATCACCTGCGTTACCTTGATAGTTAGCTCGAGCCAGGCAACCTCGCGGCACATGAGAAGCACTGATTAATGCTGCTTCCTTCCGGACCTGACATGGTTCACAGGTTCCCATTGCGCAAGACCCAACCTTCAACACCACTTGTCAAGGGCAGACCAAACAATTACGATGCCTCAAATGAGGAATTCAACCCCGCTAGAGCGGATTGCGGGTTACAGGGCGCCGCTACCTCCCCGTCTAGCACGACAAATTTGCTACCAATAATTAAGTGCCAAATAAAAAATTATTTAGCGCAAACTCTGAAAAGAGCTCAATTACTAGTGTACCTTTTTAGTGTAAAAAGTGCAAGTAGAAAACAGGGAAATTTTTTTAACGTAAGTAAACACTCATGATTGCTGCGATAATTGTACCCACTACACAAATACCTACTAATGTTAAAGCTATCCATACTATTTTTTTATTCATCGTTTCTCCCCCTCGTTATCACTTTTCTTTTAGTGATTATATCATGAAATGGAAATTTTAGCTGTTAATATCAAACTTCTTTTGCCAACTATTTAATTGGCTGTAGCTAGACATTAACTGAGTGGTAACTTGTTTGAAAATCAGACGTAGTTCAGTGTACTTCAGGACGTCTTCACTTGGATGATATACCGCTTTAATTGGTAGTGTATGTTTTAGATTTAGATCCTTCAAAATCCCTAGTGATCGCATACCAATAATCGCTGCTCCTAAGCTCGAACCTTCTATCGTATGAGGAACACGTATTTCTCGGTTCAAAATATCTGCCAGAAGCTTACACCAAGCATCATGGGCTGATATCCCGCCTGTAACATAAATAATATCATCTGGAGCCGAAACCGCCTCATAAACTTCCGCGAGATTAAAAGCGACACCTTCCAAAATTGCTCGAATAAAATGTGCTTTTGTATGATTAATCGTTAATCCAACAAACCCCCCACGAATATCATTAGTCCAAAAAGGGGCACGCTCGCCTAATAAGTATGGCTGGAATAGAAGACCCGCAGCACCTGGAGGGACTTCCTCTATTTTTGCAATAAAGCTTGCGAAATCACGCCTGCTAATTTCAGCTTCAGAGCCAAATTGTTGCAAACCCCATTCAACTACTTTTCCACCATTATTCACTGCGCCCCCTGCGATAAAGTATCCATCACCAGCTCCATAACAAAACGTCCGGCCGCGTGAATCTATTTGGAATTGGTCGGTAAGTTTACGCACTGCCCCACTTGTCCCTACCGTAATCGTAACGTCATTTTGGCCAGTCGCTTGAATACCAATATTAGCAAGCGCGCCGTCACTACCACCTACAATGAAGGGCAAATTTTCTGGAATGCCCATTAATTCAGCGTATTCTCTTCCTACTCCTGTTAATTGATAAGTTTCTGGCACAACTTTCGGTAAGAAATCAGGAGTTAATTTTACAATTTCCATTGCTTCAAATTCCCAGTCGTGCTCCGTAATATTATATAGTCCAGTACCCGATGCTAACGATTCATCCATCACCCAAACACCAAACAAGCGATACAAAATATAAGCTTTAATATCAACAAATTTTTCTGCGCGTTTAAATAGTGTAGGCTCTTCTTCCTTCAACCAACAAATTTTGGCAAAGGGGCTCATAGGGTGTATCGGCGTCCCTGTGGCTTCATACAATTGGAATAAGTAATTATCCCGTTTTACTTTTTCGAGCGTCTCACTGCTTCGTCCGTCCGCCCAAGTGATACATTCAGTCAAAAGCTCTCCATTACTTCCAACCATAATCAAACTATGCATCGCGGAACTAAACGAAATTCCAGCTAACTCCTCTTTATTAACGTTTTTCATGACAGCTTGAATGGAAGTCAGAACGGCGCCAAAAATTTCTGCGGGATTCTCTTCTGCTTTTCCAGTTTCATCAGTTATTAATTCGTAATGCGTCGCCTGCCGGAAAATCACTTCTCCTCGTTGATTAAAAAGTACTGCTTTTGTGCTTGAAGTTCCAATGTCTACGCCCATTATGTATGGTTTGCTCGTCAAACAATTCACCCCGCGTTTTCGTTTCTTTTTATTATACGTCAAATAGAAGAAATTTTGGGGCTGGGCTACTTAGCTTTTTTTCGTCAAACAAAAAAGCTAGAGAAATTCTCTAGCTTAGTTTACACCGTAAAATGTCTTTATGCGGCTTTCTTCGCCTAGCACAATAAGTGTATTTTTATCCGCGAATTTTAGCACTTCTTTTGTATTCGCTTCACTTTGAGCGACGCAACCTAATGTGTAATTGTATTTAGGTGAATCAACATGGTAAAACACAGCCGATCCCTTACCTTTTACACGTTTAGCGTTGTATTTCACTTCCATTCCATATTTGTACTGCGGAATCTTCATTTTTTCATCTGCAGAACTAGAGGAATTGCGTTCTTGCCAAGTGTTATAGGCTTTGTCATTAGAATTAGAAATCCAATAACTTCTATTAGTAATCGCTCTGAATGTCAGCTTCGTACCAGGGTTCCCTTTTTGTCCAAAAACTATGCCTGTTCGGTAAACGCCAACTGGAGTCCCAGAACTTTTTTCAGAGAATTTTGGGTCAAATCCCCATTTACCAATATGACTAGTAAAATGACGAACTTCATACCAATTTCCCGCACTATTTTTTTGGAAAAAGTAGGTTGTTGCGGTAGTACTTTTTGGTTTAGTGGTGATGATTGCTTTTTTGCTGTTCCAAAGGGCTGGAACGGTATCAGCAATCGTCGGTTTGCCGATATTTGTAAAAGCACGTGAGTCAATCCAGCCGATTGTAGTATTTCCTAGCTTGCAATAATACCATTTTGCTCTAGCTGTTTTTCCTTCGCGAGTAATAATCAATGTCTTCTTGTCGTATTTCTTAGCTGAACCGAGATACTTAACACTGCTACTCGTTTTGTACATTTTGCTATTAATACCATCATTTCGCTTTGACTGATTTACTACCCCTTTTAGATTAACTGCTTTGTCGTAAATGATTTTTTCATACGTTGCTGCTTCGGCGTTAAAGGAGTGACCAAGTAGGCTAACCATTAAAACAATAATTAAACCGCTTAATAACTTCTTCATTATTCGCTCCTTATTTTTGAGTTATTCCCTATAGCAATTAGCTTATTTTTTACGTTTCCTAAGTAATAACACTGCCACTAGAATAACTATAACACCCGCTACAACGAAAATCCATTCTGTACCTTTGTCTCCAGTGCTGGGCAAATCTGTTTTGTCTTCTTTGGTAACTTTTGAAGTATCAGTAGGTTTTGCTGTTGCGCTTTTGACTGCATTTTTTGTTTCGATTTTCTTTACTTTATCTGGGGCTGTTACGACTGCTTTATTTTGTTTTTTGGCTGGAACTTGGTAGGTTACTTCTTCACTATAGTTACCTGATTCATCAAAAGCATATGCAGTAATTTGTTTTGGTGTTGTCGCCCATTCTGCATAAAAATTGCCATCTTTATCCGCAGTGGTTGTTCCTTCTCCAAAGTTTTCATCTGGCGGGGAACTAATGTATACTCTAGCAAATGGTTTTGTTTTACCTGTGAAAATTTTTGTTTCTAAATCGAAATTCATATCTGTAATAGTCAGTTGGGCCGTTTTTTCTTTGACTAAGTAATTGAGTTTGACTGCTGTTGTTTTGCCGTCTTCATTATCTCCAAGTAGCGTGACTTCTTGGATGCCCGTTTCCGCAGTACTTAGTTTAGAGTTGGCTGCTAAGCGATAATTTGTTAGTAACGTATCCGTGTACTCATTTAATGTTGGGGTAAAGTCTTTGAGATCAATCTTGCTGTTTTGTTCGTAGGAGTAGACTTCTTGTGAATCGGTAATATCTATCGTTGTTTTTACTTGGCTTTTTTGCGGTGATGTTACTGTTGGCTTTTTTGCCGGGTCTTTTGCTAGGTCTTTTGTTGGTTCTGCTGGTTCTGTCTTTTCCTCAGTAATTATATTTTTAGTAGTATCCATTGCTTTTTCTTCAGTAGGTGTTGAGTTGTTACCATTTTCATTTGTTTCAGCATTTGCTGTCAAGGAAAATGGGAGGATTAGACATGTCACTAATGCTGTAAACACTAACGCGTGGAATTTTTTCATAATAAATTCCCCTTTCATTTTGCTTAGTTTAATCATAAGCAGAAATGGAGTGAAAGTCAATTTTAAATTACAATTTTGTTACAAATATTAAAAAATAGATACAAAAAAAGGCTTGCTAAGTACGTACTTAGCAAGCCTAAAAATTATAGTTCAATCGGTCGATCTAATTGATAAAGTCGTTTATATCGAGGTTCTTCAGCCATTAATTTAGCATGAGGCCCTTCCATTAACGTTTTTCCCTCTTCTAAAAACAAAACACGGTCCATTTTTTCGGCACCAACTAAATGATGCGTTACCCATATGAGCGACTTATCTGCTAACGTTTCAAAGATAGTCGCCAGTAAATCACGTTCTGTAATCGGGTCCAAACCAACTGTTGGTTCATCTAAAATAACAATCGGTGTATTTTGCAGTAAAATACGAGCTAAGGCGATACGGCCACGCTCACCACCTGAAAAACGTTCACCCATCTCACTCATTTGTGTATGGTAGCCATCTGGCATACTCATAATAAAATCGTGCAGTTGTACTTTTTTCGCCGCTTCGTATACTTCTTCATCCGATGCATCTTGATTTCCTAGACGGATGTTATTCAAAACAGTCGTACTGAAAAGGTGCGCTTTCTGATTTAGCATGGAGGTTAATTTAGGGATTTGTGGGCGCAAGTTTTCCACCTCAATGCTGTTCATAGTTACTTTTCCAGCAGTCGGAAGTAGCGCTCCTTGAACTAATTTAAGAAAAGTTGATTTCCCTGTTCCACTTCGTCCGATAATCGCCACTTTTTCACCTTGTTGCAACGTGAAGTCAAAACCGTTTAAGATTTTTGGTGACTTTTTATCGTAAGAAAAAGTTAGATTTTCTGCTTTTAAAACCACATGTTCTGCGTTAATTCGCTCCATTTCTTTTGTTTCTTCTTCAAAAGTCGGTAGCGTCGGATCTTCTATTTTATCTAAACGAGCAAGCGAGTCTTGGTACAATGATTTGTCACTGATAGCACTTGAAACTGGTACAAAGGCTTCTGCCAGCGCCATGATTGCTAAAACGAACGCAGCAATCATCGTGCCAGAAAAAGCACCGTCCCGCGACTCTGCTGTACTCCAGTAAACCATCACGATAACCATAAAACCAACGACAAGTTGACTAAAAAAATCACGCCAATTAACAAAATGAAATTGTTTGTTTTCAGTTCGAAGCATGTCTGCCTCGTCTTTTTCATAGTTAGAAATAAATGTTTTTTCACGTCCGCTGAATTTCCAATCACTAATACCAAAAATAGCATCGGTGAATTTTTGATACAAACTATTGCGCCCTTGTTTTAAATAAGCGTTCTTACCGCGAGCATACAGAAGCGATACCCATGGTAAAACAAGTACAAGAAGTCCAATCAAGAGTATAAAGAGCGCAGCAAATGGGATTGAAAATGCTCCAAGCGCGATAACCACTCCAGCGTAAAGCACAAGACTAACTATTGCTGGTAGCATCGTAGTTAAATAGAAATTTTGCAAATGCTCAATGTCACCAGCTAAAAGGCCAAGAATGTCACCAGTTTTATAGCGCGATTTTAGTAGTAACGCTTGCGGCTCAAGTAAACGATACAATCGAACGCGCATCTTTTCCAGAATTTTAAGGACAAGCGAATGGCTCGAAAGTCGTTCCACATAGCGTGAAACGGAGCGCATAATACCAAATGCACGAACACCAACAGTGGAAATGTAAACAGCCATGATCGATTCCGGCATTAAGGACGATTTTGAAATCAAATGACCGGATGTGAACATGAGTGCCCCAGCTGATGCAAAAGTTAATGTTCCAAGGAAGATGACAAGTAAAAACAAGCCGCGGTTTTCTTTGATATATGGGATAATCCAGCTACTTTTCCGCATCATACTTCCTCCAATTGGGCTTTGACTAAATTGTAATAGAAACCTTTACGCGAAAGCAGTTCCTCGTGCGTCCCAGTTTCGACCACAGCCCCGTGATCTAAAACGATAATTCGGTCCATTTCAAGCATCCAGTGCAAACGATGCGTTGCGAAAAAGACTAATCGATTTTCAAATAAATCTAGCATTGGTTTTTTTAATTCGTATTCTGTTTCAATATCTAAGTGCGCTGTTGGCTCATCCATTAACACAACTGGGCGATCCGTTAAGAAAGCTCGAGCAAGCGCCACACGTTGCTCTTGCCCACCACTCAGCATCCGCCCGGACTCTCCAACAAGTGTTTCATAACCAGCCTCTAAACCAGCCACAAGCTTATTTAAACCAGCTGATTCTGCCGCTTTTTTCATTTTCTCATCGGTAGAATTAGGATGATAAAAGCAAATATTTCCAGCGATTGTATCATGAAAAAGGTATGGATGTTGCGGAATGTAAGTGACTTGGGTTTGCCAATCAGTCGAAGCAAGCGCCGCACCAGTTTTTCCATTCCAGCGAAAATCTCCAGAAGTTGGCGTCAAAAAGCCACTTAAAACATCGATCAACGTCGATTTACCAGCGCCCGTCGCACCGATAATCCCAATTTTTTCAAAACCTTTCACTGTAAAACTTGCTTCATGTAGCGATTCAGCATCATCCGCGCCGTGCTTTACAGTGATTTTTTCAAAGGAGAACTCGGTGTTTTCAGCAAATGGTGTTAGCGGTAAAGCGTCCGTTTCTGGCTTATCCGCTTTAGCTTGGTCAATAATCCCTTGTATAACTCGACCCGCTTCCTGCCCGTCAAGTGTGGCGTGGTAATCCGAGCCAACTTCCCGAACTGGCAAAAAGTATTCTGGCGCAAGAATTAAGACACTGAGCGCAATTGGCAAGTTCATATTGCCATCAATGAGGCCAAGACCTAAGAATAACGCAACAAGCGCAATTGAAAGCATGGTAAAGAAATCTAACGCGAAAGATGACATGAATGCCACACGTAATGTTTTCATTGTAGCTTTTCGGTAGCGTGAACTAACCGAAGCGATTTTTCCTTCATGATCATGGCTTAATCCTAAGTACTTCAATGTTTCAAGACCTTTTAATGAATCCACAAAGTGATTCGAAAGCACGCGATATGTTTCAAACTGGGAATCTGCTTGTTTTTTCGCGGCTAATCCTAAAATAATCATAAATACAATTAAAATTGGTAAAGTAATCATTAAAATAAAAGCGGAAGTCCAGTCCTGAAAGGCAATATAAACCCAAATCATTGCTGGAATAATAGCCATATTCATCATTTTAGGTAGAAACAGTTCTAAATAATTCCGGAAGTCTGCTACACCTTCCATAACCATTGTCACAACTTTCCCAGTCCCTTCCGCACGAGCAAAACGCGGTCCAAGCGCGAACAAACTATCAAGCAACTCTTCCCGCATGGTTTTTGCTAAGTTAGCGGCATAACGATAAACGATTTGTTTTTTCCATACATTCAAAAAGTGACGCAAGAAATAGGCCCCCGCGAAGAGACCTATTTGCAATGTGACTGATTGAAATGGATGCTCGTGAAATAAGTCAGTAATCGCACAAGCTAAAGTTATCGCCATCACGATAATCGCAGCACCTTGAACAAGCGTGAAAACTGCGAGAATCGCCATTATTTTTTTAATTCCTTTGTAGTTCCTTAAATCTTTTCCCATTAATACGTCATTTTCTCCTTACTAGAAACGCGCTTACGGAAAACATAGTAGCTCCAAATTTGGTAACCAAGAACAAACGGCAATAGCGTAACGGCAACTATCGTCATCACACTAAGCGAATATTGTCCGGAAGCTGCATTTTCTATAGTTAAATCAAACGCACTGTTGATAGAACTGATCATTACACGTGGGAATAGTGACACGAAAATCGTCGCAATCGTGAAAACAATTCCAAGTCCGCCGAATGTAAATGCTAAAATATCACGGTCTTTCCAGATGAACAAGGCAGATAGTACATACATAACGACTACAATTCCAATCATCAGTGGTACAAGTACAGGTCTAACTTGGAACATATCTGTATTGAAGTAAGCAAGTACAACGAAAATTACTAAAGCTGGCACAGTAATAAACCAAACACGTTTCGCCATGCGACGAGCACGGTCTTGAATATCTTCTTCTGTACGCAAAGTAATAAATAGTAATCCGTGAAGTAGACACATCAGCGTGATTGTTACGCCGCCCCAAACGGAGAACACTGTAATATAATCAAAGAATCCAGCATACATATCCATATCACTATTAATCGGCATACCTTGAATCAAACTAGCAAATAATACACCAAATAAGAATGGCGGTAAAATACTACCGAAGAAAATAACCCAATCCCATGTCTTAATCCAAAGTGGTGAATCTTTTTGACCACGGAACTCAAAAGAAACTCCACGACCAATTAAAGCAAGTAATAAGAATACCAGTGGAATATAATAACCACTAAACATGGTTGCATACCAGTTAGGGAAAGCGGCGAAAATCGCGCCCCCCGCAGTTAGTAACCAAACTTCATTTGCATCCCAGAACGGTCCAATCGTATTGACGAGCACGCGGCGTTCCAGTGCATTTCTAGCCATAAATCGTGTAGACATCCCAACACCAAAGTCAAAACCTTCAAGGAAGAAGAATCCAATGAATAAGATGGCGATTAATAGAAACCATAACTCATTTAGTGACAAAGCTTTCATCCCCCTTATCAAACGGATCTACGGAAATCTCTGCTTTTTCTGGTTTGTGTCCGTCTGGTCCTTTTTTAATTTCACGTATAAATAAGTAAACCAATAGAATCGCTAAAATCGTATAAATTGTTGAGAACGCAATTATCGAGAACAAAATTTGTCCTGATGAAACGTTAGGCGATACAGCATCAGCGGTTTTCATGTAACCGAAAACTACCCAAGGTTGTCGCCCTATCTCTGTCATAATCCAACCCATGGAGTTCGCTAGGAACGGGAAGCCAATCATTGGAATCATGAAACGTAAATACCATTTTGCATTAACAAGTTTTTTCTTCCAAGCAAGGACAATACCAATTAGCGCGAATAAAATCATTAACATACCAGCGCCAACCATGATACGGAAGCTCCAAAAAGCTGTTTTAACTGGTGGGATATAATCACCTTCGCCATATTTTTCTTCATATTGTTTTTGCAGCGTGTTCATACCTTCCACGCTACCAGTTAATGTTCCGTAAGATAAGAAACTTAGCGCATATGGGACATTTACTTCCCATTCATTTTTCTTCTCTTCTGGATTAATTTTGGCAATCATCGTCCATGGGGCTGGGTCTGCGGTATCTTCCCAAACCCCTTCCGTTGCTGCCATTTTCATTGGTTGCGTTTTAACCAAGTATTGCGCTTGCGAGTGACCACTGAAAGCCACACCAAAGCCACCAATTACCGCCATGACCATAGCAATCTGGAATGATCGTTTAAAGAAGGCGACATCTTGTTTTTTGAGCATCTTATACGCACTGACACCGGCAATGAAAAAGGCCCCAGTGGCAAATGCCCCGAATATAACGTGCGGGAATTCCACAAGTAGTTGTCCATTAGTAATGAGTTGCAAGAAGTCATTCATTTCTGCGCGGCCATTCTTAAATTCAAAACCAACCGGATGTTGCATAAATGAGTTCGCTGCTAAAATCCAAAAACTAGACATAATAGTTCCGATTGAAACAAGCCAAATACAAGCTAAATGAAGCTTTTTGCCAAGTTTGTCCCAACCAAAAATCCAAAGTCCGATAAACGTAGATTCCATAAAGAATGCAAGTAACGCTTCGATTGCAAGTGGTGCTCCGAATACGTCCCCTACAAATCTAGAGTAATCCGACCAGTTCATCCCAAACTGGAATTCTTGAATAATACCGGTTACGACACCGACCGCGAAGTTAATAAGGAATATGTGACCCCAAAACTTCGACATTTTTTTGTAAATTTCTTTCCCCTTCACGACATACAACGTTTCCATAAGAGCAACCATAAATACAAGTCCAATTGAAAGTGGTACAAATAAAAAATGGAAAATCGTTGTTGATGCGAATTGAAAACGGGCTAAAAATAGTTTATCCACCCTTTTCTCCTCCTTTTTATGCTTAAAATTGCTGTTTAGTCCCTTGCTTTTTTTGCTTCCTTCTTAATAACCTTGTGAAAAACCGCCCAAAGTGAAGCGTCCAGTTGCTCTGTAATTCACAAAGCATAATAAAATAATATGTAATCCTTATTTTCCACAGGTTTAGGGACTAGTTAAGAAAGATTTTTACTTTATAATGAGTTCTATCTGGAGTATATTTTATCCTATTTTAAGGTAAAATTATTTAGTACTTTCGATGTTATTTTGTTTTTGCGAGATTGTGATAAGTTTCGCAATTATTAAGTGGCTGTAAATGTTGATAAGACTTATTGCTTTTTATTTCACAATGAAGGATATAAAAGTATAATTTCTCACAATGAGCATTAAGACCTATTCAATTTATTCCGTTTTCGCAGTTCTTGGAAAAAACTTTTTAGCATTTCACTGCTTTCGTCTTCCAATAATCCTGCTTCCACTTCACATGTATGATTAAATCGGTCATCTTGCAGCAAATTCATTAACGATCCCGCGGTTCCTGCTTTTGGATCTTTAGCTCCGTAATAAACCTTTTCAATTCGCGAGAGTAAAATGGCACCGCTACACATTGGACACGGCTCTAAGGTAACATATAGTTCTGCGCCACTGAGCCGCCAAGAATTTTGGTGTTTACACGCATCTTGAATAGCAAGTAATTCCGCATGAGTCACGGCATTTTGACTAGTCTCGCGTAAATTATGCGCACGACCAATAATTTCTCCATCTAAAACAACAACTGCACCAATTGGAACTTCTCCAATTTCTTGTGCTTTCTCCGCTTCTTTAAGCGCCTGTTGCATAAAGAAAGCTCGTTCCATCTATGCACCTCATTTCTAAAAAATCACTCATTGGTATTTTATCATAGCTTGTATTAGATGTAAGAACAATCTGCTCAAACTTTCACAGGAATACTTTTAGTTGCTTTCACGGAACATTTATATTACCATATATTAATACTAGGTACTAAAACAAAATTATCAAAATATACAATCTACTTATAAAGGAGAGTCATTATGAATTCAGAAAATTTAATCGCTCCAGAACTTTATAATATTACTGACGAGATTGCTAAATTTAGTTCTGAAAAAACAGCTTTAATTTGGAAAAATGAGCAGGATGAAACAAAAACTTGGAGTTACCGCCATTTGCTTGAACAAGCGAGCAAATTTGCCAATATTGTAAAAGAGGCCGGCATTAAAAAAGGCGATCATGTTATCGTTATGACTCCTAGATTACTCGAAACTTACGCCATTTATATGGGCTTATGGAAAGCTGGTGCCATTATTATCCCGGCATCTGAACTTCTTAAAGCACATGACTTAGAATACCGCATCCGCCACGCTAACGTAAAAGCAATCGTTTCTTACAATGGAATGACCGCTGAATTTGATAAAATCGAAAATATTCCTTCTGTGTCGAAAAAAATTATTGTTGGCGAAAAATTATCCGGCTGGGATCACTACGAAACACTAATGGAAGCTGCATCGACTGAATTTGAACGCGTAGAAACCTCTCGCGATGACGCTTGCCTGCTTGCATTTACTAGTGGAACTACTGGTAATCCTAAAGGTGTTGTACATATTCACGGTTGGGGTTACGCGCATATCCGTATCGCCGCTGATCATTGGCTCGATATTCACGAAGACGATATCGTTTGGGCCACAGCCGGTCCTGGTTGGCAAAAATGGGTTTGGTCTCCATTCCTTTCTGTACTTGGAAAAGGCGCGACTGGCTTCATTTACAACGGTCGCTTTATTCCTGAAAAACAACTTCATTTACTGGAAGAAGAAAAAATCAATGTGCTATGCTGTACACCAACAGAATATCGTTTAATGGCTAAAGTAAATAATTTACGCGAACATGATTTAAGTTCTCTTCGTAGCGCCGTATCAGCAGGAGAACCTTTAAACCGCGAAGTTATTCAAGTTTTCCAAGATAATTTTGATATTAAAGTTCGCGACGGCTACGGCCAAACGGAAAGTACGCTGTTAATTGGGACACTGGTTGATACGCCAATCCGTCCAGGTTCGATGGGTAAACCGATTATGCCAGAATACATGGCAATTATTGACGCTGAAGGAAATCCGGTAGGTGTCGGTGAAATTGGGGACATCGCAATGCGCAGAGACTTCCCAGCACTTTTCAAAGAGTACTATAAGGAACCAGAACGTTTGCAAAAAGCGATTCGCGGTGATTATTTTGTTTCTGGTGACCGGGCTATCCGTGATGAAGACAATTATTACTGGTTCCAAGGTCGGAATGACGATATTATTATTAGCTCTGGCTACACGATTGGACCGTTCGAAGTAGAGGACGCGCTCACACATCACCCAGCCGTAAAAGAAGTCGCTGTTGTCGCAAGCCCTGACGAAATCCGCGGTACGGTCGTAAAAGCATTTATCGTCTTAAAGGATGGTTACGAGGGCACGGAAGATCTTGTGCATGAATTACAGACATTTACGAAAGAACAAACGGCTCCATATAAGTATCCGCGCCGGATTGAGTTTGTTGAGGCATTACCGAAAACTGATTCTGGTAAAATTCGTCGCGTTGAGTTGCGCGATGCGGAGTTTGCTAGTGTGCATGGATGATCAAAAACCCAGCCTTCCTAAATAGAAGGTTGGGTTTTCATTTACATATTTAATTCACTCGCCGCTTCCTCATCCAGCACAACTGTAAAATTAGGGTGCAACTGGAAAATCGAGCTTGGAATGTCTTCTGTTACTGGGCCTTGTAGTGCTTTTTTGATAATTGCTGCTTTTTTCTTGCCGTTTGCGAATAGGATAACTTCTTTTGCGTGCATGACGCTTTTTGGTCCCATTGTTACATAGTATTCTGGGACTTTTTCTGCGTCGCCACCAACTTCTCCTAGCAAAATATCGAACATATCTGGGCGCGATTGGACGGAAACAAGTCGCGTTTCATCGCCGAATTTGGTTACGCCAGGTAGGTTTCCGCAAAAGTGACCATCTTCACCAATCCCGATTAAAATCGCATCCAAGCCACCAACTTCCTTCAAATGCGCTTCATGTTCTGTATAGTTTTTCGTATCTAACATATGAATTTGCTCTTCAGGAATTCCCGCCGGATCAAAGTACATCGCTTTTAAATTGCCAATGGTTACGCCATATTTTTCGTCTCCAATTGGAATTTCGTCAAAATTATAATAGCTGACATTCTTCAGTGGTGCTTTCTCCTTCATTTCTTCTACCATCAGTTCATACATTCGCTTCGGTGTCGAGCCTGCTGTGATGGCCAAATGAACCAACTTGTCTTGATACATTTTCCCTAAAAGCAGTTGCATCGTTGTTTTACTCATATTTTCGTAATCTTTTTCCACAATAATTTTCATTTTTTTCACCTCTCGCTTTGAATTACCTTTATGATAAAGTGTATAGTAACTATAGAGTCAAGACGAAAGGGTGATAAATGTGGAACCGCTTTTTTCCATTGGGGAAATGGCAAAGAAAAGCCAACTCTCCATTCAACGATTGCGCTATTATGACAAGATTGGTCTTTTGGTCCCGGCTTTTACCGATCCGACTTCCGGGTATCGCTACTACAAAACGGCTCAAGAAGAACAACTCAACCTTATCCAAGCATTGCAGTATATGGGGTTTTCCTTGCAAGAACTGAAACAATATCTCGACAAAAACACATCAGAAAGCTTGCCCGAGTTGCTTATTAAATATCAGCAAAAACTAACTGAAGAAGAAGCCCGAATTGCTCGTAAAAAGTGGCTTCTTGAGCGTTATCAAGGTTTACTAAAGCGCGATTCTGAAAAGAAGGAACTAGTACTTCCCGCTCGCCTCTTGCTTACAGAACGGCTTCTCACACCTGTTCATTCTAATATTCTAAATGACCCTGCCTTTCATCAAGAAGTTCAGGAAACAGTTAGACGCCTTGGTCTTTCGAAAAGCTATCAGCAGTTTCCAGGTTTTTTTATAATAGACGGGCAGGCTTACCTTTTCATCGAATTGGATCATTCCGTTGGGGCGCCTGGCGAACGACTTTTACTATCTAGTGAGCGGCAATCTTTTATCACTTCACAAACCTCAAAATCATATCCAGAAAATGAAAATTATCTTTTACAAGAAACGGTCGCCTGGATTAATCAAGAGCTGGTTCGTGGTTATTCCTATGAAACAAAATTAACTTTTGAATAGATATTTTAGAAAGATTGGTTATAATAGAAAGAAATAACGTGGAGGTGGGCGCCGTGGAAATCAAGCAAATCAAAGCAAAAGACACGCAAGATATTAGGCACCGGGTTCTTCGCCCAGAACAACCTGAAGAAAACGCAATTTACCCTAATGATGAAATGGAAGGTACGTTTCATTTAGGCGCTTTTGAAAAGGATGTTTTACTTGGAGTTGCGAGTTTTTATCCTGAAAAATCGACTGTTATTATGAATCCTTCCCAGTACCGAATTCGCGGTGTGGCGACAGAACGCCAGATGCGCTTGAAAGGCCTCGGCACAGCATTACTTGCAGAAGGTGAAGCGGAAATTTGGAAGCGCGGCGCAGAAATTATCTGGTGTAATGCGCGAATTGTCGCAGTTGGTTTTTATGAAAAACATGGCTATCGTAAAGTTGGCAAATCGTTTGTCATTCCTGGCATTGGCGAACACTACTTAATGACAAAATTAAATCCTAATAAAAAAGTGGACCAAGATAGCTAATATCTTGGTCCACTTGCTTTTTATAATTTAGAATAAGGTTGCGTATGAATCATCCAGGAAATGCCGTACTCATCAACAAATTGCCCCATTTTCCCACCCCAAAATTGCTCTTCAAAAGGTAATGTCACTGTCACTCTTCCCGATGAACTTACTTTTTCAAAGAAAGCATCCGCATCAGCTACAGCTACTGGATCCTCACTGTTAGAATCGAGCATAATCGAGATTTGGTTGGATGGTTTTACTTCTTTTCCAAATGAATCCGAACAAAATAAATTTGCGCCAAGGACACTAAATCCGCCATGAACGGTAGTGTTTTCCAAGTTTTCTTTTGCCAGTCCGAACATTTCGCTATGTTCCTCGCTTACGGGTAACCGCGAAACATTTGTTGCTCCAAACACTTCTTCATAATATTCTAAAGCCTCTTTTGCATTTTCAAAAGCTAAATACGGGTAAATTTTCGCCATATGAATCGCTCCTTTGTTTTTAAGACACTAGTAAGAAAATACCCAATTCGTTTTTCTCTAAACTATCTCAGGATTTTTAAAAATTCGGCGCCATGTTTTGCTCATAATCACTAGACAGACGGTGAACGCTCCTAAATCTGCTAATGGGAAAGCGTACCAAATACCATCTAAACCGAAGAACTGCGGTAAAATAAGTAAAAGTGGTACTAAACAGATGATTTGACGCATTAAGGAAATGATAAAGGAAATCCTTGCTCGACCAAGCGCTTGATAGAGCCCTCCGCAAACAATTTGGAACCCGATTGTTGGAGCAGCTAGTAGCATAAATCTAACAGCGGTTGTTCCTTGGGCGATTAACTCTGGGTCGTTCGAGAAAATTCGTACGAGCATTCCTGGGAAAATTTCTACCAAGCCCCAAGCAATTAGTGACATGACAGTTGCTGCTATCATTGACACTTTGACAGCTTTCATTACACGTTCGAATTGTCTCGATCCGTAGTTAAATCCTACAATCGGCTGCATCCCTTGTGTTACACCATTGATTGGCATAATTACAAAAGAAGCAATTCGGTTCGCAATCCCGTATACCGCAATCGCCATCGTTCCACCATAAATATTAAGCATCCAGTTTACCGCAACCGTTACGATACTCCCTGCGGACATCATAATAAATGACGGGAACCCGATTGCCATAATCCGGCGAATCAGCGGGAAATCCATTCGGAATGAGAACCCTTTTAAAGATAAAGTACTTTTTCCTGATAAAAAGTAAATCAAGAGCCAAATCGCGCCAACAGCCTGCGCAATGACGGTTGCAAGCGCTGAACCACGAACGCCCATACCGAATCCCATAATGAAAATCGGGTTTAAAATCATATTTAAAATAGCGGAAATAATCATGGTTAACATCGCTGTTTTTGCATTACCTTCTGAACGAACGATATTATTCATCGCCATCGCAAAGGTTTGGAACACTGCGCCTAGTAAAATAAGCGATAAGAAATCACTGGCAATATCATGAATATCCGCTGGTGCTCCAAAAAGCGTAATAAGTGGATCTAAAAAAATAAAAGTTACAATTGCAATAAAAATGCTGGAAATAAGTACTAACCAAATAACTTGATGGAATACTTTATCGGCATGTTTTTGTTCCCCAGCACCGAGCGAGCGGGAAATAATCGAAGCACCACCAATACCAAACATGGCTGCCATCGCCATCAATATCATTTGAACCGGAAAAGCGATTGAAAGCGCCGCAACCCCTGATGGACCAACGCCATATGACACAAAAATCGTATCAACTATATTATACATTCCCATAACAAACATACCGATAAATGCCGGAATCGACAAACGTGCCATGAGTGATGGAATGCTATCTTCACCTAACCGTTTACTCTGTTCTTTCATTCGACCTCTCCTCCTTCAACTGCCATAATCGCATTATCAGAAAGTCGTCCTATCAAATGCATTAAGTCATCTTTTTCTTCTTCGCTAAATCCTGCCGTTAAAAGTGCAGACCATTCAGCTGTAACTTCTTCAATTAAATTGCGCATCTGAAAACCTATTTCTGTGACAAAAATCCGCTGAATACGTCGGTCTTTCATATCCATTTCGCGGCGAATCATACCTAGTTCTTCTAGACGTTTAATGTGACGCGTCACACTCGCTTTATCTACCATAAACCTCTTTGCCATTGATTCTTGAGAAATACCATCTTCTTTATAAAGCGTCCATAAATACCGTAATTGACCTATATTAAGACCAGTTTCATGTAACTTTTTATTTTTAAAAGTGCTTTCCGAACGATGAATAATTGCGATGGCTTTCGCTAAACTTTCCTGTCTATCTGCCATTTATCCGACTCCTCATAAAAAAATCCGCCACATAATTAGTTGCGGCGTCAACCATTATAGTATAGCAGTAATTTGGTTGACTGCGCAACCTTTTTATTTCCCGGGTAATAATTTGACTTCCTATCTTTCTTTTGTAAAAATAAAGAGTAGAGAAGGGGTGCTATCCACTGTGCATATTAAAATATTAAAAAATAGATATCCCAATATAGTCGTTTCAAAAAACCCAATAAAATCAACTACAGATACGTTTTCTTTTTTCGAGGAACCGTATTATTTTACTATTCCTAAAAGTGACCTTTCAGGAGAAGAAGTGGAGTTACTAGATACTTTATTTCCAGAACCATTACCAACATTTACAAAAGAATCTACTCAGTTTTGGTTCGATTTGTTATTTGGAAAAGAAGCAGTCACGATTACGAATGAAAAAGAAACTTACCGGATAACACAGTTTCATATTAAAACCACAACCACCAAAAGCATGTTGCAAGAATGGCAAAAAGCGCTACTCAGTTTCTTTAGTCCAGATGCTGAACTAATTATGTTTTCGGCTAGTTATGGTGTGATTATTGAAAAATCCACCAGTTCACTCCTCGGGGAAGAAGAACTTATTGCCGTTGCCGGTACCCTTGAAAATGATTTTTATATTCCATCTACTTTCTTTATGGGGCTCTTCCACCCGTTAAACGCTAAATTACGTGGCTTATTTGCAGAGGAACGTACCATTTTTGACCATAATAATCGTGAAGTTGTCCAAACCGTCGCTTCCGAAAGTTTAAAAGTCATCGCGCTAAGAATGAAAGAAAGTTTAATTACGAGTGAACTCAACAAGCTTTTCCATCAAGATGATACTTGGATTCCTTTAATTCATACGCTTTTTAAAAACCAAGGAAACATCAGCCTCACTGCCAAAGAACTTTTTATGCACCGGAATACCATTCAATATCGTTTGGACAAATTCTATGAACAGACAAACTTATCACTCCGCAAAATGGATGGGTTGCTCTTAGCTTATCTGTCTACACTTCAAACAAATAGTAGCAATCATGAATAAATTATCATGGTTGCTTTTTCGCTTGACTTAAAGTTAACTCCAAGGAATACAATCATTATAGAAAATCAGTAAAGGAGAATGGCTATGACCAAAAATAAAATTAGCTTTTATGTGGTGGATGCTTCGGAAGACTTAACAATGAATATCAAAGAAGCGAGTGAAAAAAGTGGTGTTTCTGCTGATACAATTCGCTACTACGAACGCATTGGTTTAATTCCACCTATATATCGTAATGAAAATGGGATTCGTAAATTTGGCGCAGAAGACATACGCTGGATTTTGTTTAGTCGCCAAATGCGCCGCGCTGGTTTATCTATTGAAGCATTAATTGATTACTTGGCACTTTTCCGGGAAGGCGAACACACGCTGGAAGCTCGCGCCGAATTGCTGAAAGAACAACGCATTGAGTTGAAAAATCGCATTGATGTTATGCAAGAAGCGCTTGATCGACTTGACTTCAAAATAGATAATTACGATACCCACCTCATTCCGGCTCAAAAAGAACTAAAAGATTTTAATGTCGAAAGGGGGAATTTATAATGAGTACACTAGAAAACAGCGTTATTTTTGATAAAGGTGAGTTGATTACAAATGACTACTTTACCGGTAATGCTTATTTAAAAATGCTTGTCCCTGAAGATACTGCTTACAATTGTCCGATTGGGAACGTTACGTTTGAACCGGGAGCCAGAAACAACTGGCATAAACACGACGGAGGGCAAATCTTGCTTGTAACAGGCGGAACTGGCTACTATCAAGAGGAAGGAAAACCCGCTCAGTTGCTTAAAGAGGGCGACGTGGTAACTATTCCTAAAGACGTAAAACATTGGCACGGAGCTACGAATGATAGTTGGTTTGTCCACTTAGCCATTTCGACAAATGTGGATTTAGGCGGAACTACTTGGTTAGAGCCCGTTTCCGATGAACATTACAATAATTTATAACGAAAAAACCCGCTTGCCTTATTTCAAGGTTGGCGGGTTTTACTCATTTACTTACATAAGCTAAAATATCTTCCGGTCTTTCAAAGACAAGTTCTGCACTTTCAAAGCCATCTGTTGTTTTCGCACCCCAAAGTGCTAAGCCAAAATGAGCTCCGGCCGCATGGGCGCATTTCATATCGTACGAAGAATCACCAACATAAAGCACCTCATGTGGCTCTCTTCCAAGAATTTCTAACCCTTTTAGTAGTGGATCAGGATGAGGTTTATGGTTTTCCGTATCACTCGCACAAACAATTGCTTGAAAATGATCCTGAATATCAAATGGATAAAAACCTTTTTCCATTTCTAATGCATTTTTAGAAGTAACTACGCCGCTTTCTGGGATAGCATGCAGTACTTTATGAATGCCTTCGAAAACCTCTACTTCTTCAATAAAAGTTGCTTCTCGTTCAATCCATTTGTCCAACACTTTCTCTTGGTCTAAAATGTTTAACTGGTCAACCGCAGCTGCTCCAGTAATTCCAAGCACAAATCTTAATTCATCCAGTTCGTAACTTAATCCTTCTTCGGCTAAAACCGCTTGAAGAGAATGCAAAACAGCTCTCTCCGTGTCTAGAATTGTTCCATCTACGTCAAAAATTATTGCTTTATACATATAATTTCCTCCTTCACGATTTAGCGAAGTTGTGATAATGGTGAGTTGTATATCTCGCTTTTTTCTTATTTTCAGCTTTTTTTATATCCGAGCTATTAGTGCCTTTATTTTGAAGCAAATCCCGAAATTCGCGCAAATTAGCATGAGAATTTCCATTTATTTCAAATTCGATATTATCACAGCTAAAAGTGAGCAAGATTTCCTCTTCTTCTCTAACCAACGCAATATGTCCTAATTTCGCAACTGGAAATGTTTGCCGTTTTTTCATACCTAAGCTGAAGTTTTGGTCAAAAACAAGATAGTCTCTATCGATGTAAAACTCTCCGAATTGATATTCCATTCCTAGGGCTGAATTAATCTTGCATACTCCATCTAATTTCATATCATTCGCCTCCTTCATCACCTTATATATTAGTTTTAAATGATGAAATGGGTTTCATGTCAAGCAATTTCATAAAAATTTTTAAATAAGTTTCTTTTGTTGTTCAAAAATATTTAGAATTAAGTCAATGACAATCAAAAGTGGTGCATGGTGATGTTTAAATAACTCTTCATCAAATACCTCGCTAGAAGCATAGATGATTGTCTCTACATACTGTGAAATAGGAGCATTAGGATTATTAACAATAGCGATTACATTCGATAAATTATATTTTAAATGTTCTGCGAGTGAAAGCGTGTTCTCTGTCCCACCGCTTTCAGAAATAATTATTATTAAATCGTCTCTTTCAACAATTTGCGGCAAGATATCAATGATAAACGAGTCATAAGTAAATACGACATTCTTTTTAGAAGTAACTAAACTCTTTGAAAAATATTCTCCTAATGTTTTTGTCATCCCAAGACATGCAATATAAATCTTGGGAGCATATAAGATTCTCGTGGCTACATTCTCGATTTCTTTTTGAGGTAGTTGTTCAATTCCTAATTGTACTGTTTCTAAAAAAGTAGCTGAATAATTTTTGGAAAAAGGTTTTGCTTTTGTTTTATCTGCATGTAGCAAAAACTTAAGTTCAGAAAAGCCCGATAGCTTTAATTTATGGCACATTCTAATAACAGTGGTCGTGCTTACATTCGTCTCCTCTGCTAGCGAAGTGAGCGACATTTTATCAAGATTAGAAATATGATTATCAATATAGAAAAAAACTTGTTTTTCAGCAGGACTTAGAAATTCAATTTGTGGGGCAAATAAACGATAAAGCGAAGTGACCGACATAATAATACCTCCATAGACATCTGAATTAATTTTAGTATACAGAAATAAAAGTGATTCAACAACACTCCGTACAATTGTACGAATTCCGTACATTTTTCAAAAAATAATATGGTATAACTAAAGTAACCTAGGGAAAAGAGTGTTAATAAAGGAGCTGATAGCATTGAATTTAAGCGATATTACATCAGAGGCGCTTATCTTTTTAGATAAAGATTGGTGCACTAAAGAAGAAGTATTTGATGGATTAATCGAGGCTTTACACAATCAAGGAGTTTTGTCAGATAAAAATGAATTTAAAAAAGCTGTCTTAGAGCGCGAAAAAATTTCTGAAACTGGCTTAGAGAAAGGTTTTGCTATTCCGCATGGCAAATCTAAAGCTGTAAAAAAAGCTGCTTTTGCATTTGCTCGTATCAATCAACCAATTAATTCTTGGGGGAGTATTGATTCAACAAATGAAGTAAAATATATCTTTTTATTAGCTATTCCAGAAAATGAAGCTGGATCAACTCATTTAGAACTTTTAGCAACTTTAAGTAAGCGTTTACTCAATCCAACTTTTATAGATAGCATTTCTACCGCTCCGACAGTAAATGAATTTATGCACGTACTAGATTCCGAACAAAACCAAGAGGAAAAAGCAGATTATAGTCGGAAAATCGTAGCTATTACAGCATGTGCAGCGGGTATCGCCCATACATATATGGCAGCTGAAGCCCTTGAACTAGCTGGTAAAGAGCTTGGCATTGAAGTAATTGTTGAAAAACAAGGGGCCAATGGTATTGAAGACCGTATTACTCCCGAAATTCTTAAAGGGGCAGAAGCAGTCATTTTCGCTACTGATATTTCTGCAAAAGATAAAGAACGTTTTGCTGGATTGCCTTTTATTCAAAGACGTGTTGCTGAGCCACTTCGTAGTGGGAAAGAAATGATTGAAACTGTGTTAAGTAAACCAGATGGCTATGTAAAAGCTGATACAGAGGGCTCAGAACAACAATTTGATAATAATAAGAGCAGTGCTTTCTCGCAAATTTATCGTGGTATTTTAACTGGTATTTCTTATATGTTACCTGTTATTGTCGCAGGTGGTTTAATGATTGGTATTGCCCAACTTGGTGCAACTGCCTTTGGTCTTGAAAAAGTTATTGGTAACCCAGAGTATGCGACAAACTCTAATCAGCTTATTGTTATCTTCCATTATCTTGGTTTATACGGAAATATGATTATGAAATTCATGTATCCGGTTTTCGGTGCCTTCCTTGCTTACTCGATTGCTGACCGTCCCGGGCTTGCTCCTGGATTTATTGGTGGTGCTTTCGCAGCCGGGCTACATTACACCTTCTGGGGTGTAGATGGTGGTATACCATCAGGATTCTTTGGTGTACTAATTTTAGGTATTATTGCCGGCTTTGTTGCTAAATTCTTAAATGAAAAAATTAAATTACACAAAAATTTACAAGCTATGAAACCAATGTTTCTAATTCCAGGTATTACTGTTTTAATCTTGTTCTTCGTCAATTACTATGTGGTTGATCCAGTTTTCGGGGGATTAAACGCTTGGTTACAAGAGCTAATTATTCAAAATCAAGATGCAAGTGCTGTACTACTTTCAACTATTATCGCTTGTCTGACTGCATTTGACCTTGGCGGACCAGTTAATAAAGCAGCTGGAGCTATCGCTATTGGACTTGCAGCAGATGAGATTTTCCCGCTAACAGCTCGCGTTCTAGCAATCGTTATCCCTCCAATTGGAATTGGGCTTGCGACTGTCCTAGATAAATATGTTGTTAAACGTCGTGTTTTTGATGAGAACTTACGTGTTGCTGGTACAACGTCTATTTTCCTAGGATTTATCGCTATAGGAGAGGGCGCGATACCATTTATGCTACAAAATCCGCTTATCACGATTCCAATTAATATGATCGGCGCTTCTCTTGGCGCAGTAACTGCAGTATTACTTGGTGCAGTACAATGGCTTCCACTTCCAGCAATTTGGGGCTGGCCGCTCGTTGAAAATTTCTGGGCCTATGCGATTGGATTAATTGTAGGTATCGCCTTTATTACATTCGCAAATATCTTCGTACGTTATGGCTTAATCAAACGTAAAGAAAATAAAATCAAATAAATAAATAAGCTGACAGGTACTCTAGTTAGTACCTGTCACTTAATTTGAGAGGTTTTTAAAATGAAAAAAAATAAAATTGTACATGTTGTTGCACATTCACACTGGGATCACGAATGGTATTTCACCATGGAAGATTCCAATATCTTATTAATTGAGAACTTAGATTATCTTTTAAACGTTTTAGAAACAAAAGATTCTTTTACTAGCTATTCTTTCGATGGTCAAATGTCTGTTATTGAGCGCTACTTAGATATTCGTCCAGAAAATAAAACACGCGTTCAAAAACTTATTCAAGATCGTCGGCTTTTTGTCGGCCCTTGGTATACACAAACCGATAGTCTATTAGTAAAAACGGAAGCTGTTATTCGCAACTTACTTTATGGTTATAAAATGGGCGAAGAATTTGGGCATAGTATGAGTATCGGCTATTCTCCGGATATTTTTGGGCAACATGCTTATCTTCCAGCTATATATAAATCATTTAACATGAAGCATAGCATTTTCCAACGTGGTGTTTATAATGATCAAGTACAAGATGATCTTAACTTCCACTGGACATCTCCTGACAACCAGTCCATCCCAACTAACAATATTTTCTTCGGTTATGGACCAGGTAAATTTTTAAGCAGTGAAAAAAGTTATGTAGAAACGCGTCTTCTGCCAATTTTAGATCGACTTGCTGAAATGAACACACATACAGATGTCCTTCTTTTACCAGCAGGTGGCGACCAAGTTCTTGTTCGTGAAAACTTCCCGGAAATTGTTGCAGAATTAAACGAGATGGACTTAGGTTACACCTTCATTCTTTCTGATTACGAAGCATTTATGAATGACGCTTGGACTTCTACTTTCCCGAACGAGATAACTGGAGAACTGCTTGCTTGTCAGAAATCTCGCATCCACCACACATGTCGCTCAGAACGCTACGATATTAAACGTCTTAATTACTTAGTAGAAAATAGATTAGTCAACATTTTAGAACCACTTGCAACAATGGCAAACAAATTTGGTATCAAATATCCAAAACCTTGGTTAGATATCATTTGGAAAAAATTATTTGATAGCCATGCTCATAACGGTATTGGTGCTTCGAATTCAGATGACGCAAACCACGACATCGTAGTCAGACTAACAAGTGCACTTCGAATGACAGATGGTTTAATTAATCTTTTGAAGAAGCAAATCACAAAGGCTGTTAGTCAGAAAATGGGCGACGAAAATATTGCGCTATTATTCAACACTAATCCTGTGCCGCAAGAAAGAACGGCAAAACTAACATTATTCACTCCTGAAAAAGCGTTCCAACTTCTCTCAGGTGAGGAAGAAGTAACTTTCAGCGTTCTGCATCAAGAAAAACTAGACGGTGGACGAAAAGTTATCGTAACAGCAAAAGGCGAAAAAGAAGTCGCTGTACCAGATTATTACCGTACAGAAATCTGTCTTAAAAGCGGTCTAATCCCTGCACTTGGTTATACGACTCTGCAAGTTAAGCCAATCGCTACAGAGATGGATCAATTAATCAGCCTTTCCAAACAAACCATTGAAAATGAAACAATCATCGTTCAATTCGAAAACGGGAAAATCAATCTTTTAAATAAAGAACAACAAAGCATTATAAATGACCTAATTCGCTTCGAGAATGTGGCTGACGCTGGGGATTCCTTTGACTTCTCACCACTTGAAGGCGACCAAACCATCTATATCGAAACAAGCGAATTACTAACCGTTGAAAAAAATCATCTATATAGCAAAATGATGTTAAAACATACTGCTTTAGTTCCGAAAGATTTAGAAGCCCGCGCACAAAAAACAAGTACAGAAACATTTGAAATTTTAACGGAAATCGAACTTTTTGACGGCGAAGAATTTGTTCGTGTTCGTCATATCATTGACAATAAAGTAAAAGACCACCGCATTAGAGCATTGATTAAAACTAATGTGACTGAACCTAAATTTTCTTACGCAGACCAAGGTTATAGCTTCATGAAACGTAGCGTCATAAACCCTTATCTTGCAAATTGGCGTGAGGAAAAATTTGTTGAAGCTCCTGTGCCGATTTTTCCAGTGGAAAATATTGTCGCTGTTTCAGAAGAAAACGCAACACTTGCTTTATTAGTTGGCGGTATCAAAGAATATGAAATCTTACCGAAAACCGCTGAAATCGCATTAACTCTTTTCAGAAGTAATGGTTTGCTTGGAAAAGATGATCTAATGTGGCGTCCAGGCCGCGCTTCCGGTATTAATAACAAAGTCGTTCCTACACCAGACGGTCAAATGCTTGAAGAAATGATTTTTGAATATGCTGTGTATGTACAACCTGAAAAACTAAATGAACAAACGCTCTACGCGCAATCTAACATTTTTGAAGGTCATACAGAAACCTATCACTTACAAAACCTAAATACATTTGAAGAGCGCCTAGAACGTTTTGAAGTGGATTATCCAATCGACCGTCTGCCAGCTCAAAATTCTATCTTTGAACTGGATAACCCGAACGTATTCATGAGCACTTGCAAAAAATCGTGGGATGGTACTGGTACAATTATCCGCCTGTTTAATCCAGCTGATACAGAAGAAACGGTTCGCTGGACAACTAACGCTTCCAGTTTTGAAGTTTCATTAGCTGAGGAGAAAATCGCAAAACTAACAGAAAACACTATCTGTATTCCTAAAAAAGGATTTGCAACTATTTTGTTGGAAGGAGAATAATATGCAAACCGAACTGGTTAATCAAATAGAAGTAAAACTAAGAAAAATTTATCAAGCTGCTTATCAGCCCGCTTATTTGGAAAAAATGCTCGCATGTGCCGAAAACTATTCTAATAATACGCGAAGTCCCATTGATACTATTTCCGAAAAAAACGTCTATCTTATTGCCTATGGTGACAGCATTTATGAAAAAAACAAACATCCATTACAAACCTTGAATGAATTCCTACAAGAATATGCGCAAGATGTTATTACAGATGTCCACTTGTTGCCAATTTTCCCGAGTACGTCAGATGATGGCTTCTCTGTCACAGACTACAAGCAAATTGATGAGCATCTTGGTGACTGGGATGATGTTCAAAAGATGTCTGAGAACTTCCGAGTGATGCTTGATTTCGTAGCCAATCACATGTCGAAATCAAGCGATTGGTTCAAGCGATTCTCCGATAACGAAGCGCCTTACAACCAATTTTTCATTGAAAAGGATAGTCAATTTGATTATAAAAATGTTACTCGTCCGCGGACTTCTCCGCTGTTCCACACATACGAAAACGGTAAAGAACTTTGGACTACTTTTAGCGAAGACCAGTTAGACTTAAATGTCCGGAATATCGATTGCCTTGTGGCCTTAACAGATGTACTGCTGTTCTACGCATCCAAACAGGCCACAAGCATTCGTCTTGATGCCATCGGATTTTTATGGAAAACATCTGGTACTACTTGCATGCACCTACCAGAAACTCATGAGATCATTTCACTTTGGCGGTTACTAATTGACGAACTATATCCGAATCTGCAAATTATCACAGAAACCAACGTCCCTCATGAAGAAAACATTAGCTATTTTGGCGATGGCGGAAACGAAGCAAATATGGTGTATCAGTTCCCACTACCACCACTTGTGCTCCATACCTTCACTTGTCATGATACAACGAAGCTTTCGAAGTGGGCGAAATCCATTTCACAAGTTTCTAGCACAGCGACTTATTTTAACTTCCTAGCAAGTCATGATGGAATTGGTATGCGCCCTGCGACCGGAATTCTTTCCGACGAAGAAATTAATTCTCTCGTCCAAAAAGCAGTCCAAAACGGCGGACAAGTTTCCTATAAAGATAATGCAGATGGCACGCAGTCTGTGTATGAACTTAATATCAACTACGGTGAAGCCCTGCAAAACCTAGATGAAGACACAACCGAAGAGCTTGTAACGAAAAAAATTATTGCTGCGCATAGTATTTTACTAACACTTCAAGGTGTTCCGGCAATTTACTACCATTCACTATTAGGCTCAAAAAACGACCTTGGTGGTTACGAAGAATCCGGCATCAAACGTCGAATCAACCGGGAAAAACTGGAGAAAAACCAGTTAGCTCATGAACTTGAAGCTAACACTTATCGCCAAACCATCTTTACCTCTCTAAAAAAATTGGTGCAAATCAGACGGAACCACACTGCCTTTTCACCATTTGCAGCACAAGAAATTTTAGATTTAGGATCAGATGTTTTCGCGATAAAACGGGAAAATGAGACAGAATGTATTTACGGAATTATCAATGTCACTTCTCACAATATCAACAAAAAAATCGCTTTCTCTGGAATGAATTTATTAACCAACCAACCCGTTATAAGTACACTTGAATTAACTGCGTATGAAGTTGTCTGGATTAAGAAGGCTGACCAATGAAAATCCTTATCGCACCTGATTCATTCAAAGAGAGCGCCACTGCGGTTGAAGTAGCAAATGCCATAAAAAAAGGCTGGACTAAAGCACGTCCAGCCGATCAAATTAGCCTTGCCCCTGTTTCTGACGGGGGTGAGGGTTTTCTTACTGTTTTAAGCGAGTCCGATGAAGTGCAATTATTTCAAACGGAAGTAACCAACCTCAATGGTCATAAAATAGCTGCTTCCTACGGTATTCTTGCCAGACAAGAAACCGCGATTATCGAGTCTGCTAACGCAATTGGCTTGGATTTAATAGCAGCAGCAGACCGTAATCCAGCCTATGCAACATCTGCTGGCGTTGGTGAGCTAATTTTAGCGTCACTTAACCACAACGTCAAAAAAATCATTATCGGGCTTGGTGGAAGTGGTACAAACGATGGCGGCGCTGGACTAATCCAATCATTGGGCGTAGCACTACTAGATAAAAACAAACAACCTATCCCGCCCGGAGGTATTCATTTACAAGAGATATATTCCATTGACGCTAGTAATCTTAACCCAAAACTGAAAGACATTCAATTCCAAATAGCTTGCGATGTGACGAATCCACTTCTTGGCGAGAACGGTGCTACATTCGTCTTCGGTGCTCAAAAAGGCGCAAATCCAGACACGCTCGTTCAACTAGAGAACGCCATGCAGAATTACGGAGCAAAACTCGACCAATTTTCTTCTCAAAAAATCACTACAAAAAAAGGAGCTGGAGCCGCTGGTGGTATCGCTGCTGGGCTAATGGCCTTCCTAAATGCAGACATGTTAAGCGGTTCAACTCTTGTTATGGGACTTTCTAATATGAAAGATAAAATGAAAGATGCCGATATTGTTATTGTTGGCGAAGGACGAATGGACAAGCAATCCATGATGGGGAAAATCCCTGTTCAAATCGCTCAAGAGGCAAAAAAACAGGGCTGTTTCGTTCTAGCTATCGTCGGCAGTCTGGCACTTGAAAACGACCTAGCCGAGCAACACGGCATTGATGCGTTTTTCCCAAACATCCCTGAAATAACAGATTTACCCACTCTTTTTGAAAATACGACAAAAAATCTCGAACGTACAGCAGAAAACATTGCAAAACTAACTTTATTAGCTAAATAGTTTTTCAGACTGTTTTCCTTCTAATCAATTCATGCTCCACTTTAATTCTTTGTAATTTACCTTGCTCAAAAATAGTAAATGCATTTTCTCCCAATTTTTTTAGGTGATGATCAAGCGTCGTGATTTCTAACGCCTTACCAATTGGGAGATTTTCTTGTCCTAAAATAGCGATGTCTTCTGGCACACGTAATCCAAGTGCTTTCACATGATACATTATGCCAGCCGCAACTTCATCACCATTCGCATAAATCGCATCAGGCCAATCTTTCCCTTTGGCAAAAAAATGTTCGCCCGCCTTCAAACCATCTTCAAGCGTGTAACATTCACTTAAAAAACGATTATCCTTGACTGGACCAAAAACCTGCTCATAGGCATTAATTTTCCCATATGTACTAGTACTTTCTCGTGATTCCCGCCCTGCTGTGAACGCTACTTTATGATAACCTTCATCTTGCAAAAATTGAAATCCTGCTCGGTAAGCCTTCACTCGGTCAATATAAGAACAAGATATATCCTTAGACTCCACGTATTCACAAGCAATAATCGGGCCATATGCTAGGTACGGCAAAATCACATCCCAATTATTGGCACGCGAAGTAATAATTAGCCCATCAACTTGCTTTGTTTTCAAGCGCATTAAAAATTTTTCTTCTTCTTTCGTATCATATCCAGTTGGAAAAAGTGTCACCGAATAACGATTTTTAAAAGCTGCCTCTAAAATACCATTCACTATTTTGTCAAACCACGGATGATCATTATAAGGTATAATCACGCCAACCGTATTTGTCTTACCACGTGCTAAGTCCATAGCACTTCGGTTAGGAGAGTAGTCTAATTCGTCAATGACAGCTTGTACACGAGCTCTTTTCTCCTCTGCAACATATGGATGATTATTGAGCACGCGCGACACTGTCGTTACTGAAACCCCCGCTAATTTGGCTATTTCTTTAATATTTGGCATTTAAAAAACCTCATTCCTAAGAAAAAAGTGCGGACAGATTTCTCATACCGCACTCTTATTTTTATCATTAAGCCATCTGTTCTAGTTCGCTTGTTTGGATGTCTTTCTCGACACGAACCGAAACCAGTCTAGCGTCATTCATTTCTTCTACTGTAAAGCGAAGTGCACCATATTCTACTACTACTTTATCATCTTCTTCTGGAATTGTCCCTGTTAAAGTAAGCACAAAACCAGCTACAGTATCTACCCCACGTGCAGGAAGTTCCACGTGAAACATTTTGTTAAAATCATCAAGCGGCATGCGGCCTTCTACGATAAATGTAGTATCGTCAATTCTCTTGACTTCATCAGAGAACACATCATTTTCATCGTCAATTTCGCCGACAATTTCTTCTAATAAGTCTTCTACAGTGACAATACCTGCAACGCCACCATATTCATCCATTAAAATCGCCATTTGGTTTCTAGTTCTTTGCATGTTCTTAAGTAAGTCATCAATAAACATCGTCTCTTGGGCAAAATACGCGGTTTTAACAAGCGATTTCACATCAATGTTTTTAAATCCTGACTTTCTCGCTTCCGCAAAAAAATCTTTCATATGCAGAATACCTAGCACCGAGTCCTGGTCGCCTGTATAGACGGGAACTCTTGAAAAATTCTCACTTAATAATGCGTCACAAAGTGCTTCTGATTCTGTTTCGGCATCAATCATAAACGCATCTGTCCGTGGTACCATTACTTCACGGGCATATTTATTATCCATTTCAAATACACCACGAAGCATTTGTAATTCTTCTACCTCAATTACACCGTCACGTCGACCGGTTTCAATCAATAGTTGCATTTCCTCACGCGTCATTTTTTCATTATCCATATTTTTCTCCATTCTTGTTAATTTCACAAGAATATCTGTTGAAAAAGATAGGAATTTTACAAACGGGCGAAGCACAACCCCAACTGCCATAATTGGTCGTACGGAAACACGGGCAATTTTTTCTGATTTTTGAAGCGCTAAACGTTTTGGATAAAGCTCACCGAAAACTAACGTGATATACGATAACACAATAGTTACGACGATAATAGATAACTCTTTCGCAAAACTGCTTCCTCCAAAAACAGATTCAAGCCTAGTCGCAATACTAGTCGCGGCTGATGCACTGGAGAAGAATCCAGCAAGCGTAATACCAACTTGAATTGTAGCTAGAAACTTACTTGGATCATCTACGAGCTTAGCTAGCATAATGGCTTTTTTATCGCCAGTTTCTGCTTGGCTTTTCACGCGATTTTTGTTTAGTGATACAAGGGCCATCTCTGCTGAGGCAAAGAATGCGTTGAGCATTGTCAACACCACAATAAGAATTAACTGCAAGATAATCTGCTGACTCTCGGGGTCAGGGTTCATATGGAACTCTCCACTCCTTATTTTCTCAAAATATTCCGGACAATTTTCCGGTTAAGAAAATTTTATCACGCCACCCCTATTACTGCAAGGTTTCAAATCTCTGCGAAAACTTTTACAGCATCACTTTTCATCATTTCAAAAGGATACGAAAGCAAAATCTGTTCTTGATTCACAGCAAAAATTCGCGCTTTTTTGTTTCGATAATCTGTTAAATTACAAAATGGACTCACTCGAAAAGAAGTTCCTACTATGACAATCAAATCAGCTTTCCTAATGGCAGCAAGTGATTGGTCTATCGCCTTTTCTGAAATGGCTTCTTCATAAAGCACCACATCTGGTCGAACTAGTCCGCCACACTCGGCATGAATATCTGATTGTAAATAGTCATTTGCCGAAACACTTCTTCCGCATTTTTGGCAATAGCAGTGATATAAACTACCATGAAAATTAACTACCTTCTTAGAACCCGCTTTTTCATGAAGACCATCAATGTTTTGCGTAATAATAGTGACATCTTTTTCTGCCTCGATTTCAGCCATTTTCGTATGAATTACATTTGGTACTGCGTCTGGATAGTACATATTTTCGGTCACAAATTGATAAAACCTATCTGGCTCACGCACAAGGCAAGTATGGCTCAGCATATATTCTGGACTACTCATCCCGGCGTACAAGCCATTTTTCGAGCGATAATCCGGAATTCCTGAAGGCACAGAAACACCTGCACCAGTAAGAAAAACAATATGTTCTGACTCTTTTATTGCTTCGTTTAATTTATTCATCATTTATGTTCCTTTCATTTATATGTTGTTTATCTTTCCAATTCCACCATTTTCGCAATTCAGCATTTTGCTCTGTTTTATCCGTTTCCGCAACATAGACTGCGCAGCGATACGTATATAACACACAAGGATCCATTCTTTCGCCTCGCTTAACGCAAGTGTTTTCGTATAAATCAAGTGGATTCTTTCCTTTTAAATCAGCAATTTTTTGAATCCCAATTTCATTTAACATTAATACCATTTTTTTACCTATTCCTGGTAATTTTATTAGATCAGTTGGCATGATTTCCCTTCTCTCTATGCATTTTTCGGTTGAAATAAAAACTGATTAGTACATTGATAAAAATAAAGCCAGCTACTACAAGGAATACATCTCCGTAGCCAAAATGTGCTGCCACACTTGATCCAACCAGCGGCCCAATGACATTTCCGATATATTGAAAAGATTGATTATAACCAAAAATCCGACCGGAAATTTCTCGTGGTGTATTTTTAGTTAGCAGTGATTGAACTGCTGGAAGTAAAGCGCCATCTGTCAGACCTAATAAGAAACGCAAAACACCAAGTTGCACCGGATTTTGAGCAAAAGCCATTGGTATTTGCAGTAACATGGATCCGATGAGCGCACCTAGCAGTATTCGCTCTGAGCCAATTCGGTCCCCCCACCTTCCAAGTCGTGGCGCAGCGATAAGCGCGGCAACTCCTGGCACTGAAGCAATCATCCCACTAATAAATGCAATGTTTTGCGCATTTCCCGCTAAATCTCGTACATATAATGTCAAAATTGGGTTCACGGAATTGGATGCGATTTGAATCATCATTGTCGTAATAAACAGCGAGATAATTAATCCGGGATTTTTTAACGATAAGAAAACTTCTTTTCCTGAACGCATTTCCTTTTTTTCTACTGGTGTAAATCTCTCTTTGACAAAGAAAAGTGTTAGGAAAAAACTACCTAGTAAAAGAACGCCTGTAATGTAAAACACTGGTCTAACACCAAATGAGTCAGATAGCGCTCCACCAATTAAGGGACCGATTAATACACCTGATACTGCTGCTGTTGATAGAGCACCGAGCGCCCAACCACTGCGGTGCCGAGGAACTTGAGTAGCAATTAACGCATTAGCCGTGGAAATGTATCCTGAAAATATCCCCATTAATAAACGTAGACCTACAAATTGGTAAACATTGCTGACAAGTCCCATCAAAATCATTGCTATTGCCATTCCAAGCGCAGCACGCAAAAGCATAATGCGCCGCCCTTTTTGATCTGCTAATTTGCCCCAAACCGGCGACATAATTGCTGATACTAAGAATGTTGAACTTAGTGCCACACCAGACCATAAACTTACTTGGTCAGGATTATGTACACCGAGTTCTTCAATATATAATGGTAAAAATGGCATAATTAAATTTAATCCAGTCCCGGTAAGAAAACACCCTACCCAAACAACATACAAATTTTTCTTCCAATTTTCCATAAATCCACCTAGATTCTTCTATTCTTATCCTTAATTATTCCACAAAAAAAGCGAAAGTAAAACTAAACCCTTCGCTTTTTTTGCTATATTTACTTAAAATGTTCCACGTGAAACATTTTACGATTCAAGATTTCCTCGTGGTACCCAGCCAGCTTCATTATCTTCTGTTACGCACCAAACCCAACCGTTAAGCTCACGGTTACTTTCTAATTTATCCCCAGGCTTTACATTTAATTCGCGTGCAGAATAATCTTCTGTCACGGTTCCACTTTTCCCATCACTACCTAACTGAATGATTTGCTTAGGAATCCAGCCTTCTTTACCTGATGACTTCACTTTACAAAAGATCCAACCAGGGTATTCTGTATCCTCATCAAACACCCAAATAGACTCATTTTTATTAACAAAAAGTGGGTTTGGATACTTGCTAATATGTTCTTTTTTTACGATAAATGTTTGATTCATAGTTAGAAACCTTCCTCGTTATTTTTTAGCTGCTTCCCAGTCCGCAAGAAATTTCTCAATTCCGCTATCAGTCAACGGATGTCTTAACATTTGTTCAAATACTTTATAAGGCACTGTAGCAATATCTGCTCCTGCCTTAGCACATTCAATTACATGAATCGGATGGCGTACACTTGCTGAAATAATTTCTGTCGGGATACCATGTGTTTCAAAAATCTCTGCTATATCACGAATAAGCACCAAACCATCATCACCAATATCATCTAAACGTCCTAAAAATGGGGATACATATGTCGCTCCTGCTCGCGCTGCCAGTAACGCTTGTGTAGCAGAGAAAACTAGCGTGACATTAGTTTTAATTCCTTCTTCCGTCAAAACTTTTACTGCGGCTAAACCTTCACCAGTCATAGGTATTTTAACCACCATATTTGGATGTATTTTGGCAATAACTCGACCTTCCTCAATCATCTCTTCCGCTTTCAAACTCACTACCTCACCGCTAATTGGTCCGTCAACAATGGATGTAATTTCTTGAATAACCTCATTAAAATCGCGGCCCTCTTTGGCAACAAGTGATGGGTTTGTCGTTACTCCAGCAATAAACCCCATTCTGTTAGCCTTTTTAATCTCTTCTACGTTCGCTGTATCGATAAAAAATCTCATTTATACATCCTCCTTTTCTATCAAGCGCTTTCAATTACAGAGCCATTATAACGCAAAAGATAAAAGAATGCTTTTGAAGTGCTTTTCCTACAAAAAAAAGAATGCAATCGAAGCATTCTAAAAAGTTTCACGTGAAACAAACTTATAAACGAGTTTTATCCATCACTAGTAGAGGTTTAGGTCTATTTCTAATTATATCCTCTTTAATTAAATGCATGACTGTGTGAGCCACGTATTCGCGCGATGTATTGGTGTATCTTGCAAGTACTTCTTGCGTAATTTCTCTTGGTAGCAATATCCCGTTATCAGAAAACGTTCCTAAAGTTTGAGCGCATTTGAGAATGGCTTTGCGGATTCGTTCTTCCTTTTTTAAGAAGCTTAGTTTTGCAAATGTGTGGGCTTCGCGTAATTCTTCTGCCATCACTTTAATCATAAAAAAGTTATTCTCATCTTCTTTGTCAAAAATAGAGAACAAGAAATTGCTATCTACTTCCATAACTTCTCCGTGACCTAAGCTCTGCATCGAAACGTGCGGGCTCCATTCATCATAAAAAAGATGATATAGTCCAAAACTATCTCCTTTTTGTAAGAAACGAACAATGCATTCTTTACAGCTTTCTTCTTCCATTTCTGCATCTTTCTCTACAATCATCCCGTATATGCCACTTAGAACAAAATATACTTTTGTTCCAGCCGGACTTAAACTTTCTAGAACCTCACCCTTCTTGGTGCCGATAACCGAGCAGTAGTCTTTGTAATTTGGATGTTCAAAGCACAACTCCATTAATTTGCTAACCGTTAGATTGGATTCAAGCTCTTTTAAGAATAGCATATTCTCTCCTTTGCTATATTATATTGAAAAAACTCATCGTAATTATATCATAAAGGTTATATCTCAAATCCTATTCCTAGCTAGTCATAAAATACCAAAAAGGAAATTAAAGATAAATATATTACAACTTTTCTTTAAATACTTAATTTATATATCTTTTTAACTGAGCATTTTGACGTAAATTCGAATTTTTTGTTACTTTTACTAAATATTCAAATTCAGATATTAATCTAATAATTACCACTTTAGACTGGTTTATTATCTAGTAAATTGATTATACTTAAAAAGTAAGCATTATATGGTTGGGGAAATTAGGAAGGGTGAAATAAATGAATCAAAAAAAATATAGTTGGAGGAATTTTTTCCAGTTACTTATTAGTGCAAAACCCGCCAATTGGATAATATTCTGCGCTTTAATAGCCAGTGTAATAACTACAATTGCTGGGCTTGTAGTCCCACTTTTTACAAAAAACTTAATTGATGGTTTTTCGGTAACCTCATTAGATGTAAAAATGGTCGCTTTAATTGTTCTTGCATTCATTTTGCAAGCTATCACAAACGGTTTCTCGATTTTCTTACTTAATTATATGGGTCAGAAAGTTGTAGCTACGATTCGCGAACGTTTATGGAGAAAAATTGTGCACTTGCCCGTTTCTTATTTTGATAATACAAAAACGGGTGAAATGGTCAGCCGCATGGTAAACGATACAGTCGTAGTCAAGGAGCTAATTGCCGATCATTTACCACAATTTGTAACAGGGATTATTTCTGTGGTTGGTGCGGTTATTATCTTATTCTTTATGGACTGGAAAATGACACTAATTATCTTAGTAGCTGTTCCAATTACAGCGCTAGTCGTTGCGCCGCTTGGTCAGAAAATGTTTAAAATCTCTAAAGGTCTTCAAAATGAAACAGCTGACTTCACTGGCTCCATTAGTCAAACCCTTTCTGAAGCACGGCTCGTAAAGGCATCTAATGCGGAAACACGTGAAACAGAAGCTGGTCATAAGGGAATCAATCGTCTATTCGGATTCGGTATTCGTGAGGCGAAAGTTGTCGCTGTACTTGGACCTTTAATTTTCTTTGTTGTAATGGGAGTTATTGTTGGTATCATTGGTTACGGCGGGATTCGCGTTTCAGCCGGGACTATGACTACTGGTACATTAATCGCGTTCTTGCTATATCTATTCCAAATTATCGTTCCAGTAACCTCTTTTGCGACTTTTTTCGCGCAACTTCAAAAAGCAAAAGGTGCGACCGAACGCATTGCGGATATTTTAAATGAAACTGAAGAAGATTTCGATGCTGGTAAAAAAGTGGACGTGAGCGGAAAAACGATTCGCGTCACAGATATTTCCTTCTCTTACAATGAAGGTGAACCGATTTTAAAAGATGTTTCTTTTGATACAAAACCAGGGGAAGTTATCGCATTCGCTGGTCCAAGTGGTGGCGGTAAATCTACCTTGTTTGCGATTTTAGAGCGTTTCTATCAACCAAAAGCGGGAGAAATTTTAGTGGGTGATATTCCTCTTTCTGAGATTTCCATTAACTCATGGCGTACGCAAATTGGTTACGTCTCCCAAGAAAGTGCGATGCTCTCTGGCACAATTCGCGATAATCTTTGTTATGGTTTGGACCGAGAAATTACCGAAGACGAGCTTTGGAATGTAGCAAAACTTGCTTATGCAGATGGCTTTATTTCTGAACTACCTGACAAAATGGCAACCGAAGTCGGCGAACGTGGTGTGAAGCTCTCAGGGGGGCAAAGACAGCGGATTGCCATTGCACGAGCTTTCTTACGCAACCCGAATATTCTCATGTTAGACGAAGCGACAGCAAGCTTAGATAGTCAATCCGAACAAATAGTTCAACAAGCTTTAGCCAACTTAATGGAAGGTCGTACTACTTTTGTTATCGCTCATCGTCTATCCACAATTGTTAATGCCGACCAAATTCTCTTTATTGAACACGGAGAAATTACTGGCCGAGGCACACATAGTGAATTAGTCGCTTCTCATCCCCTTTATGCTTCTTTTGCAGAACAACAATTAAAATAACTATTTCCCGGGAAATAACAAAAACGACGATGCATGTTCGCATCGTCATTTTTGTTATAAGGATTGATGAAACTTTTTGAGTTCGGTTTTCTTTGCTTCGTTTAAATCATGCCACCTGATACCTTGTACCGCTCCTTCAAGCGCACATAATTCACTTAAACAAACGCTTGAATCATTTTCCCAAATACGTAAAAAGGCTTCTTTGCTTCCAACATCTTTTAGCTCAGCTGGGGTTTTTATCCCGGCTTTTATTAAGTCCTGCTCCAGTACTTTGCCAATGTTTGGTAATTCGCTAAGTGTCGCCATTACAGTTCCTTCTTCCTTTTTATTTTGGTAATTCGATTTTTTCGATACCGCCCATGTAACCTTGTAGTACTTTCGGAATGCGTACAGATCCGTCTGCCTCTTGGTAGTTTTCCAAAATAGCAGCGACCGTACGACCTAGTGCTAACCCGGAACCATTTAATGTGTGCACATATTCTGGTTTGCTTCCTGGCTCACGGCGGAAACGAATGTTGGCACGTCTTGCTTGGAAACTTTCAAAATTACTGCAAGAAGAAATCTCACGGTAAGAATCATAACTTGGAATCCAAACTTCTAAATCATATTTTTTAGCAGCAGTGAAGCCCAAATCAGCAGTACACATGCTTAGTACACGATAGGGTAATTCTAGTCGGCGCAATACTTCTTCTGCGTTACCAGTTAATTTTTCTAGTGCCACGTAAGAGTCTTCTGGTTTAACAAATTGAACCAATTCCACTTTGTTAAATTGATGCTGGCGAATTAAGCCACGCGTATCACGACCAGCAGACCCCGCTTCAGAACGGAAGCATGCGCTAAATGCTGTATATTTTCTTGGTAAATCTTCTGCTTTTAAAATATCTTCGCGGTGGTAGTTTGTTACTGGTACTTCTGCTGTTGGAATCAGGAAATAATCTTCTGCTTCAATTAAGAATGCGTCTTCTTCAAATTTTGGCAATTGACCAGTTCCAGTCATGCTCGCACGGTTCACCATGTACGGTGGAAGCATTTCTTCATAGCCATGTTCATTCGAATGCAAGTCCATCATAAAGTTAATTAGCGCTCGTTCAAGTCTTGCACCTAATTTTTTATAAAAAACGAAGCGGCTTCCAGTTACTTTTGCAGCATTCTCGAAATCCAAAATATCTAGGTCAGTTCCTAAGTCCCAATGAGCTTTTGGTTCAAAATCAAATTCGCGTACTTCGCCCCATTTGCGGATTTCTACGTTATCATCTTCTGATTCACCGACCGGAGTAGACTCATGTGGAATATTTGGAATCGACATTAAAATCATATCTAACTTCTCGTCAATTTCTCTTAACTCGATGTCTAAAGTTTTAATACGATCACCAACAACACGCATTTCTTCAATTTTAGCATCAGCATCTTGTTTTTCGCGCTTTAATTTAGCGATTTCTTGAGACACTTCATTACGCTGGCTTTTTAACGCTTCTGTTTCAACAATCAGTGTACGACGACGTTTATCTAACTCGCCAAATTTCTCAAATTCACCCAAGTCTTCCCCGCGATTTTGCAACTTCTGTTTTACTTCTTCAAAATTATTACGTAACAATTTAACATCTAACATGCTAACTCCTCCTTTATTTTTTCCATATAAAAAACTCCCGTACTTTCCCGAATTAACAGGAAAGGGACGAGAGTTAACCGCGTTGCCACCCTTATTGGGATCTAAAAAAATCCCCAGCTTCATTTAGGTTTAACGGACCCAGCCGGAATGATTTACTCGCAAAACTATGCTTTCCACCACTCACTCCAAGATGGATTCATAAGGAAACTTCACCAGTTCGCACCAACCACTGGCTCTCTTTAGAAATTCTACCTCATTACTACTTCTTGTCTTCGCTTTTCGTATTAATTTAAAGTTATTCTATCGCATATCTGCTTAAATTACAAGCAAATCTTTAACCGATTAAATCAAGTGTGTCTGGACCGTCATCATCTGAATTCAGTATTCTAATTTGTTCCGGAACAATTTTTATAACGACAAAGGATGGTGAATCTTCGCCTTGAAACCAGTCTTTAGAGATGTTTTCCCAAATACGTTCTTTGATAGCTTCATCTTCTTCCAGTGAAGCTAAACCATTAATTTCTAAAAACGCAGATCCAGGGCTATCATAGCCAATTAAAACGCATACGTGCGGATTTCTACGGACTTCCTCTGTTTTCGGTAGTTCTTTTCCAGATGGTGTGTAAAGTGTTAAGCCATCATGCAGAAACGTCATATACCTAGCGTGCGGAAAATCGCCTTGTACAGAGGTTAATACCCCCACTTGATGTTGTTCTAAAATGGCGAGAATTTTATCTTCTAGTTCATTTTCCATCTAAAACACCTTCCTTTGGTTATTTAGTGTACATTTCCACTTGTTTTCAGGCTTCAAACATTTCAGGCTTGTTATCTCCGTAGCTATTTGCTATAAAAGAGTATAACCGTTTTAACTAGGGGGATTTGAAGTGATTTTATTAATCGATCATAATGACTCATTTACATATAATTTATACCAATATTTTTTAGAGCTTAAGGAAGATGTGCGGGTAGTTTCTGCTAGAGATTTTTCGCTTCAAGCATTTAAGCAATTAGCACCTGAAATGGTTATTCTTTCACCCGGGCCTGGTTCTCCGGATGATTTTCCAGCAAGTTTAGCTCTACTAGACAAAATTCACGTTCCCGTTCTCGGAATTTGCCTTGGCCATCAAATGATTGGTCATTTTTTCGGGGCAAAAGTTGTACAGGCGGATGTTCCTGTTCACGGAAAAACTAGCATTATCTCGCATCATGGTAAAGGATTATTTGCCGGACTTGATTCGAGATTCTCAGTTGCCCGCTATCATTCTTTAGTCATTGACCCAAATACGGTGCCAGCTGATTTGAAAGTGACCGCTGTAACGGATGATGGGGTTTTGATGGGGTTAGAGCATCTGACAAAAACGATTTACAGTGTCCAATTTCACCCTGAAGCAATTCTATCTGAAAACGGACACGCGATTTTAGAAAACTTTGTACGACTGGGGAGAGCTGCCAAATGAGTTTATTACGTTTTGATTTTGAAGGTTCGGTAAAGATTTTTGAAAATCCAATTCGCGAACTGGTGGCGCGCGATTTATCGGAAGTACTTCCTATTATGAAAGCTGCCGAAGAAGCCCAAAAATCCGGAAAATACGTTGCTGGTTTTGTTAGTTATGAGGCCGCTCCTGCTTTTCGTAGTAATTTAAAAACCAAACAACCTTCCAAGAACATGCCGCTTATCTGGTTTGGTGTATACGACAATTTCACGACTGCACCTACCGAAAACTCAGACACAGCACCACTTTCTTTTAAAATGGATACAGATTATCCGAATTATGCAGAAAAAATAGCAAAGATTAAAGCGGAAATTGCTGCTGGAAACACGTACCAAATCAACTACACTGTTCGGCTCCAAAGTGATGTACCGAGTGATTTTTCTGCCCAAGCTTCTTTTGAATCATTGCAGCAAGTTGGAAAGGCAAATTATACAGCGTTACTTGATACGGATGAATTTCAGATTATCTCAGCTTCACCCGAGCTATTTTTTAAATGGAAGGAAAATATCTTAACGACACGTCCAATGAAAGGCACCATTCGTCGCGGAAGTACGGAACAAGCTGACTTAGAAGCACATGATTGGTTAAAAAACGATCCTAAAAACTGTGCCGAAAATGTGATGATTGTTGATTTACTACGAAATGACCTTGGGATGATCGCAGTTCCCGGTAGCGTAAAAGTGCCTAAATTAATGACTTTAGAACCTTACCCAACAGTGTGGCAAATGACGTCTACCGTTACTGCAGAAACACCTCCTGATACTAGCTTAGCCGCAGTTTTCGAGGCGCTTTTCCCTTGTGGTTCAATAACTGGCGCCCCAAAAGCGCGGACAATGGAAATTATTTCAGAGCTAGAAGATTCACCTCGAGGCGTATACTGCGGCGCGATTGGCTTCCTAGAACCTAATGGGAATGCGATTTTCAATGTGCCAATCCGAACGATTTCTATTAGTGATAATAAAGCAACTTATGGTGTTGGTGGCGGTATTGTTTGGGATTCTGATGCCGAAAGTGAATTTTCCGAGATTCATGCAAAATCAGTCATTTTAGAAAAAGCAACTAAGTTTTCTTTAATTGAATGTTTACGTCTTGAAAACGGAACACTTTCCCGGATAGACTTTCATCTAAAACGGCTTCAAACAAGCGCAAATTTTTTCGGTGTTCCTTTTGACGGTGGAAAAATTGGGGAATTATGGCAGGAAACAGCGCGAAACAATCCAGCTGGAACATATAAATTAAGATTTTTACTTCATCCAAATGGCACGCACCTTTTAGAATTAACCGAAATAAGTACGCAAAATCAGCAAATAACCGCGCAACTGGCAAAAAGTCCAGTCTCAACTGATGATTTATTCCTTTATCATAAAACCACTAATCGATCTGTTTATGAAGACATGAAAAGCGCTGAAACCGGGGAAACATTGCTTTGGAATGAGCGAGGCGAGCTGACAGAATTTACTACCGGGAATATAGTTCTAGGCACAAAAGGCTGTTTTTTCACACCACCAGTGAGTTCTGGTCTTCTCCCAGGTACCATGAGAGCAGATTTATTAGCAAAAAACAAAATTTCCGAAAAAACACTAACAAAAAAAGACCTTTTTGAGGCTGACATTGTGTGGTTAATAAATAGTGTAAGGGGATTTGTAGAAGTAGGTATCAAACAATAATCAATCGTTTTTTCACAATTAAAAAACGATTTCCCACGGTATATTTGCCATATTTTCGCCATATTTAGAATTCGCGAAAAAATCACTTGCAAATTTTCACAATCTATATTAGAATATGTGTTCGCACGTCTTTATTTCCGTTTTCCAAGGGAGGAAAATCATGAAAGTATTGTTTCACCATCTTAAAAATTACAAGCTACAAGCAACTTTATCTACTTTGTTTGTAGTAGTCATGGTTATCTCACAACTATGGCAACCAAAATTACTTCAGCAAGTCCTAGACGCCATTATGAAAGACAATATGGATGAAATTTCTTCCATAGGCGCACTTCTAATCGGTATTGCCGCAGTTGGCCTTATCGCTGGGATTCTAAACACGATTCTTTCTGCCAAAGTCGCTCAAGGTGTCGGCGCGGATATTCGTGAATCTAGTTTCCGTAAAATCCAAACATTTTCATTTAGTAACATTGAAAAACTTTCGACAGGTAATCTAGTTGTTCGACAAACAAACGACATTACCCAAGTACAAAATTTAGTGATGCTTTCACTACAGTCGCTAACAAGAATTCCGATTATGTTTATTGGGGCATTTATTTTAGCGATGTTTACTCTACCTGAATTATGGTGGGTAATTATTGTACTTGTCGTACTCGTTGTGCTAATTGTTGTCTTCACATTCGGTTCTATGGGTAAGCATTTCGCGATTATTCAAACGTTAATTGACCGCGTAAATTCTATCGCAAAAGAAAACCTTGCCGGAATGCGTGTTGTTAAATCTTTTGTTCAAGAAGATAACGAAATCGGACGTTTCACAACTGTCAGTGACAAACTAACTCGTCACACTATCATTGTAGGAACTCTTTTTTCTGTCATGATTCCTGCATTTATGCTCGTTTCTAACTTAGCAATTGTTGTTTCTATTTTCTTTGTAGGTGACATGGCTGCTGAAAACCCAGAAGTTATCGGGGCTATCGCATCATTTATGAATTACTTGATGCAAATCATGATGGCAATTATTATCGGCGGTATGCTGATGATGATGGCCTCTCGTGCGCTTATTTCCTTGAAACGTATTACTGAAGTTCTCGAAACAGAACCAGATATTACTTACAATGAAAATGCGCCAGAACAAGATTTAGAAGGTACTGTTGAGTTCCGTAACGTTAGTTTCAAATATGATGGTGACGATACACCTGCTCTTAAAGATATTTCTTTTAAAGCGAATGTTGGTGAAATGGTTGGTATTGTCGGCGCCACAGGTTCTGGTAAATCCACTCTTGCCCAGCTAATCCCACGTCTTTACGACCCAACTGAAGGTGAAGTTATTATTGGTGGTACAAACCTAAAAGACATCAATAAGAAAACACTTCGTAGCACCGTTTCCTTCGTGCTCCAACGCGCAATCCTTTTCTCAGGAACAATCGCAGACAATTTACGTCATGGTAAAAAAGACGCGACAACTGATGAAATGGAGCATGCAAGTAAAATAGCACAAGCGAAAGAATTTATTGATAAACAAGCAAAACTTTATGAAGCTCCTGTTTCTGAGCGCGGCAATAACTTCTCTGGTGGACAAAAACAACGTCTATCCATTACACGTGGAGTTATCGGTTCGCCAAAAGTACTAATTCTTGATGACAGCACAAGTGCCCTTGATGCAAAATCCGAGAAATTAGTCAAAGAAGCACTTAATAAAGAGCTAGACGATACAACTACTTTCATCATTGCACAAAAAATCTCTTCTGTTATTCAAGCAGATAAAATTCTCGTGCTCGATCAAGGTAAACTCGTTGGCGTTGGTTCCCACAAAGAACTTCTTAAAGAAAATGAAACTTACCGTGAAATTTACGACACTCAAAAAGGCAAGGAGGTAACCGCATAATGAAAGAGTTTAAACAAATTAGCCGCTTTTTCTGGCACTATCTGCGGGGTTATAAACCTCAACTTTTTGTCATTTTAATTGCTGTAATTTTTGCGACATACCTTCAAGTAAAAGCACCACAGTATATTGGTAATGCTGTTCAAGAGCTTGGTGATTATGTTGTTCGTTTAATGCGAACAGGTGTTGATGACAAGAGTGACTTCATCCATATCATTTGGATGCTGATTCTCTGCTACGTACTGCTCGCTGCTGCCACTTTTATCCAAAGTATCATTATGACAGGGGTAGCTGGTAAATCGACGAACAGAATGCGTATAGGGCTTTTCCGCAAGATGGAAAAACTATCGATTCGTTTCTTCGATAGTCGCAATGACGGCGAAATGCTTAGTCGTTTTACTAGTGACTTGGATAACATTTCTAACACACTTAACCAAGCTTTGATTCAAGTACTATCAAACATTGCGTTAATGATTGGTGTTATTATCATGATGTTCCAACAAAATGTGGAACTAGCACTCGTTACCTTAATATCTGCACCATTTGCAGTAATTATTGCCACAGTGATTATCCGAAAAGCTCGTAAATATGTTGATGTTCAACAAGATGAACTGGGTGTATTAAACGGCTACATTGACGAAAAAATCTCTGGTCAAAAAATCATTATCACAAACGGTTTAGAAGAAGAAACAATCGACGGCTTCGTTAAACAAAACAACATCGTTAAGAACGCCACTTATAAAGGTCAAGTATACTCTGGTTTACTTTTCCCAATGATGCAAGGTATTTCATTGTTAAATACAGCTATTGTTATCTTCTTCGGTGGATGGTTAGCTCTAAACGGTGACCTTGAACGCACAGCCGCTCTTGGTTTAATCGTTATGTTCGTTCAGTATTCGCAACAATTCTACATGCCGCTTACACAAATTTCGTCCCAGTACAGCTTGCTACAACTAGCAATCACTGGTGCGCGTCGTGTTAGTGAAGTATTTGCAGAGGAAGAAGAAGTGGAACGCGAGAACTTACAAACAATTGATGGTATTAATAAAGGTGTTAAACTAGATCATGTTGATTTCGCTTATGACCCTGAAAAACCAGTTCTAAAAGACGTTTCCATTGATGTAAGTAAAGGTAAAATGGTGGCGCTTGTTGGACCAACTGGTTCTGGTAAGACAACTGTTATGAACCTGCTTAACCGCTTCTACAATGTCGACGGTGGTTCCATTCGTTTTGACGATATTGATATTCGTGATATTAGACTAGATTCCTTGCGTAAACAAGTCGGTATCGTGTTGCAAGATTCCGTTCTATTTACGGGAACTATTCGCGATAACATTGTTTTCGGTAAACCGGAAGCAAGCGATGAGGAAGTGATTAACGCTGCGAAACAAGCTAACATCCATGACTTCATTATGAACCTCGAAAAAGGTTATGAAACAGAAATCAGTGATGAAAACAATATTTTCAGTGTTGGTCAAAAGCAGCTTATGAGTATTGCGAGAACTATTATTACGAACCCTTCTCTACTAATTCTAGATGAAGCGACAAGTAATGTAGATACCGTAACCGAAAGCCGCATCCAAAAAGCTATGGACAACGTAATCTCCGGTAGAACTAGTTTCGTCATCGCCCACCGTTTAAAAACCATCCTCGATGCCGACCATATCGTCGTGCTACATCAAGGTGAAGTGATTGAACAGGGTAACCATGATGAGCTGATGAAGGCGGAAGGATTTTATTCTGAGCTTTATCATAATCAGTTTGTTATTGAGTAGATAGACGCTTTTTATGGTCTGAAATAAATAGAAAAAAGGAAGTTCTCAAATGTTAAATATTGAGAACTTCTTTTTTTATTTTCATCTCAGCAATTTTATGTTAACGTAATTTAGAACAGAAAAATAAAAGCAGAGGTGAACATACATATGAATTTTAATCTTTTTGTTAGAAGTGGTTTTATTGGTCTTATTTTACTTT
>NZ_JAARZJ010000007.1 GCF_014229245.1 Listeria farberi | reverse complement strand
GGGAAAGGTTTATATCATATTCAAGTAAATATGTATATATATAATATGGAAATAACAAACATTAAAAAATATTTTATATCGAAAAATAGAGAATCTGTTTATTTTGGAAATTATAATATTCTTCCAGCCGGAGAGCTAGAACGAAATTATTTTTTTCAAGTAGAGGATGAAGAAGATGATTATAAAGTAGACAATATTTTAAAGAATATTATGGAATATTATTACCCAATTGCATACGGAATGACGGCAGATTATAATTCTATATTAGCACGTGTTTATGATAATAACTTTTTAATTGGGATTAGGGACAGATTCACTACACTTTCAATCATGGCATTTAGCTTAAATAATGAAGCATGGATATATAATACATTAATTCCCATCATAAAAGAAAAGAAATTAGGTGAAAACACAAACTCTATTTTCTATGAGTATATGAATCACTCAAACGCAGAAGACAATATTTTAAATCCAATTAGACAGCTATTTTTGAAACGGTGATAAATCTAATAGCACAATATGAATCAGGCGATAATCAAAGCATATTTGAATTCAAGGAGAAATTAAAATGAAGGCAGATGCAATTCAATTAGATATACTTATAAAGAATGTAAATCTTGAAAAAAACCCTCCAGCAAAATTGGTGCAACTTTATGCGGAATATCTTCAATATACTATGAAACAAAATTTTGAAATTGGGATGATGGATAGAGAATTTTTTCTAATTATTGATAATTTATTAAAATACCCCAGTAAATATTTTTGTGGGGAAATAACTAGCGATGATTTTTCTGATGTTAGAATTAGAGCATGGAAACTACATGATGCGGAAGAAAATTTGTTAAGAAAAAATATTTTGCGTGCAATCGTCTCTAGTTTATATGAAAAAAGTTTTGAGGCATCTAAGAATAATGAAAGTTATATTCTTATTGAACTTTATTTATCATTATTACTAGAAATTAATGCTAAATATTGCGAGCAGTTTAGGATTTTTTTGGAGAAAGTACTAAAATAAGTAGAATAATAATTTAAAATGATTTGTGAAGCAAAAGATGTAAAATATATCATCAAAATCTGAAAAACAAAATATAGTTATTTTTTACTTGATAATGCAAAATTTCTGCCAGTAAAATTAAAAAGTAAGGGCGGATAATTTCTAATGCAATAGGACGGAAAAACAGATGGAGAATTAATTGTAAAAAAATAAAATGTGCTAAAGCCACAATGGCGCGGTTATGAAAGGATAACCTTATGAATTATACATTTGATGAGCGAATAATTAAAATACTAATCCAAAATGGGTGGTATCCAGACAGATTTATAAACATTGATAACTATCGTTGCCTTCTAGAAGAAAAAAACTATTATTTGAATGCAAGCGCAGAAAAGTTTTTCCATATTTTAGGTGGATTGACGATAATACATGAAGCTTATTCTGATAGTAATGAAACAGATATTTCAGAATTTAATCCCGTTAAACCTTTAGCATGGCTAGATCCTAAGTGGGTAAGTGAATATTATGAGAAGATAATCAGAAGTCAACTGTGTCCTGTAGGGATAGGGTTTTCAGAGCATATGGTCTTCTTTGTCTCTAAATCCGGTGGTTTATACGGTGGTTATGATAATTATTTTTGCTTGATAGGTGATACTGTCGAAAAAGGTCTGTTGAACTTATTTAAAGGTCATAAGTTCATTACTCTAATTTAGTTAAAATGATTAGTATTTATTTTAAAAATATCTTTCTACAGCCTCCCTTTTCAAAGGAGGTTTTTATTTTATGCTTTAACTTCCAAAAATAAGGGTATTAGTTAAGTGTTCTAAAAGATAATAGAAGGAGGCTTTTTACATGAAAAAAATGCTACCTGAGAGTAAAGTAGAAGCGATAAGAAAAGAAGGGTTTTTAAATCGAGCTGTGGAAGCATATCGGTTCTTTTATCCGACAGTTTCCAATGTATCCAATTTTAAAGCATTACATGATTTAGGAATTACCGAGAATCACGACTTTATTATTCAACTTACAACTCCTGACTTAAATGTATTGACACAAAATTCAGATACCCCGTATTGTCTTGGAACAGGAAACACAGAAAATGGTCCAGTTGTCATTGAATTACCTTCAGGCGCAATAGTCGGTGTAGCCGATGATATTAATTTTAAGTTCATTACGAATATGGGCCTAACTGGTGACGAAGAAGGAAAAGGCGCTAAATATTTATTTCTTCCTCCTAATTATGATGGAGATATTCCAGAAGGGTACATAGTTCGAAAACCATCTAGTTTTAGATTTTTGATATGTCTGCGAGCAATGGTTCATCAAGCAAGCGATTATGAAAAGGCATTTGAATTATTAAAAACAGTGAAATTTTATCCACTAAAAGAAGAAAAAAATAATCCAATAAGTACATTCCATGATTTTTCTCATCGTAAAGCAATTTCAACACCTTATTATGTGGAAGGAAAATTCGATTATTGGGAAGTAATTAAATGGGCACTCGATAATGATGCCACAGACCCAGAATACTATCAAATGTACGGTCTATTAAAAGCAATTGGTTTAGCACCAAATAAAGAATTTAAACCAGATTCAGAGAAAAAGGCATTGCTAATTGAAGCTGCTGAAAAAGCTGATAAAATGATGTTTGTAAATTCCTTCAATACAGATGATCCAGCTGCAATCGTTTGGTCAGGGAAGAACTGGGAGTGGGCTGTATACGGTGAAAACAATGATTTTTATGAAAAAACATACTTAAATCTACCTGTAAGAGAGCGCTGGTTCTATCAAGCGACACTCGAAACCCATATGATGTTTATGCATAAAGTTGGTTTTGGCTCTGTTTATATGCTCGGGGTGAAAGACAGAGAAGGAAATTATCTGGATGGAGGTAAAAATTATAAATTAAAAGTGCCAACACCGGTACCAACAAGTATCTTCTGGTCCGTAACGGTTTATGATATGGATACTCGTTCAGAAATCGTTACCGAACAATTTATGCCAGCACTTAATTCCATTAAAGATACTTTCGAAGTCGATACTGACGGCAATACAACGCTTTACTTTGGGCCAAATCCACCAGAAGACGAGTCTCTTCCTTGGATTCAAACGGTTCCTGATGCCAATTGGTTCACCTATTTCCGGATTTACGGACCAACTGAACCAGCATTTGATAACAGCTGGCAACTATTTGACTTTGAAGAAATTAAATAAAATAAAAACAGGCGCAACTATCAAAAGTTGCGCCTGTTTTTATTAATCATTCAACCCTAGCCCGTCTAAAATAGTTGCTTCATATTTTTCAATGCGCGAAACACGCGTTTTTGATTGCTTTGGAGCCGCAAAATAAAGTAAGTACGCTTTTTGACGTCCAGGAGTTAAAGCTTCAAAAGCTGTTTGTAGAGCAGGCAATTCCTCAAACTTCACAAGTAACTCTTCTGGAATAGGCGTTTCTGCTCTTGGCTTAAGTTCCACTTCTAAACCAGCTTTTTCAACTTCGATTGCGTTTTGAATATATTTTTTTAAAATTTCTTTTTGATCAAGGATTTCTTGCAAATTTGTGAAACGGATTTGTCTAGCAGCTTGCACATTTTCTGTTTGTTGCACTAAAATATTGTCCGGATCACGAAGAAGAGCACCTTTCATAAATAATAGGGCGCAGTAGTTTTTAAAGCCATGGATTAAGAAAACATTTCCCCCGTCTATAGCATAACAAGGTTTTCCCCATTTAAATTCTTCCTCTAGTTCAAACGTGATTGCTATTTCTCTTAATGCTTTGAATTCGTCTTGCCAGGTAGAAGGCTTATTAAGAAACGAATCTACTTTGGGATTTAAATCTGTTTTTGCCATAAAGAATACCTCTTTTCTAATCTTAAATATGTGTTGTTTTACCTCGTGCAAATGAGCTTTTCAAGGACAAAATGACTTAAAGAAAGAACCTGAAACTTATCCCAGTTCTCTTACTTTTAGGACAAATTAAGTTGCCAACCAATACCAAACTTATCAGTAACTTGACCGTATTTTTCTGACCAAAATGTTTTTCCAAGTGGCATGATAATATTGCCACCTTCTGCAAGTTGATGGAATTGTTTCGTTAGTTTTATTTCATCCGTTGTATCGATAACGAGTGTGATATTGTCTCCAAAAGTAAGTGGCATAGACTTTGGTACATCAGAGAACATTACTTTTACTCCGTCAAGTACTAAACTTGCATTCATAACTAAGTCTTTTAGCGAATCTTCTATTGTCTCAATTTCCCCATAAGTCATCAAATCTGTACACTTTGTTCCAAAAATTTCTTCATAAAACGCGATAGCATCTCTGGATTGTGTTCTAAAATTCAAGTAAACATTTAACGTCATTTGAATTCCTCCTCGATTTTTATTCGCTAGAGTTCTATTCATTTTGGTGTATTTATTATAGCAGATACGATGAAAAAGAGGAAAAATTAAGCTAATTATTACTTGACTTGAAGCTACTCCAAGGTGATAGACTTGTAATAAGATATAGATACGGGGGAATTTACATGAAAAAAACAATGTATTTAATGCGTCATGGTCAAACTTTATTTAACCAGCGCAAAAAAATTCAAGGATTTTGCGATGCACCACTTACAGAGCTAGGTATTAAACAAGCAAAAATAGCGGGAAGCTACTTTAAAGAAAATAATATTATATTTGACAAAGCTTATAGTTCCACTTCAGAGCGTGCATGCGACACTTTAGAGCTTGTTACGACAAAAGAATACACTCGTCTAAAAGGATTAAAAGAATGGAATTTCGGTACTTTTGAAGGGGAAAGCGAAGACTTAAATCCACCGTTACCATATGGTGACTTTTTTGCAACGTTTGGAGGCGAGCGAGAAGTAACATTTAGAGAACGTTTAGTGGAGACAATGGAAAGCATTATGATGCAAGATAACCATGATAGTGTTCTCGCTGTATCACACGGAGCCGCTTGTGCTCAATTTGCTCGCTACTGGGAAAAAACAAGCAGAATTGGTAAAGTAACCGGACTGAAAAACTGCTGTATTTTAAAATTTGAATATGAAAATGGCCAATTTACGTTAGTTAATTTTATCAATCATGATTTTGCTAAAGGAACTCATATAGAAAGCACAAGATAAAAAAAGCACTCAAAAATGAGTGCTTTTTTCTTATTGAAATAAATTCTTTATTTTATCTAAAAACCCACCCGTTAATTCATTAGCGGTATCTTGCAAATTTTCTGTTAGTCCACTTGCTTTATCTTGTAAATTTTCTGTTAAATTAGTTGCTTCATTTTGTAGATCCTCTGTCACATTACTTGCTTGTTCGCCAAGCTCAGATGCTTTGTTTGTTGCCTCTTCTGTCAGTGTTCCTAGATTTTCCAGGGGCAGGGACTCAGTAACTTTATTCTTCAAATCATCTAAATTCATTGTTTCCTCCTTATTTTGGGGGCTTATAGTTTATTTTAAAGGAAGTAAGAGCGAAGTACAAACAATTCGTTCCGTCATTTGTGAAAAAATATGGTATGATGATATGAGGAAATGAGGACTGACATGAATAATTTAAAATTAAGTGAAGAAATTAAAAGAGCCATTATTGAACTAGGATATAAAGATGCTACCCCTGTTCAAAAAGCAGTAATTCCAGTTGCATTAACAGGAGAAGATATTGTTGCAAAATCACAAACTGGTAGTGGGAAAACTGCAGCCTTCGCTATTCCAATTGCAGAACAAGTCGTTTGGGAGGAAAACAAGCCTCAAGCTTTAATCATTGTACCAACGAGAGAACTTGCAATGCAGGTTAAGACAGAATGTACCAATATTGGACGATTTAAACGAATTAAAGCAGCAGCAATATATGGACAATCACCTTTTGCTAAACAAAAATTAGAATTAAGTCAAAAAAACCATATTGTTGTTGGAACCCCGGGACGATTACTGGATCATATCGAAAAAGGCTCACTTAATGTCGACAAAGTAGTCCATTTAGTTTTAGATGAAGTAGACGAAATGTTAAGCATGGGCTTTATTGACCAAGTAGAGGATATTCTTAGTCGTTTACCAAAACAGCGCCAAAACTTATTTTTCTCTGCGACACTTCCAGAAGAAATGCAAGATTTAATCAAACGGTACCAAAACAATCCGATGGTAATTGAAATGGCATCTGAAAAAACAAACCCCATTTTCCATGTGGAAATGCAAACGGATAATAAAGAAAAAACTTTAAAAGAAGTTTTAATTACTGAAAACCCTGATAGTGCAATTATTTTTTGTAATACGAAAAATCAAGTGGATGAACTCACCGATTTACTCGAATTGAGTGTTAGTAAAATTCATGGTGGTTTAAGACAGGAAGATCGTTTCCGCGCTATGGATGACTTCAAAAGCGGCAAATCGCGTTTTTTAATTGCGACAGATGTAGCCGGCCGAGGAATTGATGTTGATAATGTCTCACTTGTAATTAATTACGATTTACCAATTGAAAAAGAGAACTACGTGCATCGAATCGGACGAACAGGGCGAGCTGGAAATAGCGGAAAAGCCATCAGTTTTGTTAAAACGAATGAAAATCCGCTTCTTCGTGATATAGAAGAAATGCTAAATATTACGATTGAGAAAAAGAGGAAACCAACTATCATCGAAGTAAAAGCAAATGAAGAAGCTTTCCATAAAAAACAACAAAAGCGCCCAACAATAAAGAAAGCTCGCGGTGAAAAACTAAATAAAAACATTATGAAACTTTATTTTAATGGTGGTAAAAAGAAAAAAATTCGTGCAGTAGATTTTGTTGGAACCATTTCTAAGTTAGAAGGGATTACAGCGGAAGATATTGGTATTATTACGATTGAAGACCATGTCTCCTTTGTCGAAATTCTAAACGGAAAAGGCCCAGCAGTCCTTGAAATGATGCGTTCACGAAAAGTGAAGGGTAGGCGTCTCAAAGTAAACGAAGCAAGAAAACGATAATTAAAAGAAAAGAAGGTCAAACAATGGAAAGGCCAGATAATCAGCTTATTGTAATGGTGTTAGAAGTTGTTAAAAATCCTATATATAATATAAAATCGTTAACCATCAATTTTCTGCAAAATAATATTGTTGGCGATGCTACGAGAAATGATTTGTTATACTGTACTTACTGGCTTGAATTTCATGGATTTATCATACGTGACGAAAATAATAATCAGCAGAAGTATTATAGTATGACACATCAAGGCAATCTTTTACTTCAAAAAATTAAAAATGAACTTTCTTAGTTTGTTCATACTTTTTTCATATTTATTCGGTATATTAAGAGTAACCTTTTTTCAATGAAATATCTCACCTGGCAGCATCCGTTTCCCAACCTAAACGCGGATGCTGTTATTTTTTATGTCATTAAGTATGCTATACTAATAAAAACGAAAAAAGAAGGTTATATTATGTACAAATACACGCTCTGTTTCATCCAAAGAACAGATGAAATTTTATTGTTAAATAGACAAAAGTCTCCGTGGATGGGAAGTTGGAATGGCGTGGGTGGAAAAATAGAGCCCGGAGAATCACTCATGGAATCTATCAAGCGTGAAATCAAAGAAGAGACAGGAATTAAAGCAACTGACTACGAAATACGTGATATTGGTGAAATGAAATGGTTTGTAGAAGGGGAGAACCTTGGTGGCATGCATTTGTTTGTTGCTAAACTAAAAGATGATTTTGTATATCAAACCCCGGTGGCAACTGCAGAAGGAATTCTCGACTTTAAAAAGATATCATGGATACTTAATCAAGAAAATACAGGTGTAGTGAACAATCTGCCTTATCTTATCAAGCATGTTCCGAATGATTTAACAAGAATAGAAGTTACAACAAAATACCACGAAAATAGGTTACTACATATTAGCCATCAAGTCTTATAAAAAAAGCATTGCGAATTTGCGCAATGCTTCTACTTATTATCAAGATGTTGTAAAATAAGTAGCTTCCCATCTACTAATTAAATTTTGTGCATCATCGGCAGATAATTTTTTATGTCCGATAATTTGTTCTTTAGCAATTTCTAGACTTTCAAAATGATCAATCAATCGCTGCGAGGGATTATTAATATAAACATCGCTAAGCAAAATAGAATGATTTTTTTCATTTTCAATCGCTCTCACTCCTACGATATAACCTGCTGCGGTTATGAGTAATAATTTATTCATAATTCTTCGCTCCCTTTTAGTTGTTCATGCGCGCCACTGGACACTTTTTTTCTGGATAAAAACATGTAAATAAATACGCAGACAAATGCGATAGCACCAGCGATAATGTAAATCCCTTGGAATGAAAGAACATGATGAATTTCCCCCATAATATAAGGTCCGATACCAAGGCCTAAATCGAGCCCAATAAAGTAAGTAGATAAACCAATGCCAATACGGTGGGGTTCACAAACTTTCAAACAAACAGCCTGTCCATTCGACATAAACGTTCCATAACCTAAACCAATTAATCCACCTGAAATAAGTAAAACTAGACTTGAGGTCGCAGTACTAAGCACAACTAAACCAACAGTTAAAAAGAGATAACTAGGATACATGACATATTTTTCACCTTTTGCATCAAATAGTTTCCCCGACATAGGCCTGGTGAATGTAATAACTAGCGCATAAACAACAAAGAAAAAGGTGCCAGCGCTAACTAAATTAATTTCTCTCGCATACGAAGCAAGAAAGGTAAGTACGCTTGAATAAGAAATCCCCATTAAAAAGGCAATGAAAGTAATTGGAATAACTTTTGTTTCGATAAAACTTTTAACAGTCCAAGTTTGTAATACTTTTTGATGTTCTTTCGTTAAAATAATATTTTTTACTGGCAGATAGAAACAAAGTATTGTAGTTAATAAGACAATTGCAGTGGAAAAAATAATAATTGTATAAAAGCTTGTTTTGCTTAATAAAATCATTCCAATAAATGGACCAATGGCAGCAGCAAGACTTGTGCTAAGGCCATAATAATTAATACCTTCTCCGTTTCTAGAATTAGGAATATAAGCAGTGACAATCGCGTTTGTTGCAGTGGAAGTAGTTCCGTATGCAAATCCATTTAAAAAACGAATAATGAACATAACTGTAATTGTCGGCATATATAAGTAAGCCAATGTCGTTACTAGGAAAAATAAAATACCAAACCTTAATACCTGTTTACGACCAAATAGCTCGAGCTTTTTCCCCATGTAAAGTCTCGCAAGGAGTGTACCGATAATATAAATACCGGAAGCAAAACCCGCTTCTCCGAGTGATGCACCGAGCTCTTCTTGGGCAATGACGGCGATAATCACCATCAGCAAATAATACACAAGATAAACGACAAAGTTAATCAACGTTATTAAAACAAAGCCCTTATTAAATAATTTTTCTTTCATAAATTAAAATCCCTTCCTACGTATAATTTATCTCAGCGACAAAGAGTATTATAGGCGAAATCTCAAGAGGATACTTTTTAATTTGGTAATTATTTCTGATATATACAAATTTGTATAACATATGTTGAAAAAATAGGGAATAGTATTTTGTATGATTAATATGCTTTAACTGGAATGACAAAAAGGAGGTTAAGAACATGAAACAAAATATTCTTAATAATTATGTAAGCACAAATGATTTTCCAGTTATTACAAGGGGAAAACGCAAATATTTAACTTACGAGGGACTTGAAGATTCTTATGTGTACATACTTAAAAAAGGGATTATTAAAACGAGTATTATCTCAAGGGATGGCAGGGAATTTAATTTAAACTACATTAATAAAATGGACATTATTTCCCTTTTAAAAGATGAGTACTCTCAATTTGCTAATGCACCGTTTAATATTCGTGTGGAATCAGATACAGCGGAACTATATCAAGTTGACCGAGTACGTTTTTGGAAGGATGTAAACTGTGACGTCGATTTGCAAATCTATGTTAAAGATTACTATCGCACAAGACTTTTACAATCAATCAAAAAAATGCAGCAAATGCTGATGAACGGTAAACTTGGTGCAATTTGTACACAGTTATACGAGCTCTATACACTTTTCGGGGTGGAAATAGAAAAAGATCAATTTTTGATAGATTTTTTAGTGAGTAATGAAGAAATTGGTCACTTTTGCGGGATAAATTCAGCAAGTAGTGTCAATCGGATTTTTCAACAATTAAAAAAAGAAGGCGTTATTACTATGCAAAACCGTTATATTATCATTAAAAAATTAAATGTTATTCAAGAAAATGTCATTTTTTAAGAGGTAACAGCAGAAAAGCACTGCAATCAATATTTGCAGTGCTTTTCTATCCTCTTTTTTTAAGTGTATATCGAACTCTAAGTGTAATAAGTCCAATGATGATTAGCAAAGAGCCAACCAGCAAATTTTCTAAGTCGTTAAAATCCCAAAAAATAGAAATTCCGATATTAGATAGTCCTAAAAAAACAAAAACCAAGCCAACAACAAGTAAACCAATATATGCCGGTTTAGATATTTTCATAAGGACGCCTCACTTACATTAAAAATAATTTCCACATTATTGTAACATAAGTTTCACAAAACAACATCACTCGCTTGTAATTTGTTTTGTGAATCCTTCCCCGACAACACTTTGCACGTCATTAATAATAAAGAAAGCTTTTTCGTCATATTTATTCACGATTTTTGTTAGTGGGAGAAGTTGATCACGACTAATTACAATATAAAGGATTTTTTTATCTTGACGCATATAGAATCCTTGACCATTGAAAAGGGTAATGCCTCGTTCCAAATTCGCATCAATTTCTGTGGCAATTTCCTCATAGTAGTCAGAAATAATTGTAACAGATTTTTTAGGATTATAACCTTCCAGAATGAAATCAAGTACTTTAGTAGAAATATAAAGCGAAACTACTGTAAATAGCATGTTCTCAAAACCAATAACAAAAACAGAAGGGATAACGACAATTAAATCAAAAAATAAGAGCGCATAACTAGTATTCCAACCTAAATATTTATTCGCTATTTTTGCTAAAATAGCACTTCCAGCAGTAGTTCCGCCGCCGTTCATAATGAGCCCCATACCAATTCCCATCATTAAGCCAGCAAAAATGGCTGCCACGATAGATTGGCTTGCAACAAAAGCAAGTGGTTCAGAAAAATGCAAGAATAGCGAAGTGAAACTAATCGCGACAATCGTCCAAACAATCGTCATGCGATCCAAAAACTTATAACCAATAACAAGTAAGATACCATTAAAAATAAACGTCGTAATCGCTGGAGTCCAACCAAGCAAGTAGTAAAGCATCATCGTTAACCCCGTAACGCCGCCTTCCCCAAGATTATTAGGGATTGCAAAAACATTGACAGCGAGCGAAAAAATAAGTGCTCCAACAATAATTTTTGCGATGTTCCAACCAGTTTTATTATTCATATCCATTTCTCCTTTCCACACAAAAAAAGACCCAAGAACACCGCAAAACCGGCACTCTGGAGTCTTTTTATAAAAAAAGCATTAACTGACATCTCTGTCATTAATTGTCTCACCATAAAAAATTGCTATTCATTTCAACACAATTTACAATATACCATAAAAAATAAGCTGCTTCAAGCACTATTAAGTAAAAAATTAACCGAAGATTGCTAAGAATGGCATTAAATTAAGTAAAAATAAACCAACAAGAACACTAATAACAATTTTTATGACAAGCGGTTTTTCACTTTCTGTTTTTTTCATCTTGATTTCCTCCCTAATAGATGTTTACTTTGCCCAGTGAACAAATTCATTTCTTAATGGCATATAAGTGGCAGTTTTTTTCTTATAAATTTGATAAGCAAATAAAAATCCAAGAAATGCTGGAACGATAATTGCGATAATAGTTAAAATAACTTTAGTCATAGAAAATACCTCCTCTTAAATCAAAACACAAGAACAAATCTTACTATTATTAGTGTAACAAATTTCACGTGATTTTGGTAATAAAGCGGACTAGCAAATTTCGGTTACATTTAACTGCAAATATGCTACAATAGCGTTGTGTGAGTTAATTTGAATAAAAAAAATAAGTTTTTTGACATTTATTTAGAACTAGAGCAAGATATTACATCCGGCGTTTATCCAGCAAACACACTACTTCCAAGTGAAAATGTCCTGGCCAAACGTTTTTCGGTGTCCCGTGAAACAAAGTCTTAGTTGTAGGAGAGAGACTATGAAACATATAAGAGTAGCAGCGATTATCAGGCATCAAAACAAAATTTTACTCCACACAACTAAAAATGAAAATTATTGGACTTTGCCGGGTGGTGCCGTTGAAAATGAGTTAACTAAAGAAGGATTACAGCGAGAAATGAGAGAAGAACTTGGAGAAGAAGTGACTATTCGAGATTTAAAAATTATCGCGGAAAATCGCTTTGTATATCATGGCGAGGAAATTGATAGTATTGAGTTTTATTATATTGTGGAGTTATATCCAAATAGCGCACTGTTAGAACTTTCGACGTTTACAAAAATAGAACAATATGGGCAGAGAGGGGAGACAGGTTACGAGCTGAATTTTAAATGGTGTGAAATAGACAAGATGAGTGAGATAGAAATATTGCCAAAATTCCTCCAAACAGAACTAACTCAACTTTCAAGTGATCTTATAAAACACATTCAATAAACAACATAAAAATACCCCGCGAAATTTAAGTTTCGCGGGGGTTCATTTAATTAGTCAAAGATACTAATGTAATTTCTTTTTTGCTAAGGTCTAAAAATGGTAATTTAACACGTGTGTCTAAGCAATATGCGTTGTATAGTAAAGGTTTTAAAGTCGTTGTAGAGCTTTCGACTTGGCGAACAAAATTACCAATTTCTTGATACAGAATTTCAATATTTTTTAGACTACCAATTTTTGAATCAATGCGGTTTTCACTAACATTCACATTGGAGTTCGTTACTTTTTCATTAAATTCATCATTGATAGCCTCTTTTGTACGTTCAATTCTTGTAAAACGAGTATCTTCCCAGTCAATCTCAATGATATGGCAGTCATCAAGTTGGAGGAAGTCACCTGTCCAAAGTTTTCCATCGATTTCAACAATCATTCGCGTATCGGGGAAAACCTCTTTGTTACGGTATTTTTTTAGTAAATAATCATACATTTGTAATTGCGCTAAACAGTTATCCATGTGTGTCATCTCCTTATGGGTTTATTATAGCATATTGTGATTATCTGAACAATCAAGTTAGAATAAATGAATAGTTGGAACTGTAACTTTTTAACTAGTTATACAAAAGTCCTAATAAAAGGCAGTGAAATAGTGAAAATAAGTGCCAGATGTTATACTAATATTAAGATGAAATGGGAGGGAGACACATGTACAAACAAATAAAATTAAAAGCGACAGATGGGTTAGATTTACATTTACATATATGGGATGAAGTTAAAAATCCAGTTGGTGTAGTTCAAATTGTTCACGGCATGGCAGAGCACGGGGCTAGATATGGCTTGTTTGCTGAACGTTTGAATGAAGCGGGATATATTGTAGTAGCAGACGATCATCGTGGGTTTGGAAAATCAGCTATAGATGAAAGTTATTTGGGTCATTTAGACGGTGAAACAGGTTTTCAAAATATGATACAAGATGAAGTAGTTGTTCGAACTTATTTAAAAGAAACTTACCCCGTACGGCCTTATTTTATTTTCGCACACAGTATGGGAAGTTTCGTCATCCGCACTTTTATGGCGCAACATCAAGTTGACGGAGTAATACTTAGCGGAAGCGGGTTACAACCAATTCCGTTACTAAAAATGGGACAAATTATAACGAAACACCGGGTAAAAAAAGATGAAATGAAACGAAGCGGATTTCTAAATAAATTAGCATTTTGGGGATATAATAAGCCGTTTAATGAAAATCATCGCTTCAGTTGGCTTTCACGTGATGTAGCGATTTATGAAGCTTATGAGAAAGACCCGTTTTGTGGGCCAGTAGTCGGAACGAGCGGATTTTTCCATAATCTTTTTGAAGCAGTTAAAATAAGCCAGCAAAAACAAACTATCGAAAGTGTACCGAAAGATTTACCTATTTTATTACTGTCAGGTAGTAATGATCCAGTAGGGCATTTTGGGAAAGATACACCTAAAATCGCTTTAGCTTTAGAAGCAGCTGGAGTGGAAGATGTTACCTATAAAATATACGAAGATGCGCGTCATGAACTTGTCAATGAATTATGTAAAGAAACTGTTTTTAAAGATGTAATTGCTTGGTTGAATACAAAAAACAAGGAGGCCTAACCAATAGGCTTCCTTGTTTTTAATTGCGGATTTGACCGTCTCCGAAAATAATATATTTAGTAGAGGTGAGCTCCGTTAAGCCCATTGGCCCCCTGGCGTGAAGCTTTTGCGTACTAATGCCAATTTCTGCACCAAATCCCATTGCAAAACCATCTGTGAAGCGAGTAGAAGCGTTAATATATACTGCCGCAGCATCGACTTTTTGATGAAAAGCTTGTCCAGTTGCATAATCATTCGAAATAATTGCTTCGGAATGTTTTGTCCCGTATTTATTAATGTGATTAATTGCCTCATCTACTGAATCTACAACTTTAATGGCCAAAATAAAGTCTAAAAATTCATCTTCCCAGTCTGACTCTGTTGCTGCTTTAGACTCTTTTAGAATTTCTCGTGCGCGTTCATCCGCGCGTAATTCAACGTTATGCTCCTTTAAAGCAGTTTCCATTTCAGGAAGAAAGGCGCCTGCTACATCCTGGTGAATAAGTAAGGTTTCTGCTGCATTACAAACAGAAGGGCGCGAACATTTTGCGTTCACTAAAATATCGATTGCCATTTGTTTTTCAGCAGCTTTATCGACATAAATATGACAATTTCCTGTGCCGGTTTCAATGACTGGAACAGTAGCATTTTCAAGAACAGTTTGAATTAATTTAGCTCCACCACGCGGGATAAGAACATCTAAAAAGCGATTTAAACGCATCATATCACGAGCTGTTTCACGAGATGTGTCTTCAATTAATTGAACACTAGAACGAGGAAAGCCAGATGCCTCTAGTGAACTCTGAATAACGGACATAAGAGCCTTATTCGAATCAATTGCATCACTACCACCACGTAAAATAACAGCATTACCAGTTTTAAAACAAAGTACAGAAGCATCAACTGTAACATTTGGTCTTGATTCATAAATGATACCTATAACTCCAAGTGGGACTCTTGTTTTTCCGATAGTGAGTTCGGCTTCATTTTTCCACATATTAGTTACTTCTCCGATTGGATCTTTCAAAGCAACAACTTGTTTAACAGCGTCAGAAATTTCTTTTATTCTTTCTTCTGTTAAACGGAGGCGATCAATCATTGTTTCAGGTGTTCCTTTTTCCCGAGCACGTATAATATCTTTGTTGTTTTCTTCAAGAAGGAAAGCTGTATGAGCAAGCAAATCATTGCTTAGGTTTAGCAAAGCTGCATTTTTTTGCTTAGTTGATGCTTGCGCTAAAAATTGGGCTGCTTCTTTAGCGGCACTTCCTTTTTTAATGAGTTCCGTCATGGGAAAATTCCTCCTTTTTACTCGCAAATAAAGTCCCGATTTGTTCACCTTGCATTATATCAAAAATAATTGTAGGATTTTTACCATTGGTTAAAATCATTTTTTGGTTAGCATTCATACAATAAGAAGCAGCGGAAAGTTTAGTTAACATGCCGCCAGTTCCGAATTTAGAACCTCTACCGCCAGCAAGTGCTTCGATTTCTGGTGTTATTTGATTAATTTCAGAAAACATAACTGCATTTGGGTCAGTTGAAGGATTACTACCATAAAAACCATCAATATCAGATAGCATGATAAGTAAATCAGCTTGCACGAGTTTAGCTACAATAGCTGAAAGAAGGTCGTTATCGCCGTATTTAGTTACATGTTCTAGTTCCTCAACAGCAACTGTATCATTTTCATTTACGATAGGAATAATACCGCGTTCTAAGAGACTTTCGAGCGTGTTCATAACATTCTCTCTACTTATAGGGAAGTCAGTTACATCACGAGTAAGTAGGACTTGACCAACAACCTGTCCATATTCACCAAAAAACTTACTATATATATGCATTAATTCACTTTGTCCAACAGAAGCGACTGCTTGTTGGTCTGGAATACTCGTGGGTCTCACTGGAAGTTGTAATTTATGACAGCCAACTCCAATAGCGCCAGAAGAAACTAAGATAACTTCTTTTCCTTCATTACGTAAATCGGATAAAACCATCGCTAATTTTTCAATAGTTCTTAGATTAATATGGCCATTTCCATACATTAATGTACTTGTACCAACCTTGATAACTAATCTCTTGCTATTTTTTAAAGATTCGCGCATTTTTATGACCCCTCTGCTAATTAGATAATACTTCTATTTTACATGAAAATAGAGATATGTCTATAATATATTGTTGTTTGACCAAGTAATCACTAAAAAAGGATTCTAAGAAATTTTCTTAGAATCCTTTTTTATTATTTTGTAGCTTTACTCGCAGCTGAGATGACTGAAACTTGTTTTAATCCTTTACTGATTAGGCGTAAAATAACGAACCACACAATTACGATTAGAACAATTTGTTTAAACGCAATAGCAGGTAATGGGTTGAAAGGACAATCCCAAACGAAATGTAAAGCAATCGGGATAATAAACCATTTCCAGAAAGTGCCCGTGAAAATATGGTTCATTCCTAGTTTTTGATCTCCTTTAGCAATTACAAGAGCAGCACCAGTTATTGCAGCCCATACAACATGACCACCGATAGACTGCCAACCACGACTAAAGATAACATTCATCATTGTTTCACCAGCAATATGAATATCCTTGAATAAAAATGCTGCATCGACACTATAGTTAAATGCATATCCAAGTGATTCAAAAGCAGCAAATCCAGCTCCAACAGCTGCACCAATTAATAAGCCATTTAGAATATACTTCGAATTAAGCGAGCGGATGAATAGGGCAACAATAATCATTTTCCCAGTTTCTTCTATAAAACCAACTAATAAAGCATTAAAATAGTTTAATTTTCCAACCGGAATAATCGAATAAATGACAAGAGTTGCCACAAGTGCTGCGACCCCACCAATGAAAAACATCTTTACTACATCAAAAACGCTGATATTTCGCGGTGCATTTGTTTCGAAAAAGAATAATAAGACCGAAAACGGAACTGCGAAAGAGCCAATAACCATCAGCCCGGGTATAGTATTGCTGTTATCAAACAAATATGTACAAGCAAGAAGTAAAAAGTACGTAATGATTAAAACTAAGAATACTCTAGAAAACACCCAAGGATGAGGCCAAGTATGTGGAATGTCACTTGTTGCTGGCGTCGTATATTTTGTTCCAGCAATAAAGACTTTCTCACCTTCCTCTTTAGAATGCTTTTTGAATACAGCAGAGAATAGATTTTTGATTTTTAGTTCTGAATTCCCATGATTTAAAGCATGTTGATGTAATTCTGTTTGCTTAAAAGCGACCCACTCAGGATGAGGGGATTTTTGGACCAATGTAAAATCATTAATTTCGTTCTTTTTATATAGAGCAATCATTTCTACATTTGTAAAAGGCCCCATTTTCTGCTCGTTCTTTTTGAAGTACCATTCTGACAAATGAAACTCCCCCTTTAACTTTTTATTTTGACTCTGTTAATTATTCCCAAAAAAAGGCAAAGTTAAACGAATAGAAAATTTTAATCGTTAAGTTTTTTCACTTGTTCATAGAGAAAATCAATGGAATCAGCTAGGAAATGAGCTGTTGATTCATTCAAAGGCTCTCCATTTAAATTCAAATCATCTTCATATCTTAAATCTTCACTAATTTTTATCATTCTTTTAGCAATATCTTTCTCCCCTTGAAGTTCACTAGGAGTATAGGTTGGGATACTTTGTTGACCTAACAAATAATCTACACTCACATCATAAAGAGTTGCAATTTGTGTAACCATATCTAAATCAGGTTCACGAATACCATATTCCCAGTTGCCATAAGTAGAGGGTGCCTTCAAACCTAATCTTCTTGCTGTTTCTGCTTTTGACCATCCCTGTTTTTCTCGTAGTAAAGTGAGTCTGTTACTTAAATTTGGCATAATTTCACTCCTTTTTGTTTGATTATACAATATTTTACTCAATTTAGCTATAATTTAACACAAAGTGAATTAATTTTCAATTGACAACCTCTAATTGAGTTGTTATTATTATATTAATAACTCAAACTGTGTAGATAAGGAGAAGATGACATGAAAACAGTAGACAGCAGAAAAATTAACACGGCCAAAATTCGGGAATTACGGTTAGAACGGGGAATTACACAAGCTTTTATCGCAAGGAAAATGGGCTACAAGTACACATCAGGATATAGCAATATCGAAAAGGGAAGTGTACGATTATCTCATAAAAATGCCGTTATTTTAAGTGAGATTTTAATGTGTGATTTAAAGTGTTTTTATGAGTAGCATAGGTTAAAAATAATTAAAAAGCACTCAAAATGAGCGTTTTTAGTTAATGAGCCACACCATGTGGTAATATAAAAAAAGGAGCAAACAACATGAAGAAAAAAACTTTAGTAATGTTTCTTATTTTGACGGTATTAGTTTCGTTCCTCATACCGACTAACGTAAGTGCATATTCAAAACTCGGATATGTATTGACGAAAAGTAGCGCCAAAAATTTTAAAATTTATATTAATGGTTCAGCTAGAGGATTTAAAAATATCATTATTAGTGGCGCAAAATCTTGGAATACTTCCCCGTACCTAAATACGGTGAGTATGGGAAATGATGTGAATCCAAACTTTACCGTCAGTAGTTCAGGAACGAACAAAGGAGACGTCTTAGCAGTATGTAATACAACTTACTACAAATCAAATAAGTTAATTGTGAAAAATGAAATTACACTTTACAAAGGTTTCCGTTCACTTTCAAACAATCACAAAATAGAAACCGTAGCGCATGAATTTGGCCATGGATTTGGCTTGGGGCATGTAAAAACCAGAAATGCAATTATGCTAGATAAAGGCTTTATCAATAAAACTAAACCGCAAACAGATGATTTAAATGGCATTAAAGCTTTATATAAGTAAAAAGGAGGATGGATGATGAAAAGAAAAATAATAATAGTTATAGGTTTAGTAAGCCTTAGTATATTAACTGCTTGTTCTAATAGCGAAAGTGTTAAAGAAAAACCAACAGAAGAACAAACAACTACACAAAGCGAATCGGAAACTGTAAAAGCTAATAATGGCGTTGTTTCCTACCACGGAAAATACCTAGAACTTGCTGAAGATGTGGATACGCTTGAAAAAGGCGCCCCAATTATTGTGAAGGCTACTAAGAAATCAGAAAAAGCCACAGTAACTAAAGAAACGAAAGAAAATATATTCCCAACCGATTTTTATACAATGAGCAATGTGCAAATAAATTCTATCGAAAAAGATACAACAGGAAAATTGAAAGAGAATATGACTATCAAAGTATTAGAGTATAGTGTAGAAAATGTTTTAGTAGAGGGAAAAGAATATGATTTAACGATTGATGGCTATAAAAACATGGAAAACGGGGAAGAATACACACTTTTCTTAGAAAAAAATCCAGATGGTGATAACTATATTCTTTCAAATGCTGTTATAAGTAAATTCCCAGAGGAAGAGTTACCCAAAGAAGAATTATTTTTAGATGGTGGAGAAACTACGGAAGAAACAGATAATATAGAAGAAATATATCAGGAAATGTATCAAGAAGTTTTAACAGAATATAGTGAGTAAATAAAGTGAATTGGACCTCGAAATAAAAAATCGAGGTCTATATTTCTGTTGGCAAAAAATTTGATAAAGCAAAGGCTTATTCCAGACAATTTTACGTAATAAAACACCACCAAACTCACTTGACAGAACTAAACTATCCAAGTAGAATGAATCAAATCCAAGTTAACATATTTTGTTGAAAATGGTTAGACTTTCTACAATAAGGGTAAATCCAGTTAGAATAAATAAAGCTTTTTGAATAAAAGGAGATAAAACGATGAGTGAAAGTGGTGCTTTTTTTCCGGTAAGCGTTAAAAAATTTATGGAAAAAGGGATTGCCTCGTTGACTGAAGAAGAAAAAATGAGTACGCTGCATTATTTGGAAAATGCGTATCACCAAGAACCATGCAACGAGGAAATTGTACATAGATTAATTCAATTTTATAATCAGACGAATAAAACTAAAAAAGCGCAAGAAATAGGCCAAAATTTCTTAACAATGAATGGCTACAATAAGGAAATTTTAGGAGAATTATCTGTTACTTTTATGCAAGAAGATAATATGGATACTTATTTTACATTGGTTCGTCATTATATGGAAGAAGAAAAACAGGAAGACACGGAGCAAGTAACGAACAATGTTATTCCATTTCCTAAACAATTTGTTCCTAGAAAAGATATTCGGGATTTTGCTTCGTGGCAAATTGCTGAACAACTCGAATTTTTACAAGAAGCTCGTTTTCTAGAAATTGATGACTTTTTACCAGCTTTTAAAGTGTTTTTAGCGGATGAAAGTTTTTCTCCGTTTGTACAGTCAATGATCTTTGAGCTGATGCAAGAAAAGGAAGTAAATGAAGAAATAGAAGTTCGAAAAATTGAAAAGACTGGCACCTTTAACCCCAGTGAAGTCCCAATGTTAGCCGAAAATACATTTGCGATGGAACTGTTTTCTGGTCTCACAGATAAACTTGAACACAGTAATCCTAGTTTATTAGAACAAATAATAGGGATTATTCAACAACATTTATTTATGCTTTATCCGTTTGAACTTGAGCCAAAAGAAGTAAATGTATGGGTAAATGCATACTTTAAATGGGCTAACTCTATGTACGGCGATGTTAGCATGATTTCAGACGCAGTAAATCAAGAGGCAGTTGAGGAAGCAATTTCAATTATTGAAGAGTTAGAAATAAGGCAGCAAAATTATTTTATATAATGATATTTCTTGTTTTCAAGTCAGGGATATCTGTGTTATTATTAGTGAGTATGGCTGAAACTTGTCATGAGAGCAATTAAATTGAACTAAATAGATGATGGAGGGAATTATACCATGTCAGTAAAATGGGAAAAACAAGAAGGTAATGTTGGAAAACTTACTTTTGAAATTGAACAAGAAAAAGTAAAAGAAGGTTTAGATAGAGCTTTCGTAAAAGTACGTAAAACTCTTAACGTACCAGGATTCCGTAAAGGGAAAGTTCCACGTCAAATTTTCAATCAACGTTTTGGCGAAGAAGCACTTTACCAAGATGCGCTTGATATCTTGCTACCAGAAGTATATTCTGCTGCAATTGACGAAGCTGGAATTGATCCAGTAGACACTCCACAAGTAAACATTGAGTCTATGGAAAAAGGTGAAACTTGGGTTTTAACAGCAGAAGTTACAGTAAAACCTGAAGTGAAACTAGGAGACTATAAAGGTCTTGAAGTTGAAAAACGCGAAACAGAACTAACAACAGAAGAATTAGAAGCTGAATTAAAACAATTACAAGAGCGTCAAGCTGAGTTAGTTGTTAAAGAAGATGCTCCTGCTGAAAATGGCGACACTGTTATCCTTGATTTTGAAGGATTTAAAGACGGCGTAGCTTTTGAAGGTGGACAAGCTGAAAATCATTCTCTAGAACTTGGAAGCGGACAATTCATTCCTGGTTTTGAAGAAAAATTAGTTGGCCTAAAAGCTGGCGACGAAGCGGATATCGAGTTAACTTTCCCTGAAGAATATCATGCGGAAGATTTAGCTGGACAACCAGTAGTATTCAAAGTGAAATTACATGAAATCAAAACAAAAGAAGTTCCAGCTCTTGACGATGAACTTGCAAAAGACATTGACGAAGAAGTAGAAACTTTAGATGAATTAAAAGAAAAAATCTCTAAACGTTTACAAGAAGCAAAAGAAGAGTCAGTTGCTCAAGCTAAACAAGAAGAAGTTATTGCGAAAGCTGTTGAAAATGCAGAAGTGGATATTCCACACGCAATGGTTCACCATGAAGCTGATCATTTAATGAATCATTTTGCACAAGATTTACAAGCACAAGGTCTAACTCCTGAATTGTATTACCAATTCACTGGTCAAACAGAAGAAGCAATGCACGCACAAATGGAAAAAGACGCTGAAAAACGCGTGAAAATGAACCTAGTGCTTGAAGCTATTGCGGAAGCTGAAAACATTGAACCAACTGAAGAAGCTATTGACGAAGAAATTTCTACATTAGCTGAAAAATATGGTATGGAAAAAGACGCTGTTCGTGCTGCACTTGGCGATATGAGCGAACTTAAATCTGACCTTAAAATTCGTAAAGCTATTGATGTATTATTAGATAGCGCAGTGGAAAAATAAACTACGATTGTTTGAATAATTTCATTAAAAATGAGGGGGACATGAGTTATACTCGTGTCCTTCTGAATGTAGAAATATGAATACAGATGATTGGCATTTCTAATAAACAAATGATATTATTAACACACATAGGAGATGTAAAAATCGCCTATAAAGAACATACCTATGCGAAGGGGTGAAATATTTTGTTTAAATTTAACGACGAAAAAGGCCAACTTAAATGCTCCTTTTGCGGAAAGACTCAAGATCAAGTACGTAAATTAGTGGCCGGTCCAGGTGTTTATATTTGTGATGAATGTATCGAGCTTTGTAATGAAATTATTGAAGAAGAGCTAGGTATTTCTGAATTTGTTGATTTTGGTGAGGTGCCAAAACCACAAGAAATCCGTCATATATTAAGTGACTATGTTATTGGTCAAGAACGTGCTAAAAAAGCACTCGCTGTAGCAGTTTACAACCACTATAAACGTATTAATTCCAATGAAACTAAAGAAGATGAAGTAGAACTTTCAAAAAGTAATATTTGTTTAATCGGTCCAACTGGTAGTGGTAAAACACTTCTTGCTCAAACATTAGCGCGAATTCTTAATGTTCCGTTTGCGATTGCAGATGCGACTTCACTAACAGAAGCTGGTTACGTTGGGGAGGATGTAGAAAATATTCTTCTTAAACTAATTCAATCAGCAGACTATGATGTAGAGAAAGCCGAGAAAGGTATTATCTACATTGATGAAATCGATAAAGTTGCTCGCAAATCTGAAAATCCATCCATTACTAGAGATGTTTCCGGTGAAGGTGTGCAACAAGCATTGCTGAAAATTTTGGAAGGGACTGTTGCAAGTGTTCCTCCTCAAGGTGGTAGAAAACACCCTCATCAAGAGTTAATTCAAATTGATACAGGAAACATTCTATTTATCGTTGGTGGGGCATTTGACGGAATCGAACAAATCGTAAAAAATCGAATGGGTGAAAAAGTCATTGGATTTGGAACTGATAATGCGAAACTAAAAGAAGATGAAACTTATCTTTCTCGCGTTGTTCCAGAAGACTTATTAAAATTCGGATTAATTCCAGAATTTATCGGTCGTTTGCCAGTTATTGCAACACTAGAACAACTGGATGAAGCCGCACTAGTTTCCATTTTGACAGAACCGAAGAATGCTTTAGTAAAACAATATAAACGCATGTTAGAGCTTGATGATGTAGAGCTTGAATTCGAACCTACAGCTTTAATTGAAATTGCGAAAGAGGCGATTGAACGTAAAACTGGGGCTCGTGGTCTTCGTTCCATCATTGAACAAATCATGTTAGAAGTCATGTTTGAAATTCCTTCTCGTGATGACATTACAAAGTGTATTATTACTGATAAAGCAGCTCGCGGTGAAGAAGAACCTCAGCTGCAATTAGAGGATGGTTCCATTATCCCTATTAAAACATCAGCATGATTCGAAATGCGCGTCGTAAATGGCGCGTATTTTTTATGTTAATCCAGCTTGTTTTACTGTAACAACCGGCTTGTTTCGTGCTATACTTTATTAATAATAATTGGAGAGGATAAAAAGACATGAAAAGTGAAAATAAATTTTTTTCTGGGGCATTTGGATGGATAAAAATAATTATCATTGCGCTCATACTCGCTTTCGGTATTCGTTATTTTTTAATTTCTCCAGTTACTGTTAATGGGAAATCAATGGACCCAACACTACATGATGGTGAACATCTATTTATTAATAAAATATCTGATCCAAAACGCTTTGATATTATTGTATTTCCTGCCCCTGATGAAGAAAATGCAGAGTATATTAAGCGAGTGATTGGTCTACCAGGAGATAAAGTGGAGTATAAGGAAGACCAACTTTATATTAATGGTAAAAAGTATGAGGAACCATATTTAGATTCTGAGAAAAGTGCTTTAACTAGTGGTTATTTAACAACAGATGATAAAGGCGATCCTAATTTTACGATGGCTGATATTCCATATTCTGATGGCTCTCTTACTGTTCCAGATGGCAAACTTTTTGTGTTAGGGGATAATCGTCAAGTAAGTAAGGACAGTCGCTATATCGGCTTTATTTCCAAAGATACAGTTCTTGGGAAAGTAATTTCGTTTGGAAAGTCTTTGAAGCGATAGTTCAAACTTACGAAGAGTTCTAGGAGGAGACGTAGATGGCAGATTATTTGGAAGAAAAGCCTAAGAAAAAAAGCAGGACACATCAATTATTAAGCTGGGTGCTTGTTATTGTAGCAGCACTTGCAATTGCATTAGTTATTCGTAATTTTGTTATTGCGCCAGTGAAAGTAGAAGGAACATCTATGGTTCCTACCTATCAAGATGGAGACCGAATTTTTATTGAGAAAATAACAAGTCCTGATCGCTTTGATATTATTGTATTTGATGAACCACCAATGATTGGATCAGGTGAACATTTTATCAAACGAGTTATTGGCATACCAGGAGATAAAATTGCTTTTAAAAATGGTGAATTATATTTAAATGGTAAGCGAAAAGTTGAAAGTTATTTGCCAGAAGGAACGCTAACACTATGGAACCCGGACCCAAATCAAAAACCATATATAGCGGATTATACATTATCAGATATGACGGGAGAAAGTACGGTTCCAAAAGGCAAGCTATTTGTCCTCGGGGATAACCGCGGTGGTAGTTCTGATAGCCGAGTTTTTGGATTTATTGATGAAAATACGGTAAATGGTACAGTAATTCAATTTGGGAAATAATAAGAAATCCGTGAAAGTTACTTTTTCGCGGATTTATCTATTAAATGAAAGTTTTTTCGTTTATAATAAGACTGTTAGTAAAAAATAGGGCGGTGCAGTTTTTTGAAGGAGAAGAATTTAAAACGGTTATGGTCTTGGATTTGGGCGGCTGTTTTAGCAGTGTTATTAGCTGTTATAATCCGTTTTTATTTGTTCGTGCCTATTCTTGTGGATGGAATTTCGATGATGCCCACGCTTCATAGTGATGACCGTGTCATTATAAATCGGTTTGGTAAAGTAAATCGGTTTGATGTAATTGTTTTTCGTGAAACAGATGGAAAAGAGTACATTAAACGAGTGATTGGTTTACCTGGTGACACAGTGGAGTATAAAGCAGATCAACTTTACATTAATGGAAAAAAATATGATGAACCGTATTTAGATACTTACAAAGAAAAGCTGAAAGATGGCTACCTAACAGATGATTACAGTTCTAAAGATCAACTAGATGGGGGTAAAATTCCAAAAGATACTTATTTTGTTTTAGGTGATAATCGTAGGGCAAGCAAAGACAGCCGAATAATAGGTCCGATACCACTAAGTAAGGTGCTTGGAACAACACCTATTTGTTATTGGCCAATTGAAGATGCTAAACTAATAGATTAGGAGTATATGATGACAATTCAATGGTTTCCAGGTCATATGGCCAAAGCTCGTCGTGAGGTGACAGAAAAATTAAAACTAGTAGATGTGATTTTTGAATTAGTAGACGCACGTATCCCACTATCTTCATCCAATCCAATGCTAGAAGAAATTATTCACCAAAAAAGACGAGTGATTATTTTAAATAAAGCAGATACAGCTGACGAGAAAACGACCAAAGAATGGATTGATTACTTTGCTGAGAAAGGCTTGCCAGCAGTAGCAGTCAATGCTCAAGAAGGAAAGGGTTTATTTAAAATCGAACAGGCAGCTGAAAAATTAATGGCTGAAAAGTTTGAACGTTTAAGAAGTAAAGGTATGAAACCAAGAGCTATTCGGGCGATGATACTCGGAATTCCGAATGTAGGAAAATCGACACTGATTAATCGTTTGGCAAAAAAAAATATTGCACGAACTGGGAATAAACCAGGAGTCACTAAAGCTCAACAATGGATTAAGGTGGGAAAAACACTAGAACTTTTAGATACACCAGGGATTCTATGGCCTAAGTTTGAAGACCAAGAAATTGGCTATAAATTAGCATTAACTGGTGCGATTAAAGATGATTTATTACAAATGGAAGAAATTGCTGGTTATGGCCTACGATTCTTAGAAAAACATTACCCTGATCGCCTTCAAAATTGGCTAAAAGTAGAGACAGTATCAGAAGATCCAATTGAAACACTAGCTTTTATTGCTGAAAAAAGAGGACTTTTAGATCGTTATAATGATCCTGATTATTCACGTGCAGCTGAGACCGTTGTTCGAGAAATCCGTCAACAAAAATTAGGAAGAATGTCTTTTGATTTCCCTAATTGGGAAGATGCTGCTGAATGAGCGAACCTATATCTATTATCCGAGAAAAACTCAGCCAAGTGACTTCAGAACAAGATCCTTTTTTTCAACTCTGCTTAAGAGATGAACGAAAAGGTGTAGAAAGACTCCTGCGCTCGACCCGGAAAAAATGGGAAAAAGAAGCAAAATTAGCTGCAAAATTAATAGAAATGAAACAATATGAGACGGAGCTCTTAAAACAAGGTTTCCAGCATATCGCTGGGGTAGACGAGGTAGGTCGTGGTCCGTTAGCTGGTCCAGTAGTCGCTGCAGCAGTCATTTTACCGGCAGATTTTTCTGTACTTGGTATTAATGATTCTAAACAATTAAATGAAGCGAAACGGGATGCGCTTTTTGATATAATTAAAAAAGAAGCTATCTCTATCGGAATCGGAATTATTGAGCATGATGTAATTGATCAAGTAAATATTTATGAAGCGACAAAATTAGCCATGCGTATGGCGTTAGAAGAATTGAATCCAGCACCTGATTTTACCTTAATTGATGCTATGCCGCTAAAATACTCTGAAGCGGAGTTATCTCTTATAAAAGGTGATACGAAAAGTATTTCTATCGCTTGTGCTTCTATCATTGCCAAAGTTACAAGAGATAGAATAATGCAACAATATGATGAACTATATCCAGGGTATGATTTTGTAAACAATATGGGTTATGGGACGAAGAAACACTTGAAGGGCTTAGATACTATTGGGATTTGCCCGATTCATCGTTTAAGTTTTTCGCCTGTAAAAGAAGCAAAATCACATTTTGAAAGACTAAAATAGTTAAATACTTAAGTTGAAAGCGTATTTTCTCCCCAGAAAATACGCTTTTTGGGGCTTAAAAGTAAATTTTATCGATTTTACAAAAAAGACTTATCTTTGTACACTAGGGAATAACAATCACGGAGGTGCAGAAAATGAATTTAAAAAAACGAGACACTTGGTTAAAAATCGCTTCATGTAAATCTATTTCTGCTAAAAAAAGGGCCGTAATCTGGCAAAAAATAACTAATTTTAATTGTTGGGAGATGTCAATAGAACAAGTTGCAACTAATTTTTTCACCCCAGACATAAAAGAGCAGGTGATTACTGAATTAGAGGAAGCAGTAATTTATTCATCAGAAGAAGTAACAATAGTTTGTATCCTTGATGATGCCTATCCTGAATTACTTAAAGAAATATATGAAGCGCCACCCCTATTGTTTTGTAAAGGAAATATAGATTTATTAAAAAAACAAGCCATTGCAATTGTCGGAACACGACGAATGAGTGAGTACGGTAAAAAAGCGTGCTCATTAATAGCTGGTGAACTTTCAAATCATAGTTTCACGATAGTTAGCGGACTGGCGCTTGGAATAGATGCAGAAGCTCATAAAGCGGCCTTATGCAAAAAGGGAGCTACTATTGCAGTACTTGGCTCTGGAGTGAATAGAATTTACCCACGTTTGAATGAATCGTTAGCAGCAGAAGTAACAGAAAAGGGTTTACTTATAAGTGAATATTTACCAAATGAAGAAGCTAGAAGATGGTATTTTCCTGAACGTAACCGTATTATTAGCGGGTTAGCTGTCGGTACAGTGATAATTGAAGCTGCTGAAAGAAGCGGCTCATTAATAACAGCAGATTTTGCTCTTGAACAAAATAGACAAGTTTTTGCGGTTCCTGGTAATATTTTTATAGATACTTGGAGAGGTACAAACCGTTTAATTCAAGAAGGTGCGAAGTTAATTTTAAATACAAACAATATAATAGAAGAATTTTTTCAAATTAAGCTATAAAAGTAGTGAAATTATTCTTTTTAAGTGATTTGGCTTGCAATTCCTGATTTTTTAAGATAAGTTTGCTAAAGAAAGCTGTTTTACACCACATAAAATGGTTTTTTTATTAAAAGTCATTGACAAACCCAGTAGGAAGGGCTAATATTTACTACTGAATTATGTGAAAAGTCAGCATGCAAACTTATTGAACGCGAGGCTAAGACTGTAATAGTATGATAGCAACTAGTTAAGCCCGTGTATTGACCCAAATCAGGGAGGAATATATAGATATGGCAGATTATTTAGTGATTGTAGAGTCACCTGCAAAAGCAAAAACAATTGAGAAGTATTTAGGAAAGAAATTTAAAGTTAAAGCTTCAATGGGTCATGTGAGGGATTTACCGAAGAGTCAGATGGGCGTAGATACAGAACATGACTACGAACCTCGTTACATTACGATTCGCGGAAAAGGCCCTGTTTTGAAAGACTTAAAACAAGCAGCCAAAAAAGCGAAAAAAGTCTATCTCGCAGCCGATCCAGATCGCGAAGGAGAAGCAATTGCGTGGCATTTGGCTAATAGTTTAGATTTAGACCAATCAGATAAATTACGTGTAGTTTTTAATGAAATTACAAAAGAAGCAGTAAAAGAATCATTTAAGTCACCACGAAAAATTGATATGGACCTTGTGAACGCCCAACAAGCGAGAAGAATTTTGGATCGTTTAGTTGGTTATAACATTAGTCCTATCTTATGGAAGAAAGTGAAAAAAGGTCTAAGTGCGGGACGCGTGCAATCTATTGCTCTACGAATTATTATTGACCGCGAAAAAGAAATTAATAATTTCAAACCAGAAGAATATTGGACAATTGACGGAAATTTCCTAAAAGGGAAGAAAAAATTCCAAGCTAATTTTTATGGTGTGAATGGTAAGAAGAAAAAACTATCCACTGCAGATGATGTTAAAGAAGTAATGTCGGCAATTAAAGGTAAAACATTTGATGTGACTGACGTAACTAAAAAAGAACGGCTTAGAAATCCCGCTGCACCTTTTACTACATCAAGTTTACAACAAGAAGCAGCGAGGAAATTAAATTATCGTACTAGAAAAACAATGATGCTTGCTCAACAGCTTTATGAAGGAATCACTCTTGGAAAACAAGGTACAGTTGGTTTAATTACCTACATGCGTACTGACTCTACTCGTATTGCAGATTCAGCTATTTTAGAAGCAAGTAATTATATTAAAGAAACATATGGGGCTGAATTTTCCCGTAATCATAAACGATCTGATAAAAATGCTAAAGGCGCACAAGATGCTCACGAAGCGATTCGTCCAACGAGCGCTATGAGAAACCCGCAAGAAGTAAAAGAATATCTAACGAGAGACCAACTTCGATTATATCGCTTAATTTGGGAACGTTTTATTGCTAGCCAAATGACACCAGCTGTACTAGATACAATGCGAGTTGATTTGGATAATAATGGTGTTAACTTTAGAGCAAACGGATCTAAAATCAAATTCCATGGTTTTATGAAAGTCTATGTTGAAAGTAACGATGATAATACGGAAGAAAAAGAAAATATTTTACCGGATTTGAAAAAAGGCGACAAGGTGCAGTCCGAATCACTCGAACAGCGTCAACATTTCACGCAGCCACCTCCACGTTACACAGAAGCAAGATTAGTAAAAACACTTGAAGAAATTGGTATTGGGCGTCCATCGACGTATTCACCGACATTAGATACAATCCAGCGTAGAAATTATGTTTCGCTAACAAATAAACGTTTTGTTCCAACTGAACTTGGTGAAATAGTCAATGAAATGATTGAGGAATATTTCCCAGAAATTTTAGATGTGAAGTTCACCGCTAATATGGAAAGTGAATTAGATGAAGTAGAGCATGGTGAAGTTGAATGGGTTAAAGTGATTGATGAGTTTTATAAACAATTTGAACCAAATGTTATTAAAGCTGATGCTGAAATGGAAAAAATTGAAATTAAAGATGAACCAGCGGGTATCGATTGTGACTTATGCGGGGCACCAATGGTATACAAAATGGGGAAATATGGAAAGTTTCTTGCGTGCAGCAGATTTCCTGATTGCCGAAATACAAAAGCAATTGTTAAAGAAATCGGCGTTACTTGTCCAAAATGTGAAAAAGGACATGTAATAGAAAGAAAAAGCAAGAAAAAGCGTATTTTCTATGGTTGTGATCGTTATCCAGATTGCGATTATGTTTCTTGGGATAAACCAGTTGAAAGAGCTTGCCCAAAATGTAATAAGCGTGCATTAGTAGAGAAAAAATTGAAAAAAGGCGTACAAGTACAATGTACAAATTGTGATTATAAAGAATCCACACAACAATAAATGGAAAAATGGCAGCACTCGGATAGTTCCTGTGTTGCCATTGTTGCGCGAGGAGGCGGACAAATGGAAAAAAGTGTTAATGTAATTGGAGCAGGATTAGCTGGTAGTGAGGCAACTTGGCAACTTGTTAAGCGAGGTGTAAGAGTAGATTTATATGAAATGAGGCCTGTTAAGCAAACGCCGGCACACCATACAGATAAATTTGCTGAGCTAGTATGTACCAATTCACTGCGAGCTAATGGCTTAACTAATGCGGTGGGCGTAATTAAAGAAGAAATGCGGATACTTGATTCAATTATTATTGAATCAGCTGACAAAGCTTCTGTGCCAGCTGGAGGAGCACTTGCAGTTGATCGCCATGAATTTTCTGGCTATATCACGGACAAAGTAAAAAATCATCCACTCGTTACTATTCATACAGAAGAAGTCACATCTATTCCAGAAGGGCCAACCATCATTGCAACAGGTCCGCTTACTAGCCCAGCTCTAGCAGAAGAAATTAAACGCTTAACTGGTGAAGAGTACCTTTATTTTTATGATGCAGCAGCGCCTATTATTGAAAAAGATAGTATTGACATGGATAAAGTATATTTAAAATCAAGATATGATAAAGGAGAAGCTGCCTACTTAAACTGCCCAATGTCAGAAGAAGAATTCAACACTTTTTATGAAGCACTAGTAACTGCGGAAACTGCCGCATTAAAAGAATTTGAAAAAGAAGTTTTCTTTGAAGGATGCATGCCTATAGAAGTAATGGCAAAACGTGGAATTAAAACAATGCTTTTTGGTCCACTTAAACCAGTTGGATTAGAAGATCCAAAAACTGGCAAAAGACCATATGCAGTATTGCAATTAAGACAAGATGATGCAGCAGGGACACTTTATAACATGGTAGGATTCCAAACACATCTTAAATGGGGTGAACAAAAACGCGTATTTGGCTTAATTCCAGGACTAGAAAATGCGGAAATCGTTCGTTATGGAGTAATGCACCGAAATACATTTATTAACTCCCCAACAGTACTTAATCCTACCTATCAATTGAAAACCAGAAATGACTTATTTTTCGCTGGTCAAATGACTGGTGTGGAAGGTTACGTGGAGTCAGCAGCTAGTGGACTTGCAGCAGGAATCAATGCAGCTAATTTTGTACAGAACAAAGAGCCGATTGTTTTCCCTCCTGAGTCCGCGATTGGAAGTTTAGCTAACTATATTACGAGTGCTAGTAAAAAATCTTTCCAACCAATGAATGTAAATTTCGGTCTCTTTCCGGAGTTACCTGCTAAGATTCGCGCTAAGCAAGAACGTAATGAAAAATTGGCTGGAAGAGCATTAGATGCAATAAAAAAGGTTGCAGAACAACTTTAAAAACACTATAATAATTTAGGACTATTCTTTACTGTTCTTTTCATCACGATTATCGTTTTTATATTTTTAAAAGAATCGATAGTGATGGAAAGGCAGTTTTTCTATCTATTAAATGGTTAGGAAAATCGTGGTAATAAATGTTGACTATTTCACATAAAAGTTGATTTTAGATTGAATTGATTATAAATCCTGATTAATTCAAAAAGTTGCGAAAAATGTATAAAATTATTGCAACGTGCATAGTCTTATGTTAACATGAAAGTGTTTGAGAGGTGTATTCGCATGACGCAAGAGGGGCAGTTAGAGAAGCGATTTCTTGACTATCTTCACTCAGAACGGAATTATTCGGAACATACAAGTACGGCTTATGAAAATGATTTAAATGATTTTCGTCACTTCTTAAATGAACAAGCTATTACAGAGTATCAACAAGTTACATTTTTAGACGTTCGGATTTATTTAACTGAATTAAAGCAAAAATCTTTTTCTAGAACAACAGTAGCTCGAAAGATTTCAAGTTTACGGAGTTTTTACACTTTTCTTTTAAGGGAGAATGTTATTACTGAAAATCCGTTTACCTACGTTTCACATGCGAAAAATCAGCTAAGGCTTCCCAAATTTTTCTATTCAGAAGAAATGGAAGCTTTGTTTCAAGTGGTTTATGAAGATAATGAAACGCTTACAATGAGAGATCGAGTGCTTTTAGAAGTGCTGTATGGCACAGGGATTCGTGTGAGTGAATGTGCAGGTATAATGCTTTCTGATTTAGATACATCTTATCAGGCAATTCTTATTCGTGGAAAAGGAAATAAAGAGCGTTATGTGCCGTTTGGTGCCTATGCAGAGGACGCGATAACTGATTATTTAAGAGGACGAACAGAATTAATGATTCATTTCAAAAAAACGCATGATTCTTTACTTATTAATCATCATGGTGATCCACTTACGACAAGAGGGATTAGGTATTGTTTAACGAAAATAATTAGTAAGGCTTCGTTGACTCGGAAAATCCATCCGCATATGTTACGCCATACATTTGCAACAGACTTACTTAATAATGGCGCAGATATGAGAACGGTGCAGGAGTTGCTTGGTCATGCTAGCTTATCATCCACCCAGATATATACACACGTGACAAAGGAACATTTAAAAGCTACTTATATGAAACATCATCCGCGAGCTTAAATTTGGAGGAGGTTAAAGAAAATGGAATTACATGCTACTACAATTTTTGCTGTGCAGCACGATGGTAAAGCTGCGATGGCTGGGGACGGTCAAGTTACGCTCGGGGAATCGGTAGTAATGAAACATACTGCCAAAAAAGTTCGCCGTCTTTTTCATGATAAGGTAATAGCTGGTTTTGCTGGATCCGTTGCAGATGCCTTTACTTTATTTGAAAAATTCGAAGCAAAATTAAATGAATATAATGGAAATTTAGAAAGAGCTGCTGTTGAACTTGCTCAACAATGGCGAAGTGATAGTGTTCTACGTAAATTAGAAGCAATGTTAATCGTAATGGATAAAGATACATTATTGTTAGTTTCTGGAACAGGAGAAGTTATTGAACCTGATGATGGTATTTTAGCAATCGGTTCTGGTGGAAACTATGCTCTAGCAGCTGGACGTGCACTTAAAAGACATAATGGCGGTCAAATGGAAGCAAAAGACATAGCTCGTCATGCGCTAGAAATTGCTTCTGAAATTTGTGTATTTACGAATGACCATATTACAGTAGAAGAGCTTTGAAGGAGTGGTTAATTTGACAAATTTAACGTTAATGAACCAGTTGACACCAAAGCAAATTGTCGAAAAACTGGATCAATATATTGTAGGACAAACTGGAGCAAAAAAATCAGTCGCTGTAGCACTAAGAAATCGCTATCGTAGACAACTAATGGATGAATCTATTCGAGATGAAATTATTCCGAAAAATATTCTAATGATTGGACCAACTGGAGTAGGTAAAACGGAAATAGCACGCCGAATTGCAAAAATTGTTCGTGCTCCTTTTTCCAAAGTAGAGGCTACTAAATTTACTGAAGTTGGCTATGTTGGTCGCGACGTGGAATCTATGGTACGTGATTTAGTGGAAGTTTCTGTTCGTTTAGTAAAAGAAGAAAAAATGCAATTAGTACGTGTGAAAGCAGAAAAAAACGCAGAAAAACGTTTAATCAAACTTTTAGCACCGAGCCAAAAGAAAAAACAAACCACATCGCAAAATCCATTAGAAGCTCTTTTTGGCGGTATGAATCAATCAGATGAATCTGCTGAGGAAGAAGTAGATCAAGAACTAAAGAATAAAAGAAGCCAAATCGAATGGCGCCTTCAAAATGGTGAGCTTGATGATGAAATAGTAACAGTTGAAGTAAAAGAGCAACAAAACCCAATGCTCGATATGATGCGCGGCGCTGGAATGGATCAAATGAATGGCATGCAAGATGCGCTTTCTGGCATGTTTCCAGCAAAAAAGAAAAAACGCAAAGTAACAGTGCGTGAAGCAAAGAAAATTCTTTTTGAGGATGAAGCATCTAAATTGATTGACTCAGATGAACTTGCAGCAGAAGGGATTCATCGTGCAGAGCAAATGGGTATGATTTTCATTGATGAAATCGATAAAATCGCCAGTAAAGAAGGCGGTGGAAATGCGCAAGTTTCTCGAGAAGGCGTTCAAAGAGACATTCTTCCAATCGTTGAGGGGTCGCAAATTTCTACCAAATATGGTACAGTCAACACGGAGTACATTTTATTTATTGCCGCTGGAGCTTTTCATATGTCTAAACCAAGCGATTTGATTCCAGAGCTTCAAGGTCGTTTCCCAATTAGAATTGAACTGGATAAACTAACCCAAGATGATTTTTATAAAATTTTAACAGAACCAGACAATGCGCTAATTAAACAATACAAAGCTTTACTTAAAACAGAAGGAATTGACTTGATTTTTACAAAAGAAGCTGTAGAAAGAATCGCTGAGATTGCATTCCAAGTTAATCAAGATTCAGATAATATCGGAGCAAGAAGACTTCATACCATTTTAGAAAAATTACTAGAGGATTTACTTTTTGAAGCACCTGAAATTAATATGGAGTCTATCAAAGTAACAGAAAACTATGTTAATGAAAAACTTGCACCAATAATGACGAATAAAGACTTAACACAATTTATTTTATAAAATACTAGGAGGATCTAATAATGACTTTATTAGAAAAAACAAGAAAAATTAATGCTATGTTACAAAACGCTGCAGGAAAAACAGTAAACTTCAAAGAAATGGCTGACACATTAACAGACGTGATTGAAGCAAATACGTATATCGTAAGCCGTAAAGGTAAATTACTTGGTTATTCTGAAGCTTTACCAATTGAAAATGACCGGATGAAACAAATGCTTACAGAACGTCAATTCCCGGAAGAGTATACACAAAGTTTATTTAATGTAGGTGAAACTTCTTCTAACTTAGAAGTATCAAGCCAATATACTGCTTTTCCAATCGAAAATAGCGATTTATTTACTAAAGGTTTAACAACTATTGTACCTATCGTCGGTGGTGGTGAACGTCTTGGAACTCTTATCTTATCTCGTTTAGAAAGTAATTTCACAGACGATGATTTGCTATTAGCTGAATACGGTGGAACAGTTGTTGGGATGGAAATCTTGCATGAAAAAGCAGAAGAAATTGAAGAAGAAGCTCGTAGCCGTGCCGTTGTGCAAATGGCAATCAGCTCTCTTTCCTACAGTGAATTAGAAGCTATTGAGCATATTTTCGATGAGTTAAACGGTAAAGAAGGACTTCTTGTTGCCTCTAAAATAGCGGACCGTGTCGGCATTACACGTTCTGTAATCGTAAATGCACTTCGTAAATTAGAAAGTGCAGGCGTTATTGATTCTCGCTCACTAGGAATGAAAGGTACATTTATCCGTGTACTAAATGATAAATTCCTTGTAGAACTCGAAAAATTGAAAAATAACTAAAAAACCAGAAAAGCTTTCTCTGAGAATATTCAGGGAGAGCTTTTTTTTGCTTGCTTTGGTAAAATAAGAAGGAAGAAGTAGTTGGGACTGGAGGAATTTGGAATGGAAATTGCTGAAACAATCATCGAGGTGCGCTACGCTGAAACGGATCAGATGGGCGTTGTTTATCATAATAATTATCTTGTATGGATGGAAATTGGCCGAACAAGATTAATTGAACAATTAGGTTTTCGTTATTTTGATATGGAAGAAGCGGGGTACCTTTCTCCGGTGTTAGATGTGCATATTCATTACGGAAAACCACTACGCTACGGACAGAAAGCAGTTGTAAAAACATGGATAAAAGGGTATGATGGACTTCGTGTTACTTATGGTTATGAAATTTGCTATGAAGAAACAAATGAAGTTGCAATAACTGGAGAAACAGAGCATGTTTGTGTAACGAAAGAAGACTTTCGACCTGTTTCGATAAGAAGAACATTTCCGAATTGGCATGAAGCCTATCTAAAAGCTTTAGAATAAATAAGACTGGTAGTGATAAAAAATGGCTTTTGGTGTAAAACGCGATGAAATGGAATTATGGAAAGAAAAAGCAGCTCGTGGCGAGATTGCGATTATTACGCATTACTGGCTAGATGATCGTTTTCCTGATTCAAAAACAGTAACCAAAGTTGCTTGTGTCGATTTGAAAAAACTGCAAGAATGGGGAAAACAATACGGTTTAGCACCAGATTGGATTGATAACCGTCGAAAAAACTTTCCGCATTATGATTTGTTTGGCGAAATGCAACTCGTTGTACTAAAAAAAGAGAAAGCCTTTGAACAAATCGAGCGGTTTCATTTGGAGGAGAAATAAAAATGATTAAACTAGAAAATGAATTACTAATTGTAGAAATGAAAGAAGCTGGTGCTGAATTGACGCGAATTTTCCACAAGGATACTAAGCTAGAGTATTTATGGAATGCAGATAGTGCTTTTTGGGGGCGTCATTCTCCAGTTTTATTTCCGACGGTAGGTAGACTTGTTGAGGATACTTATTTTGTAGATGGTAACCCGTATCACTTAGGCCAACATGGCTTTGCGCGTGATCGTGATTTTAAAGTAATAGAGCACACAGAAAACTCTGTACGCTTTGAACTGGATGCAGATGAAGATTCATTAGCGATTTATCCGTATAAATTTAAATTATCGATTATTTACACGATAGAAAAAGATTCAGTTGCTGTGTCTTATGAAGTGGAAAATACTGATAATAAGCGCATCTATTTCTCGATCGGCGCGCATCCAGCCTTTAACTTGCCGCTTGCGGACGGAACTACATTTGAAGATTATTATTTAGATTTTGGAACAGAAGAGAACCTCGAAACACTTTGTTTAGAAGGTCCTTATCGTAGTGGTGAAATTGAAAAAATTGTCAGTGAACCAGCAAGATATTTGCCACTAAGCTATGATTTATTTAAAAATGATGCACTAATTTTTGAAGCATTAAAGCAAAAAGAAATTACGATTAAATCAGACAAGACTCCACATTTTGTAAAAGTGTCATTTCCAGAGTTCCCATTTGTTGGGGTTTGGACAGCAAAAGCAGGAACGCCTTTCTTATGTATCGAACCTTGGTACGGAATTGCAGATGGTGTTGGAACATCCGTTGAGCTTCGAGATAAAGCAGGTATTGAACATCTGGAACCAGAAGCAGTTTTTGCTTCTGAATATAGAGTTACTATTGGATAAAACGAAAACCCAGCAGAATTTTTTAACTCTGCTGGGTTTTTATTACATCCATTTTATTTTTGGTTCCTCGCCGTTTCGAATGCGGGTTATATTTGCTCGGTGACGCCAAATAACAAAGAGAGCGATACAAGCAACAAGAACAATTAAAATCCAGTCTCCCATGAATAAAGAAATAATTAATGCTGCAAGTGCTCCAATCATGGAACTAAGGGAGACATATTTGCTGATTTTTAATGTCAATAAGAAAACGATAAGTGCAGCTACAAATAATAGCGGAGCATAAGCAAGAATAACTCCCGCAGAAGTAGCAACCGCTTTTCCACCTCTAAATCCTGCAAAAAGCGGGAAACTATGCCCAATAATCGCAAATGCTCCTGTAAGTAACCAGAAGTGATGATTCACATTTAGTTGGAAAAAGAATGGAAGTAATGTCGCAATAGTACCCTTTAAAATATCCATCACTGTAACAATACTGCCCGCTTTTATCCCTAAAACACGGAAGGAATTTGTAGCTCCTAAGTTACCACTACCAAAATCACGTATATCTTTTTTGTAAAAAATTTTGCCAATCCATAAACCGGATGGTATCGAACCAATCACATAGGCTAATAAAGAAAGCAGAATTAAATTAATTGTCATTTTTAAACCCCTCAAGAAGAAATGATGTTTTCCATAAAGAATTATAGCACAAAATGAAGCAAATTGGCTAAATAGTTAGGACAAATCCCGATGAAAAGTTGAAAAAACCGCAAAAATAGCTTATGATTAGAAAGAATAGTAGGGGGCGATTAGACTAATGCAAAATCCAACAAAAGAAGAAATCCAACATATCTTAAAGAAGGCAAAAGTTATCGCAGTCGTTGGTTTGAGTGATAAACCAGATCGCACAAGTTACCGAGTGAGTCAAATAATGCAGCAAGCTGGGTACAAAATTATACCAGTGAACCCTAATGCAGACGAAATTCTTGGCGAAAAAACCGTCAAGCATTTAACGGATATCGAGGAACATGTGGATATTGTTAATGTCTTTCGTCGCTCAGAGTTTTTACCTGAAATAGCTGAAGCTTTTGACCAAATAGATGCAGATGTATTTTGGGCGCAGCTCGGTATAGCTAATCAGGAAGCATTTGATTTTTTGACAGAAAAAGGATATCCTACTGTCATGGATTATTGCATTAAGGTTGCTTATCAAGAAATGGATTAACTTAAACACCATTTTTGAAGGAAGCAGGTTCTTATAGCAGAGCCTGTTTTTTTATGAAAAGGAATTTGTCACTAAACTATCACTTTATTAATCAGCTGGTTAATGCTATTCTGATAAGGTGGTTTTAAGCGAATAACAACGTGAATGTTGTAGATTGACGGAATGAAGGGAGTTTTGAAATATGAATCGGAATGAGTATAATGATGATTCTATTCAGGTGCTTGAAGGACTGGAAGCGGTCCGGAAACGCCCAGCGATGTATATCGGATCAACAGATGTACGCGGGCTGCACCATTTAGTATATGAAATAGTGGACAACTCGGTCGATGAGACCCTTGCAGGTTTTGGTAAGAAAATTGTTGTGACACTTCATGAGGATAGCAGTGTTAGTGTTAGCGATGAAGGTCGTGGGATGCCTGTTGGAATGCACAAAACTGGTAAATCTACGGTAGAAGTTATTTTAACAGTTCTTCACGCCGGCGGTAAGTTTGGTCAAGAAGGTGGGTATAAAACAAGTGGTGGACTTCACGGCGTTGGTTCATCCGTTGTAAATGCACTCTCAGAATGGTTGGTAGTTACAATTAACCGTGACGGTGCAACCTATCAACAGAAATTCAAAGACGGCGGAAAGCCAGATGGGACACTTAAAAAAATCGGAAAATCAAAAGCCACTGGGACAACTATTCGTTTTAAACCAGATCCAACGATTTTTCCCACTACTTCATTTAATTATGAAACATTATCTGAACGCTTAAGAGAATCTGCATTTCTTTTAAAAGGAATGTTAATTGAATTAATTGATGAACGTGTAGGTATGGCAGAATCTTTCCACTTTGAAGAAGGTGTAAAGAACTTTGTTGAATACATTAATGAAGGCAAAGATGTACTTCATCCAGTAGCTAGCTTTGAAGGAGAAAATGCGACTATTGAAGTAGAAATGGCATTCCAATTCAATGATGGTTACTCTGAGAATATCTTGAGTTTTGTTAATAACGTTCGGACTCGGGGGGCAGGTTCACATGAATCAGGGATGAAAGCTGCAATGACTCGGATTTTCAACGATTATGCTCGCCGGGTAAATCTTTTGAAAGAAAAAGATAAAAACCTTGAAGGTAGCGATATTCGTGAAGGGTTATCGGCTGTACTTTCTATCCGGGTTCCAGAAAAAATCCTTCAATTCGAAGGTCAAACGAAAGAAAAATTAGGGACACAGGAAGCTCGTCAGGCAGTAGATGCTGTAGTGGCGGAACATTTAGCTTACTTCCTTGCTGAAAATCCAGAAACAAGCTCCCTTCTTGTTAAAAAGGCTGTTAAAGCCCGAGAAGCAAGAGAAGCTGCCAGAAAAGCACGCGAAGAAACACGTAATGGCAAGAAAAAGAAACGTTCTGAAACACTGCTTTCTGGAAAATTAACGCCAGCACAATCACGAAATCCTAATAAAAATGAACTTTATTTAGTCGAAGGAGACTCGGCGGGAGGATCTGCCAAACAAGGCCGTGATCGTCGTTTCCAAGCAATTTTGCCACTTCGAGGAAAAGTAATCAATACAGAAAAAGCAAAACTACAAGACATCTTAAAAAATGAAGAAATTAGCACAATTATCCATACAGTTGGTGCGGGTGTTGGTACGGAGTTTGATGTAGAGGATTGTAACTATGACAAAGTAGTTATCATGACCGATGCCGATACAGATGGTGCGCATATTCAAGTATTGCTACTAACCTTTTTCTATCGTTATATGCGTCCACTTGTTGAAGCTGGTAAAGTTTTTATTGCCTTACCACCACTTTACAAAGTAAGTCGCGGTTCTGGTAAAAAAGAAGTAATCGAGTATGCTTGGACAGATGAAGAATTAGACTCTGCCATCCAAAAAATTGGTAAAGGCTACATGATTCAACGATACAAAGGTCTTGGTGAGATGAATGCTGACCAACTTTGGGAAACAACGATGAATCCTGATACGCGTACGTTAATTCGTGTACGAGTAGATGATTCTGCACGTGCTGAACGCCGCGTGGCAACACTGATGGGTGACAAAGTAGAACCAAGACGTCAATGGATTGAAAAGCATGTCGAGTTTTCTATGGAAGATAGCCAAAATATTTTAGAAAATGAAAACATGATGGTTGAGGAGGCGAAAGACATTTGAGTAATCCAGAACAACATATCCAAGACTTAGCGCTAGAAGAAGTTATGGGCGACCGTTTTGGTAGATATAGTAAATATATTATTCAAGAACGTGCGCTTCCAGATGTTCGTGACGGACTGAAACCAGTACAACGTCGTATTTTATTCGCAATGAATGTCGAAGGGAATACTGCTGAGAAAGGTTTCCGTAAATCTGCCAAAACAGTCGGAAACGTTATCGGTAACTACCATCCACATGGTGACTCTTCGGTTTACGAAGCAATGGTACGGATGAGTCAAGATTGGAAAGTACGTAACATGCTGATTGAAATGCATGGTAATAACGGTAGTGTCGACGGGGATCCGCCTGCAGCAATGCGTTATACAGAAGCGCGACTTTCTCCAATATCAGCAGAACTTTTACGCGATATTGAAAAAGAAACAGTCGATTTCATTCCTAACTTTGATGATACGTCTAGTGAGCCGACAGTTTTACCAGCACGTTTTCCTAACCTTTTAGTGAATGGTTCGACGGGTATTTCCGCTGGTTATGCAACAGATATTCCACCGCATAATTTAACAGAAATCATCGAAGCTGTTATTAAACGATTAGATAATCCACTTTGCACAACGGATGATATTATGAAAATTGTCAAAGGCCCAGATTTCCCTACAGGTGGGATTATTCAAGGGATTGATGGTATTCGAAAAGCTTATCAAACCGGAAAAGGACGCGTTGTCGTTCGTTCTAAAACAGAAATTGAAGATATTCGTGGCGGTAGAAAACAAATTACGATTCATGAAATTCCATATGAAGTAAATAAATCTAATTTAGTTAAACGCATGGATGAACTGCGTATTGAGAAGAAAATTGAAGGGATTTCAGAAGTACGTGATGAAACTGACCGTACAGGACTTCGTATTGCTGTTGAACTTAAAAAAGACGCCAATGCTGAAGGTGTTCTGAACTACCTGTTTAAAAATACGGATTTACAAGTAAGCTATAATTTTAACATGGTTGCTATTAATAAAAAACGTCCGGAGCTAATGGGGATTATCCCAATGCTTGACGCTTATATTGAGCATCAAAAAGAGATTATTACAAAACGCTCTGAGTACGATATTCGTAAAGCACGTGCTCGCCAACATATTTTAGAAGGTTTAATTAAAGCTTTGTCTATTTTAGATGAAGTCATCAAATTAATTCGCGGTTCAAAAGACAAACGTGATGCGAAATTAAATCTCCAAACAAAATATGATTTTAGCGAAAAACAAGCTGAAGCGATTGTATCTTTACAACTATATCGTTTAACAAATACAGATATACACGAACTTCAAAGTGAGGCAAAATCTCTTGCTGAACAAATTAGTGTGCTAGAAAAAATTCTGGGTGATGAAGCTGAATTAATCGCAGTTTTAAAAGAAGAGCTAGTAGAAATTAAGAAAAAATATAAAACTGCCCGCCGTACAGAAGTGCAAGCTGAAATTACAGAAATCAAAATTGACACGGAAGTTCTTGTTGCAAATGAAGATGTGATTGTTTCTGTGACGAAAGAAGGCTATGTGAAACGTACGAGCCAACGTTCTTATGCAGCATCAAATGGTGCGGAACTAGCCATGAAAGAAGCAGACCATGCCATCTTTATCCAAAAAATGAATTCACTTGATTCGCTTCTGTTATTCACAAGCAAAGGGAATTTCATTTATCGACCAGTGCATGAACTTCCTGATATCCGTTGGAAAAACCTCGGTGATCACGTGAGTCACTTGGCCAGCGATTTATCAGCAGGAGAAGAAATCCGTTCTGCTATCGCAATCCAAGCCTTTTCAGAAGAAAAACGCTTTTTATTCGTTACTAAAAATGGCATGATCAAGCAGTCGGCTATTACGAATTATAAACCACAGCGCTATTCTAAATCGATGATGGCGATTAAACTAAAAGATGATGATGAGCTACTAAGTGTTTATCTAATTGATGGCACAGAAGATATTTTCTTAGCAACCAAAAATGGTTATGGTCTTCGCTATTCGATTACTGAAATTCCAGAATCTGGTGCAAGAACAGCTGGTGTAAAAGCGATTAACTTAAAACAAGAAGATATAGTTGTGGGTGGTGTAGTACTTATGCCGAACGAACAAAAACATATCCTTCTTGCCACACAGCGAGGCTCACTTAAACAAATGAAAGCTAGTGAATTCGAACCAATCTCAAGAGCAAAACGCGGCTTATTAATGTTACGCGAACTGAAAAGTAATCCGCATCGTTTCATTGGTTTAACGCTTGCTGATAATAACGATCATCTATTTATCGAAACAAATACAGACCAAATTGTCGAAATCGACGTTGCTAATCTACGAGTGACGGATCGCTATTCTAACGGATCCTTTGTATTAGATGAAACAATGGAAGGTGAGCCAACTTCTATATGGTTGGATATTCCAGAAATAAAAGATACAACAGATGTTAAAGACGAATAAAAAAGAATTCTTGCATAGAAAATATGCAAGAATTCTTTTTTTTGCTATAATGACTAAGAATAAAAGGAGGGTATATTGATGGCAGAAAGAATGAATGTAGAAAGTTTTAATTTAGACCACACCAAAGTAAAAGCGCCGTTTGTGAGGCTTGCTGGCACAAAAGTCGGCATGCATGGGGACGAAATTTATAAGTATGATGTGCGCTTTAAACAACCTAATAAAGAACATATGGAAATGCCAGCACTGCACTCTTTAGAGCATTTGATGGCTGAACTTGCACGAAACCATACAGATAAATTAGTAGATATTAGCCCAATGGGTTGCCAGACTGGTTTTTATGTATCATTTATCAATCACACTGATTATGATGACGTTTTAGAGATTTTAGCTACGACTTTAACGGATGTATTAGCAGCAGATGCAGTTCCAGCCTGTAATGAAGTTCAATGCGGCTGGGCAGCTAGTCATAGTTTGGAAGGGGCGAAAAAGCTGGCAGCAGAATTTTTAGCAAAACGAAACGAATGGAAAAATGTTTTCGAGGAATAAAGTGAAAAATTCTCTACAAATAATTTTAAAGAGGAACAACATCCTGGTGTAACCTAAAACAAATAAAGTCTAGCTTTGTAGTGGAGCGGTTATAGCCCTATTTCAACTAGTTTCTTGACCTGATTTTGCAAACGTGACTAAAAAACAAGTTGCCCCTAGCTAGGGGCAACTTGTTTTTTTTTCATTACACTAGTTAACATTGCAACATATGCTTGAGCTCCAGTTTTGGTTAAATGAACACCATCAGGAGCAAAGTATTGTGACTGGCCACTTGAGCGTGAATACCAATCAACTACGGTCACATTTGGACGTGAATCTGCATTAGCAATACTCTTATTTACTTCATTTTGCCATCCTCTAGGAACTCTTGTATTTACAAGATAAATAGTCGCTTTGTCGAATTGATCTAATAGCGTATTTAGTTGTTCTTCCGTGAAAGGACCGTTTGTACCAAGTTCTAAGATTACTGCACTATTTTTGCTATTAAATTCCTTATAACCAGTTGCGGTATTTATAGCATCACGTAACTGTCGACCAACTAGACCATCAATTGTTACATTAGGAACAGCTTCTTTTAAGTATGGTTCGATATCAAGCATGACCGAATCACCAATTGCTACTGTTTGAGTAATCGTAGGGGGCGGAGTAGCAGCTTTATTTTCTTTATCTGATTGCGCTGGATCGCTTGGAGTCGTAGCCTTTTTCGTTTCGGTTTCTTTCTTTTTCTTTGTATCTGTCGGTGATTTTTCTTTCGCTTCTGTATTTTTTTTGTTTTCTTTCTTAGTATCTTTATTAGAAGACGTAGTTTTAACTGATGTTTGTTGGTTTTCGGCGCTTGTATTGACTGAAAGAACATTTGTCATCCCAAGCGAAAAAACGGCTAAAACAGCGACAACCCCAGCAAGACTAAGCCATTTACCAATCGGTTTATTTTTCCAGACAAAATAATTTTTATCTTTAAAGCCTTTAAAATAATTAATAAAACCGTTTTTGCGAATAGGTGTTTCAATGAAGCGGAACGATAATTCGGCGATAATAACTGTTGCAGCAACTTGTAAGATAGCTCGCCAAATATTAGGTTGGGTGATTTCTAAAACAGGAGTAGTCAATGTAATAATTGGATAATGCCATAAATAAATACCATAGGAGCGTGTCCCAATCCATCTAAGCGGTTTAAAACTAAATATTTTGCTTAAATAAGAGGCTGGATGGGAAATAGTTGCAATCATGATAACACCAAGAATAGCAACGAACAACAACCCTCCACGATATAAAAATGGTTGGTACTCACTCACAAAAGCTGTAAATAATACAAAGAAAAGAATACTGATTGTTCCAGCGATATTAAGTGCTGCCTTACTTTTCTTCGGTACAACAGGACTAAGTCGATTAAAGGGCCAAACAAAAGCGAGCGCACAACCAGCTAGTAAATCAAATGCTCTTGTGTCTGTTCCGTAATAAACTCGACTTGGATCAGTTCCTGGGACATATAAAACAGTCATCAAAATTGCAGAAAGAAGACCTAAGCCTATGACGATTTTTAAAAGTAATTTAGGATTTTTAACCCACTTGAGGAATACGAGTAAAAACAAAGGCCAAACCATATAAAACTGTTCTTCTATAGCAAGAGACCATAAGTTTTTTAAGGGTGATGGAAGTCCAAATGAATCGAAATAAGATATATTATGGAAAATAAACCACCAATTACTTACATAAAAGAATGAAGCGATAGCGTCACCACGTAAGTTTTTTAAAATTTCAGGATGGAAAAATACGGAATAAATAACAACAACCACAATCATCACATAAACAGCTGGAATAAGTCTTCGAAAGCGTCTGAGCCAAAATTGCTTTAATTGAAGTGATTGATTTTTTTCCCATTGTGTTAACAATATATTTGTAATTAAATAACCAGATAAGACGAAAAATATGTCTACGCCGATAAATCCGCCTTTAGCCCAACTGAAGTTCAAATGGTAGGCGATAACAGCGATAACAGCGAGTGCTCGAAGTCCATCAATACTCGGAACATATTTTCTACTGTAGCGAGTAGTCCTTTTCAAATTAACATCTCCTATTTGTGATAAATATATGTGTAAACTTAGACAGAGATAGTAAAGCCATCTGTTTTTAGCTCCATACTATAATACCACACATAAATCAAGAAGTAATTTAAAAAGATGAAATAATATATGGTTTTTAAAAATTTGAGTATATTTACTTATTTTTGTTATAGTATTTATAAGTAAATAGTTTGGGGGGAACGATTTGACAGAGATTTATGCTCATAGAGGCAGTAGTGGCACATATCCAGAAAATACCTTATTAGCAATAAAAAAAGCGATAGAAGCTGGTGCAGATGGAGTGGAATTAGATGTACACGTTCTAAAATCCGGAGAATTAATTGTAATGCATGATGAACGTGTGGATAGAACGACTAACGGGACTGGATTTTTAAAAGATTACACTTTGTCTGAAGTGAAAAAATTATATACTGCTAAGCATTTTTTAAGAAAAGTTCGCGTGCCTACTTTAGAAGAAGTATTTAAATTAGTTAATCACACAGGAGTAAGTCTTAATATAGAATTAAAAACAGATGTCTTTGAATATGAGGGAATTGAGAAAAAAGTATTAGAACTAGCAAGTCAATTTCCGAATGTTAAGCGGATGTATTCTTCGTTTAATCCTAATACATTGATCCGTCTTAGAGGGTTAGATAGTGGAGCTAAATTAGCGCTTATCACACATGCTAATTTAGATAAAGTGCTTCCTTTACATAAAAAAATTCAGTTAGATGCAGTTCATCCGTCAATGAAAGCTTGTGGAAATCCAATTCTCCAACAAATTCCAGCACGTTTTTGGACGGTTAATAAAGAAGCTGACATAGGCCATTTCTTAGATATTACTGCAAAAGGTATTATGACCGATTTTCCAGAAAAAGCTGTAATCATTAAAAACAATAAAACAAACCCCTGAGCAAAACGCTTTCATTCTAAAAGATTACAAGCTATAATCGAAGTAAGTTAATAATTAAATTGTCTGAGATTCGGAGAGACTGCAAAAGGCGAGCGCAATCGCCTTCATTTGCAGTCTCTTTTTTTGTTTTTTATAACTTAAAGCGTTTCAGTTAGTTGGAATAGTGGAAAAGTAGCAAGAAGACATAATTCAGATGGTAAACAATTTGAAGGGGGCAAACAAAATGGTACAATTATTTTCAGCTTTTGATAGAGAAACCATTGAAAGAAATTTACAAGAAGAAAAATTTGATTTAGTCATAGTTGGTGGTGGGATTACTGGAGCAGGAATCGCATTAGACGCCACCACTAGAGGTATGAACGTTGCACTAGTGGAGATGGGTGACTTCGCAAGTGGAACTTCAAGTCGCTCCACGAAATTAGTCCACGGTGGTTTACGTTACTTACAACAATTTGAAATTAAAGAAGTAGCAGACCTTGGTAAAGAACGTGCTATCGTTTATGAAAATGGTCCACACGTTACGACTCCAGAATGGATGATGTTGCCATTCCATAAAGGCGGAAATATGGGTAAAACGACAGCTTCTTTTGGTATTCGTCTATATGATTACTTAGCAGGTGTAAAAAAGAATGAACGACGCAAAATTTTAAGCGCCAAAGAAACATTAGCAAAAAACCCATTTGTTAAAAAAGATGGATTAAAAGGCTCTGGCTATTATGTAGAATACCGGACAGATGATGCTAGATTAACAATTGAAGTAATGAAAAAAGCCGTTGAACTTGGAGCAAATGCAATTAATTATACGAAAGCGGAACACTTTTTATATGATGATAAAAAACAAGTGGTTGGCGTTACAGTAACAGACCGACTAACTGGAAAAGCTTATGATATTAAAGGACATCGCGTAATTAATGCTGCTGGGCCATGGGTAGATAAAGTAAGAAAACTCGATTATGCTACAAACAATAAGCACCTCCGCTTAACAAAAGGTATCCATTTAGTTATTGATAAACAGAAATTCCCAATGGAACAAGCTGTTTATTTTGATACGCCAGATGGTCGGATGGTTTTTGCTATTCCTCGTGATAAAAAAGTGTATGTGGGTACAACAGACACAGTTTATGATGAAGCGGTGATTAATCCAAAAGCACTCGAATCTGACCATAATTATGTTATTAAAGCGATAAACTATATGTTCCCAGATGTGCATATTAGTGAAAAAGACATTGAATCAAGTTGGGCTGGTGTACGTCCGCTTATTTATGAAGAAGGAAAAGATCCTTCTGAAATTTCTCGAAAAGATGAAGTTTGGTTCTCAGAAAGTGGCTTAATCACAATGGCTGGTGGTAAATTAACAGGTTATCGCAAAATGGCTGAAAAATTACTAGACGATGTATCTAAAACCTTGTCTAAAGAAACTGGTAAAAAATATAAACCAGTACAAACAAAACATTTACCTATTTCCGGTGGAGACATTGGAGGTTCAGAACAGTTAGAAACATTCCTTTCAAAAAAAGCGAAAGAAGGAAATAATCGTTTCGGTTGGATATTAGAAGAAGGGCGCGAAATTGCTAAACGATTTGGTAGTAATATTGATCAACTGTTTACCTACGCCCAAGAACATAAAGAACAAAATGAGACTACCTTACCAAATAGCCTGTATGCTGAACTTCGCTATTCGATTCAACATGAAGCAGTAACAACACCCATTGATTTCTTATTACGTCGTACAGGTTACTTATTGTTTGATATGCCGTATTTACTCGAATGGAAAGATGCTGTTGTAGATGAAATGGCGAAACAATTCCACTGGAGTGATGATGTAAAACAAACATATATGGAAGAATTAAATATCCAAATTAATGATGCTAGAGAGCCAGCTGATTGGCATGATAGATAAAAGAATGAGAAAAAGAGCGCAATTCCTTCAGATTTGCGCTTTTTTTTATGAAAAAAATCATTTTCACTATTTTCAAGAAACCTTTTTCATGGTACATTGATTACAGGTGAAAAGGAGGTTTTTTTTTGAGTAAGATTCCTGTCATCGTCATTGTTGGTCCAACTGCTGTCGGCAAAACAAATTTAAGTGTTGCTTTTGCGAAGAAATTGGATGGAGAAATTATTAGTGGAGACTCTATGCAAGTATATCGCGGGTTAAATATTGGTACTGCAAAAATCACACCAGAAGAAATGGGTGGGATAAAGCATTATCTTATTGATGTAACTGACCCTGCAGTCCCTTTTACAGCTGCAAAATTCCAATCGGAAACAAGGGGCTTAATTGAATCCATACATAATAGAGGAAAACTTCCAATTATAGTTGGTGGAACAGGCCTATATATTCAGTCTGTTTTTTATGATTATGATTTTGGAAATGTAAGTGAAGATAAGGCTTACCGAGCAGAACTAGCTCAATTGGACAAAACGACCTTATGGCAAATGTTAGAACAACTTGATTCCAAAAGCGCAGAACTTATTCATGAAAATAATAAGAGGCGTATTATACGTGCTCTAGAAGTAATACATTTGACTGGAAAACCTTTTTCTGAATATCAAGTTCATCATGCGTTAAACGAAAGATACCAACCGCTTTTTTTAGGACTTGATTTAGACAGAGAGTTGCTTTATGAACGAATTAATCAACGTGTAGAGCAGATGTTTAAACAAGGACTCGTTGCAGAAGCAAGAAAATTATACGATGAGAATTTAGCCGATGTACCAGCCATAAGAGGTATAGGATATAAGGAACTATTTACTTATTTTGAAGGAAATAGTTCACTGGAAGAAGCAAAAGAATTAATCCAAAAAAACTCACGTCATTTTGCCAAAAGACAGTTAACATGGTTTAGGAATAGAATGGATATTGACTGGATTCAAGCGGGCACTAGTACTACCGAAGCAGAAGCATTGAATAAAGCCCAAAGCTTTTTATCAGTTAAATAACACTTTTCTGTTTGGTAAGAAGAAATAAAGGGTATTTGAAATTAGCCAACCAATTGCACAATGGAACTTCATTGGGGTTTGGGAAATTTTTAGTATAAGATAGAGATTGGAGAGGGAAATTATGAAACAAGGTGGACAAGGGTTACAGGACTATTACTTAAATCAATTGCGTAAGGAGAAAATTCTTGCAACAGTATTTTTAACAAATGGTTTTCAGTTAAGAGGACGTGTTGTAAGTTTTGACAATTTTACCGTACTACTAGATGTCGAAGGAAAACAACAACTTGTATTTAAACACGCAATTTCAACTTTCTCTCCGCAGAAGAATGTCGCTTTAAATCCTGATGCGGAATAAGCACTTTACTTAAAAGACAGGAAACTCGCTTTTTTGCGATGTTTCATGTCTTTTTTTTATGCTAAAAATATGCTACGATTAGTCTTGTCTGAAAAAGGGAGATGTACTTGTGGAACGGGAGAAAATAATACTTGTAGGCGTCATATTGCCAAATAAAACAGAAGAAGCTTTTTGGAACTCCATGAGCGAACTACGTAGCCTTGCTAAAACAGCGAACGGAGAAGTAATGGATGAGCTGATTCAAAAATTAGAACGTGTCAGTCAGACGTCATTCATAGGTTCTGGTAAGCTAATGGAACTTTCAGAATTAGTGGATATGCACGAGGCGGATGTAGTTATTTTTAATAGTGAACTTAGTGCTACACAAGTTCGCAATATTTCTAAAGTAGTGGATGCTCGAATTATTGACCGCACACAATTGATTTTAGATATTTTTGCGATGCGCGCTAAGTCTAAAGAAGGTAAGCTACAAGTCGCCTATGCGCAGTACAAATATTTACTACCTAGACTTAGTGGACAAGGTGCTTCACTTTCGAAATTAGGCGGAGGAATTGGTTCAAGAGGTCCAGGTGAGTCGAAACTAGAAATGGATAAACGTCATATTCGCGAAAAAATGCATGATATAAAAGCACAACTAACACACGTCGAACGACATCGCAAACGTATTATTGATAGAAGAAACACGCAATCCGTATTTCGTTTCGGTTTAATCGGTTATACCAATGCGGGAAAATCAACCATTTTCAATCGTTTAACAAATGAGACGACACTTGAAGAGGACAAATTATTTGCAACACTAGATCCAACTACAAGAAAAATACGATTTGAAGGTGGATTTCAAGCACTTTTAACGGATACGGTAGGCTTTATTCAAGACTTACCAACAACTTTAATCGCGGCATTTCGTTCTACTTTAGAAGAAACCGCTAATGTTGATGTTTTAATTCATGTAGTAGATGCCTCTGACCCAGATTACCTTCAGCATGAAACGACTGTAATAAACTTGCTAGAAGAGCTTGAGATGAGTCATCTTCCATCATTAATTATCTATAATAAAATGGACAAAGCGCTATCTACATTCGTACCTGATCGTCCAGAGCACTTACTTATTTCTGCATTAGATCAAGGTGCTCCTAAAAAAATAAAACAACGAATGATTGAACTAATTGAGAAAAACTGGACTTTCTTTACAGAAGATTTATCAGAAGAAAAAGGTAAAGAATTAGCGCAAATGAAACAACAAGCATGGATAACAAAGCTTGAATATATGGAAGAAAAAGCATGTTACCGAATCGAGGGTTATCGACCTAGAAAGGAAACTACTAATGACTGAAATTCAAACAATAAGAAAAAAAGTTGAACAACAAATTGCTCCATTACAAAACGAAACTGATGAAATTGCTGAATTTAACCAAGCAAAAGTGCTTAATGCTTTCCAAGAAAATAAAGTAAGTGATTTTCATTTTAATCCATCAACTGGTTACGGATATGATGACGAAGGGAGAGACACGTTAGAGCGCGTCTATGCGAGCGTATTTAGAACGGAAGCGGCTCTTGTGAGACCGCAAATTATTTCTGGCACGCATGCAATTTCTACTGTTTTGTTCGGAATCTTGCGCCCAGGAGATGAGTTGTTATATATAACTGGTGAACCATATGATACGTTAGAAGAAATCGTGGGTATTAGAAGCAAAGGGCAAGGTTCGCTTAAAGACTTTCAAATTGGCTACGATGCAGTACCGCTACTACCAAAGGGCGAAATAGATTATCCTGCAATATCTAAAAAAATATCCGCTAATACAAAAATGATTGGTATTCAGCGTTCTAGAGGCTATGCAGATCGACCTTCTTTTACAATCGAGAAAATAAAAGAAATGGTTACTTTTGTAAAGAATATCAATCCTAATATCATTGTTTTTGTAGATAATTGTTACGGAGAATTTGTGGAACGAATAGAACCGACCGAAGTGGGCGCAGATATTATTGCAGGCTCGCTAATTAAAAATCCGGGTGGAGGTTTGGCGAAAACTGGTGGTTATATTGCTGGGAAAAATATCTTGGTCGATTTATGCGGCTACCGGTTGACGACTCCTGGGATAGGGAGAGAAGCAGGTGCATCTCTTTATAGCTTATTAGAAATGTATCAAGGATTCTTCTTGGCGCCGCATGTAACTGCTCAAGCAATTAAAGGTGCGCGTTTTACTGCTGCTATGTTAGCTGAATTCGGCGTAGAAGCAGATCCGCTATGGAATGCCAAAAGAACGGACTTAATTCAGAGTGTATCTTTCCACAGCAAAGATAAAATGATTGCTTTTGCTCAAGCAATCCAAGCAGCTTCCCCAGTTAATGCGCATGTATTGCCAATCGGCGCATATATGCCAGGCTACGAAGATGACGTGATAATGGCAGCAGGTACATTTATTCAAGGAGCCAGTCTAGAACTTACAGCGGACGGACCGATTAGAGAGCCTTATCAACTATACGTCCAAGGCGGTTTAACATACGAACACGTTAAAATTGCTGTAACTAGAGCAATAGAAAATTCTTTATAAAAAAGTAACTTCCATTTTCAAAAAAAGTTTTTATTTTTTTTACTACGGTAGTTTCTATCGTGGTTTTTTTGTTGTGGAATTGTTGATATGTATGGGTTTATGGTATATGTTAGATAATCTTACATAAATTTGACAAAACATCTGACGTACATTATAATGCTACTATCATCAAAAAATAATTATGTTTTGAGGGGGAATTGTCGTGAGTGAAAAGGAAATCCGGAGATCAATGCCGCTGTTTCCAATTGGGCCTGTGATGAAGCTAACCGATCTCACCGCTAGACAAATTCGCTACTATGAAGACCAAGGATTAATCCATCCAGCACGCAATCAAGGAAATCACCGTTTGTATTCACTTCAAGACATTGATGTTTTGCTAGAGATAAAAGATTATTTGAATGATGGTCTGAATATTGCGGGAATTAAGAAAATGTATCAAATGCAGCAAAAAGAATCAAAAGAACCTTTGACAGATGATGATGTACGCAAAATACTTAGAAAAGAAATGCAACAAGCTGGTCGCTTTGTCAAGCAAGATGCGACAGGGAAACAACAATTACCAAGGTTTTAAAACGACAAGAAGAGGTATTTACTTTATTTAGAAGTTAATATAATTAGATTATTTAGGAGGAATTTAGATTATGGCAAAATATACAAAAGAAGACATTTTCCGCTTCGCAGATGAACAAAATGTAAAATTTATTCGTTTACAGTTCACGGATATTCTCGGGATAATTAAGAATGTGGAAATTCCTGTTAGCCAACTAAAGAAAGCACTAGATAACAAAATCATGTTTGACGGTTCCTCCATTGAAGGCTTTGTAAGAATTGAAGAGTCTGATATGTATTTATTCCCAGACTTAGATACTTGGGTTGTGTTCCCATGGACAGCTGAAAAAGGAAAAGTTGCAAGAATGATTTGTGATATTTATAATCCTGACATGACTCCATTTGCCGGAGACCCGCGCGCTAACTTAAAACGTGTACTTAAAGAAATGGAAGAACTAGGTTTCACAGAATTTAACTTAGGGCCTGAGCCAGAATTTTTCCTATTCAAATTAGATGAAAATCGTCGTCCGACGCTTGAATTAAATGATAGTGGTGGTTATTTCGATTTAGCACCAACAGATTTAGGTGAAAACTGTCGACGTGATATCGTGCTTGAATTAGAAGAGATGGGCTTTGAAATCGAAGCTTCTCACCATGAAGTAGCTCCAGGTCAACACGAAATTGATTTTAAATATGAAGACGCCGTTACAGCGTGTGATAGTATCCAAACATTTAAATTAGTCGTAAAAACAATTGCTCGTAAACATGGTTTACACGCAACATTCATGCCGAAGCCACTCTTTGGTGTAAATGGTTCTGGAATGCATTTCAATATGTCGCTATTTAATGAAAAAGGAAATGCTTTCTTCGATGAAAGTGGCGAACTAGAATTGAGCCAAACAGCTTATCATTTCTTAGCAGGGATGTTGAAACATGCTCGTGGCTATACTGCTGTTACAAATCCAACAATTAACTCATTCAAACGATTGGTTCCAGGATATGAAGCACCATGTTACATTGCGTGGTCAGGTAAAAATCGTAGTCCGCTAGTACGTGTTCCAAGTTCTCGTGGATTAAGCACACGTCTGGAATTACGTAGCGTTGACCCATCTGCTAATCCGTATTTAGCAATGGCGGTATTACTTAAAGCTGGTTTATCTGGAATTAAAGACGAATTAACTCCTCCAGCACCGGTTGATCGTAACATTTACGGCATGAATGAAGAAGAACGTGAAGCAACTGGCATTTATGATCTACCAGAAAGCTTAGGTCATGCTCTAATTGAACTTGAAAAAGACGACATCATACGTGATGGTTTAGGTGAGCACATTTTCGAACACTTTATTGAAGCAAAAACGATTGAGTGTGATATGTTCCGCACAGCAGTTCACCCTTGGGAACGCGAACAATATCTTGAAATTTATTAATAGTTTGAAGCTCGTTTCTTAAAAACTGGAAACGAGCTTTTTTTATTTTAATAACGGATATCAAATATTTGATGTTTGGCAAATAGAGGCTTATATTTAAAATTGTGCTAATGAAAGGGAGGTTTCATTAGGGAAAGGGGAAGAAATGCAGATTACTCTAGCTATTTTAGTATTTGTTTTAACGCTTTTTTTCGTGATTTGGCAGCCAAGAAATTTATCAATTGGATGGTCAGCATGCGGCGGAGCGTTAATTGCATTATTACTTGGTGTTGTCACCTTATCAGATGTTGTAACTGTTACAGGGATAGTATGGAATGCCACACTCGCTTTTATTGCTATTATTATTATTTCCCTAATTTTAGATGAAATTGGTTTTTTTGAGTGGGCGGCATTACATATGGCAAGGCTATCAAAAGGAAATGGATTATGGATGTTTATTCTAATTTCTGTTTTGGGAGCTTTGGTTGCAGCGCTATTTGCAAATGACGGAGCGGCACTGATTTTGACTCCGATTGTTTTAGCGATGGTCCGAGCACTGAATTTTGATGAGAAAAAAGTATTTCCGTTTATTATCGCAAGTGGATTTATTGCAGATACGACATCTTTACCTCTTGTGGTTAGTAATTTAGTCAATATAGTTTCGGCTGATTTTTTTGGAATTAGTTTTTCGCAATACGCACTTATCATGTGGATTCCCACTGTTTTTTCTTTAGTTGCTAGCATCATTATTTTATATATCTATTTCCGAAAAGCATTACCTAGAAAGTATGATGCGAGAGCAATTCGAGAACCGGTTTCAGCGCTTAAAGATAAAAAGATGTTTCGCATTTCGTGGGGAATCCTTCTCATTCTTGTGGTAGGCTATTTTTTGAGTAGTTTTTTAGAGATACCAGTGTCATTTATTGCCTTACTAGTTGCTTTTATTTTTTTATTTGTTGGAGCAAAAAGTCACTCAGTTTCAACAAAAGCCATTTTAAAAGGAGCGCCTTGGAATATTGTATTTTTCTCCATTGGTATGTATGTAGTTGTGTATGGTTTGCAAAATGTTGGAATAACCAAACTGTTATCAGAAGCTATTATTTATGTTGCGGATTTTGGCTTATTTGCTGGGACAATTGGAATGGGTTTTATAGCTGCGATACTATCATCTGTCATGAATAATTTGCCTACTGTTATGATAAATGCACTTGCAATCGATCATACTTCATTTACTGGGGTGATGAAAGAGGCATTGGTTTATGCTAATGTTATAGGCTCAGATTTAGGTCCTAAAATAACGCCGATTGGCTCGCTCGCTACTTTACTTTGGTTACATGTGTTAGCACAGAAAGGTATCAAGATAAGTTGGGGCTCTTACTTCAAAATTGGCATTGTAATTACTATTCCTGTTTTGTTCATTACGCTCGTAGGATTGTACTTATCACTACTTATTTGGAACTGAAAAACCCCCGTACACTTTTAATTAAGCGTACGGGGGTTTTGTTATGCCTTATAAAGCACATGAGGTTTTAGTGGATCGCCATTTACTAAAGCAGGATGTTCGAAATTAGCTACTTTTGTCAAATGGATTTTTTTCATAACTTGTTCGGAAGCTTTATTGCAGGTTGCGGTAAAGCTGTAAATTTCGTTGATAGCACTGATACCCTTAGCAAACGATAATGCACCTAATGCGGCTTCAGTAGCATATCCTTGGTTCCACGCACTACGCTTTAATCGCCAACCAATTTCGGTGCAAGGGGTAAATTCTGCTTTGAATGTCGCTTCATGAAACCCGGTAAATCCGATAAATTCACTAGTAGTTTTAACTTCGATGGCAAAAAGACCATATCCTAGGGAATTTAGTTCTTCTTGATTTCTATCAAGTAGTGCATTACTTTCTTTTTGAGTTAATGTGGCTGGGAAGAATTTCATTACTTTTTTATCTGCGTTCATTTGGCTAAAAGGAAGATAATCACTTACTAAATAATCTCTTGCGATAAGCCTTACTGTTTCAAAATAAATCATCTTAAAAACCACCTGTTTACCAAATAAAATTAGCGAATATCTCTATAAAGTCCGATTACTTTTCCAAGAATAGTAACGTTATTTAAAAGAATAGGTTCTAAAGCGTCGTTTTCGGGTTGTAGTCTGAAATGATTAGCTTCTTTATAGAAACGTTTGCATGTAGCTTCATTTTCATCCGTCATGGCTACGACGATTTCTCCATTGATTGCGGAACTTTGCTGTCTAACGATTACTTTATCGCCATCAAGAATTCCAGCATTTATCATGCTCTCACCGTCAATTTCTAACATGAATACATTCGTTTCGCCAGCTGCCATGTATTCTGGCAAGGGGAAATATTCATCGATGTTCTCAATTGCTGTGATAGGCATTCCGGCTGTTACCTTTCCTATGATAGGAATATTTACAACATTTGGTGTTTCTGCTTCGTCTTCTAAAGATAATATTTCAATCGCACGAGGCTTGGTTGGGTCACGTCTAATTAAGCCTTTACCTTCAAGGCGAGCAAGATGCCCATGAACTGTAGAGCTAGAAGCAAGTCCGACTGCTTCCCCAATTTCGCGTACAGAGGGTGGATAACCTTTTTCTTTTACTTCTGATTTAATAAATTCATATATATCTTGTTGGCGTTTAGATATTTTCATGGTTTCACCTCATTAAGTTAATGGTTATTTTATAAATCAAGTATAGCAAAAGAAAAACCAATATGCAAACAAAGGTTCGTTTTTTTATTGACATAAGCGAACGGTTGTTCTATAATATAGAAAAGCGAACATATATTCTTTTTTGGAGGGGTTTTTAATGACATTAAAATTAATTTGGGATAAATTTTATGTTTCTATTATATTTGTATTAACTTGTATAGTTTTAGGTATTATTTTAATGTGTACTGTTATTGGAAGTGGTAGTGAGTATTCAGAAGTGGATGTAAATGAAGGAGATTCCGTTTGGGCACTTGCTGACCAATATGCAGCGAAAAGCGACATGCCTAAAGCTGATTTTGTATCATGGGTCGAAAAAGAAAACAATCTAACCGATGGGCATGTGAAAGCTGGGGATTCCGTAGTTATACCAGTACACGAAACAAAGTTACAAAAAAGTGATAGCACTATTCAATTAGCAAACCAGTAGAAACGATTTTTATATCGTTTATGATATAATAAAGGAAGTAGTGATTATACTACTTCCTTATTTTATTATAATGCAGAAAAGGGTGAATTTTTTAATGCTAGAAAAAGCTAAAATAGATAGAATTAATGAGCTTTCTAAAAAGAAAAAAGCTGGAACACTAACAACCGAGGAAAAAAAGGAACAAGAAAAATTAAGAAAAGAATATATTAAATCATTTCGTACACATATGAAAGGTACAATTGAAAATACAACGATTATCGACCCTAAAGGAAATGATGTAACACCGCATAAAATAAAACAAATGAGAAAGAATAAGAAGTAATAGTTAGCACCAAATGAACATTTTCGCGCAAATGAACAAAAATACCAATCAATTAAGCAATTTAAAGCAATTATTAGTTGTATTAATTGCTCTTTAGGCTTATTATTAAAAGTAGTTAAAATTATATTGAAGAGAGAGGATGTTTCATTTGTTCGATAACACAGATAGTTTAGCAGTTAATACAATTCGTACATTATCAATGGATGCAATTCAAAAAGCAAATTCTGGTCACCCAGGTTTACCAATGGGAGCAGCGCCAATGGCCTATGCTCTTTGGTCTCGCGTATTAAACACAAACCCTAAAAATTCCCATTGGTTTAACCGGGATCGCTTTGTACTTTCTGCTGGACACGGCTCAATGCTTTTATATAGTTTATTACATTTAAGTGGTTTCAAATTAGAAATTGAAGACCTTAAAAATTTCCGTCAATGGGAAAGTAAAACTCCGGGTCATCCAGAATATCGTTATACTGACGGTGTAGATGCAACTACTGGTCCACTTGGTCAAGGTATTGCGATGGCTGTTGGTATGGCTATGGCAGAAAGACATTTAGAAGCAAAATATAATAAAGATGGTTTCCCAGTCGTGGATCACTATACTTATGCGCTATGCGGAGATGGAGATTTAATGGAAGGTGTTGCATCTGAGGCGGCTTCCTATGCAGGTCATCAACAACTTGGAAGACTAGTTGTTTTATATGATTCCAATGATATTTCTCTAGATGGTGATTTAGACAAATCATTCTCTGAAAATGTAAAACAACGCTTTGAAGCTTATGGCTGGGAGCACTTATTAGTTAAAGATGGTAATGATACAGCAGAAATTCTAGCTGCTATTGAAAAGGCAAAACAAAATACTTCACAACCTACAATGATTGAAGTGAAAACTGTTATTGGTTTTGGTGCTCCAAATGCAGGTACAAGTAAAGTTCACGGTGCTCCACTTGGTGATGAAGGTATTTTAGAAGCGAAAAAAGCATATGGCTGGAATTATGAAGAAAAATTCTTTGTTCCTGAAGAGGTTACTGCTCGCTTCAAAGAAACTATTGGCGAACGTGGCGAAAAAGCTGAAACTGCTTGGAATGAATTATTTGCTTCTTACAAAGCGAAGTACCCTGAGCTTGCTGAGCAATTAGAAGATAGCCTAAATAACAAGTTACCAGCTGATTGGGATGCGGATCTTCCAGTTTATGACGATTCTAAAGCACTTGCTAGTCGTGCTTCAAGCGGAGAAGTTATTAATGCATTAGCTGGAAAAATTCCTACTATTTTTGGTGGCTCGGCTGACCTTGCTGGTTCTAATAATACAACAATCAAAACAGACGGTGAATTCACTAAAAAAACTCCTGCAGAACGAAATATCTGGTTTGGAGTTCGTGAATTTGCAATGGGTGCAGCGTTAAATGGTATGGCTCTCCACGGCGGACTACAAGTATACGGAGGTACATTCTTTGTATTCTCTGACTATGTACGTGCTGCGATTCGTTTATCTGCCATTCAACATTTACCAGTAACTTACGTAATGACACATGATAGTATTGCAGTAGGGGAAGATGGCCCAACACATGAGCCGATTGAACAACTTGCAAGTTTACGCGCTATGCCGGGTCTTTCTGTCATCCGTCCTGCTGATGGGAATGAAGTAGTAGAAGCTTGGAAACTAGCGATTACTTCTACAGATACTCCACATGTACTTGTCCTTACACGTCAAGGATTACCTACGTTACCAAATTCTGCTAAGTTATCTGCAGAAGGTGTAAAAAAAGGTGCTTATGTTATTTCACCGGCTAAAGCTGATGTACCAGAGGCGATTATTCTAGCAAGTGGTTCGGAAGTTAACTTAGCTGTTGAAGCTCAAAAAGAACTTCAAGCTCAAGGAAAAGATGTATCTGTTGTCAGTGTGCCATCATTTGACCTATTTGAACAACAATCAGCTGAATACAAAGAAAGTGTCTTACCAAATGCTGTTAGAAAACGTGTAGCAGTCGAGATGGGTGCTAGCTTTGGATGGGAACGCTATGTTGGTTTAGATGGTAAAGTAATCGGAATTGACAAGTTTGGTGCTTCTGCTCCAGGCGAAACAGTTATTAAGAATTACGGCTTTACTGTTGAAAACGTAGTTAATACAGTAAAATCACTTTAATTAAACAATCAGGCCGTTGCTAGTTTTTCTAGAGCGGTCTGTTTTTTTATGCTTTTTTTAGATTGCGCCGTGGTACCATTAATGGTATAATTACGAGGTTGTTTGCAGCTTTTATTGATAAATTGATCTAGATGATAAGTTTTCTTGAAAAGTATTGTCTGTTTAATATAAATCAAGTACAATAAAAGAGGATTTTGTTTCAAGGAGGAGAAAAGAGACTATGTGGATTTACATTCTTGTCGGCATTATTTGTTTACTAGCTGGACTTGCGGGAGGATTCTTTATTGCAAGACGTTATATGATGAGCTATTTAAAAAACAATCCGCCAATTAACGAACAAATGTTACAAATGATGATGGCGCAAATGGGTCAAAAACCATCCCAAAAGAAAATCAATCAAATGATGAGCGCGATGAACAAACAGCAAGAAAAAGAAAAACCAAAAAAAGCAAAGAAATAATATTTTAACAAAGTAAAACCCTTCTATAAAACTAGAAGGGTTTTTTGATTACTTTTTAGTTGCTGAAATAATTAACATCATTGGGCGACGATATTCATCTTGCATTTCTGGTAAATTTTTAAGTTCTGGAGCTGGTTCTGGTTCGATAACACTTTTAAGATCAAAATTATTTTGAAGGAGCGTCTGGATATAAGTCGTAAGGGTGCGATGGTATTTTTTTACATCTTCACCAAGAAAATGAGTTGTTCGAATAGATTCGTTGAAATAGCGATCAACTGGCCAGTGTAACTTATTACCAGTTTCGTCAGTGTACCAATCTTGTCTGCCATCCGCAGTAAAAACTGGATGTTCGACAGAGAAAATAAACTCGCCACCTGTTTTTAAATTAGTATGGACTTTTTGACAAATGTCTTGAAAGGAACTGACGTAGTGAATAGCGAGTGAACTCATGATAACATCATATATTTCTGGTTCAATATCCATGTCTTCTATCGCTTTTTGTTGATAACTAACTGCACTTGAAGTAGTTTTTTGTTTTGCTTCAGTTAACATGCGCGCAGATAAATCAATTCCAACTACTTTCTTTGCGCCATGGTCGGCTGCATAAATACAGTGCCAACCAAAACCACAGCCTAAATCAAGCACTGTCTTTTGATTAAAGTCTGGGAGAAGTTTTTTAAATTCATGCCATTCCCCGGCAGCAGCAAGGCCGTTTTTAGAACGTGGCATTTGACTATATTGTTCAAAAAATTCTTTGTCATCGTATTTATTTTCTTTCATTTTTAATTCCTCTTTTCCTCAATTAATCAGAAGCTTTACTAAATTCTTTATCTAAGAAGAGGTGAGCAAGGCCACTCACTTGTTTTAAGCGTAAGATTTCATTTGCATCCATTCCGATATTTTTCATGATCCAACTATCTGACATGCCGCTCTCTGCTAATTCGCCAACGATAGAAGACATAAGTTCTACATTATGAAATCCTCGAGCACGATTGTGGCGAATAGTAGAAGCAATTCGATTTACGGTATCTTTTTCTAAAATCACTACAGGTAGTAATTCATTTTCTCTTTCGCGGATTCGTTTAGAAGATTTCATGATAGTATAACGATGAAATCCATCAATTATTTCATATTTACCAGAGTTTTCCAAGGGATAGCAAACAATTGGTTGTGTAAACCCATCTTCCCAAATAGATTTTTCAAGAAGTTTTAGTTCGGTTGCTGGAACGGTATTTGGATTATAATTATTTGCTTGAAGTTTAGTGTAGTGAATAGGAGTGACGTTGTATACTGGACTTTGATATTTCATTATATCACCTCATAAAATATTATTATATTTTTCTAATGCATGTTTTCTTTTCTCTAATTCAAGCTTAGTCTGACCAAAACCCATATATTTGCAGGTATAATCATTTTTTAAAATAGCGATACACATTCTTTTATATGTAGGTACGCTAGCAAATTCTTTAATCTTCAAATCATCTGGGTATTCTTTAAAACGAACGACTTCCATAGGGTTTGTATATGTACGTTTGTTTTGAGGTTTTCCTAGGAAGTCAGCTTGTACATTTAAATTTTTTAATTCTTGTACAGTCTCTACTTTTAAAGCGCCACCTTTTTCGGTCCAATAATTGATGCTTGTTTTAAATTTTTTTAAATAACGTTCTCTTGTGTAGCTTGGTAAAGTTGTAAGTAAAAATTCTAAATAAGATTTCCAAGTATGATTTGGTGGTAAATTAATTTCTTTCCAAGCCATCGCAGAAGTTCCGCCGTAAATAGCTGTGAAATTGGCTCCGTTTACGCGACCGACTAATTTAGACCAAAGTTGCAGGTTCAATTACACGGTATAACTTAAGACTTTCTGTTGCGGAATCATTAAAAGGGCTAGCGACTCGCATATCATTCAATGTTAATCCAGCATGGTAAAACAAATCATAAATTTTGTTGTATGACCAGTTGAATTTGGCATTAGCCGTCCAAATATCTTCTACTAGCCAATCATGAATCGGATAGGCATTATATATATTTTTAGAAATTTCAGTTGTCCAATTATAGTTTTTATACATGCGTTCTTTTTTATGAATTGCATTATAGCGATTAAGTGATTCTTGTTGTCGAATACCAATTAAAGCAATTGTTTTTTTAGCATTATTTTTAGTATGCAACCAGTGGATAATTTTTTTGTTGAATTCATAATCCCAAATTGTATGAAAATCAAAATCAAAAGGGGCATTGTCCTCATTTATGACAGCTGGATAATCAGGCATTTCTCTTACCCAAATAGCTTGTTTTGATTTTTCCCAAGGAATCCAGTGGTCGGTATACATCGAAACTGCTGATTGGGCGGCAATAGGGAGGCAACACCATAGCGGTTCAATAATGTCTAAGTTACTCGTTAACATCTCAGCTACAAAATCACTTGTGGCTGTGTATTGACCTTCATAGTCCATATGATATACGTAAATTTTCTTTTGAATATTATTTTTTCTTATATAATCAATCATTAAATGAAGCATCACAGCACTATCTTTACCACCAGAAAATGACACAATGATGTTATCGAATTCGGAAAAAATTACTTCCATTCTTTCTTGGGAAGCATCAAAGACTGTTTTAGAAAGCATCCATAATCACCTCAAAAGAATTTTTTTGTGAGAGTTCTTTTTTAAATTCTTGTAACAAACTCGTTTTCTTAGATATGTTTGAATCAATCAATGTGTCTAGACCAACATTGCCACTTAAATCATGGTAGTAACAGTCTTCAGTTTGACCGGTACGGTATATTCGACGCTCTGATTGATCACGCTGGGAATAATCGAATGTTTTGTCAAAATAAATAATTTGATTATAATATTGTAAATTAAGTCCGTAAGAAGATTTTGCAAAGGTTGTGATTTTAATATTAGGAAATGCTTTAATAAGAGCTTCTTCGGATCGCTTATATTTACAAAAAATGATGGTGGTAGTTTCTTTACCCGCAATTAAAGATTCTACGATAGTGAATTTTTCTGAGGAGAGACAGTAACAATGTTGCATCACTTGGGACATCTCCAAAAAGTTAATATTAATTGTATAAGCAGCTGCTTTTTGGAGGTAATCATCTTTTATTTCATAATATTTTTCCAAAAGTTCGTTGTCAATACTGAAATCGTGACGAATATAATGCCAATTGACTTTTAATTCTAGCGAAGAAGAGAATATAAACGGAGCAATTAATTGATATAAATAATCTAAATTATGATATTTCTTAATAATGTCCATCGATTGCTGCTTATCTTTCGTTATTTGGGTAATAGTTACATATTCGCAAAATGTTTTTTTGAACTGGGAAAAACTTAAGTTCAATATTTTAGGGGAGAGAAATTCTAGTTGCGACCATAAATCTAAAATATTTTTGCTGAATGGAGTCCCATTCATAATTAGTCGATAGTTGGCTAACCTGGAAAGTTTAATAGCTCTTTGTGTGCGGAGTGCATGTTTATTTTTAATTTTTAAACTTTCATCCATAATAATATAACTATTAGAAGCGTTTTTTAATTTTTCTCTGTATTTCAGATATAAGTAATCAGAGTTGGAGAGGGATTCAATACCGACAATATCTTGTGGGAAATCATAACCCCATTTTTGAATTTCTGCAGCAAGATTTTCTTTTGTTTGAAAAGGAGTAATCCATAAGATGTAATCTGGGTTTGCTTCCTTGATTAGCTCACAGGCTATACGTGTTTTACCTGTGCCGGGTTTCATAAATAAAGCGCCGACATTATAATGTTTAAGTTTCTGTATTGCTTGTATTTGGTTGTCTAATAAGGTCATTTGCAATTATCACATCTTTTTCAATTTTTTTAGGGATATGTGTACGAATTTTTACAATACTATCATTTACTTTCTTTGTTTGAAAATATTGCATTATTTCTTCACTTTCTTGTTTAAATAGAAGCATCATTGTGGCTGCATCTATGCTTCTTTTTTCTATATGTTTCTTTAATGTAAAAATCCATGTATCTGGAAAATAAAAATAATTATAATCAGACGAAACAGAAAACACCATTTTTCGCGGTAATAAGAAAAAATAACCCGCATATTCACTATAAGAGGGCATTTCTATAATTGTTTGTTTTCCCCATTCTTCAATGCTTTCGCTATATGTATAAATTTTGTTCCATTTAACCATTAAAATCTAAAGCTCCTATGTGTTTTGTCATTATCGCTCATTTTTTAGCTATTTGTATGTTTATTTTATCACAAAAAAACGGTGATACGCTACAAAACCATCCTAATTGTGAAAAAATAAGATTTTGAATATTTTTCAAAGTACAAAACAAGTAATTTAGCTATTAAAAAAATAGACGTTTTGTGAAATTTAAAATGTTTTTTCACTTTTTAGTAGAAAACACTTTTGTAATAGCTAGCTTTTTAGTAGAATAGATAATGGTGGATGGAAAAGTTTTCTATCTATGAATAGAATATGAAATTGGAGGCTATTATGGATACCCCAGATTATAAACGAGTTGTATTAAAATTAAGCGGTGAAGCACTTGCGGGAAATGATGGCTTTGGAATTAATCCGAGCGTGGTCAATTTAATTTCTGCTCAAATCAAAGAAGTAGTAGAATTAGGAGTAGAGGTAGCAATCGTTGTTGGTGGCGGAAATATCTGGCGCGGGAAGCTTGGAAGTGAAATGGGGATGGACCGTGCGGCAGCAGACCAAATGGGCATGCTTGCAACTATTATGAATTCCTTATCTTTGCAAGATTCTCTTGAAAATATTGGCGTTGCAACACGTGTACAGACATCCATTGATATGCGTCAAATTGCTGAGCCGTATATCCGTCGTAAAGCGATTCGTCATCTTGAAAAAGGGCGTGTAGTTATTTTTGCAGGAGGAACTGGTAATCCGTACTTTTCCACTGATACTGCAGCGGCACTTAGAGCAGCTGAAATTGAAGCGGATGTCATTTTAATGGCGAAAAACAATGTCGATGGCGTTTACAATGCCGATCCAAAAGTAGATGAAAATGCGAAAAAATATGAAGAATTATCTTATCTCGATGTTATTAAAGATGGTTTGGAAGTAATGGATACAACAGCGTCATCTTTAAGTATGGACAATGATATTCCATTAATCGTCTTCTCGTTTACTGAACAAGGTAATAATATCAAGCGAGTTATTTTAGGCGAAAAAATCGGGACTACTGTCAGGGGGAAAAAATAATGAGTAAAGAAGTATTAACTAAATCTAAAGAAAAAATGGAAAAAGCAGAACAAGCTTTAACAAGACAATTAGGTACTATCCGTGCAGGTCGAGCAAACGCATCTTTACTTGATCGTTTAACAGTTGATTACTACGGAGCAGCAACACCTGTAAATCAAATGGCGTCTATCAGCGTCCCAGAAGCTAGAATGTTGCTTATCACACCTTATGATAAAACTATTTTAGGTGAAATAGAAAAAGCAATATTAAAATCAGATTTAGGATTAACACCTAATAATGATGGTTCTGTTCTACGTTTATCAATTCCACAATTAACTGAAGAGCGTCGTAAAGAGTTAGTTAAAGAAGTGAAAAAAGAAGCAGAAGAAGCCAAAGTTGCGGTTCGTAACATTCGCCGTGAAGCAAATGAAGAACTGAAAAAATTAGAAAAAAATGGTGATATCACAGAAGATGATTTACGCTCTTACGGTGAAGATGTTCAAAAATTAACTGATGAAAGCATCAAAAACATTGATAACATCACGAAAGACAAAGAAGCGGAAATCTTAGAAGTTTAATTGGTACTTTTCAAATAGTAACAAATAGGGTTAATAGCTTTTAAGTTGAAGTGACATTCCTAATTCTTTCCGTATGTGTTGGGTTAGGAATGTTTTTTAATGGGCAATTCCATCTCTCTCATGAAAATCTCATCTTTTCACATGGAATTTTTAGTACATTAATTGATTCTTTTTTGTTATTATAGGTATAGACATGCTCTAAGAAGTGTATCAATTGGAGGATTTATGATGTTTAAAAAGCTATTTCGACAAGATGAAAATATTTTAAATAGTGAACTTGCAGAAGATTTGCCAATCCCTCGTCACGTCGCCATTATAATGGACGGAAACGGGAGATGGGCCAAAAAACGTTTCTTACCGAGGATTGCAGGGCATAAAGAAGGTATGGATGTTGTTAAACGAGTTACAAGGTATGCAAATGCGATAGGCATTGATGTGCTTACACTCTATGCTTTTTCAACTGAAAACTGGAAACGACCTACAGATGAAGTGGATTTTTTAATGAAGCTACCTGTAGAATTTTTTGACTCTTTTGTTCCAGAGTTGATAGAAGAAAACGTTCGTGTTAATGTGATGGGGTATAGAGAAAATTTGCCAGAACACACAATGCGTGCAGTAGAAAAAGCAATTGCTGATACAGCTCATTGTACTGGGCTTACCCTAAACTTTGCACTAAATTACGGTGGACGTTCTGAAATTATTTCCGCTGCAAAAGAAGCAATGAGAGAACTCGTATTAGAAGGTAAATCAGCTGAAGATTTAACAGAAGAATTATTAAATAATCATTTAATGAGTCATGGTCTTGGGGATCCTGATTTATTAATTCGTACTAGCGGAGAACTGAGATTAAGTAATTTTATGTTATGGCAGCTAGCTTATAGTGAATTTTATTTTACAGAAACACATTGGCCTGATTTCTCAAAGGAAGATTTTTTGCAGGCGATTATTGAATATCAAAATCGGTCGCGTCGTTTTGGAGGGCTCTAGGGAGGAAAAAAGATTGAAAACGAGAATTATTACTGCTGTTGTTGCGCTTATATTTTTCATTCCATTTGTTGTTTACGGGGGGATGCCATTTGAATTATTAAGTATTTTACTTGCAACTATTGCTTTATATGAAGTACTTGTCATGACAAAGCAACGTATTTTTTCAATGAATGGAATAATTACATTACTATTAATGTGGTTAGTTGTGGTCCCAGATAGATACTTGGATTTTTTAGATAAACTGCATATTACTGAAATGGAAGTTATTTTTATTTTAATGGCTCTTTTACTTGCTAATACGGTATTTTCTCGCAATAAATTCCATTTTGATCAAGTCGGAATCTGTATGGTTGCTGCTTTTTATACTGGATTTGGGTTCCATTACTTAGCGCTAACTCGGGAAGCTGGATTAATGTATGTACTTTTTGCATTATTTATTGTGTGGTCAACCGATACGGGGGCTTATTTTATTGGGAAAGCAATTGGTAAGCATAAATTAGCGCCAAATGTTAGTCCTAATAAAACGATAGAAGGTTTTATCGGTGGGATAGTTTGTGCACTTGTTATTGCTGGAGGTTTTTATTATTTTGCTGATTTACCAGGTAACATAATCCTTGTTTTAGCGCTTCTAGTGTTTTTATCTATTTTTGGTCAACTGGGAGATTTAGTAGAGTCAGCGTTGAAACGATTTTACGGCGTGAAAGATTCTGGAAAAATCCTACCTGGACATGGTGGTATTTTAGACAGATTTGATAGTTTGTTATTCGTATTACCTCTGCTACATATACTTCAAATTATTTAATTGGAGATGGGATAATGAAAAATATTATTTTACTTGGTGCAACTGGCTCTATTGGGACGCAAACACTCACAATTATTCGAGAAAATCCAGAAGAATTTCGACTTGTTGCTTTTAGTTTTGGACGTAATATTGAACGAGGACGGGCAATTATTCAAGAATTTAAACCAAAAATGGTAGCTGTTTGGCATACGAGAGACCGTGTGACACTAGAGGCTGAATTTCCTGATGTGAAGTTTTTTAATGGTTTAGACGGACTTAGAGAAGTAGCAACATACTTAGATGGGGACGTTCTATTAAATGCTGTTATGGGCAGTGTAGGGTTATTACCGACTCTAGATGCTATTGAAGCTGGTAAGGCGATTGCTATAGCCAACAAAGAGACACTTGTTACAGCTGGACATTTAGTTATAGAGGCTGCTAAAGAAAAAAATATCTCCTTATTACCTGTGGATAGTGAACATTCTGCTATTTTACAAGCATTAAACGGTGAAAATCGAGAAAAAATTAAGAAAATTATTCTAACTGCGAGTGGCGGAAGTTTCCGAGATAAAACACGGGAACAACTTAGGGAAGTTAGCGTAAAAGAAGCTTTAAAACATCCTAATTGGAACATGGGAAATAAATTAACAATTGATTCAGCTACGATGTTTAATAAAGGGTTAGAAGTAATGGAAGCGCACTGGCTCTTTGATGTGGATTATGATGATATTGAAGTAGTTATTCAGCGTGAAAGTATTGTTCATTCTATGGTTCAATTTGTAGATGGAAGTTTTATTGCGCAACTTGGCACACCGGATATGAGGATGCCTATTCAATACGCATTAACATATCCTAATAGGCTTTCTATTCCATACGAAAAAGAATTCCGGATTACTGATTTTTCAGCGCTTCATTTTGAAGAAGTGAATTATGAAAGGTTTCCGGCATTGAAACTCGCGTATAATGCTGGTAAAATAGGTGGAACAATGCCGACAGTTTTGAATGCGGCAAATGAAATTGCTGTCGCTGGCTTTTTAAATGGACAAGTCGCTTTTTATAATATCGAAGCACTTGTTGAAAATGCAATGAATCGTCATACAAGTATTTCTAATCCTGACTTGGATACTATTTTACAAGTTGATCAAGAAACACGTGCGTATGTAAAGACACTTTTATAGAGGTGAAGCTATTTTGACAACTATTATTGCTTTTATTTTCGTTTTCGGACTGATTGTATTTTTCCATGAGCTAGGTCACTTCTTGTTTGCAAAACGAGCTGGCATTATGGTCAAAGATTTTTCGATTGGCTTCGGACCGAAAATTTTTGCTTACCGAAAAAAAGAAACACAGTATACCATTCGCTTATTACCTATTGGTGGATATGTTAGAATGGCTGGAGAAGACGGGGAAGAAATTGAGCTGAAACCTGGTTACCGAGTTGGGCTTGAGTTAACTCCGGAAGAAACTGTTAGCAAAATTATTGTTAATGGTAAGGACCAATATGTCAATGCACAACCAATTGAAGTTTCTCTCTGTGATTTAGAGAAGGAACTTTTTATCGAAGGTTATGAAGACTATGATGACACGAAGAAAGTTCGGTATCAAGTAGAACGAAATGCACTTGTTATTGATGGTAAAATCGAAACAATGATTACGCCATATGACCGTTCTTTTAATGCGAAATCTTTAGGAAACAGAGCAATGACTATTTTTGCAGGCCCATTGTTTAACTTTATTTTAGCCATCTTAATTTTTACTGCACTTGCTTTTATTCAGGGCGGGGTTCCGAGTACCGATAATACACTTGGTAATGTTATGCCGGATGGGGCCGCTGCAGAAGCTGGTCTTAAAAAAGGAGACGAGGTTCTTTCTATTAATGGTAAAGAAACAAAGTCTTGGACAGATATTGTTCAAAGTGTTTCTGAAAATCCTGGGAAAACACTCGATTTCAAAATTGATCGCGATGGAAAAACACAAGATATTGATGTGAAACCGGCGACGCAAAAAGAAAATGGTAAAGATGTTGGGAAAATCGGAGTAGAAACACCGATGGACACTTCATTTACTGCTAAAATAACTAATGGCTTTACACAAACATGGAGTTGGATTGTTCAAATATTTACGATTCTTGGTAACATGTTTACTGGTGGATTTTCACTAGACATGCTGAATGGCCCAGTTGGTATTTATACGAGTACACAACAAGTCGTGCAATATGGCTTTATGACAGTATTAAACTGGACTGCTGTTTTAAGTATTAACCTAGGAATTGTTAACTTATTACCGCTTCCAGCACTTGATGGAGGACGTTTGATGTTCTTCTTATATGAACTCGTCCGCGGGAAACCAATCGATCCTAAAAAAGAAGGTATTATCCATTTTGCTGGATTTGCACTTTTGATGGTTCTCATGATACTTGTGACATGGAACGATATACAACGAGCATTTTTCTAAAAAGAGAAAGACTAATAAAGGGAAAAAGGGGTGTTTTAAATGCGTCAAACGATGACATTTATACCAACATTAAAAGAAGTTCCAGCTGATGCGGAAGTAAAGAGTCACCAATTACTTCTTCGCGCTGGTTTTATTAGACAAGTGGCGAGTGGGATTTACAGTTATTTACCACTTGCAACATTAACATTAAGAAAAATTGAAGCAATTGTCCGCGAAGAATTAGAAGCAATTGGCGCTGCAGAAATGCTTATGTCTGCGCTTCAACCTGCGGAACTATGGCATGAATCTGGTCGGTGGGCTGATTATGGTCCAGAACTAATGCGTCTAAAAGATCGTGCCGCTCGTGATTTTGTGCTTGGACCAACCCATGAAGAATTGATTACGTCACTTTTACGAGATGAAATTAAATCTTATAAACGTTTACCAATTACGTTATATCAAATCCAAACAAAATTCCGTGATGAAAAACGTCCTCGCTTTGGTCTATTACGCGGACGAGAATTTATTATGAAAGATGCGTATTCATTTCATGCGACAAGTGAAAGCTTAGATGAAACATTTGAGCTAATGCACCAAGCTTATTCTAATATCTTTAGTCGTTGCGGCCTTGAATTCCGTTCTGTTATTGCAGATTCTGGTTCAATTGGCGGAAATGAATCCAAAGAATTTATGGCATTATCTGATATTGGGGAAGATACCATTGCTTATAGCGATGCTTCTGATTATGCTGCAAATACAGAGATGGCACCAGTTTTATATATGGAGAAAAAATCGCATGAACTTGAGAAAGAACTTGAAAAAGTAGCAACAGAAAATCAAAAAACTATTGCTGATATTGTTGGATTTTTAGAAGTTCCTATTGAGAAAACAATGAAATCAATGCTTTATCAAGTAGATGATGAAGTGATTATGGTCTTAGTTCGTGGTGACCATGAAATAAATGATATTAAAATTAAAAATGCTTTAGATGCAACAAATGTCGAGTTAGTAGATCCAAATGTTGCAGTGGAATTACTAGGTGCTAATTTTGGCTCCTTAGGGCCGATTGGTGTTCCTGAAAAAATTCGCGTCTTTGCTGATAATGCAGTAAAAGATATTGTTAATGCTGTAGCTGGAGCAAATGAAGATGGGTATCATTATATTAATGTTAATCCAAATCGTGATTTTGAAGTTACTAGTTATTTTGACTTGCGTATGATTCAAGCAGGCGATTTGTCTCCTGATGGTCAAGGGGTTATCAAGTTTGCAGAAGGTATTGAAGTTGGTCATATTTTCAAACTTGGTACTAAATATAGTGAAGCTATGAATGCAACTATATTAGATGAAAACGGTCGTGCACAACCAATTATTATGGGGTGCTATGGTATTGGTTTATCTCGAATTTTATCTGCCATTGCGGAACAATCGAATGATGAAAATGGTCTTGTATGGGATAAGCAAATTAGCCCATTTGATTTACACTTAATTCCTGTTAATATGAAGAGTGAAGAGCAAGTTGCATTTGCAGAATCGTTATATAAATCACTACAAGATGCTGGATTTAGCGTATTAATAGATGACCGTGCTGAACGCGCTGGCGTTAAGTTTGCGGATGCTGATTTAATCGGTCTACCTATTCGTATTACTGTTGGTAAAAAAGCAGCAGAAGGTATTGTGGAAGTGAAAATTAGAAAAACGGGCGAAATGATCGAAGTTCGTCAAGATGAGCTACTAAATACGCTACCAATTCTTTTTGGAGATAAATAATTACGGATAAAGTTGTGCCAGATGAAACTCCACTCGTTCCTTTTAAAAACGGGTCATGAGGGACATCTGGCTTTTATAAATTTGGATAAAGGGGTGTTATTCGGAATGACTGCAAAAGAGGAAGAAAAACAAGAACGATTTCAGCTGTTAATGACACAAATTGGTTTACAAGATGTAACAGCCTACCAAGAATTTACGAAAGATGCTACAATCGAAAAACTTGTTGCTGATAAGAAAAATAAAACATGGCAATTTCATTTGCACGTACCACAAATTTTCCCAGCCGCACTCTTTCATATGATGGATATTGGAATGAAACGTACATTTAGCCAAATTGCAGAAACAGAAATGCAAATAGTTCCAGAAAATCAGACTATCAACGAAACGCTTATTCAAGATTATTGGAACTTAATTGTAGAGCCAATTGAAAAGCAATCGCCAATGATTGGAAAGCTTTTATTGGAGCAAAAACCTACATTTAAAGAGCCACATTTTATTGAAGTAGCTGTTCATAATGATATGGAAGAAACGACGATTCAACAACGATTCCAAGCAAAGATTCTCGAAAACTACGGAAAAGCCGGTTTTCCACGACTAGCAATGAAAATGCATATATTGGATCAATCAGAAACCGATGAATATAAAGCTTTTGCACAAGCAAAACAAGAAGAAGATCAGAAAAAAGCTGCCGAAGCGGTTCAAGTAATGCAAAAACGTCAGGCAGAAGGACAGAATGGCAGTGGAAATGCGGCGCCCCTTACTGGACCATTCCAGATTGGGTATAAAATCAAGGATGACGAGGAAATCAAACGTCTTGGTGATGTCTATGATGAAGAACGTCGTATTACTGTTCAAGGTCTCATCTTTGCTACAGAAATTCGCGAACTCCGAAGTGGACGCAGTTTATTGCAATTTAAAATTACCGATTATACTAGCTCGATGATTATAAAAATGTTTTCGCGTGATAATGAAGATGCAGCAATGTTCCAAAATTTGAAAAAAGGAATGTGGGTGAAAGTAAGAGGTAGTGTCCAAAATGATACTTTTGTGCGCGATTTAATAATGATGGCTCAAGATATCAACGAAATTGCAGGAGTGAAACGGCTTGATACTGCGGAAGAAAAACGTGCAGAACTTCATCTTCATTCACCAATGAGTCAAATGGATGCTACTTCGTCCGTGGATTCACTGTTCAAACAAGCAGCTGATTGGGGCCATAAAGCAATTGCTATCACGGATCATTCGGTTGCACAATCCTTCCCAGAAGCATACGGAGCAGGTCAAAAATATGGCTTAAAAGTTATCTTTGGTATTGAAGCAAATCTTATTGATGACGGTGTACCTATTGCTTATAACGATCAACATATTGCTTTACAAGATGCCACTTATTGTGTATTTGATGTTGAAACTACAGGCTTATCAGCTGTTTATGACACTATTATCGAACTTGCAGGCGTAAAAATGAAAAACGGCGAAATCATTGATAAATTTGAAGCATTCATTGATCCTGGTCATCCACTCTCTGCAACGACAATTAATCTAACTGGTATAACAGATGATATGGTCAAAGGATCTGATCCAATTGATGTTGTATTAAAACAATTCAAGGAATGGAGCGGCGATGACATCCTTGTTGCCCACAATGCTTCTTTTGATATGGGATTTATTAATACCGCCTATGAAAAAGTTGGTATTGAAAAAGCAAAGAATGCAGTTGTCGATACACTGGAGTTAGCTCGTTTTCTGTACCCACACTTTAAGAATCATCGCTTAAATACGTTAACGAAAAAATTTAATATTATTCTTGAGCAACATCACCGAGCTGTATTTGATGCTGAAGCAACCGCATATTTAGCCTGGAAATTAATTAAAGATGCAAAAGAAATGCATGATATTGATTTTCATGATTCCTTAAATGACTATATGGGAGAAGGAGATGCGTACAAACGTGCTAGACCTTTCCATGCAACTATTTATGCACAAACGGACGTAGGACTGAAAAACCTTTTTAAATTAATCACTATGTCGAATATTAACTACTTCTACCGCGTACCGCGAATTCCTCGCTCTCAGTTGAAAAAAATGAGGGAAGGATTAATTATCGGTACAGCATGTAGTCAAGGTGAATTATTTGAAGCGATGATGCAAAAAGGAATGCAAGCTGCTGAAAAAGTAGCCGAATTTTACGACTTTATTGAGGTTCAGCCGAAACCAGTATATGCTCCGCTAATAGAACGTGAGCTTGTTCGTGATGAAAAAGCGTTAGAAGAAATATTGAAAAACATTGTCCGTGTTGGTGAAAAAACTGGGAAGCCTGTCGTTGCGACCGGGAATGTGCATTATAAAGATCCGGTTGATAAAATATACCGTAAAATTTTGATTCATTCTCAGGGTGGAGCTAATCCGCTTAATCGTGCGGAACTACCAGATGTTCATTTCCGCTCCACAGATGAAATGTTGAAAGAATTTGCCTTTCTTGGGGAAGAAAAAGCAAAAGAAATCGTTATAACAAATTCCAATTTAGTAGTAGACTGGATGGATGATTTAAAACCGATTAAAGATGAACTATACACACCAAAAATTGATGGTGCTGAAGATGAAGTTCGTAATATGAGTTACGGTATGGCCCACCAATTATATGGGGAAAAGTTACCAGAAATTGTAGAAGCAAGATTAGAAAAAGAGCTGAAAAGTATTATTGGTCATGGTTTTGCGGTTATTTACCTTATTTCCCATAAACTCGTTAAAAAATCACTCGTAGATGGTTATTTAGTAGGTTCCCGGGGATCAGTTGGTTCTTCTTTTGTCGCTACAATGACAGAAATTACGGAGGTAAACCCACTTCCGCCACATTACCTTTGCCCGAATTGTAAGGACTCTGAGTTCTTTGATGATGGATCGGTTGGTTCTGGTTTTGATTTACCTGATAAAGATTGCCCACACTGCGGAACTCCTTATCAAAAAGAAGGTCAAGATATTCCTTTCGAAACATTCTTAGGATTTAAAGGAGATAAAGTACCCGATATAGATTTAAACTTCTCGGGAGATTACCAACCTGTAGCGCATGCCTACACAAAAGAAATTTTTGGGGAAGATTACGTTTTCCGTGCAGGTACTATTGGTACAGTTGCTGAAAAAACTGCATTTGGGTATGTTCGGAATTACGAACGTGATATGAATATGACCATCCGCGGGGCTGAGGTGGATCGCCTTGTTGCTGGATGTACTGGTGTTAAACGAACTACTGGGCAGCACCCAGGTGGTATTATCGTTATTCCTGATTATATGGATGTTTATGATTTTACTCCTGTTCAGTTCCCAGCAGATGCAACGGACTCGGAATGGAAAACAACCCATTTTGATTTCCACTCGATTCACGATAACGTGCTTAAACTCGATATACTTGGGCACGATGATCCGACCGCTATTCGGATGTTACAGGATTTAAGCGGAATTGATCCGAAAACCATTCCAACAGATGATCCAGATGTGATGAAGTTGTTTGGTTCTACGGAATCGCTTGGTGTTAAACCAACAGATATCGATTCAAAAACTGGGACGCTTGGAATTCCCGAATTTGGGACTCGTTTTGTACGACAAATGTTAGAACAAACAAAACCAACGACATTTTCTGAATTAGTACAAATCTCTGGTCTTTCTCATGGTACCGATGTTTGGCTTGGAAATGCGGAGGAATTAATTAAAAATAAAACATGCGAACTACCAGACGTAATTGGTTGTCGTGATGATATTATGGTATTTTTAATTTACCAAGGATTAGAAAGTTCGTTAGCCTTTAAAATTATGGAATCTGTCCGTAAAGGGAAAGGTTTAACCGAGGAAATGGAAGAAGCAATGGTAGCAAATAAAGTGCCGCTTTGGTACATTGAATCTTGTAAAAAAATCAAGTATATGTTCCCGAAAGCCCATGCTGCTGCTTACGTTTTAATGGCAGTTCGGATTGCTTATTTCAAAGTACATCATCCATTGTTCTTTTACGCGACTTATTTCACTGTTCGTGCGGATGACTTTGATTTAACATCGATGGTAAACGGAAAAGAAGCAGTAAAAGCTACTATGAAAGAAGTAAATGATAAAGGAATGGAAGCATCAACGAAAGAGAAAAATTTACTAACGGTTTTAGAAATTGCGAACGAAATGCTAGCTCGCGGTTTCCATTTCCAAAAAGTCGATTTGTATAAATCGTCTGCGGATGAGTTCATTATTGACGGAGACTCTCTTATTCCCCCATTTAATGCAATTCCAAGTCTTGGTACTAACGTAGCTAAACAAATAGTTGCTGCACGCGAAAATGGAGAATTTTTATCCAAAGAAGACTTACAACAGCGCGGCAAAGTATCAAAAACGATTATTCAGTATATGGATGATCAAGGATGCTTGGAAGGGTTGCCTGATCAAAATCAGTTATCGTTATTCTAAAATATAGCAAAACTTGCTTGTAGTCACAATTTGTGATAAACTTATTTAAGAAATACTACGATAACTCAGCCAAGCGTGGGCCAATGCCCACGCTTTCGTTTTGCAAATCTGTCAAAGAGTCACCCGTGGCAGAAATAGGGGACGAATTAGCTGGAAAAGCGTATCTCTTAAGGAGGCTGAAATGAGTAAAGTACTAGAACAAGTAGAAGCAATTGTTGCGCCAATCACGGACGAACTTCAACTAGAACTTGTAGATATTGTCTTTGAAAAAGAAGGCCCAAATTGGTTTTTACGAATTTTTATTGACAAAGATGGTGGCGTAGATATTGATGAATGCGCCGCTGTAAGCGAAAAAGTTAGCGAAAAAATGGATGAATCTGATCCCATTACACAAAACTACTTTTTAGAAGTGTCTTCTCCTGGGGCTGAACGTCCACTGAAGAAAGAGCAAGATTTTGAAAATGCGGTAAGTAAATATGTTCACGTTACTTCATATGAACCAATTGATGGTCGTAAAATGTGGGAAGGAACACTTGTTAGTTATGATGGGGCAACACTCGTTATTACTATCACGGATAAAACACGCAAAATCACTTGTGAAATTCCTAAAGACAAAGTAGCTAAAGCAAGACTTGCAATTCAATTTTAAAAAGCAAAGAATAAGGAGCTGAATAAAAAATGAGCACAGAATTATTAGATGCTCTTCATGTGTTAGAACATGATAAAGGTATTTCAAGAGAGGTTTTAGTAGAAGCAATTGAAGCTGCTCTTACTTCTGCCTATAAACGAAACTTCAAAGATGCACAAAACGTACGCGTAGATTTAAATATGGAAAATGGTTCTATCCGTGTTTTAGCTAGAAAAGAAGCGGTAGAACAAGTATTTGATTCTCGTCTTGAAATCTCCATGGAAGAAGCGCATAAACTAAATCCAGTATACAAACCTGGTGATGTAGTAGAGCTCGAAGTAACGCCAAAAGATTTTGGGCGTATTGCAGCTCAAACAGCGAAACAAGTTGTAACCCAACGTGTTCGTGAAGCGGAACGCGGCATCATTTACGATGAGTTCATCGACCGCGAAGATGATATTATGACTGGTATCGTTGAACGTCAAGATTCTCGTTTTATCTATGTAAACCTTGGTAAAATCGAAGCCATTTTATCTCAAAACGAACAAATGCCAAACGAAACTTATCATGCACATGACCGCATTAAAGTGTATTTAACAAAAGTAGAAAAGACTACAAAAGGACCGCAAATCTTTGTATCTCGAACACACCCTGGACTACTTAAACGTCTTTTTGAGATGGAAGTACCAGAAATCTATGATGGTATTGTAGAAATCAAATCCGTTGCACGTGAAGCTGGGGATCGTTCTAAAATCTCTGTTTACACAGCAAACGAAGAAGTAGATCCAGTTGGCGCATGTGTTGGGCCAAAAGGCGCGCGTGTTCAAACAATCGTCAATGAACTTAAAGGCGAAAAAATCGATATTGTAGAATGGTCAGAAGATCCTTTCACATTCGTAGCTAATGCACTTAGCCCATCCAAAGTGTTAGATGTTATTGTCAACGAAGCAGACCAAGCGACGACTGTCATCGTACCAGACTATCAGTTATCTCTTGCTATTGGTAAACGCGGTCAAAATGCCCGTTTAGCAGCAAAATTAACTGGTTGGAAGATTGATATTAAAAGTGAAACAGTTGCAACTGAACTAGGTATCTACCCACGTAATGGTGTAGAATCGCCTGCTTTAGAAGAAGCAGAAAGCGAAACTTTTGCTGAAGATGAAGAGTAAAAAGGAGAATTATCATGCGTAATAAAAAAATCCCCCTTCGAAAATGTATTATTACCGGCGAACGCTTGCCAAAAGGCGAACTTCTTCGTATTGCGTATTCGAAAGACGGAGCGCTTACGATAGATCCTACAGGCAAAGCACCTGGACGCGGTTTCTACATTGTTAAAAGTGTAGAAGCGTGTGAAAAAGCGAAAAAGAAAAACGCTATTTTTCATCAACTAAAAATGCCAGAACAAGAGTCTTTTTATGATGAGCTGATTGCTTATATGAAGTCTCTCGAGGAACCTACGAATGGATAAAAAAGCACTTTCCTTATTAGGCCTCGCTAACAGAGCACGTAAAATTACTACTGGTGAAGAATTAGTACTAAAAGCAGTTAGAAATGGGAAAGCAAAAATGGTTCTCATTTCAGAAGATATATCAGAAAAAACCGAGAAAACAATCCGCAACAAGTGTGAATACTACAATGTTGTCGTGAAAAAAGCCGGTACCCGGGAAATGATAGGGGGTGCAATCGGCAAAGACACACGTGCAATAGTTGCAATACTTGATAAAGGATTTGCTATTAAATTAGCAGAATTACTCGGTTGAATCTTATACGGAGGTGTACGACATGAGTAAAGTTCGTGTATATGAATACGCAAAAGAACATCAAGTATCAAGTAAAAAAGTCATTGAAGCATTAAAAGGCTTAGGTATTGAAGTGGCTAATCATATGTCCACTATTAATGAAAATGCATTAAGACAATTAGATAATGCTATTGATGGCGCAAATAAAAAAGCCGAAGCACCAAAGAAAGAAGCTACTAGCAACGAAAATGGAAATAGTAAGGGGCCAAACAAACCAAATATGACAAATAGTAATGAAAAGTCGAATAAACCAAATAAACCAGCAGGACAAGCTAATAAACCAGCAACTGCGAACAAAAGCCAAGGTACTAAACCAGCGACAAATAAACCAGCAAATACAAGTAACCAAACACAATCAAGTGGTAACCAACAACAAGCTGGTGGACAGAAACGTAACAATAATAATAATCGTCCAGGCGGCAATTCAAACCGTCCAGGCGGTAACAATCGTCCGAATCGTGGCGGTAATTTCAACAATAAAGGCCGTAACACGAAGAAAAAAGGTAAACTAAACCACAGTACAGTACCGCCAACTCCGCCAAAACCAAAAGAGCTTCCTGAAAAAATCGTTTTCAGTGAATCTTTAACAGTAGCGGAATTAGCGAAAAAATTATACAGAGAACCATCTGAACTAATCAAAAAACTATTTATGCTTGGTGTTGTTGCAACAATTAACCAATCATTAGATAAAGATGCAATCGAATTAATTTGTGATGATTACGGCGTGCAAGTAGAAGAAGAAATCAAAGTCGATGTAACAGACTTAGATGTCTACTTTGAAAATGAACTAAATGAAGCAGTTGATGAGTCAAAACTTGTTGAACGCCCACCAGTTGTTACCATCATGGGACACGTTGACCATGGTAAAACAACATTACTAGATTCCCTTCGTAATACAAAAGTTACTTTAGGAGAAGCAGGTGGTATTACACAACATATTGGTGCTTACCAACTGGAAATTCACGATAAAAAAATTACTTTCTTAGATACTCCAGGACATGCTGCGTTTACAGCAATGCGTGCTCGTGGTGCGCAAATCACGGATATTACTATTTTAGTTGTTGCAGCTGATGATGGTGTTATGCCACAAACAATTGAAGCGATTAACCACGCGAAAGCTGCGGGAATGCCGATTATTGTTGCTGTTAATAAAATTGATAAACCACAAGCAAACCCAGACCGTGTAATGCAAGAATTAACTGAGTATGAATTAGTTCCAGAAGCTTGGGGCGGCGATACTATTTTCGCACCAATCTCAGCTAAATTTGGTGAAGGTCTTGAAAACTTGTTAGATATGATTTTACTTGTTTCTGAAGTAGAAGAATTAAAAGCAAATCCAGACCGTCGTGCCATCGGTTCCGTTATTGAAGCAGAACTTGATAAAGGTCGTGGCCCAGTTGCGACTTTACTAGTACAAGATGGAACGCTTAATATCGGGGATCCAATCGTTGTAGGGAATACTTTTGGTCGTGTTCGTGCCATGGTTAATGACCTAGGCCGCCGCGTGAAAAAAGTTGGACCTAGCACACCAGTTGAAATCACTGGATTAAATGATGTGCCACAAGCTGGCGATCGCTTTGTTGTTTTTGAAGATGAAAAAACAGCAAGAAACATCGGTGAAACCCGTGCAAGTCGTGCGTTAGTAGCACAACGCTCCGCAACAAATCGTGTAAGTTTAGATAACTTATTTGAACATATGAAAGCTGGCGAAATGAAAGAAGTTAACGTTATTATTAAAGCAGACGTTCAAGGTTCTGTAGAGGCTCTTGCTGCGTCACTTCGCAAAATTGACGTAGAAGGCGTTAACGTTAAAATTATTCATACTGCCGTTGGTGCGATTAATGAATCAGATATTACTTTAGCTGCAGCTTCTAATGCAATTATTATTGGATTTAATGTTCGTCCAACAGCGCAAGCTCGTGAAGCAGCAGAAAACGAAAGCGTAGATATTCGTCTACACCGTGTTATCTATAAAGCAATTGATGAAATTGAAGCAGCAATGAAAGGGATGCTTGACCCAGAATTCCAAGAAAAAATTATTGGTCAAGCCCAAGTTCGTCAAACAATCAATGTTTCTAAAGTGGGTACAATTGCCGGCTGTTACGTAACAGATGGTAAAATAACTCGTGATAGTGGCGTTCGTATTATCCGTGACGGAATCGTTGTTTTTGAAGGCGAAATTGCAACACTTAAACGCTTTAAAGATGATGCGAAAGAAGTAGCAAAAGGTTACGAATGTGGTATTACAGTTCAAAACTTTAACGATATTAAAGAAGATGATGTAATTGAAGCATACGTTATGGAAGAAATTGAAAGAAAATGATTCAATCAGTTATTAGTGAATTTTTCATGCAGGAACCACAAAACCTTAAAGAAAAACGCGCTATACTGCAACGAATTTTAACGAGAACAAAACAAAAATTCAATATCTCCATTGCTGAAACAGATTATCAGGATTTATGGCAGCGAGCTGAAATTAGCTTTGCTGTTGTATCCTCCTCGCATATCCAAGCGGAAAAAGAAGCCAGAGAAGTACTTGCTTTTCTTGATTCTTTTCCTGAGTGGGAGCGAGCTGAGACAGTTATGGAGAAGTTATAAAAGAGGTGAATACACTTGAACGTACGAGCAAATCGTGTCAGTGAGCAAATGAAAAAAGAATTGGGCGATATTTTAAATCGTAAAATCAAAGATCCTCGCTTAGGCTTTGTTACTGTAACAGGAGTAGATGTTACTGGTGATTTACAAGAAGCTAAGGTGTTCATTTCCATTCTTGGTACCGATAAGGAAAAAGAGAATACGTTACTCGCACTTGCGAAAGCGCATGGCTTTATCCGCTCTGAAATCGGTCGCCGTATTCGACTTCGTAAAGTTCCAGAAATGTCTTTTGAAATAGATAATTCCATCGCTTACGGAAATCGAATCGATGAATTACTTCGCGACTTAAATAACGATCAATAATAAATAAAAGTTTAAGGCAGTCCCTTTATCTTCTCAGTCAAACGGGATGTAAGTGGGAATTGCCTTAAACTTTTTTTCTTAGAAGGAGGAGCTTGATGAACGGAATTATCCCACTATGGAAAGAACGCGGGATGACAAGTCATGATTGCGTTTTTAAATTAAGAAAAATTTTACATACAAAAAAAGTTGGTCATACAGGTACACTTGATCCAGAAGTAGAAGGCGTGCTACCAATTTGTATTGGACGTGCGACAAAATTGGCTGAATATGTAACTGATGAAGGCAAAGTCTATGTAGCAGAAATAACACTAGGCAAATCGACTACAACAGAAGATTCCACTGGCGAAACTATTGCAACGAAAGACTTAGCCGAAATTTCAGCAGAAGAACTTCAAGCGACCCTTACAAAGCTAACCGGCAATATCACACAAATTCCACCAATGTATTCAGCCGTAAAGGTTAACGGCAAGAAGTTGTATGAATATGCAAGAGCTGGAATAGAGGTAGAAAGACCATCCAGACAAGTGGATATTTATTCATTAATCCGTTTAGATGGCGTCAGTCCGCTAAATCAAACTAATCCAACGTTTCAATTAGAAATTGCATGCGGAAAAGGAACCTATATCCGCACGCTTGCAGTCATGATTGGCGAATTACTAGGTTATCCTGCCCATATGTCCAAACTAGAACGGATCCGTAGCGGCTTTTTCAAAAAAGAAGATTGTCTAACCTTGGCGGAAATTGATGAAAAGATGCAAGCAAATGATACTGATTTTTTATATCCGCTTGAAAAAGGCATTGAATCAATGGCAAAATTAGAAATAAATGAAGAAATACACGCGAAAGTTTTAAACGGCGGATTATTACCAAAATCTTTATTCCAAACAGTCGAAAATGAACCTCGTGTCGCACTTATTTTTAAAGATAAATTAACAGCAATATACAAACCGCATCCAGAGAAAAAAGATCTCTTTAAACCAGAAAAAGTCATTGAGTTACATCAAGCATAGTTATTGCGACCGCAACTTGCTTATATTATGATATTAAAGGAATTCAAATTTAGAGGAGAAGTGGCAAAAAATGAAGACGATATACTTACATCATCCGATTACAATAGATGAGTCGACTGACGTAAAAAAAGTAATGGCGCTTGGCTTTTTCGATGGCGTTCATTTGGGACATCAAGCAGTCATTAAACAAGCAAAAAAGATTGCTGGACAAAAAGGACTTCAAACCGCAGTGTTAACTTTTGATCCGCATCCATCTGTAGTTTTAAGCAATATCCGCAAACAAGTAAAATATCTCACACCGCTTGAAGATAAAGCAGAAAAAATGGCTGAACTTGGCGTAGATATTATGTATGTAGTTCGCTTTACAACACAATTTTCCGAACTATCTCCGCAATCTTTTGTAAATAATTATTTAGTCGCTTTGCATGTAGAACATGTGGTAGCAGGGTTCGACTATTCTTATGGTAAAAAAGGTGAGGGTAAAATGACCGATTTGGCTAAATATGCTAATGGTCGCTTTGAAGTTACTATTATCGATAAACAAACTGCTGCAAGTGATAAAATAAGTTCGACAAACATTAGACGTGCCATCTCAGAAGGGGAACTAGAAGAAGCGAATCAATTACTAGGCTATCCTTATACAACGAAAGGAACTGTAATCCACGGGGACAAACGCGGTAGAACAATTGGTTTTCCAACAGCGAATATCCGTGTAAAAGAAGATTACTTGATTCCAAAGCTTGGTGTTTATGCAGTGAAATTCCGTGTGAACGGAGAAACTCACTTAGGTATGGCGAGCATTGGTTATAACATTACTTTTAAAGATGACCAAGCGTTATCTATTGAGGTTTATATTTTAGATTTCCACCGTGAAATATACGGCGAAGAAGCAGAAATTGAATGGTATCAATTTTTCCGTCCAGAGCTTAAATTCAACGGAGTAGAAGGTCTAATTGCTCAGCTAGAAAAAGACGAACAAGATACAAGAGCATTTTTTGCTAATTTAGAGGATTAAAAGACTATTTCTGCTTGCTTTTGGAGGCTAAATAGTGTATCTTTAAATCTGTACGAAAAGAACCATTACTTGGCTTTTGCGACTCACCGACGCTTGGCTCAGTAATTGGGGATATTTTAGAAGGAGGTGGAAAGAAATGGCTTTAACTCAAGAACGCAAAAATGAAATTATTGCAGAGTACCGTGTCCATGATACAGATACTGGTTCACCAGAAGTACAAATCGCTGTATTAACTGCTGAAATCAATAGCTTAAATGAACACGTTCGCGTACACAAAAAAGACCATCACTCTTACCGTGGATTAATGAAAATGGTAGGTCACCGTCGTAACCTATTAACTTACCTACGTAAAAAAGATGTTCAACGTTACCGCGAACTTATCAAACGTTTAGGTTTACGTCGATAAAAACCAGACGAAAGCGGGATACCAAAAGTTCCCGCTTTTTTTTGAGTATTAACTATACTAAATTTTGGAAAACACGCCGAAGAAATGAAACTTTATCGCATGAATCCAAAAACGTGCTTCAAAAATCGCTATTTTTAGCAGGTTTTTGGATTCATGTGTGCTTTAGAAAATCTAAAGTGTGCGTGAACATTCTTATGCATGGTAAAGTTTCTGGTTCGTGTTTTTCCTAATCAAAGGAGATTAAAATATGTCTGAAAAACAAGTATTTTCAACAGAATGGGCGGGTAAGACATTATCTGTCGAAGTAGGTCAATTAGCAAAACAAGCAAGTGGAGCAGCCTTAATTCGTTACGGCGATACGGTCGTTTTAACAGCTGCAGTTGGTTCGAAAAAGCCACGTCCTGGCGACTTTTTCCCATTAACAGTTAACTATGAAGAAAAAATGTATTCCGTTGGTAAGGTTCCCGGTGGATTCTTAAAACGTGAAGGACGTCCAAGTGACCGTGCAACATTAACAGCGCGTCTAATTGACCGTCCAATTCGTCCATTATTTGCAGAAGGTTTCCGTAATGAAGTTCAAATTACATCTACTGTTTTCAGTGTAGATCAAGATTGTTCTCCAGAAATGGCAGCAATGCTTGGCTCTTCTGTTGCATTAGTTATTTCCGATATTCCATTTGAAGGGCCAATCGCTGGTGTGGATGTGGGTCGTATCGATGGAAAATACGTTATCAACCCAACTATCGAACAAGCAGAAAAAAGTGATATTAGCTTAACCGTTGCTGGAACATATGATGCAATCAACATGGTGGAAGCTGGAGCAAGAGAAGTTTCAGAAGAAGCAATGCTTGAAGCAATTATGTTTGGTCATGAAGAAATTAAACGTCTTTGTGAATTCCAACAACAAATTATCGCCGCTGTTGGTAAAGAAAAACGCGAAATCGAACTTTTCGTAAGCGATCCTGAACTTGAAGCCGAAGTAAAAGCAGCAAGTGAAGGCAAAATGAAAGCAGCTATCAAAACAGAAGAGAAAAAAGCGCGTGAAGCTGCAATTGAAGAAGTAAAAGAAGAAATTTTAGAAAGCTATAAAGCAAAAGAATTAGAAAATGAAGCAGAAATTCTTGGTGAAGTAGCTCATATTCTTGAAATGATTGAAAAAGACGAAATGCGTCGTTTGATTTCTCAAGATAAAATCCGTCCAGATGGCCGTAAAGTAAATGAAATCCGTCCACTTTCTTCTGAAGTTGGCATGCTTCCACGTGTCCATGGTTCAGGTTTATTCACTCGTGGCCAAACACAAGCTCTAAGCGTATGTACATTAGCGCCGCTTCGTGAACACCAAATCATTGACGGTTTAGGCACAGAAGAATATAAACGATTCATGCACCATTATAATTTCCCGCAATTTAGTGTTGGGGAAACTGGCCCTCGTCGTGCGCCGGGGCGTCGTGAAATCGGTCATGGTGCGCTAGGTGAACGCGCATTACAATATGTTATTCCTTCCGAAGAGGAATTCCCGTACACAATCCGTCTAGTATCAGAAGTTCTTGAATCAAACGGTTCTAGTTCTCAAGCAAGTATTTGTGGTTCTACACTTGCAATGCTTGATGCTGGTGTTCCAATTAAAGCGCCAGTTGCTGGTATCGCAATGGGTCTTGTAAAACTTGGTGATGACTATACGATTCTTTCTGATATTCAAGGTATGGAAGATCACTTTGGTGATATGGACTTTAAAGTTGCTGGAACGAAAGATGGTATTACAGCACTTCAAATGGATATCAAAATTGATGGCTTAAGTCGTCAAATTTTAGACGAAGCATTAACACAAGCAAAAGAAGGGCGCTTGCATATTCTAGAACACTTAACAAGTACAATTAGCGAACCCCGTGAAGAACTTTCTGCGTATGCTCCAAAAATTATTACGCTTAATATTAAACCAGAAAAAATTAAAGATGTTATTGGACCTGGTGGAAAACAAATCAATGCAATCATTGAAGAAACAGGCGTAAAAATTGATATCGAACAAGATGGTACAGTTTACATCGCTTCACAAGATCAAGCAATGAACCGTAAAGCAATTGCTATCATCGAAGACATCGTTCGTGAAGTAGAAGTTGGAGAAGTTTACACTGGTAAAGTTCGTCGTATTGAAAAATTTGGCGCATTTGTTGAATTATTCAAAGGGACAGATGGTTTAGTTCATATTTCTGAATTAGCACATGAACGTGTTGGTAAAGTGGAAGACATCTTAAAGCTTGGTGATGAAGTAACGGTTAAAGTTATTGAAGTAGACCACCAAGGCCGCGTTAACTTATCACGTAAAGCATTGCTAGAGAAAAAAGAACAACCAGAAGGCGACAAAAAACCACAAGCAGAGAAAAAATTCTATCCTAAAACAAAAAAACCAGAATCTAAATAATACAAAAAAGCAAGTAGTTAAAAACTACTTGCTTTTTTGTGTTATCTTTTAGGTCGTGTTTTTAAATGTGTTCGAAGTGATTTTTGAATCGTTTTCCGGCGATCTCGTTCTTGCCTGGCTAAAGCGGGGCTGTTTTTTCGAGCATGATAAGCCATTTCACGTTGTAATTTCAGCCAATTTTCATAGTGTTGTACTGAAAGCGTTCCATCTGCTAATGCTTCTTGAACCGCGCAACCTGGCTCATTTGTATGGGAACAATCATGAAAACGGCAACCTTCACCTAGTTCTTCTACATCAGAAAAAGTAGTTTCTAGACCTGTTTGGTTCAATCCAATCCCAAATTCACGCATGCCAGGAGTATCAATAATAATCCAACCATTAGCAAGCAAATGCATTTCTCGGTGAGTCGTTGTATGTTTTCCTTTACTATCATCCTCGCGAATCCCTGAAGTTTTCATCAAATCCGCTCCTGCAAGACTATTAATAAAGGAAGATTTACCAACCCCCGATGATCCAAGTAAAACAAGGGTACTATTCGGCTTTAAATCAGTCTCTAAAGCTTCAAAACCGCGGTGTGATAAATTATCTACATAATAAGTGGGAACGCCATAAGCGACTGTTTCGAGCTCTTGTGTGAAGGGAGTGAGGTCATCAACTAAATCTGCTTTTGTTAGAATGATAATTGGTGTAGCACCACTATCCCAAGCAACCGTTAAATAACGTTCTAGCCTATTTAAATTAAAATCATGGTTTAAACTCATTACAATAAGCGCATAATCAAAGTTTGCGGCAATTAATTGTTCCTCTGATTCTTTATTCATTCGAGAAAAAATTGTTTTCCTCTGTAATACAGACAAAATTTGTTTCTGACTGCTTACTTCCACAAAATCACCGACAGCAGGCAGGTTAGAAGAGGACAATTCATAAAAATTCCCTCGTTTAAGAGTGGCTAAAAATTCCCCATTTTCTGTTATAACACGATAAAAATCTCTGAATATTGCTGTAACTCTTCCATATGAAGAAGTAGTAGCAATTTTTTGTTCTTCAAAAAAACTTGTAAAACCATATTTTTCAAGTATCAATTGTTTCGCTCCTTTGTAAAAAGGGAGCATTCTATTTGTAAAATACCCCCGTATTATTTATGAGGTTTTTCATTGTTACATTTTCCATATCTCATCATCCTTTCTTTCTTAAATAATAACATAAAAAAGGAAATAAGTTCTAGACTTATTTCCTTTTTTAACTAATTTTTATGTGTCAATATTTTTGCGATTGTTTCATAATTCATGTCACTTTTGAGCGTATAACTACCGTCACGAATGTATTTTTCATAATTGTTATCTCTTAAGTATTTATCAAACTCTGAAGCGCTTTTAATAATACCATTTGCTTGAAGTTCATCTCCAGCTTTAGAAGAAGGATCTCCTTTAGAAATCGTTAATTTATAACTTTTTACTTTTTTAGCTTCTTCTGCTTTCTTTTTAGCAGCTTCTTCCGCTTTTTTCTTGGCATCTGCTTCTGCTTGCTTATCCAATTCTTGTTGAGCTAATAATTTTTCATATTTGCTTTTCCATGTTTTTGAGTTTTCATCAGAACCAGTTTTTGTTGATGTGACTTTAGTTTCTTCTGCTTTGGTCTGAGTTGAAAAAAACTGATTATAAACCAGTAAGACAACGGCAGAAATTAAGAAACCTAATGCCAACATCCGTAAGTTTTTCTTCACAGATAGGCTCCTCCTTTAAAATTTAAATCAATGTTTTAAATATTCTTCAATGATTTTTTCTACTTCTTCTTTTGGTAGGGATGATTGTTCTGCAATTTCTGATGTTACTATTCCAGAAGTATAAAGGGTAATCACTTGTTTTTTCATTAATTCGCGAACTTTAGGACTTTCAGGAACTTGCTCCACCTCAACGATAGGGGCATCCATTTTCATTGCTTTTTCTAATTCAGAGACACGTTGTTTTAATTCAAAGTTTTCTTGCATCCACTGAGCAGCAACATCTTCTAGTTCTTTTTCTAATTGCTTATTATCACCTTTTTGTAAAAATGAAATGACAAACAGCGCAATAGCAGCAATTAATAAGATAATTATGACTGTGGTCATGGGTTTTATAAACACCTCTCTTCCATAAACTCTACTACTAGTTATAGCATAATTTAACATAAAACACCATCCGAAATAAGGTTTTGTAAAGAAATTAAAAAGAAAATGCATAGAGTCCTTGCAACAACTGTGTAAAAATGATATTATTATACAGGTTTAGTAAATAAATTCGTCAGTCAGAGTTGGAGGGAAAAATAATGCGCGTTAATATTACTTTAGAATGCACTGAATGCGGTGATCGTAATTATATCACTACTAAAAATAAGCGTGAAAATCCGGAACGTATTGAATTAAAAAAATATTGTCCAAGATTGCGCCGTGTAACTTTACACCGCGAAACTAAGTAAGCAGCAGGATCTCCATTCTGTTGCTTTTTTTATTATAAAAAAGGGGGAAGTCAAGATGGAAGACAAACACCTTATTCGAGAAAAAGTTTTGCGAAACTTAAATAGTATTGATAAATTTGAGCACCAGGAACGCTCGATTAAACTTGCAGAAAAATTATTTCTGTTACCAGAGTGGAACAAAGCAAAGACAATCGGAATTACACTAGCAAGACATCCTGAAATTGAAACTGAAACGATTATTCTCCAGGCTAAAAAAGAAGGAAAAACCGTTTTAATTCCAAAAACAATTTATCCTAGTAGAAAAATGGAATTTAAAAAAATGGATTCTAATCATCCGCTTATTAAAACAAAATTTGGTATTTTAGAGCCTAATGAATTAGCAGAAACAGTCGAAAAAGAAGCAATAGAGTTGTTACTAGTTCCAGGGGTTGTTTTTAACAAAGCACATTATCGAATAGGTTTTGGCGGCGGATTCTATGATAGATTTTTAACTGATTTTAAAGGAGAAACAGTCTCTTTGTGTTTTTATGAGCAACAAATAGAATTCACTCCAGAACCCCATGATAAACCAGTTTCTATTCTGATTGAAGGATAAAGAAAAATAATTCTATAGAAAATAGGGTGGATTGTTTACAACGCCCCTATTTTTGCGTATAGTAGTAAATATAATTTGTAATGAAAGCAGGGAATTTTTTGAGCTTCCAAGAACAATATGTCTTCTGGCGCCTAACTAACTATTTCTTGGGTGTGGAAAAATACCGTTTAATCCATCTTCATGAGGAAAAACAAGAACTTTGGTTAGAAAATATCAGCCAGAAAAAAAGACCAGTTATCCGTATTCAAATGAAAGAATTAAGTTGGGTAAATGTAGTGGAACGTGATGTGACACATACATTACATGTAACTGAAAACCTTCGCAAGCAAATGGGACGCTTAAAATTGCCTCTTATTAATATTTATATAACTCCATTTGAGCCCATGGGTGATATTTCGCCTTTTTTTGGACAAACCATTACGTCACCAAACGAAAAAGTGAAATTAGAAAATATATTACTTGCAAACGAACAAATGCAGGAGCACCTAGAATTACTAATTAAAAAATTAGATATACCAGAAGAAACATTTATCCTTTCAAACGAAATAACAAAAGAGATGGTAGCAAAAGAACGCGAGCAAGTAATCACTTATATTACTGCTAAAGTTAATGAAGAACAAAAAGTAGCTAGAAATTCTAAGCCAATTGTCACATATTCGTTCATTGGGCTTATTGTTGCGGCATTCCTTTGGGTGACCTTACAAGGTGGTTCAACCGATACTTTTAACTTAATTAAATGGGGTGGGAAATTCAACCCTCTTATTTATGCTGGTGAATGGTGGCGCTTTATTTCACCTATTTTTCTTCATAGTGGTCTAATCCACCTTGCATCAAACGCAGTAATGCTCTATATTGTTGGTGCATGGGCAGAGCGTATTTATGGTAAATGGCGATATATTCTTATACTACTTTTAGGTGGTATTTGTGGTAATATAGCGAGTTTTACGTTAAATATGAATTTATCTGTTGGAGCTAGCACGGCAGTTTTTGCTGTAATGGGTGCATTACTATATTTAGTTGTATTAAAGCCAAATCTTTATGCAAAAACAATTGGAACAAGCATTGCTTCCTTAGTAGCGATTAATTTATTAATAGATGTCTTTTCTACACAAATTGACATTGCTGGGCACATTGGAGGCTTAGTTGGCGGATTTTTACTTGCAGGAGCATTATCGCTTCCGAAACAATTTTTCCATTGGCGTAGACTTGTATATGGAGTTTCGCTTGTTGCAATAACTATTCTCTTTTTATATTTTGGTTTCCAAAAAGGAGAACAACCTTATGATCCCATGCCAGCCAATATAGCAGTTCAACAATATTTGCAAGATCATAACAAAAAAGAAGCTACAAAAATTATAGATAATTTAATCGAAAGCGGAAGTGCTGATGGCTATTCTTATACTTATGCATCGTCTATTGCTTTACAAAATAAGCAAATAGATAAAGCAGAAGATATGGCGAATGAAGCAATTAGTCTGGATAAAGATATCCCAGAAGCTCATTATTATTTATCTTTTTGTTATAGAATACAAGGTAATATAGAGGGCGCCCTTAAAGAAGCCGATACTGCTAAACAATTATCCAGTAATACGTTTTTTGATTCTTATTATGATGAGTTACAAAAAAGCAAAGAATAAGAGGTTTTTAATGTGAAAACAGTTTATGATGTTGCTCAATTACTACGAAAGCATGGCATAATTGTTTATTTAGGAAAGCGACAATATGATATCGAAATGATGGAATACGAAGTCACAGAACTTTTTAAGCATAATATTTTAGATAGAGAAGTTTTTGCTAGAGCTCGAAGTATATTGAAACAAGAATTAATCAAAGAACAACGAAAAAATAGTAGTTTAAATTAAATTGATTATAAGGAGAACAGCAGAATGAACAAAAAATTAATTGGTGTAGATCTAGGCGGGACAACTGCAAAATTAGCTATTTTAACAAAAGACGGTGACATTGAAGAAAAATGGACTATTGATACAAATATTGAGAATAAAGGTGCCCATATTGTGAAAGATATTGGTGATTCTATTAATCAAAAGTTAACTGATTTACAGCTAGATAATGACATTTTTTATGGTATCGGGATGGGAACTCCTGGAACAGTGAATTATGAAACAGGAACAGTTAAAGGTGCATATAATCTTGGCTGGGCAGAAGAACAAAACGTTAGCGAAGACTTGGAAAAAATTACTGGTTTAAAAATAGAATTAGATAATGATGCGAATGTTGCAGCATTAGGTGAACGCTGGAAAGGTGCTGGCGAAGGTGGTGCGAATGTTGTGTTCGTAACACTTGGAACAGGTGTCGGTGGCGGAATTTTTGCAGAGGGTAAGATTCTGCACGGAATTCGTGGCGCAGCAGGCGAAATTGGTCACGTGACAGTTGTCCCCGAGAATGGCTATGATTGTACTTGTGGTAAAAAAGGATGTTTAGAAACCGTAGCTTCTGCAACTGGTATTGTACGCGTAGCAAAAGATTTGGCAAAAGAATTCACTGGCGAATCATCGCTTAAGGAAGCTATCGACAAACAAGTTACTATTACTTCTAAGTTGATTTTTGAATTGGGCGCTGAAAATGATAAATTAGCTAATGAAACGATTGATAAAATTTCTTTCTACTTAGCCCTAGCACTTAGTCATATAGGTAATATGCTAAATCCCGAAAAAATTATTATTGGCGGGGGAGTTTCGGCTGCAGGAGATCAACTTTTAACACCTGTCAGAAATTATTTTGAAACTATGGTATTTCCAGCAGTTAAAGAATCTACTAAATTATCTATCGCGACAAAAGGGAATGACGCTGGGATAATAGGTGCTGCTTGGTTAGCATTACCAGTTGAAGATTAATACTTTTCATAAGCTACAATAACACTCCATTATTGTAGCTTATCTTACTTAAGATGATCTTTCTATCACGCATTGTTTTAGCTTCCTATGAAAAGGGTAAAATTTTAGCATAGAGAGATTGGAGGCCAGAGATGAAAAAATCAAATGCTTTTTTGCTAATTACCTTGTTAATGGGCTTGGTTTTTATCTCTTTTGGTTGCTCGGAGGAAAAAGAAACGCCAAAAAAGACTGCAAAAGAAGTTCAGGGTGTTCAAATTAAAACGAAAGAATTTCAACGTGTCGTTGGTTGGTTGTCAAAAGATACTGTTTTGTTACAAACAAAAAAACATGGCACAACTTACTTTGAAGAATTAAATATTTATAATGAAAAAAAACGGGCTATCTTTAATACAAAAGAATCTATTTCAGAAGTCCAAATTAGTCCGGATTATCGAAACATATTGCTTTATTCTGCTGAATCAGATAAAAAAGCAACTATGCGAATCATTGCATTAAATGATGGTTCCATACTAGCGTCCAGAGATACTAAACCATTAACAACCACTTTTTATTGGAATAATGAATCGCCTGAAAAAATAATGTTTGTAACTTATAGTCCTCAGTGGAATTTTCATATTGAGAATTGGGATTACACGACTAATCAAGTTGATAATGTAGATGTAATATCTCCTTTTATTTCTTGGTATGGTGATAATTTGATTATTTCAAATAATAAAGATAAACCAGATGATGAATTAGGAAACTTATATTTACAAGATATTAGAGATAAAGCTACTAAAAGCTTAATTGTTGCTAATATAATGCAATTTGCTGTACATGATAATGTTTTACTTACGATTGAGAAATCTTCGAATGAAAAATTATTGTATGTTTTTAGGACAATAGGTTTTCAAAATTTTTTCTCTTATGAAGCAGCAAGAGAGTATGATGAATTAGGAACTTTTATCCCTTATTTTGATACAAATTTCGATAAAAATACTTTTTTAACCTTCGTGCCTTATAAAAGTCAAAAAATTAGCAGTGGCCCCCATGAATATAAATTAGTAAAAGTTGATCCAACAAACAAAAAGGAGACTACTGTATTAGAATTAACGGATAATCAACCTATTTTATCTTATGAAACGGGTGATTTAGTTCTCTATGGTTATTTGTTTGATAAGGTTATTGATACAAAAACAGGTAAAATGTATAATTTAATTAATACACCAACTAAAACTTTTTAATCAACGAATTCATGCTTATGGATTCGTTGTTTTTGTGAGCGTGTAACCATTTTCTAAAGTAATGTTGCAAGTAAAAGTAGATAAAGCTTCGTTAGTAGATTGACATCTTATTATTGAGTTACCATACTTTATGCTAAATTGGCTTGCTAGTTTCGAATCATTCTTTGCTACTAACAAAGCTAAATTCAATTCTGCAGATGCTAAATAATAGTTCTGAAGTTGTTTTTCATATTGAATTTGAGTTTTAAAAATTGAGGTACTGCCTGTAACAATTAAAATCGTAATAAAGGCTATGAAAAGTGTAAAGGGTAGCGTGAATCCATTGTGTTTCATTAAAACTCATTCGCTTTCGTTAAAGGGAATTTTGAAGTATAAAACTTATTATTGGAAAACTCAACTTTTAAAGTAAGTTGAGTTTCCTCCTCCATAATTTGCCAATTAGTTACTTTGTACAGTAGAGGCTCATGTCCTTTACCATTTACTTGTCGTCGTAGCATATTATTGTATTTTGAATAAGTAACAAGGTTATCATTTATTTTGAAAGATAGTTTTTCCGGATTTACTTGCATATTTGTAGCTTTTTCTAGTTCTAAACGAGTTTGCATCAAAAATAACTGCCATTCACTCGTTTGATCAAGATTACTAAGCTCGATAGTTTTATGATAACATTCAAAAAATAAAGGAATAAGAGAACTAATACTTAAAACGATAATAATCGATAGTATAGTTTCCAGTAAGGTGAAGGCAGATGAGCTCTTTCTATAACGTACATTTTTCGGTTTTATTTTTTTTTGCACAAATTTGGACACCTCCTTGATAATAAAAACTTTTTACTTGTCCATCGTTAAAAAGAATTGGAACACTTCTATAACGTAATAGCTCACTATGCTCAAAGATTTGCTGATATAGTTGACTAGTTTCTTTCTGTTGATCAAGCTTTTGAAAAATAGTCATAGAAATAGGTAATAAAAAACTACAAACAAGGGAGAAAAGTAATAAAGAAACTATACTTTCTACTAACGAAAATCCATTAATCTTGTTCAATCCGAAAACGTCCTTTCCCAATTTGGAATACAAGCTTATAACTTCTATTTAAGCCTGAAAAATGAATTGTAGAAAAACGATTGATAGTTCCATCTAGGTGCGAAAAACGATAATTTTCAACTTTTGTGTGTTGTAAATTTAATGTATCACCAAATGGAATAGTGGTAACCGGTTGTTTGTTTGAACTTGCAAGGAATTGATTTTCAACAGGAATAAAGGAAATAATTGTATCTTGATTAGATGTTATTGCATTTATTTGGCTAAGATAAATAGCGGCTTTTATTTCTTCTAACAATTGTCTTTCTGCAAGTCCAGAGATAGTGGTTGAAATTGGATAAATAGTTAGAGTTATCATAGTTAAGCTAATGGATAAGACTAGTAACATTTCTAATAAGGTAAAGGCATTCTTTTTCATTTATTCTCAGAAACGTTGCCTGAACTATCTATCTTAATACTATTTCCGTTTGGGCAAGATTTTTGAGTTGATTTCAAATAACCACCATTAACTAAGTCACTTACTGAAGGAATCGAATTCTTATCTAATTGATATGATTGAACTTGTCCCTGAACCATCGAAATAAAAGCCTCACAACCTTTATTATTAATAGACTTACTCTGTGTAACGATGTTAGGAATGGTTAGAAGTAACAATACACTGACAACTAATAAAACAATAAGCATTTCTACTAAAGTAAACCCTCGATCATCTTTCCAATCTATTTTAATTTTATACATTAAAACTCCTCCTCTAAATTTGATTTACCATAGAAAACATTGGATACAAGATAGATAAATAAATAGATATGATTAAAATGCCGATAATTATAAAAATAATCGGTTGGATAAATGAAAATAATTTTTCTGTTTTTTGGAATACTTTTTGATGGCATAGCTGATAATAGAATAAAAATTCTTCTGCTAGATTACCATTTTTCTCACCGTGTAAGGCAATGTAATATAGTTCGTTTTCAAAAATAGGCATTTTTTCTAATGCATCTGTTAAAGGTAAGCCAGCTTCAAGTGAAGGAATAATATGTTTTGCTATAGAACGGAAGAAAGCAGGAGAATCCTCTTGAGCAAATAATTGTATAATATGTGTAATAGAAAGGCCGCTTTTTAATAGGTAACCTATTTCGCGTGAAAAATATTGAGAATAATGAATCTTTACAAACTGCTTAATATAAGGAATACGACAATAAAAACAGGCTTGTTCATATGCTGATTTTTTATTTTGTTTTCGAATAATAAAACCTACTAATAGAAAAAGAGAGAGCAAAATAGCACCTAATAGAATGGGGACTTTTTCAAGTAAAAAATAAGTGAAACTGGTTCCAAGAGATCCGTTACTAGCGAGTTGTGAAAATAAAAGTTCGAATTTGGGTAAAAGGAATATCCGAAGTAAGAAAAATACTACGATAACGGTTGCAAATAAAACGAGAGGATATTGAAATGTTTTCATTAAGGCGTTTTTTTCTTCGGCTTTTCTTTTCATATGAATGCCAGTTTCTCGGATTGTTTGAATAAAAAAACCATGATTACTAGCATAATGAAGCTGTGAGCAAATAAACTCTGGAAACTTACTTTGTTGAAGAGCAAAAGAAAAAGAATTGCCAATTGCAAGAGAAGCGATAATTTCTCTATATCTCTCGCTATGTTTAGGCGTTGTGATACTTAAATAACTAATTGCAGACTCAAGTGAAAAACCTTTTTCAAGTAAAATAGCAATTCTTATTAAAAATTCACCATCATCTTTCCAATTAATCCGGTGGAAAAAAGCCATAGATAACCCCTTTCTGATAAATTTCGTCTAATGTATATTGAGGTTTGTTTTGTTGATAATTTGAGTCAAAATAATTTCGTATATCATTTTTTGTAATCATTTCATAGATGGCTGTTCTTTTTCTTTTTAAATGGCTACAATATGGATGACATTTTGAACCACAATAGACACAATATAAATGAGATAATTTTTGGAAACTTATACCAAGCAAACATTGAGCTAATTCTTCTTTGCTAACACCAAACTCAAGTAATCTCAGTAAAACTCCATAACTATCACCTGCATGAACTGTACTAAATACTAAATGACCTGTTAATGCAGCTCTTACTACTATTTTTGCTGTTTCTAAGTCGCGAATTTCTCCTACAATAAGGATATCGGGATCGTGACGCAGAATGGAACGAATGATAGGGGCATATGTGATGTCAGCTTTTTCGTTAATTTCCACTTGAAGAAAACCAGGGGAATAATGTTCAACAGGGTCTTCTATTGTAATTACTTGAAGTTCAGTTTGCTTTTCTATAGCTGACACTAAACTATACATTGAGCTTGATTTTCCGCTACCAGTACTACCTGAAAAAAGGAATAATCCAGTTTGGTTATTACATAAGTGCAAAATTTGTTTAGTTACCTTAGGAAATAGACAAGACTTTAAAAAAGGGATTGGATATTTATAGCGGAAAATGCGAATTACCATACTTTCATGAAAGTCTTTATTAGGCATAGTAGAAAGTCTTAGAGCTATTTTTTCGGATTTAATTTCTTTCTCATAGCTACCGGATTGAGGTTTGCGTTTCTCGCTTATATCTAGAGCAGCTTGAAATTTAAGAAATGATATTAACTTTTCTCCAGTATCATATGAAAGATAGAGAAGGGGTATCAGTGTCCCATTTACTCTCAGACGAAGCAAATAACGATATTTTAAAGGATGAATATGAATATCACTTGCATTGACTCGAAGCGCTTGAGATGTAATATGATCCATTAGTTTTTGTGGCATAATGACCTCCTTACAAGTTATATTCTACGGTATATTATAAAATTCCTTTGTAGAATTATTTTCACAAAAAACTAAAAAGTGATTTTCTTAGTTGGAAATAGTAGTATTTTAGAAAAAACATTAGTAAAAAATATTTTTAAGCTACCTTTAAGTATAGAAAAAACTTTTTTATTTTTATTAGATTTTCACAATCTTTGTGCGAAAGATAACAAACGTATAATTGGAAAGTGAAAATGAGATAAAGCCCTTACATTCCGAACGAATCTGTTGGATTAAGAATTTTTTAGGAATAAAACTAATTATTTGCCGAACAATACAACTCGTGATAAGCTATAGAAAAGGCAAATACATAATAGAATTAGCGGGTGAATGTAAACAGAGAGACTGCGAAAAGCAGCGCCGACGGGGAAAGCATATATTATGTGAAACTCTCAGGCAAAAGGATGTTTACGGGACGCAACTCTGGAGTCATTTTTATGTTACGACAGGGCTTATGAACTTTATAAGCCTTTTTGTTATGTGAAAAAGGAGGATATAATTATGACAGAGTTACTAAAAACACCGATTCACCCTTATTATGCAAAATATGGTGCAAAAACCATTGATTTTGGGGGATGGGATCTGCCAGTGCAATTTGCTGGGATAAAAACAGAACACGAGGCCGTGCGGACGGACGCAGGGTTATTTGATGTGTCTCACATGGGAGAGATTTTGGTGAAAGGGCCTGACAGTGCTTCTTATTTACAATATTTGTTATCAAATGATATTGAAAAAATAAAAGTTGGTAAAGCCCAATATAATATTATGTGCTATGAAACAGGGGGAACAGTGGACGATTTAGTGGTTTACAAAAAATCAGAAACAGAATACATACTTGTTGTGAACGCAGCAAACACAGATAAAGATTTTGAGTGGATGGTAAAAAATATACGCGGTGATGTCTCAGTTACTAATGTATCTTCGGAATATGCTCAATTAGCTCTGCAAGGGCCAAATGCTGAAAAAATTCTCTCTAAGCTAACAGATGTAGATTTAAGCTCCATCAGCTTCTTCGGATTTGTTTTGGATGCGAATATAGCTGGTGTGAAAACAATTATTTCAAGAAGTGGATATACTGGAGAAGATGGATTTGAGATTTATATGCCAAGCGCTGATGCAGGAAAAGTATTTGAAACAATTTTGGCGGAAGGTGTCGCTCCAATTGGTTTAGGTGCACGTGATACTTTGCGATTAGAAGCTGTACTTGCGCTTTATGGACAAGAATTGAGCAAAGATATTACTCCACTCGAAGCTGGCCTCAATTTTGCTGTTAAATTGAAAAAAGAAGCAAATTTTATAGGTAAAGAAGCTCTAATTAAACAAAAAGAAGCAGGATTGAAAAGAAAACTAGTTGGCATTGAATTAATCGAACGAGGTATTCCGCGTCACGATTATCCAGTATTTTTAAATGAGGAAGAAATCGGGGTAGTTACTTCTGGGACGCAATCACCAACACTTGGAACGAATATTGGTCTCGCTTTAATTGATACAGCTTACACAGAATTAGGTCAAGAAGTAGAAGTGGGCATAAGAAATAAAAAAGTAAAAGCAAAAATAGTACCAACACCATTTTATAAACGCGCGAAGTAAAAAGGAGGAAATAATATGGCGAAACATCGTTATTTACCAATGACGGAACAAGATGAAAAGGAAATGCTTGATGTAATAGGGGTTAAGTCAATTGATGACTTATTTCAAGATATTCCAGAAAAAATTAGATTTAAACGAGATTATGATTTAAAACCTGCAAAATCAGAACCCGCACTTTTACGTGAATTATCGAAACTCGCTTCTAAAAATGCCAATACAGCAGACTATGCCTCTTTCTTAGGAGTGGGGGTCTATAGTCATTACATTCCAACAGTTGTGGATCACGTTATTTCTCGTTCAGAATTTTATACAGCATATACGCCTTATCAGCCAGAAATTTCGCAGGGTGAATTGCAAGCAATCTTTGAATTCCAAACAATGATTGCAGAACTTACTGGAATGGATTTAGCGAACTCATCAATGTACGATGGGGGAACAGCTCTTGCGGAAGCGGCTATGCTAGCAAGCGGGCATACAAAACGAAAAAAAATTCTCATTTCTGGAGCAGTTCATCCAGAGAGCAGCAATGTTTTAAAAACATATGCAACTGGCCAACACATTGAAGTAGAAGTTATTCCAGAGCTAGATGGCAAAACAGACATCGAGGCACTAAAAAAAGCTCTTTCAGATGATATCGCAGGTTTTGTTGTACAATATCCAAATTTTTATGGTCAAGTGGAACCTTTGGCAGAACTTGAAAAATTAGTGCATGAAAATAATTCTTTATTACTTGTTTCAAGCAATCCGCTATCCCTTGGTTTGTTAACTCCACCAGGAGAATTTGGTGCAGATATTGTTGTAGGTGATTCACAAGTATTTGGTATTCCAGAATCATTTGGTGGACCGCATTGTGGATTCTTTGCAGTAACAAATAAATTAATGCGTAAAGTTCCTGGACGTTTAGTTGGGGAAACTGTGGATGAAAATGGGAAGCGTGGTTACGTATTGACATTACAAGCGCGCGAACAACATATTCGCCGTGACAAAGCGACATCTAATATTTGCTCTAACCAAGCTTTGAATGCTTTAGCTTCTTCTGTCGCAATGGCTACACTTGGAAAAACAGGCCTTGTAGAAATGGCAAAACAAAATCTAGATAAATCTCATTATGCAAAACAAAAATTCCGCGAAAATGGCTTTGAAGTTCTATTTTCAGATGGCTTTTTCAATGAATTTGTAGTAAAGCTTTCGAAACCAATCAAAGAAGTGAACGAATCGCTTTTAGATGAGGGGATTATTGGTGGATATGACCTTGGTTTTTATGAAAAAAAATACGAAAATCATATGCTTGTAGCAGTGACAGAAATGCGTACAAAAGAGGAAATTGATGCCTTTGTGGCGAGCTTGGAGGGTGCAAAATGAATTTAGAAGAAACGATGCCATTAGTGTTTGAACGCTCTATTCCGGGTAGAATTGGCTTTAGTTTGCCAGAAAGCGATGTTCCAGAAACAAATGCCAGTAATTATTTTGATCAAGCATATATTCGTTCTGAACCAGCAGATTTGCCTGAACTGAGTGAGCTTGAAATCATGCGCCATTATACTAATTTATCCAATCATAACTTTGGTGTGGATTCTGGTTTTTATCCGCTTGGCTCTTGTACGATGAAATATAACCCCAAAATCAATGAAAAAGTTGCACGTTTTCCTGGTTTTGCTAATATCCATCCAAATCAGCCAGAAAGCTCTGTCCAAGGTGCACTAGAACTACTGTACGATTTACAAACAAGCTTAGTGGAAATTACAGGAATGGATGAAGTGACGTTACAACCAGCCGCTGGAGCACACGGTGAATGGACTGGATTAATGCTTATTCGTGCATTCCATGAAAAAAATGGTGATACAAAACGTACTAAAGTTATCATTCCTGACTCCGCACATGGGACAAACCCTGCATCAGCAGCGGTTGCAGGCTTTGATGTGGTAACAGTGAAATCAAATGAAAAAGGTCTTGTTGATGTAGCTGATTTGAAAAAAGTTGTTGGAGAAGATACAGCCGCGCTAATGCTCACAAACCCAAATACACTTGGTCTTTTTGAAAAAGATATTGTCGAAATGGCGGAAATTGTTCATGAAGCTGGTGGGAAGTTGTACTATGATGGTGCCAACTTAAATGCTATTATGGCGAAAGTTCGACCAGGAGACATGGGCTTTGATGTTGTTCATTTAAATTTACACAAAACATTTACTGGTCCTCACGGTGGTGGTGGCCCTGGTTCTGGTCCGATTGGCGTGAAAAAGGAATTAATACCATTCTTACCAACACCAGTCCTTACGAAAAAAGGAGATATTTACACATTTGATTACAATTATCCTGATTCTATTGGACGCGTGAAACCTTATTATGGTAACTTTGGTATTAATGTTCGAGCATATACGTATATTCGTACAATGGGACCAGACGGCTTGAAATTGGTGACAGAATATGCCGTTTTAAATGCTAACTATATGATGCGTAAACTGCAAGAAGCCTATGATTTACCATTTGACCAAGTATGTAAACACGAATTTGTTTTAAGTGGTAATAGACAGAAGAAACTTGGTGTAAGAACCGTTGATATTGCAAAACGGTTACTAGATCATAATTTCCATCCGCCAACTGTTTATTTCCCGTTAATTGTAGGCGAAGCAATCATGATTGAACCGACAGAAACAGAATCTAAAGAAACATTAGATTCTTTCATCGATACAATGTTGAAAATTGCTAAAGAAGCAGAAGAAAACCCTGAAATCGTTCAAGAAGCGCCGCATAGCACCTATGTAAAACGACTAGATGAAACACGGGCTGCTAGAAAACCGATTTTACGTTATCAAAAAGAAGTATAAAAAGAAGCCTTGCTGCGAAGTTTCGTAGCAAGGCTTCTTTTTCTTATTTAGACTTAGTTTTTCCTGTCCATTTACGGTAGCCACCTTTAAGTTGATACACTTGTTTGTATCCACGTTTATAAAGCATAATTGCTGCACGGTTACTACGTTGTGCTGTTTGGCAATATAAGTAAACGGGTAAATCTTGGCGAATTTCTGTTGTACGGTTTTTCATTTGGGTAACTGGAATATTTCTAGCTCCAAGAATATGTCCAGCATCGAATTCATTTGGCTCGCGAACATCAATTAATTGTGCTTTACGATAACCTTTTTTAAATTCTTCTTCTGTTAAAACTTTTAGTGCTTTACGTCGCATTACAAACTGGTAAATTTCGTATCCTAAAAGAATAACCAGAATGATAATTGCTATAATCCAACTAATCAATTGTGTAAACCCCTTTCATCCTGAAAACTGCTTTTTTAAAGCATCCTTTTCTATTATAACTTATTTTTTGCCACCATCAATCACTTTGAAAGAAGATTTTCGTTTTTTCTTCATTTTTTTCTTCGGATCATGTAAATTTTTTGATTGTTTCACTGCTTTTTGGTAATTACTGTCTGTTTTTCTATTTGTGAAAAGCCGCAGTAGGAGGGTAAAAATAACCGTTCCAATTAAAACGGAAATAATTAAGACAAAAAATGATTGAAAGCCATCCATTAAAAGCCCAATACCAACAAGTGCAAGTAAAAAAATAACAATGAGGGGATACTTCTTCAAATTAATCCACTCCTATTCTAAAAGTTCCAGATTCTCCGGTTCAGCTGCATCTGCTGGTGCGCCTTCTTTTTCAACGCGTAGAAGTTCATTAAAGGATGCTATAGCAACCTCCACTTGATCATCAGACGGTTCTTTGGTTGTAAGTAGTTGTAGCCATAACCCTGGTACACCTAAATATTTAAGGATAGGGATATTTCGGCATTTATTAGTTAATTGAAGTACTTCAAATGCTACGCCAAGTACGACTGGAATAAGTAAAATTCGGTCGACCACACGGAGCCAAAGAGGATCAGTTGGTACTAACAAATAAATAAACATCCCAACAATAACCGTAAATAAAATAAAACTACTACCGCAACGATAATGAAGTCGTGATTGTTTTTGTACATTTTCAACTGTTAAAGGTAAATTTTCTTCATAGCAATTAATCACCTTATGCTCAGAACCGTGATATTGAAAAACTCGTTTAATAATCGGAGTCTGAGAAACAGCAAAAATATAGGTTAATAGAAGAATTAATTTGAAAAAGCTTTCTAAAAATACTTGGGCAGTGTCGCCTGGAACAATTGGACGGAATAATTCCGCTAAGAACACAGGGATAAGCGTCATAACAAATTTAGCAAAAACAAAAGATAAAATACCGATGACGGCAACACCAAGCCACATTGCGACTTTTGATTCTTTCTTTTCAATTTTTTCTTCTTCCACTGGATTATTTGGATCTTCGTCGTACCGGTCAGTAGCGAACGCAAGGTGTTTGGAACCGATAGCGCTAGATTCAATTAATGCAACAATCCCTCTTAAAAAAGGGATTTTCTTCATACGCATAACCCAAACTGGACTATTTTTTTCTAAATAAAAATATTCTAATGAACCATCTATACGTCTAACTGCTGTTACGGTCTGTTTTCTGCCGCCAAACATAACACCTTCAACTACAGCTTGACCACCATAAGATGGTACGTTTTGTTTGCTCAAAGTTTTCACCAGCCTATTCATGTTTACTAATATGTTATTTTACGCTAAAAATAGTTTTTCGTATAGCGCTAAACGCCTAAAAAAAGTTATTTTTTCTAAATTGTGATAAAATAGTTTCGAACGCGTTTAATAAAGCGATTTTTGCACGCCTAAAATTTGATAAAAGTGGGGGAATAAAAATGTCTAAATTAACTAAAATTCAAGAAACACTGGGCAAGGAAAAGATAGAAGCAGTCCTTGTCACAAGTGAGTTTAATAGAAGGTATGTTTCGGGGTTCACTGGAACTAGTGGTGTGGCTTTAATTTTACCAGACAAGGCTTATTTTGTAACAGATTTTAGATATACAGAACAAGCAGCGAAACAAGCAGAAGGATATGAAATCATACAACATACTGGTCCGATTTTTGATGCAGTAGAAGATTTATTAATTAAAAACGACACAAAAACACTGCATTTTGAAGCGGATTATGTGACTGTATCCGAGTTTAAACAAATGGAGCACGTATTTAACCGTCAGTTAATCCCGCTTACGGGTTTCTTTGAAGAAATGCGTAAAGTGAAAACTGCAAGTGAACTTAAAGCAATACGCACAGCATGTGATATCGCTGACGCAGCTTTTGCACATATCATTCAATTTATTAAACCAGGCATGGCTGAAATCGAAGTATCTAATGAACTAGAATTCTTTATGAGACGTGCTGGAGCTACCTCATCATCGTTTGATACAATCGTTGCGTCCGGAGTTCGTTCGGCTTTACCACACGGCGTCGCTTCTGATAAAAAAATTGAAGTTGGCGATTTCGTCACAATGGATTACGGTTGTTATTATGATGGTTATTGTTCGGATATGACAAGAACAATCGCGGTCGGTGAACCTGCAGAAAAATTAAAAGAAATTTACCAAATCACTTTAGATGCTCAATTAAAAGTAATTGATAGCTTAAAACCGGGCATGACTGGGATTGAAGCAGATGCTATTGCACGTGATTATATTTCTTCCTTTGGATATGGTGATGCATTTGGACATTCTTTAGGACATGGAATTGGACTTGAAATTCACGAAGGACCAAATCTATCCTTTAAGAGCCCTCAAAAACTGGAAGTCGGACATGTTGTGACAGATGAACCAGGAATTTATTTACCAGGAATCGGTGGCGTTAGAATTGAAGATGATCTATTAATTACTGAAACAGGTAATGAGATTCTAATTCATTCACCAAAAGAATTGATTATTTTATAAAATTTCTTTGTAACTTTGTGTGTTTTATGGTTAAATAAGGAAGAATGAGCAGTTTTAATATGCTCCAAATAAAGATACTTTGCAAATTACAGGAGGAAAAACATGATTTCAGTAAATGACTTTAAAACAGGGTTAACAATAGAAGTAGATAACGGTATTTGGCGCGTGCTAGATTTCCAACATGTAAAACCTGGAAAAGGAGCAGCATTCGTTCGTTCCAAATTACGTAACCTTCGTACAGGAGCAATCCAAGAAAAAACATTCCGTGGTGGCGAAAAAGTAGCAAAAGCGCAAATCGACAATCGCAAAATGGCCTATTTGTACGCAGATGGCACAAATCATGTATTCATGGATAATGAGTCTTATGAACAAATTGAGCTTCCGGAAGACCAAATTGCTCATGAGCTTAAATTCTTAAAAGAAAATATGGAAATTAATATTATCATGTACCAAGGTGAAACAATCGGTATTGATTTACCCAACACAGTAGAATTAGTTGTTACTGCAACTGATCCTGGAATTAAAGGTGATACTTCTTCAGGCGGTTCTAAACCAGCCACTCTTGAAACTGGTCTTGTTGTACAAGTACCATTTTTCGTTAATGAAGGAGACAAACTAGTTATTAATACAACCGAAGCAGCGTATGTTTCTCGGGCGTAAGCAAGAATCGTTTACTACAGCTGGAGTTAATTCTTCAGCTGTTTTTCTATTCCTCAGCGCTTCCGGTACACCTTTTGAATAAAAAGTATGGTACAATAAGGACAATGCGTGATTCATGCAATTTTTTATTTTTAGTATTATTAAGGAGTGTAAAAGGTATGTTATCAATAGATGAAATTAAACAGCTAATTGAGCTGATTGACGAGTCAACCCTAGATGAATTTGAGTTAGAAACGAAAGATAGTAAGATTTTGCTTAAAAAGAATAAAACAGTTGTTGCAGCAGCTGTCCAAGAAGCTCCAATTGCTGCCACACAAACACCAGCTCAAGCAGCGCCGGTAGCACAAGCAGTTGCTCCTCAAGTTGAGGCAAGTGCAGAGGAAGATGCGAGCTTAGAAGTAATTACATCTCCAATGGTCGGGACTTTTTATGCATCCGCTTCACCAGAAGATGCTAATTTTGTTAGCGTTGGGTCTAAAGTATCCGCGCAGTCCGTTGTATGTATTGTAGAGGCAATGAAATTATTCAACGAAATCACTGCTGATATCGACGGGGAAATCGCAGAAATTCTTGTTTCAAGTGGCGAATTAGTCGAATTTGGACAACCACTTTTCAAAGTTAGAAAAAAATAAGGGGTCGAAAAACATGATTAAAAAAGTACTGGTAGCGAACCGTGGTGAAATCGCTGTCCGTATCATTCGCGCTGCAAAAGAACTTGGAGTGGAGACAGTGGCGATTTATTCGGAAGCAGATAAAGAAGCGCTACATATTCAGCTGGCGGATGAAGCTTATTGTGTAGGTCCTGCGGCGACAAAAGATAGTTATTTAAATATGTCCAATATTATTAGCCTTGCTGTTTTAACGAACTGTGATGCTATTCATCCTGGCTATGGTTTCTTAGCCGAAAATGCAGATTTCGCTGAGTTATGCGAAGACTGTAATATTACGTTTATCGGGCCAAGCGCTTCCGCTATTTCGCAAATGGGGACAAAAGACGTTGCCCGCGAAACTATGCGTAAGGCTGGTGTTCCAATCGTTCCTGGTTCACAAGGAATCGTTGCTGATGTGGAAGATGGTAAAAAAATTGCTAAAAAAATCGGTTATCCTGTAATCATCAAAGCAACAGCAGGTGGTGGCGGTAAAGGTATTCGTGTAGCAGAAAATGAAGAGAAACTAATCTCTGGAATACAAACTACCCAACAAGAAGCAGAAGCAGCATTTGGAGATCCAGGTGTTTATCTTGAGAAATACATTCAAGATTTCCGTCATGTAGAAATTCAAGTGCTTGCTGATAACCATGGTAACGTGATTCATTTGGGAGAACGTGATTGTAGTATTCAACGTCGCTTGCAAAAGCTAATTGAAGAATCACCTTCACCTGCCATTGATGAAAAAACACGCCAAAAAATGGGTAAAGCGGCTGTCAAAGCTGCCAAAGCCGTAAATTATTCTGGCGCAGGTACCATTGAATTTATTTATGATCATCACGAAAATAATTTCTACTTTATGGAAATGAATACTCGTATCCAAGTAGAACACCCGGTAACGGAACTTGTTACCGGAGTTGATTTAGTTAAACAACAATTTTTAGTGGCTTCCGGGGAAGAACTACAAATTAAACAAGCAGATGTGAAATTAACAGGTTGGGCGATGGAGTGTCGGATTAACGCTGAAAATCCTGAGAAAAACTTTATGCCAGCTCCCGGAGAAATTAAATTTTACCTTCCTCCAGGTGGTTTAGGTGTTCGAATTGACTCGGCAGCGTATCCAAACTACAAAATTCCACCATTTTATGATTCAATGATTGCCAAAGTAATTTGTTATGCAGAAACACGTGAAGAAGTTATTCGAAAAATGAAACGAGCATTGTCCGAGTTTGCAATTGACGGCATTCCTTCGACAATTCCATTCCATTTACGTGTATTAGATAATGACGTATTTTTATCAGGCGACTTCAACACAAAATTCTTGGAGCAAAATGATGTAATGAATCTTTCTAAGGAGGGCTAAATAATGGCTTATACAAAAGATTTACGTAAACAAAATGATGCGCCGCTCGGCAAAATTGAGATTGCGCCTGAAGTAATTGGCGTAATTGCAGGTCTTGCTGCAAGTGAAATCGAAAATGTTGCTTACATGCAAGGCGGCTTTGCGACAGAAATGCGCGAGAAATTTAGTGGTGCTGTTAACTATCGTAAGGGCGTAAAAGTAGAACTAACTGAAGAAGGTATTCTAATCGAACTTTATTGTTCTGTTCTATTTGGAGCAATTATCCCACTTGTTGCTCAAAATATTCAAGATGTTGTTCGAGATACTATTTTTAATATGACAGGGTTGAATGTTCTTGAAATCAACGTGCATATCGTTGGCGTACAATTTGAAAAAACAGAAACACTTTCCTTCGATGATTTTGAACTATAAAATTCAAGGAACAAAAGGAGCAGCTTTAAAATGAAAAGAAGAGAGGCGCGCGAGAAAGCACTTCAGGCACTATTCCAAATAGAGCTAAACGAAATGTCGCTAGATCAAGCAATCAAAAACATCATGGAAGACGAGCAAGACGACTACATGGAAAATTTAGTAGAAGGTGTTATGGCCAATAAAGCTGAAATTGATGCTATCATTGAGCCTAACTTAGATAATTGGCGTATGGATCGCTTGAGTAAAGTTGATTTATCTTTACTGCGTTTAAGTGTATATGAAATTAAATATTTGGAAGATGTACCAAATAGAGTTAGTTTGAATGAATCTATCGAAATTGCAAAAATTTACAGCGATGAAAAATCAAGTAAATTTATTAATGGCGTACTTGCTAATATTGCACCTGAGGATAAATAAACTTGATTGAGTGCAGGAGAACTCTCTTGCACTCCCTTATTTCGTGATTTTTTAAGAATAATTACGTGGAAAGTATTTTTAAGGGGGCAATACTCATGGGAGAAATTATTGATGGCAAAAAATTAGCGAAAGAAATTCAAGAAAATGTATCAACAGAAGTAGCTGAATTAGTAAAACAAGGTAAGAAACCAGGTCTTGCTGTTGTGCTCGTGGGCGATAATCAAGCATCCCGTACATATGTAAGAAATAAACAAAAAAGAACAGAAGAAGCGGGTATGAAATCCGTTTTAATTGAGCTTCCAGAAAATGTAACAGAAGAAAAATTACTATCTGTTGTAGAAGAACTAAACGAAGATAATACCATTCACGGCATACTCGTGCAGTTACCACTACCAGAACACATTTCAGAAGAAAAAGTAATTGATACTATTAGCTATGATAAAGATGTGGACGGTTTCCACCCGGTAAATGTAGGCAATTTATTTATCGGAAAAGATTCTTTTGTTCCTTGTACACCAGCAGGAATTATTGAACTAATAAAATCGACCGGCACTCAAATAGAAGGTAAACGCGCTGTCGTTATTGGTAGAAGCAACATCGTAGGTAAACCAGTAGCACAATTATTGTTAAATGAAAACGCGACAGTAACCATTGCGCATAGCCGTACGAAAGATTTACCACAAGTGGCGAAAGAAGCAGATATTCTTGTTGTGGCAACAGGTTTAGCTAAATTTGTGAAAAAAGACTATATTAAGCCTGGTGCGATTGTTATTGATGTAGGTATGGATCGCGACGAAAATAATAAATTATGTGGCGATGTTGACTTTGATGACGTGGTAGAAGAAGCAGGATTTATTACACCAGTTCCAGGTGGCGTTGGTCCGATGACAATCACGATGCTACTTGCGAACACATTAAAAGCAGCAAAACGCATTTGGAAAATGAATTGATTAATTGGATGTGAAATGATGGAGCAAGATAAATATTTGACGGTGGCAGCAATAACCAAATATATTGAGAAAAAGTTTGAAGTGGATCCCTACATGAAGCAAGTTTTTGTGCGCGGTGAAATTTCTAACTTAAAACAACCAGCGAGTGGACACCTATATTTTACGGTAAAAGATGAATTTGCAATGCTTCGTTCTGTCATGTTTCAAAAAGCAGTTCAAAAAATTGGTTTTGTTCCTGAAGATGGTATGAATGTACTTATCACAGGTCGAATTGGTGTTTTTACAAAAGCTGGACGTTATCAGTTTTATGCAGAACACATGGAACCGGATGGTGTTGGAGCTCTATATGTTCAATTAGAGCAATTGAAATCACAATTAGAAAAGGAAGGACTTTTTGCGGAAACGCATAAAAAAGTGCTTCCTTCTTTCCCGTCTAAAGTCGCAGTTGTTACCTCAAAAACTGGTGCAGCTGTACGTGACATATTAACAACGATTCATCGGAGAATGCCTTCTGTGGAGGTGATTGTTTATCCGACAATAGTTCAAGGGGAGAAAGCAGCCCAAAAAATAGTCGAAAACATTGGCCGGATAAATCAGCGGAATGACATTGATGTTATGATTATTGGGCGTGGTGGAGGTTCTCTGGAAGAATTATGGGCATTTAATGAAGAGCCAGTTGTTCGTGCAGTGTATGATTCCGATGTGCCTGTAATTTCTGCAGTAGGTCATGAAACCGATTTTGCGCTAAGTGATTTTTCTGCGGATGTACGAGCTGCAACACCAACTGCCGCAGCTGAACTAGCTGTGCCAGACTATCGTGATTTAGAAGAACGACTCGCAGAACGAAAATATCGTTTGCTAGCTGTCACAAGGCAATTACTAGAAAGAAAAGAGCGATTATTAGAGCAACTAAAACAACATTTAATCTTAAATGGTCCAAAACATCAATTAGAACAACAAATGGAACGTACAGATTATTTTGCTGAACGATTAAATAGTGCTTTTTCTAAGCAATTGTTTATTAAACAAACGACTTTCACCCGATTAAATGATCGCCTGCACTACTATCACCCGAACAAAGAAATTGAACTACAAAAAGAACAGATGACTTCACGACTTCAAGCATTAGATAAAGCGATGAAGCAGCTTTTAAAAGACAAACAACAATCTTTCTTCAGGCAAGTAGATGCGTTAGAACATTTAAGTCCTCTTTCTTTATTGAAACGAGGATTTGGTGTAACGTATAAAGAAAATATACTGGTCAAATCGGTACAGGAGCTTGAAGTCGGCGATAACATTCAAGTGAAAATGCAAGGTGGACATATAGATGCACTCATTACCGCAAAGGAGGAAGATATAAGTGGCAACTAAAAAGAAAACTTTTGAAGAAGCAATTGCGGAATTAGAAACAATCGTAGAAGCGCTCGAAAATGGTAGTGCCTCACTCGAAGATTCTCTTGATATGTACCAAAAGGGAATCGAACTAACAAAATTATGCCAAGATAAATTACAATCAGCAGAAAAACGAATGGCAAAAGTAGTCACAGATGCAGGAGAAGAAATTCCTTTTGAAGCGGATGGTGAATAAATTTGCAAGATTTAAGTCTTTTTCTAGAAAAATATAAAAAAGTAATTGATGAGTCGCTTTTTATAGAAATAAGCGAGCGAAATATCGAGCCTAAATTAAAAGAATCTATGTTATATTCTGTTCAAGCAGGCGGAAAAAGGATTCGACCAATGCTGGTTTTCGCTACACTTCAAGCTTTAAAGGTAAATCCGCTTTTAGGTGTAAAAACAGCAACAGCATTAGAAATGATCCACACGTATAGCCTTATTCATGATGATTTACCAGCAATGGATAATGATGATTATCGTCGCGGCAAATGGACTAATCATAAAGTTTTTGGGGATGCAACTGCGATTTTGGCAGGAGATGCATTGCTAACTCTTGCTTTTTCTATTTTAGCTAGAGATGAAAATTTATCTTTTGAAACACGAATTGCTTTGATTAATCAACTCAGTTTTAGTAGCGGTGCAGAAGGAATGGTTGGCGGTCAACTTGCAGATATGGAAGCGGAAAACAATCAAGTGACGTTAGAAGAGCTATCATCCATTCATGCACGAAAAACGGGTCAATTATTAATTTATGCTGTAACCGCCGCTGCAAAAATTGCAGGAGCTGATCCAGAACAAACGAAACGTTTACGAATTTTTGCAGAAAATATTGGGATTGGGTTTCAAATTAGCGACGATATTTTAGATGTAATTGGTGATGAAACTAAAATGGGCAAAAAGACAGGGGGGGATGCTTTTCTGAATAAAAGTACCTATCCCGGATTACTCACGCTTGATGGTGCCAAAAGGGCATTAAATGAGCATGTTACGATTGCAAAGTCAGCGCTTTCAGGGCATGATTTTGATGATGGAATTCTCTTGGAAATTGCTGATTTAATCGCACTTAGAGAATATTAATCTTAATTATCTAGTAATTTCAAAAAATTTTCACATATATAATTCAATTTGATTTGCTTTTCCTAAAATACCGTGTTATACTAATGTAAGATTATTTTTGTGGGTGAAAGATACGATTGTGAACAACTTTCCATCTCGTGCCGTTAAGCAAGAATAGTAAATAATTAGTGTGCATAACACACGAGGAGGAACATGAACATGGAACAAGGTACAGTAAAATGGTTTAACGCAGAAAAAGGATTTGGTTTTATCGAACGCGAAAACGGTGACGATGTATTCGTACATTTCAGCGCTATCCAAGGCGACGGATTCAAATCTTTAGACGAAGGTCAAGCAGTAACTTTCGACGTTGAAGAAGGCCAACGCGGACCTCAAGCAGCTAACGTTCAAAAAGCGTAATTCTATTTTTTGAATAAGAAAAAGCAAATCATTTCGGTGATTTGCTTTTTTATTTGCCAAAAATTATTTTGCGTTGTTTGGTTTAACGACAATTGTTTGCTATAATAAGAACAATTAATCAAGAAAAAAAGTCCTTGCGCGCATGAATGCGAGCGGTTCTTTGGAAAGTGAGTTGTTTTTATTTGGATCTTTTAAAAATAAAGGATCCTTCCTTTATGAAGCAATTGGATATACAAGAATTAGAAGCACTTGCGGCGGATATTCGCGCTTTTTTAATTACTTCTACCTCCAAATCAGGTGGGCATATCGGTCCTAACCTTGGTGTGGTAGAACTAACAATTGCGTTGCATTATACTTTTAATAGTCCAAAAGATAAGTTTATTTGGGATGTTGGTCACCAGTCTTATGTGCACAAAATCCTAACTGGAAGGGCAAACCAATTTGATACTTTACGTGAGCATGGCGGCTTAGACGGATTTCCAAAACGAAAAGAATCTATTCATGACGTATTTGAAACGGGCCATAGTTCCACTTCTTTATCTGCAGCGGCAGGAATGGTTATTGCTAGAGATATTAAAAAAGAGGACTTTTATGTAATTCCAGTGATTGGCGATGGTGCGCTAACAGGTGGCATGGCTTTAGAGGCTTTAAATCATATTGGTGATATGGGTAAGGATATGATTGTTATCTTAAATGATAATGATATGTCCATCGCACCAAATGTAGGTGCACTCCACAACATTCTTGGGAAATTAAGAACCTCTAATAAATTTCAGCAAACCAAAACGAATTTAGATAAACTAATGAGAAAAATCCCTACTGCTGGTGAAAAATTGGCAGATACAGCCGAGAAAGCAAAAGATAGCATAAAACATTTACTTGTAGAAGGAACTTTTTTTGAAGAACTAGGTTTTATGTATCTGGGACCCATTGATGGACACAATTTAGAAGACATTATCATTAACTTGGAATTTGCCAAACGCACAAAAGGGCCTGTATTGCTTCATATCGTCACAAAAAAAGGTAAAGGATACCAGCCAGCTGAATTAGACTCTCGCGGCACCTGGCATGGTACAGGTCCCTATAAAGTTGAAACAGGTAGTTTTATTAAGCCGGTTAAGAAGACGTTATCATGGAGTTCAGTCATTAGCAATGAATTAATGCGATTAGCAGCAACGGACGAGCGTATTGTTGCGATAACGCCGGCAATGCCAGTTGGCTCAAAATTAGAAAAGTTTGCTAAAACATACCCAGAACGTTTTTTTGATGTTGGAATCGCTGAACAACATGCAACAACAATGGCTGGAGGTTTAGCGTCACAGGGAATGAAACCGTTCCTTGCGATATATTCTACCTTTTTACAAAGAGCTTATGACCAGCTAGTACATGATGTTTGTCGACAAAAATTGAATGTCGTAATTGGGATTGATCGAGCTGGTCTCGTAGGAGCTGATGGCGAAACACATCAAGGTGTTTTTGATATTTCTTTTTTGAATAGTATCCCGAATATGATTATTTCGATGCCAAAAGATGAAATAGAAGCAAAGCAATTAATGGATACTGCTTTTGCGTATAACGATGGTCCATTTGCGATTCGTTATCCGCGCGGAAATGGACCAGGTGCATCTTTAGTTGAATCAACCAAACTTATACCAATTGGGCAGTGGGAAACGCTTATTCAACCCCTTGATGCTGTTATTTTAAGTTTTGGGCCGACCATTCAATTAGCCATTCAAGCCGCTCAAGAGTTAGAGGCAAAAGGATGTCATGTTGGAGTAATTAACGCGCGCTATATCAAACCGCTAGATGAGGTATTATTGCATCAGATTTTAAAGCAAAAAATTCCTATTTTGACAGTAGAAGAATCTTTATTAAAAGGTGGATTCGGTACGAGTGTGTTAGAATTTGTGGAGGCGAATAATTATACGGATGTTATTATACATCGAATTGGTTTACCGGATGAATTCATTCGTCATGGTTCTGTACCGTTAATATTGGAATCATATGGTATTTCTAAATCTGGAATAGTATTAAAAATAAATGAAATGCTCGCACAAAGCGAGAAATTAAGGGCGAAGAGACTATGACAATAAAAAAAGAACGTGCAGATATTCTGCTAGTAGAACAAGGCTTATTTGAAACGAGAGAGAAAGCGAAACGAGCTATTATGGCTGGGATTGTTTACCGGAAAGAGGAACGTGTGGACAAACCAGGAGAAAAAATCCCTGTTGATAGCGAACTTCAAGTAAAAGGAAAACAAATGCCATATGTAAGCCGTGGTGGTTTAAAACTAGAAAAAGCTTTACAAGTATTTGATTTTGATGTGAAAGACAAATTAATGCTTGATATTGGAGCTTCTACAGGCGGTTTCACAGACTGTGCTCTACAAAACGGGGCAAGGCATTCCTACGCGCTGGATGTTGGCTATAATCAGCTCGCATGGAAGCTTCGCAACGACGAACGTGTCACTGTGATGGAAAGAACTAATTTTCGCCATGTAACACCAGCTGACTTTGTAGAAGGCTTGGCTGATTTTGCAACTATTGATGTGTCTTTCATTTCACTTAAATTAATTTTGCCTGTACTTAGAAACGTGCTTGTAACTGGCGGTGATGTGATGACACTAATCAAACCACAATTTGAAGCGGGACGAGAGCAGGTCGGTAAAAAAGGAATTATTCGTGATCCAGCTGTACATGCATCAGTAGTTGAACATATTGTTCAATTTGCACTTGAGAATGGTTATGACTTAATGGGGCTAGATTTTTCCCCTATTACTGGTGGAGAAGGAAACATCGAATTTATTGCGCATCTTAAATGGACTGGCGGGGAAACTGGGATAAGCCATTTGGAACCAGATGCGATTGCAAAACTTATCGAAAAAGCGCATACTAAATTAGATAAATAATGTATACCGGAAAGCAGTGATGTTTTCCGGTTTTTGCGTTTACCATGCTCTTTTTGCCTGTTTTGCAATGTATTTCCTATGTATAAAGTATTAAAGAAACTTTTCTTGCATAAATTTGCACTAATTCCGTGACTTTATGCGTTTTTTCGGATAAGATGTAAGTAGAAAATTATCGTGAGGTGAAAAAGGAATGAATAAAGGTCATCGTCATATTATTATTCGAGAATTGATTACATCTAATGAGATTGACACGCAAGAAGATTTAGTAGAACTTCTATTAGAACGCGATGTTAAAGTCACCCAGGCAACTGTTTCCCGTGATATTAAAGAACTTCATCTTGTCAAAGTTCCAACACAAACAGGCGGCTACAAATATAGTCTACCTGCCGATAATAGTTTTAACCCACATCAAAAATTAAAACGCGCTTTGATTGATTGCTTTATTGGGATTGATAATGTGCAATTTATGATTATTTTAAAAGTAATGCCAGGAAATGGAAACTCGGTTGGTGCGCTAATCGATAACTTGGACTGGCCAGAAAAAGCTGGAACTATTTGTGGAGATGACACATGTTTAATTATTTGTCGCTCGGAAGAAAATGCAAAAACATTAACAGATCGTTTTATAGATATGCTTTAAAAATGGTTGGAGGTGAAAGATTTTGCTTCAAGAAATGACAATTAAAAACTTTGCTATCATCGAATCGCTTTCTTTAACTTTTCAAGAAGGGATGACGGTACTAACTGGGGAGACCGGCGCTGGTAAATCAATTATTATTGATGCGCTTGGTCTTCTTGTTGGCGGACGCGGATCAGCTGATTTTATCCGTCACGGAGAGGAACGTCTAGAACTTCAAGGGCTTTTTGCGTTAGCAGAAGATAACCTTGCTTGTAGAAATGCTTTAATAGAGAATGGAATAGATGCTTCAGATGATATGGTCGTCCTAGAACGCAGCTTGTTTCGCTCAGGGAAAAATAGTTGCCGAATCAATGGGAAACTTGTCACTACTGTTCTATTACGCCAAATCGGTTCGAAGTTAATAGATATTCATAGTCAGCATGAGCACCAGGAATTGATGAACGAGGAGTTTCATCTATCGTTACTTGATCGGTTTGCTTCAGACAAAATGAAGCCAGAACTAACGAAGTACCAAATTAATTTTAAAGAATATCAAACTATTGAGAAAGAATGGCAAAATTGGACAAAAAACGAGCGAGAATTAGCACAACGGCTTGATATGCTTCGTTTTCAACAACAAGAAATTGAAAATGCTAATTTGCAAGCTGGTGAAGAAGATCGTTTATTAGAACAAAAAAACATCTTGGCTAATTTTGAAAAACTTAACGAAAATTTACAAGGTGCTTATGCGGCAATTCAAGGCGAGCCGGGCGGGCTTGAATTTATCGGGGAAGCGATGCGTCAAATGGAGATAGCTGCAAGTATTCATACGGATTATAAAGCAGTCAGTGAGGCCATTTCTTCTAGTTACTATATGTTAGAAGATAGCATGAGCCAAATTAGACAATCGCTTGATCAACTCGAATTCCAGCCAGAAGAACTTAATCAAATTGAATCGCGTTTAAATGATTTAAACCAATTAAAACGCAAATATGGTAAAACAATTGAAGATATCATCCAATACGAACAAGAAATAAGCAGCGAGATGGAAAAACTAACAGATAGTGAATCGCATGTAGGTCATTTAGAGACAAAATTAGCTACACTCAAAAAAGAACTAACAAAACAAGCAACTGCACTCACTGATATCCGTAAAAAAGCGGCAATCACGTTAGAAAAACAAATTAAACAAGAATTAAATCAACTTTATATGGAGAAAGCCATTTTTAGTGTGCGTTTTGAAGCAAACAAAATGGAACTAACAGAATCAGGACAAGATAGTGTCGTTTTCTATATGTCGACCAACCCAGGAGAGCCCTTAAAACCATTAGCAAAAATTGCCTCTGGCGGAGAGTTATCTAGAATGATGTTAGCTTTAAAAACTATCTTCTCTAGACATCAAGGCATTACATCGATTATTTTCGATGAAGTAGATACGGGGGTAAGTGGTCGCGTCGGTCAAGCAATTGCAGAAAAAATTTATGCTGTTTCAGTCGGCTCGCAAGTACTATGTATCAGTCATTTGCCTCAAGTTGCAGCAATGGCAAATCACCATTACTATATTACGAAAAAAGTCCAAAACAAACGCACAACGACTTCTGTTACAGTGCTAAAAGGAGAAGAAAAAGTAGAAGAAATTAGCCGAATGATTGCTGGAATAGAAGTGACAGAACTAACAAAACAACATGCAAAAGAAATGATTGAACAAGCGGAAAAAGTAAAACAAACATATTAAAAAACGAAATTGCTTGCATATCGAATAGTTTTTGCTTAAAATGAATAAGGTAGAAATTATTACCTGGTCATAAAAACAACTACTAATTCGAAATGCGGCTTTTTTGTGTGATAAAGGAGTTGTTTTTATGATAAAAAATAGATTTTTTTCAGAGGTAGCAGAAACAAGTTCATTTGTTTTTGCAGTAGCTGGCGCGGATGATGAAGTAGTATTAGAAACCATTCGTCTTGCATTAAAACAAAAACTAGGTAAATTTCTTTTATTTGGTAAGAAAGAAGACAAAACCTTAACGGCGAACGAAAGTGTTACGTGGATTCAAACGGATACAGCAGAAGCGGCAGCACAAGGCGCCATTTTAGCTGTGAAAAATAAAGAGGCAGACATTTTAGTAAAAGGGTTCATTCCAACAGCTACATTGATGCACCATGTATTAAAAAAAGAAAATGGCCTTCGTACGGACCAATTGTTGAGCCAAATTGCCATTTTTGATATTCCTGCTTATCACAAACCATTACTAATAACCGACTGCGCCATGAATGTAGCACCAAAAACAAAGGAAAAAATTGCTATCACAGAAAATGCTGTAGCAGTAGCTCATCAAATCGGTATCATTAATCCTAAAATTGCTCTACTTAGTGCCGTAGAAGAAGTTACAGCAAAAATGCCATCTACATTAGAAGCGCAGGAAGTTGTGCAGTATTTCGGAAATAAGATAGCTGTCACAGGTCCGTTAGCTCTTGATGTAGCTATTTCCAAAGAAGCAGCTCTCCATAAAGGAATAACGGATAGTTCAGCCGGCGAAGCAGACATTTTAATAGCGCCTAATATTGAAACTGGAAACGCACTTTACAAATCGTTAGTTTACTTTGCAGGAGCTAAAGTTGGCAGTGCAGTCGTTGGAGCGAAAGTACCTATTGTTATTTCTTCAAGAAATGATACACCTGAAAACAAATTAGCTTCATTCATACTGACTGTAAGACTAGTTAAGAAATGATGAAATAATGTGAATAGACGGACTTTAACAATCTGAATGCAAAGGCTTTTATTTGATTACAACCTACGTGTTACAATAGTCCATGGGAAAATGATAACCTACTGCATTTTTCACAATTAAATTTGGAGGAAAGCAAATGTCTTTTGATGTTTTAACCATAAATCCTGGTTCCACGTCTACCAAACTCGCTGTTTACCATGGCGATAAAGTACTTTTTGAAGAAACCGTCAGACACACATTGCAAGAACTAGCCGACTTTAATGATGTACAGGAACAATTTGATTTTAGGTGGCAAGTTCTACGTCGAGTGATTGATGCACATGGTTATGATGTAAAGAGATTACAAGCGGTAGTTGGAAGAGGTGGTTTACTTCGACCAGTTGCTGGCGGTACATATATGGTTACAGAGAAAATGATAGATGATTTAAAAGATAATAAATACGGAGAGCACGCCTCGAATCTAGGTGCAATGCTTGCGAAAAAAATAGCAGATGGACTTGCTATACCTAGTTTTATTGTGGATCCGGTTGTCGTGGATGAATTGCAGGAAATTGCAAGAATATCTGGAAATGCTTTTGTTACTAGGAAAAGTATTTTTCATGCATTAAATCATAAAGCGGCAGGTCGAAAAATTGCCAAAAAGCTAGGAAAAGAATATGAAAAAATGAATTTTGTTATTGCACATCTTGGTGGAGGAATTTCGGTCGCCGCTCATCGACAAGGAAAAGCAGTGGATGTGAATAATGCACTAGATGGGGATGGTCCTTTTAGTCCGGAACGTTCTGGTTCATTACCGATGAATGATTTTCTAGAAGCGTGTTTTAGCGGGAAATGGACAAAACGTGAGTTACATGAACTGATTGTTGGCCGTGGGGGAATGGTTTCATATTTAGGAACCAACAGCATGTTAGAAGTGGAAGCGAAAATACAAGCAGGAGATGAGAAAGCTATCGAAGCTTTTGATGCTATGGCTTATCAAGTAAGCAAAGAAATTGGCGCATGTTCTGTTGTCTTACAAGGTAAAATTGACGCCATTATTTTAACTGGCGGACTTGCGAGAAGTCAACTTTTTACAAGTAAAATTATCGAGCAAACAAACTGGATAACTAGTGTAATTATAGAACCAGGAGAAGACGAATTAGAAGCGCTAAATAGTGGTGTGCAACGTGTACTTGCTGGTCTTGAGAAAGAAAAAGTGTATTAAAAAGGAGGAGATAATGTGGCAACAGAATATGATGTAGTTATTCTTGGTGGAGGAACAGGCGGATACGTCGCAGCAATCCAGGCAGCTAAGAATGGCCAAAAAGTAGCAGTAGTGGAAAAAGGAAAAGTTGGAGGAACTTGTCTTCATCGAGGCTGTATTCCAACAAAAGCATTATTACGGTCAGCCGAAGTTCTGCAAACGGTGAAAAAAGCAAGTGAATTTGGTGTTTCTGTAGAAGGAACTGCTGGAATCAACTTTTTAAAAGCACAAGAAAGAAAACAGCAAATAGTTGATCAATTAGAAAAAGGAATCCATCAATTATTTAAACAAGGAAAAATCGACTTGTTTGTTGGAACGGGAACGATTTTAGGACCATCTATCTTTTCACCAACAGCTGGAACGGTTTCAGTCGAATTTGAAGATGGTTCTGAAAATGAAATGTTAATTCCTAAAAATTTAATTATTGCAACGGGCTCTAAACCACGTACATTAAATGGCTTAAGCATTGATGAAGAAAATGTTTTATCATCTGATGGAGCTCTCAATCTGGAAACTTTACCAAAATCAATTATTATTGTTGGTGGTGGAGTTATTGGGATGGAATGGGCGTCAATGATGCATGATTTTGGTGTGGAAGTTACGGTACTTGAATATGCAGACCGAATTTTACCAACCGAAGATAAAGAAGTGTCCAAAGAATTAGCAAGACTTTATAAAAAGAAAAAATTAAACATGCATACATCTGCTGAAGTTCAAGCAGCTAGTTATAAAAAAACAGAGACTGGCGTAGAAATTAAAGCAATCATTAAGGGCGAAGAACAAACTTTCACAGCAGATAAAATTCTCGTTTCTGTCGGTCGTTCAGCTAATACAGAAAATATTGGTCTACAAAACACGGATATCGCGACCGAAAATGGCTTTATCCAAGTAAATGATTTTTATCAAACGAAAGAAAGTCATATCTACGCGATTGGTGACTGCATTCCAACGATTCAACTTGCGCACGTTGCAATGGAAGAAGGAACGATTGCAGCCAACCATATTGTTGGAAAAGCGACTGAAAAACTTGACTACGACCTAGTTCCCCGCTGTATCTATACTTCTACAGAAATCGCAAGTGTCGGTATCACAGAAGAACAAGCAAAAGAACGCGGTCATGAAGTGAAAAAAGGTAAATTTTTCTTTCGTGGTATCGGGAAAGCACTCGTTTACGGAGAATCAGATGGCTTCATTAAAATTATTGCAGATAAAAAGACAGAGGATATCTTAGGCGTAAGCATGATTGGCCCTCATGTAACAGACATGATTAGCGAAGCCGCTTTAGCACAAGTTTTAAATGCAACGCCGTGGGAAGTGGGCAACACCATTCACCCACACCCAACTTTATCAGAAAGTTTTAGAGAAGCTGCCCTTGCTGTGGATGGTAATGCAATTCATGGGTAATACAGCTTTAAAGGAGGAACAAAAATGACTTTAAAAGAAGCAGGATTAACAGAAGATAAATTAATTAAAATGTATGAAACAATGTTAATGGCAAGAAGACTAGACGAGCGTATGTGGTTGCTTAACCGTTCTGGCAAAATTCCTTTTACCATTTCTGGACAAGGACAAGAAACAGCACAAATTGGCGCAGCATTCGCCTTTGATTTAGATAAAGATTACGCATTACCTTATTACCGAGATTTAGCAGTGGTGTTAGCATTTGGGATGACAGCAAAAGATATTATGTTATCTGCGTTCGCTAAAGCGGAAGATCCAAATTCTGGTGGTCGTCAAATGCCAGCTCACTTTGGTCAAAAATCAAACCGCATCGTGACACAAAGTTCACCTGTAACTACCCAGTTTCCACACGCAGCAGGTATTGGTCTTGCGGCGAAAATGGCTGGCGATGACATTGCAATTTATGCTTCAACAGGTGAAGGATCTTCTAACCAAGGAGATTTCCATGAAGGAATCAACTTCGCATCTGTACATAAGTTGCCAGTTGTTTTCGTTATTCACAATAACCAATATGCGATTTCTGTACCAGCATCAAAACAATATGCTGCAGAAAAACTATCGGACCGAGCAATCGGTTATGGTATTCCAGGTGAGCGTGTAGATGGCTCAAATATGGGAGAGGTATATACTGCCTTTAAACGTGCGGCCGATCGAGCAAGAAATGGCGAAGGACCAACATTAATCGAAACGGTTTCTTACCGCTTCACACCACATTCCTCTGATGACGATGACAGTAGCTATCGTTCAAAAGAAGAAGTAGACGAAGCAAAAGGAAAAGATCCACTGAAAATTTTTCAAAGAGAATTACTTGAAGAAGGTTACTTAACAGAAGAAATAATTGCTGAAATCGAAAAAAGTATTACTAAAGAAGTTAATGAAGCGACCGATTACGCGGAAAGTGCAGCATACGCTGAGCCAGAATCATCTTTACTTTATGTATACGATGAAGAAGCGAATAGCTGATTAGGAGGGAATTTGAATGCCAGTCATTTCATATATTGATGCAATAACAATGGCGCTTAAAGAAGAAATGGAGCGCGATGATAAAGTATTTATTTTAGGTGAAGATGTAGGAAAAAAAGGGGGCGTATTTAAAGCAACTGCTGGCCTATATGATGAGTTTGGTGAAGACCGAGTTCTTGATACACCACTTGCTGAATCCGCGATTGCCGGAGTCGGAATCGGAGCGGCGATGTATGGATACCGTCCAGTAGCAGAAATGCAGTTTGCTGACTTTATTATGCCGGCTGTTAACCAAATCATTTCAGAAGCTTCCAGAATTCGTTACCGTTCTAATAACGATTGGTCTTGCCCAATGGTTATTCGTGCACCTTTTGGCGGTGGGGTACACGGAGCACTTTATCATTCTCAATCAGTTGAAAAAGTGTTTTTTGGACAACCTGGTTTAAAAATTGTCGTACCATCTTCCCCGTATGATGCAAAAGGACTTTTAAAAGCAGCGATTCGCGACAATGATCCAGTTCTTTTCTTTGAACATAAACGTGCTTATCGTTTACTAAAAGGCGAAGTACCTGAAACGGATTATATTGTTCCCATTGGTGAAGCAAATGTTGTTCGTGAAGGTGACGATATTACAGTTATTACTTACGGACTTGCTGTTCAATTTGCCCAACAAGCTGCAGAACGTTTAGCAGCTGATGGTGTGGAAGCCCATATTCTTGATTTACGGACAATCTATCCATTAGACCAAGAAGCAATTATAGAAGCAACCAAAAAAACTGGCAAAGTACTTCTTGTAACAGAAGATAATAAGCAAGGAAGTATTATTAGTGAAGTAGCGGCAATTATTTCGGAACACTGTCTATTCGACTTAGACGCCCCGATTGCGAGACTCGCAGGACCAGATACACCAGCAATGCCTTTTGCACCAACGATGGAAAAACACTTTATGATCAATCCAGATAAAGTTGCGGATGCAATGAAAGAATTAGCGGAATTTTAGACCCGTTTTAAATTAAAGGAGTGAAGACCCGTGGCAGTTGAAAAAATCACCATGCCCAAATTAGGGGAAAGTGTAACAGAAGGAACGATTAGTTCATGGTTAGTTAAACCTGGCGATACAGTCGAAAAATATGATGCTATCGCGGAAGTTTTAACAGATAAAGTAACAGCAGAAATCCCATCTTCTTTTAGCGGGACAATTAAAGAAATTTTGGCAGAAGAAGATGAAACGCTTGAAGTGGGCGAGATTATTTGTACAATTGAAACAGCAGATGCAGGAAATTCTGATCCTGCTGAAGAAGTAGAACAAACAGAAGCAAAAGCCCCAGAAAAACAAGAAACAAAACAAGTGAAATTAGCAGAAGCACCAGCTAGTGGGAGATTTTCACCCGCCGTACTGCGAATTGCTGGTGAAAACAATATTGATTTATCCACTGTAGAAGGCACAGGTAAGGGTGGCCGAATTACAAGAAAAGATTTACTTCAAGTCATTGAAAACGGACCAGTAGCTACTAAACCAGAGGAATCAACAAACAGAGCACAAGAAAAAGCACCAACTGCTGCACCTGTTCGTTCTGCAGCTGGCGATAAAGAAATCCCAATCAATGGCGTAAGAAAAGCCATTGCTAAACATATGAGCGTAAGTAAACAAGAAATTCCGCATGCTTGGATGATGTTGGAAGTAGATGCAACTGGCCTTGTTCGTTACCGTAATGCAGTTAAAGATAGCTTTAAAAAAGAAGAAGGTTATTCGTTAACCTATTTTGCCTTTTTCATTAAAGCCGTTGCGCAAGCCTTGAAAGAATTCCCGCAACTTAATAGCACGTGGGCAGGCGATAAAATTATCGAACATGCGAATATTAATATTTCGATAGCTATCGCAGCTGGCGATTTATTGTATGTTCCAGTTATTAAAAATGCAGACGAAAAATCCATTAAAGGCATTGCTCGCGAAATAAGTGAACTTGCTGGAAAAGCGCGTATTGGTAAACTAAGTCAAGTCGATATGGAAGGCGGTACTTTCACTGTAAATAGTACAGGTTCATTTGGCTCTGTTCAATCAATGGGCATTATTAATCATCCCCAAGCAGCAATTCTTCAAGTGGAATCGATTGTTAAACGTCCTGTCATTATTGACGACATGATTGCTGTACGAGATATGGTGAACCTATGTCTATCCATCGATCACCGTATTTTAGACGGCTTACTAGCTGGTAAATTCTTACAAGCAATTAAAGCCAATGTCGAAAAAATTTCTAAAGAAAATACAGCATTGTATTAAAAATGTTTTAATCTAGGTTTAGCGGGTATTGTTTAGTACATCTAGATCCATACCCCTAAACTCCCTAGATGTCTTGGGTAGTACTTTCGGGTGCTGCTCTTTTTTTGAGGAGAAAAATAAAAAAAGTCTGAACCGAATCGGCCCAGACGTCGGATATTTATAAAAACATTAATACCCCGGTTAAAACACTTGATAATACAATCGCGATTAACATTAAAATAACGACAACGCGAACTACTTTTTTATTAGTCATTGCGGAAGAAAACTCCTCTCATAAAGCATTTCAGATATATCTATCTTACTTATAATTACAGCAAATTTCAAGTCATTTATTGATTTTTAAGCAAATAGGAAGAATGTAGGTGAAAAAATGATGATATCCAATGTAAAAAAATATTTTACTGAATTAATCCAAATTCCATCTGTTTCTGGAAATGAAACAGCCATTTTAACATATATAAAAAAACATCTAGCGAAATTAAACATCGAATATAGTTTGGATGAAAATTATGGTTTAATTGCGCGAATTCCTGCTACTAAAGAGAAATTCCCAACGCTTTTTTTCTGTAGTCATGTAGATACCCATCCGAATGCGATAGCACCAGTTTTTCAGGTGGAGCAGGATATATTTACGGCAGGGGAAGGCACTTTATTAGGTGCGGATGATAAAGCAGCAGTAGCAGCTATGTTAGCGGCTATTGATTATTTTTGTGCAGAACAAACGCCTCATGGGGAAATCGAATTTATTTTTACGGCGAAAGAAGAACTTGGCATGATTGGAATGCGATTATTTCCAGAAGAAAAAATTACAGCAGCATACGGTTACTGTTTAGATGCACCAGGTGAAGTCGGAAATTACCAACTTCAAGCAAATACATTAGTTGCATTAGAATTTACTATCTCAAGTTCTGATGCCGCTCAAATGTCGCCGATTTCTATAGCTAGAATGGCGTTACATGCCACACGACCAGGCAGAATTGACCGCGAAAACAAGTGGGAAATTCAGTCTTTTTCTGGTGGGATAAATGATGAAAATCAACAAGATGCTCAATTAGAAGTTCTTTTCACCTCAGCGGCAAGCTTTCGTAAAGCACTTTTACATATTCAACTCATTAGAGAACGGTTTGCGCAAACTTGTGAGAAATACGGTGCTCTCTTGTCGAATGATACAAAATTAATTTATGAAGGGTACCAAATTCGCTCCAAGCATCCGCTAATGAATATTTTTCAAAAAGCAGCTGGAAAACAATCATTACAAGTGAGGGAAATCTTTTTAGAGGGTGGGACAGATGCGAACGTGCTAAATGAAAAAGGCATTCCAACCATGCTCTTATCAGCAGGATATGAAAATGCACACTCAGAAAAAGAAACTATTTCCGTAAAACAGTTAGAAAAACTTACACAACTCATCATTGACTTAGCTGAATCCGCAAAAAATGAGAAAATTCTCTTCAGAAAACTAAATTAGTGAAAAAAAGTCAAATAATTCGGATTGATTCATTGTCCAAGAAGCAATTCTTTGATATAGTAAATGATGTTGATACTTTTATGTGTCATGTTGAAGTAAGACAGATTTTTCTGCCTTAATAAACCGGAAAGGAAGAAGTGCAAAATGGCAAAACAAGAAATTGGCGTTATAGGAATGGGCGTTATGGGTCGGAACTTGGCTCTAAACATTGAAAGCCGCGGTCATACAGTATCTATCTTTAACCGCTCGACTGAAAAAACGAAAGCAGTTATGGAAGAAAATGCGGACAAAAAATTAGTACCAACTTATAGTTTAGAGGAATTTGTCGAATCTCTTGAAGTGCCTCGCCGTATCCTTATTATGGTAAAAGCTGGCGATGCTACAGATATGATGATTGAAGCAGTTAAACCTTTCTTAAATGAAGGCGATATTTTAATTGATGGCGGTAATGCTTTCTTCAAAGATACGATTCGTCGTAACAAAGAACTTAGTGAAGAAGGATTTAACTTCATCGGAACTGGTGTATCAGGCGGAGAAGAGGGCGCGCTGAAAGGTCCTTCTATCATGCCAGGTGGTCAACGTAAGGCATATGACCTGGTAGCACCTATTTTACGTGAAATTGCTGCAGTAGCAGACGGGGAACCGTGTGTGACTTATATTGGTCCAGATGGTGCCGGACATTACGTTAAAATGGTGCATAATGGTATCGAATACGGCGATATGCAATTAATCGCAGAAGCTTACACTATTTTGAAAGAAATTGGCGGATTAAGCCATGATGAACTTGCTGACGTATTTGAAGAATGGAATAACGGGGAATTAGATAGCTATTTAATCGAAATCACTAAAAATATTCTAAAAGTAAAAGACGAAGAAACAGGCAAACCAATTGTCGACGTTATTCTTGATAAAGCTGGACAAAAAGGAACTGGTAAATGGACTAGCCAAAGCGCACTTGACTTAGGCGTTCCACTTTCCTTAATTACCGAATCTGTATTTGCTCGTTACATCTCTGCACTTAAAGATGAACGCGTTTATGCAAGTACTGTTTTATCTGGACCATCTAATTATCGTTTTGAAGGCGACAAGAAAGAATTTGTTGAGTCTGTTCGTCGCGCGCTTTACTTCAGCAAAATCGCATCTTATGCACAAGGTTTTGCACAAATGAGAGCAGCTAGCGAAGAAAACGATTGGGACTTACAATACGGCGAAATCGCGAAAATTTTCCGCGCTGGTTGTATTATCCGTGCTCGTTTCTTACAAAAAATTACTGATGCATATAACAAAGATAAAAACCTTAAAAACTTACTACTAGATCCATATTTCAAAGATATTGCCCATAACTACCAAGGCGATCTTCGTACAGTTGTTGCAGAAGCAGTCAAAGCTGGTATTCCAGTACCAACATTTACTGCAGCAATCAGCTATTATGATAGCTATCGTTCTGAAGTATTATCTGCAAATCTAATTCAAGCTCAACGCGACTACTTTGGTGCTCATACGTATGAAAGAGTTGACAAACCAGGTGTATTCCATACAGAATGGCCAGAAGTAGAAGATTGATGAAAGATAAGGCATCCACTTTAATGAGTGGGTGCCTTTTTTATGAGATTTGAATTAGTAAATCATGGTAAAGTGCTAAAAAATAGTGAAAATATCTATTTATGCGCTGTTATTAGTTGTTTTTGAGCTAAAGTTCGTTACAATAGTAATAGGAATGTAGTGTAATGACCGAAAGAGAGGGTTAGGCCAAATGAATAGAATATTAATCGTAGAAGATGAAAAGAACTTAGCGCGCTTTATTGAACTAGAACTTCAGCATGAAAACTATGAAACAGCGGTCGCTAATGATGGACGTGCTGGACTGGAACTCGCACTAAATGAAGAATGGGACGCTATTTTACTCGATCTAATGTTGCCACATTTAAATGGTGTAGAAGTTTGTCGTCGTGTACGTCAAGTGAAACAAACACCCATTATTATGATAACCGCACGTGACTCTGTGATTGATCGTGTATCTGGACTGGATCACGGAGCAGATGATTATATCGTTAAACCATTTGCGATTGAAGAATTACTTGCACGTCTGCGTTCGTTGTTACGCCGGGTAGAAAATGCAGAACAATCAGCTAAACAAACAACGCTACAATACCGCAACTTAATCGTTGAAAAAGAAAATCGGATTGTAAAACGCGATGAAGAAATTATTGATTTAACAAAACGCGAGTATGAACTACTACTTACTTTAATGGAAAATGTCAATATCGTTCTTACTCGAGAAGTATTACTCAACAAAGTATGGGGTTACGAAACGGAAGTAGAAACGAATGTAGTAGATGTGTATGTTCGTTACTTGCGAAATAAAATTGATCATCCTGACGAAGAAAGTTACATCCAAACAGTTCGCGGGACAGGGTATGTGATGCGTACATGACGACTAGCCCATTTTCCTTAAAAAGTCGTTCTTTGAAATTTAAATGGACTTTTGGAGCTAGTGCAGCAATTTTTCTAACCTTTTTCTTATTTTCCTATGCCATTTACCAAGGAATTGGGCAAATGTTGCTAAATGAAGAAGAACCAGAAGTAAAAGAACTGCTTCTAGCAACAACAAGTACATTAACGAATCAAGATCTGAGTGATAATGAGGAAATTAAATATTTATTCAATAATGATAAAACCGTTAACCGCAAACTCCAAGATCAAGTGATTAATTTATATGATAAAGATGGGCATTTTATTAATAAATATTATTTTTCAAGAAATCAAGATATTACTAGCATTGATTTTTCACAGTATTTTGTTAGCGGGACAGATAAGTTTATAATGAACAAACCAACAATCGATGGGCAGAAGATGATGACGGCGCAAATGCCGATTGTAGCAGATGATAATACGACTGTTATTGGCTATGCACAGGTGGTAAATCCGCTTACTTCTTATAATCGGATGATGGACCGGCTTTTAGTTACGATGATCTTACTTGGGGCAGTGGCGCTCTTTATTAGTGGGATGCTCGGCTACTTACTAGCACAAAATTTCTTAAACCCACTAACTCGTCTAGCTCGAACTATGAATGATATACGTAAAAATGGTTTTCAAAAACGAATCGAAACGAAAACGAATTCCAGAGATGAAATTGGCGAATTGACCGTTGTTTTTAATGATATGATGACCCGAATCGAAACTAGTTTTGAACAGCAAAAGCAATTCGTTGAAGATGCTTCTCATGAACTTCGGACGCCAGTTCAAATCATGGAAGGGCACTTGAAATTACTAACTCGGTGGGGAAAAGATGACCCTGCGGTACTGGATGAATCGCTAAATGCTTCTTTAACGGAATTAGAACGTATGAAAAAATTAGTACAAGAAATGCTCGATTTATCAAGAGCAGAACAGATTTCGCAAACGAAAGAATTACAAATTACGGATGTAAATGCAACAGTAGAGCAAGTAAGGCGTAATTTTGAAGTGATGTATGAAAATTTCACTTTTAGTTTAAAAGAAGATGATACTGATTTACGAGCGCTTATTCAGCACAATCATTTAGAGCAGATTTTAATTATTATTATGGATAATGCCGTGAAATATTCAGGTGATGGAACGGAAGTGGATATGCATGTCTATAAAGAGCAAAAGCAAATCCATATTGATGTGCGTGATTACGGGGAAGGTATCTCACAGGAAGAGATTGATAAGATATTTAATCGTTTTTATCGTGTAGATAAAGCTAGAAGTCGCGAGAAAGGTGGTAATGGTCTCGGACTTGCGATTGCTAAACAATTAGTCGAGGGATATTTAGGAACGATTAATGCGGTTAGTGAACCAGATAAAGGTACAACGATTAAAATTACACTTCCTTACATTGAACCAAAATCCAAATAGAAAACCCGCAACCTTATGACGAGGTTGCGGGTTTTTTTTATTTTTCTTTCTTTTGTTCTTCCACGATTTGCTCGAATTCTTTTTCTTCTTGTTCCATTACTTTAATTTCTGGATGTTTATTCATATACAGTTTTTTCGTTAGTAATGTTTGGCCAGCTAAGAAGAGCCCGCCGACAGCCCAGTATAAAGCTAGAGCAGAAGGAGCTGTGAAGGAGACAAATAAAATCATAATAGGTGACATTAAGCCGATAATTTTCATTTGTTTCTTTTGTTCAGGTGAATAGCCAATCATCGAAACAAAATATTGTGCTAGGTAGACAAGCCCAGCGATTATCGCAAGAACCATATCAGGTGAACCTAAGTTAAACCACAAAAATGTATGGCTAGCGATTTCGGAAGAGCCGCGAATGGCATAATAAAACGCCATCAGAATCGGCATTTGAATAAGTAATGGCAAACAACCCATTTGCATTGGATTGATATTATACTTGGAATAAACAGCCATCATTTCTTTTTGGATATTTGCTTGTTCCTCTTTCGATGTAGCACGTTTTAAACGAGCTTGAATTTCATCAATTTCTGGTTTAGCAACAGCCATTTTGGATTGCATACCCATTTGCGCTTTAGCAGTACGTAAGTTTAGTGGCATAATTAGTGCGCGAATAAGTAAAGTTGTAATAATAATCGCGACTCCATAATTATCGCCTACAAACGATGCAACGAACATAATAAAGCTAGTAAATGGTTGAATAAGGTAGGTACTGAAAAAACCATCTGTATTTTGTGATGGATCCAAACTACAACCTGTAAGTAATAGTAAAGCACCAAGTAAAACGCTAATTAAAATAATATTTTTCTTTTTCAATGTTTCATTTTCCTCCTAAATAGTAAAATAATTATTTCATCTGTTGGAAAATGAAAAACTGTCTTCATCATCAGTAATAGCGCTACATTTCCGAGTTATAGCCAACCAATTAATAACAAAATTAGGTGAGGTTCTAACAAAACATGCTCGAAGTAAAGTCTTAACTGGCTTTAAGCAGGTAGCGTCAGCGGGTAGCACCATTTTCGGTTTTAATAACGTAATTGCTGACCAATAACTGAAAATCGTCAACATTAATAAAAACGTCACTGTGAGTGAAATGAATTCTGGTTCAAGTAAAATTTGCAAAATGGAAATCATGCCACGCAGTCGCTCCTTTCAATGTTTTAATACTCATTAACTATAATGCAAAAAGAGCGATAGCACAACTACTAATTTTGGGATTTTAGTAAACGATATCAAATGTTTTTCGTTCTTCTACAGGGGCGCCTTTGTATATATAAACATGTTCGATACGACAACCAGGTGAAGGGCCTTTCTTAATAGCATCAATGAATTTATTTAAGTTTTCTTCTTCCGCAATTGCATGGATTTCTACGGAACCATCCTCTAAATTTTTCACTGTTCCACTAATATCATATTTGTAAGCGACGTGTTTGGTTGTGTAACGAAATCCAACACCTTGCACAAATCCAGTTACTCTCAAAATCGCTGTATCTCTAGCCATGGCGAAACCAACTCCTTTTATTTTTCCTTACTACTAGTGTATCTTTTTTTGGTGTTACTTTCAAAAATTTGCATTCCAGTATTTCAGGAAAGCTTATGCTATAATAAGTGTATTATATTTACTGTTGGGAGTTTTTGATATGACAAAATGGAATGTCTATCTAACGAAAGGAGAATACGAGCCTTGGTGGTTTTTCGAAGAGTGGGAAACATCCATTCAAGAGGAATTCTCTTTTTCGAGTAAAGAAGCAGCTTTTCTGAAGTACCAAGAACTAGCAGAAGCATTACTGCAAAATTATCCCAAACATCAAACAAAAAAAGATTGTTTGTTAGCAGCTTGGAATGAAGAAGAAGTAGAGTACTGCGAGGATTGTGAAGATGATATTCAAACATTTCATGGGCTGATTTTATTTTTTGAAGGAGAAGTATATCAGCCAACTCTAGAAGAAAAAGAAACGATTTTTAAACAAGTTTTAACGTTTGCTTGAGGTGAAAAGAAATTTGGAGGATTAATATATGCAGAAGAACGATGACTTATTAAGAGAACGTCGAAAAGATGAACACGTTGCTCTTGGGGTAAAACAAAATGAGCAATTAGCGCCGTCTAGTTTAGAGGATTTGCAACTGATTGGAACTTCTCTACCGCGCTATAACGTGAAAGATATTGATTTAAAAACTACTATTTTGGGGACCACAGTTCCATTCCCGTTCTATATTAATGCAATGACAGGAGGAAGTCGGCACACGAAAAAAATTAATGCCGAACTTGCCGAAATAGCGCGTGAAGTAGCTATTCCAATGGCCGTTGGTTCACAATCTGCAGCTTTAAAAAATAGTTCGCTAATAGATACATATAAAATTGTTAGAGAAACCAATCCAAACGGGGTGATTCTATCAAACATTAGTCCAGAAGTAGCCATTCAAGATGGACTTCGAGCAATCGATATGTTAGAGGCAAACGCTCTCCAAATTCATATTAATCCAGCACAAGAATTAGTTATGCAAGAGGGAGACCGGTCTTTCAGTCACTGGTTAACTAGAATAGAAGAGTATGTTAAACTCTCTCCAGTACCAGTTGTCGTAAAGGAAGTTGGTTTCGGAATGACACGAGAAACAGTAAAAACGCTTGCTGATATCGGCGTTCAAACAGTAGATCTGGCTGGAAAAGGTGGGACAAATTTTGCTAAAATTGAAAATGACCGCCGCCGAGATCAAGCTTATGACTTTTTGCTTGACTGGGGCGTTTCTACTGGACAAGCTTTACTAGACATGCAACACAGAGATGCTCCAAAAATCGCTTATTTAGCATCTGGCGGTATCAGAAATCCATTAGATATCGTGAAAGCATTAGCGCTCGGAGCAGATAGCGTTGGCATGGCTGGACAAGTAATTTATTCACTCAAAAAAGATGGCGTCTTAAAAACCATTGAAAAATTAGAATTCTGGAAAGAACAATTACGTGGTTTATTCGTGTTAGCAAATGCGAAAAATATTAGGGAGCTAAAAGAAACCTCTATAATCATAAGTGGAGAACTAGCTGAGTGGGGTAAATTACGAGGAATTGATATGGTTCAACTTGCAAATAGAAAATAAAAAACCAGCTGCTATTTATTTAGCAAAGCTGGTTTTTATGCTTATTGAACCATTTCTGGCGAAGTTTCACCAATTACTTGAAGGCGTTCAGTAAATTCTTCTTTAGATAAATCTTTCGTATAAAGATTTGCTGGGTGAACGCGGCACTCATGCGAACAACTGCGCAAATATTTTTCTTCATTTTCGACGGAAGCTAGGATTTGTTTATTACAATATGGATTTGCACAATTGATATAACGTTCGCAAGGTGTACCATCAAAGTAATCTTTTCCGACAATAGTAGGGTTTACTTGGTTAATCGGAACGGCGATTCTTTCATCAAAGACATACATTTGACCGTCCCAAAGCTCACCTTTTGTTTCTTCATTTTTACCATAAGTGGCAATCCCACCGTGAAGTTGACTCACATCATCAAATCCAGCTGTTTTCAACCAACCGGAAAATTTCTCGCAGCGAATGCCGCCAGTACAATAAGTGACAATTTTTTTGTCAGCAAGTTGCTCACGATTATCTTCAATCCAGCCTGGTAGTTCACGGAAGTTCTGAATGTCTGGACGAACTGCACCGCGGAAATGACCGATATCAAATTCATAATCATTCCGAGCATCTAAAATAACCGTATCCTCGTCTAGTAGTGCTTCACGAAATTCGGCAGGTTCTAAGTAATTCCCTGTAATTTCAAGTGGATTAACATCTTCTTCTAAACTTAAACTAACAATTTCAGCACGAGGTCTGACATGCATTTTTTTGAAAGCATGGGAATCAGCCGCGTCAATTTTAAATACCATATCAGCGAAGCGAGCGTCATTTGCCATATAATCCATATATTTGTTTGTTGCTTCTACTGTTCCCGAAACGGTGCCATTAATCCCTTCAGTAGCCACCAAAATTCGACCTTTTAACTCCATTTCTTTGCAAGCAGCAAGATGCTCTTTTGCAAAAGTCTCTGGATCATCAATCGTTGTGTATTTGTAATATAACAACACTTGATAGTCACTCATAATCTTATCACCCTTCAAAATGTATTTCATGTGTAAGAAAAATTCTCCACAAGTTTGCGCATTAATACTATACTATAGCAAATTAAGACTGGCAAGTAACCGAACCGTAAAATAAATACTTCTTATAGTTAACTATATGTACAAGTACAAAACAGCTATGGTATACTTATTAAATATGAAGCGAAAATTTTGTTAATGAAAACTATTCATGTTTTCATTGCCTAAAATAAAGAATGAAGTAAGGATTGGGCGTGAGCTATGTGCAAATAAATGAATCGTTTATGGAAGAACTAGCTTTAAAAAAAGTAAAACAAGAACGCAGAAAAAGATTGAAGTGGTTTGTTTATAAATTTCTAATGATTACCTTTGGGGCGATTTTAATGGGGGTAGGATTAGAACTTTTCCTTGTAAATAACCGAATTTTAGATGGTGGAGTCGTTGGTATTTCCATTATTATTTCTCAGTTAACACCGCTACCTTTAGGGGTTTTAACTTTTGTACTTAATATTCCATTTTTCATTATTGGTTACCGGAAAATCGGAAAAGTTTTTGCACTGTTTACTTTGTACGGAATTGCAGTTATGTCGATTGTCACGCTCGTCTTACATGATATGGATCCTGTGACAGATGATTTACTACTTGCGACTGTTTTTGGTGGAATGACGCTTGGACTTGGAGTAGGACTTGTTATTCGTAATGGCGGAGCGCTAGATGGTACAGAAATTATTTCTATTATCATCAACGGACGGACACCATTTTCAACAGGGCAAATTATTATGTTTATTAATATTGTTATTTTTATCGTTGCAGGAATTGTGTTCAACTGGGACCGAGCGATGTATTCATTAATTACATACTTTTTAGCGTATAAAGTAATTGATATTGTTATTCAAGGTGTAGATGAATCGAAAAGTGCTTTTATTATTAGTCGTTATTACGAGGAAATTGGCGCAGAAATTATGGAGCAGCTTGGAAAAGGTGTCACATACTTAGATGCAACTGGCGGCTATTCCGGTGATGTAAGAAAAGTAGTTTTCGTTATCGTCTCTAGATTTGAAGAAGTAAAAGTGAAAGCCATTCTGGATGAAATAGATCCAGAAGCCTTCTTAGCTGTTGGGGGAAGCATGTCAGAAGTCCGCGGCGGAAAACTGATGAACACGAAAACTCCGCACCTATAACAAAGCAGAAACCATATATCTCCTACTTGAGATATGTGGTTTTTTGACGAAAGGAAACATTTGTTTGTATAATAGGGCTAGAGTATGAGCGACAGAATGAATAGATATGCTATAATAAAACAAGCAAAAAAGGAATGGGTGGGACTTGAAATGGCGACACAAAAGAAAAAAACGACTGGGCGAAAGAAATCGTCCACACGTTCAAAAAAGAAAAAATCTGCTTCTTTTCGTTTAGAAATAACTGGCGCTATTTTGATAGCGATAGGAATAATCGGGATTTTACAATTAGGTTTTGTTGGCAGAGGTTTCTTTGCCTTAGCTGAACTGTTTGTTGGTCTTCTTAGTTATGTATTACTTTCTGGAATTGTTATTTTTGGCGGATACATGCTAATCAGAAGAAAGAGACCACAGCTTTTTAACAAACGGTTAGTAGGTGTCTATCTAATAGTTTTAGGATTTTTAACATATATACATATGTATTTCATCATCCATAATTTAGGTGCGAATGCGCCTATTGTTTCCAGTACATGGAAATTAGTGCTAGAAAATTTATTTAGACCAAATCAAGTAGGTTTTGTTGGTGCAGGAATGATTGGAGCTGTTATTACTTCGGCTACCTATTTCTTATTAGACCGACTGGGGACTAATATTATCGCCATTCTTTTAATCATTTATGGTTTTTCACTAGTATCAGGTATTTCTGTACGCCAATTTTTCTCAAAAATTACTGAATTTGTTCGCTACTTATTTTCAAAAGGAAAGGCTGCTACAGAAAAAAGTAAAGAAGTAAAAGCTAAACGAGACAAAAAGAAAGCGGAAAAATTAGTAGAAGTAGAAGCGGATGAAGTAATCGAGGTAAGTCAACCGATTGATCCTTCAAAAGAAGAAAAAACACCGCCAATTATTTCGAATTTTAGTTCTAAAGTAGAACAAGAAAAAGCTCCTCTAGAAGAAAAAACAGAGTCCCAAGTAAAAGAAAAAGATTTAGAAATGTTCCAACAAGAATCTTTTGAAAATGAAATATATCAATTACCGTCAGTGGATATTTTAGAACCTGCCAAAGTAACTGATCAAAGTAAAGAATACGACCAAATTAAAGTTAATGCGAAAAAATTAGAAGACACCTTTGAGAGTTTTGGCGTGAAAGCTAAAATCACTCAAGTGCATCTTGGACCAGCCGTTACGAAATATGAAGTCCAACCGTCTGTCGGAGTCAAAGTGAGTAAAATTGTTTCCTTAAGTGATGATATTGCACTTGCTTTAGCAGCGAAAGATATTCGAATTGAGGCGCCAATACCTGGTAAATCAGCAATTGGTATTGAAGTGGCAAACCAAAATGTAGCAATGGTTTCTTTACGGGAAGTATTAGAAAATAATCCAAAAAATAATCCAGATGAAAAATTACAAATTGCTCTTGGTAGGGATATTTCAGGTGAAGCGATGATGGCGAGCCTTGATAAAATGCCTCATTTACTTGTAGCCGGGGCAACTGGTAGTGGTAAATCTGTTTGTATTAATGGTATTATTACGAGCATTTTACTTCGAGCTAAACCGCATGAAGTTAAAATGATGATGATTGATCCAAAAATGGTTGAATTAAATGTTTATAATGGTATCCCGCATTTACTAGCACCAGTTGTTACTAATCCGAAAAAGGCAGCTCAAGCTTTACAAAAAGTAGTTGCTGAAATGGAGCGTCGTTATGATTTGTTTTCGCATACAGGCACACGAAATATGCAAGGCTATAATGATTACGTAAAAAAACATAATGAACTTAACGAAGAAAAACAACCGGAATTACCATTTATAGTTGTGATAGTAGATGAATTAGCAGACTTAATGATGGTTGCTTCTAACGATGTAGAAGATGCAATTACACGACTTGCACAAATGGCACGTGCCGCGGGAATTCATTTGATTATCGCGACTCAACGTCCATCTGTGGATGTAATTACTGGAGTCATTAAAGCGAATATCCCTTCTCGAATCGCATTTGCTGTATCGAGCTCGATAGATTCAAGAACAATTCTTGATATGGGCGGAGCGGAAAAACTACTAGGTCGCGGAGACATGTTGTTACTTCCAGTTGGCTCTAGTAAGCCAACTCGTATTCAAGGTGCCTTTTTGTCGGATAGAGAAGTGGAAGATGTGGTTAATTATGTTATCTCACAACAAAAAGCGCAGTACAACGAGGAAATGATTCCTGATGATATTCCTGACGTTGAAGGGGAAGTAACAGATGAGCTTTATCATGAAGCAGTCGAACTTGTTGTAGAAATGCAAACAGCTTCCGTTTCGATGTTACAACGAAAATTCCGAATTGGTTATAACCGGGCAGCAAGATTAATTGATGAAATGGAACAAAGAGGAGTAGTTGGACCCCATGAAGGTAGTAAACCACGACGAGTCAATGTGGAACTTCCTCCAGATATAGAATAAATAAAAAGAGGTTGCGATTTTGGTCGCAACCTCTTTTTTAAGAAAGTAAATCTCGTTTTTGAGCTTCAATTTCTTTTTTACTTGTAGCATATTTTCCTTGAGTACGGTCAAGTAATTCATCGAAGAAAGAAGGTAAGTTGCTTTTGCTAAGTTCAACGCCTTCAGCAGTAATCCCGCCTTTTGTAGCAACACGGTCGATTAAGCCGCTAAACGTATAATCTTCCTCCACTAAAAGTTTAGAAGTCCCAGCTAAAGCAAAATTAATCATTTGAAAAATTTCTGCATCTGACAAAGTTGACCTGCGAAGAGCTGCTTCCACGAATTGTTCGAAAATAGCCGCTATAATGCCAGGGGAGGAACTCGTTAAGTCACTCGCAATATCAATATTTTCCTCTCGAATTGTCATCACATGCCCCAAATTTTCAAAGGCGGATTCTAACCAAGTGCTGTTCGTTTCCGAAACAGTATCTGCGTGTGAAATTAAGGTAGTTCCAACACCAACTACTGTTGTGATTGAAGGTATTAATTTACTTACTTGTAAATTAGGAGAGATTTCCAAAATGTCAGAGGTACTAACTCCGGCCGCAATTGAAATCACATGGCGGTCTGCCGTTAATACAGCTTCACAATCTTTAATAAGGGGTAAAACGGCTAAAGGTAATTTACAAATAAAACTATGATCTGCTTTTGTAAAAACTTCTGCTTCATTGGCTGCTAATTCGGCTGTAGGATATTTATCATAAAATTGCTTGAAATGGTCGTTTGCAGAACTAGAGTAAAGGATGATTTCCTCTGGAGTACAAACTTTTGTTTCAATCAATTTAGTCGCGATTAACGTTGCCATACTCCCAAAACCGATAAAACCTATTTTTGTCATTTTCATCCCGCCTTTCTTCGTTAGCTTTTATTATGAAGGGAACAAAAAAGGATTGCAAATAAATTAGATTGTTTGCTTTTTCACGTTAACGCGCTTCTGCCTAAGGATAAGCTTGAAATCGAATGATTCCGACAGAATTAAATTTTCTGAATTCATTTGCATTAAAATTTTCTGAAGTTGGTTATTTATTTATTTTATTTTCCATGTTATATTAAGAACAGTTAGAGAAGACGTTAAATGTTTTTGTGCGTTTTCCGAAAAAGGGACCATACATAATTTTTTAATACGCGCCTGAATGTTTGTTTTGACAGAAAGCTCTGACTAACATTATATCTCTCGGGAGGGGTTTTAAGGTGAAAAAGCGTACATTTGCTTTAGCACTATCAATGATTATTGCTTCTGGCGTTATCCTAGGTGCTTGTGGTTCGAGCAGCGACGATAAAAAAAGTGGCGATGATAAGAGCAGTAAAGATTTTACAGTAGCTATGGTTACAGATACTGGTGGCGTTGATGACCGTTCGTTTAACCAATCAGCATGGGAAGGCTTACAAAAATTCGGTAAAGCTAACGACATGAAAAAAGGTACAGATGGTTATAACTATTTGCAATCAGCTTCTGAAGCAGACTACAAAACAAACTTAAACACTGCTGTTCGTAGCGACTATGATTTGATTTACGGAATTGGTTACAAACTGAAAGATGCAATTGAAGAAGTTTCTAAACAAAAACCTAAAAATCAATTCGCTATTGTTGATGACACAATTGATGACCGTGATAATGTAGTAAGTATTGGATTTAAAGATAATGATGGTTCTTACCTAGTTGGCGTTGTAGCTGGCTTAACAACAAAATCAAATAAAGTTGGATTTGTTGGCGGGGTAAAAGGAGCAGTTATCGACCGTTTTGAAGCTGGTTTCACTGCTGGTGTAAAAGCTGTTAATCCTGATGCAACAATCGATGTACAATATGCAAACGATTTCGCAAAAGCAGATAAAGGACAACAAATCGCTTCTTCCATGTATTCAAGCGGAGTTGATGTGATTTTCCATGCTGCCGGCGGAACTGGTAATGGTGTCTTTGCAGAAGCTAAAAACTTGAAGAAAAAAGATCCTAGCCGTGCTGTTTGGGTAATCGGTGTTGACCGTGACCAATGGGACGAAGGAAAAGTTACAGCAAATGATGGCAAAGATTACAATGTAACACTTACATCTGAAATCAAACGCGTTGATATCGCTGTAGATGACCTTGCAACTCGTACTAAAGCTGGAGATTTCCCTGGTGGAACTAAAATTGAATATGGTCTTGATAAAAATGCTGTAGGTCTTTCTGAGCATCAAGATAATATTTCTAAAGATGTTTTAGCTAAGGTAGAAGAATACAAACAAAAAATCGTTGATGGGGACATTAAAGTTCCAGAAAAACCTTGATTTTATAGTTATAAAAACTGAGTAATATGAACGAAGTAAAACCTTTTATGAAAGTCGGTATTAATTGTACCGACTTTCATAAAAAAATAATTTGTAAGCGTTTTAATATGGTAGGTAAACCCTTTTACTCAAAGAAAATAATCGGTATATTGGAATTTATGATTGCAATGAATGCCATTTAGAAATAAAATAAGGAGATGGCTTTTTTAATCGCTTAAAATATGAAGACAGAGTTTCGTACATAGTTGGTATAATAAATGTAGTTAGAAACATACCAAAGCGCTTGAGAAAAAGTCATTGAACAACAAACGGATAAAAAACTCGGAACCTTCTTTGGAAGGAAGTACGGGGAGAGGCGGCGTCCTTCGAGAGAATCGCGCGTGTGGCTGTTTTTCCAGTTTGAACTAGACGACAAGGGGAGTGAAGAAGTGGACTTTGTTATTGAAATGTTAGGAATCAGGAAGGAATTCTCTGGATTTGTAGCAAATGATAACATCACCTTACAGTTAAAGCAGGGCGAAATCCATGCTTTGTTAGGTGAGAATGGCGCAGGAAAATCTACGCTAATGAACGTCTTGTTTGGTCTATATGAACCAGATGGTGGAGAAATTCGTGTTCGCGGTACGAAAGAAAATATTAATAGCCCGAACAAAGCGAATGAGCTTGGAATCGGAATGGTCCATCAGCATTTCATGTTAGTGGATAAATTTACGGTTGCAGAAAACATTATCCTTGGTAAAGAGCCAAGCAAATTCGGCGTTATCGAAAAGAAAAAAGCAGTAGAAGAAATTAAAGAAATCTCTGACCGTTATGGTTTACGAGTTGATCCAAATGCTGTTGTCCGCGATATTTCTATCGGAATGCAACAACGTGTGGAAATCTTAAAAACACTGTATCGTGGTGCTGATATCTTGATTTTTGATGAACCAACAGCTGTTTTAACGCCCCAAGAAATTAAAGAATTGATTCAAATCATGCGTTCTCTTATTAAAGAAGGGAAATCAATTATTTTAATTACACATAAATTAAAAGAAATTATGGATGTTTGTGATCGGGTAACCGTTATCCGCCGTGGTAAAGGCATGGGTACAGTAAATGTCCCAGAAACAACTCCGCAAGATTTAGCTAATTTAATGGTTGGTCGTGAAGTCGTTTTTACAACAGAAAAAATCGCTGCAACTCCTGGGAAAGACGTTTTAGAAGTAAAAGATTTAGTTGTTAAAGAAAGCCGTGGTGTCGAAAGTGTCCGTGGACTTAATTTGACTGTTCGAGCAGGCGAGATTGTCGGAATTGCTGGGGTCGATGGTAATGGTCAAAGTGAACTCATTTCTGCAATTGCAGGTCTTTCTAAAGTAACAAGTGGAAGCATTCTTCTAAATGGTGAACACATTGAGAATAAAAAGCCACGTAAAATTACAGAAGCTGGTTTAGGACATATTCCAGAAGATCGTCATAAACATGGTTTAGTACTTGAGATGTCACTTGGAGAAAATATTGCTTTACAAACGTACTATAAGAAACCTATTTCTAGTAAAGGGTTCTTAAATCATAAAGCAATGTATGACTTTGCACGTGAGTTAATTGAAGAATACGATGTTCGTGCAAGTAGCGAATACGTAGCAGCAAAATCACTTTCTGGTGGTAACCAACAAAAAGCGATTATTGCAAGGGAGATACACCGTAATCCAGATTTCTTAATTGCGGCTCAACCAACACGTGGACTAGATGTTGGTGCAATTGAATTCATTCATAGACGCTTGATTGAACAACGAGATAATGGAAAAGCTGTCTTACTTATGTCGTTTGAATTAGATGAAATTATGAATGTTAGTGACCGTATTGCGGTTATTTACGAAGGGAAAATCGTTGCTATTGTTGATCCGAAAGAAACAACGGAGCAAGAACTTGGTCTGATGATGGCTGGTTCATCCAAACAGGAAGCGGAAATGGGGGAGAAAGAGCATGTCTAAACGACTACAAGCATTAGTTATCCCAGTTACTGCCGTTATTCTTGGACTTATCTGCGGTGCGATTATCATGCTTATTTTTGGATATGACCCAATTGCTGGTTACTCAGCGCTTATAGAAGGTGTCGTTGGAGAAAATTTCTATATTGGTGAAACAATCCGCCAAGCTACACCTTACATTTTAGTTGGTCTATCTGTTGCAGTTGCCTTTAAAGCTGGACTTTTCAACATTGGTGCAGAAGGTCAAATGCTTATGGGGTGGTTAGGCTCTATCATCATCGCTGTAAACTTTGATGGTTTAACAAAATGGATTCATTTGCCACTTGCGATTATTACTGGTATGGTTTTTGGAGCACTTTGGGCATTCATTCCAGGTATTTTAAAAGCAACTTTACGTGTAAATGAAGTTATTGTAACAATTATGCTTAATTACACAGCACTGTATATTTTCAACTATGTCGTACAAAATTTACTTACAGACGGTTTAGATAAAACACAAGAAATTCATGCGTCTGCGTCTTTACAATCTGAATTATTGCAATCAATGACAGATTATTCGTCACTACATTGGGGGATTTTAATTGCCCTTGGTTTTGCACTTATTATTTGGTTAATGTTAAATAAAACTACTTTTGGTTATGAAATCGAAGCAGTTGGTTTTAACGAAAATGCATCGCAATATGCCGGTATGAGTGTAAAGAAAACAATTGTTTTTTCTATGGTTATTGCCGGAGCGCTCGCTGGTCTAGGTGGCGTAATGGAAGGCCTCGGAACATATGGAACGGCTTATGTCTTAACTTCTTCTCCTGGGATTGGTTTTGACGGTATTGCCGTTGCATTACTCGGAGGAAGTTCTCCAATTGGGATTGTCTTCTCTGCTATCTTGTTTGGCGCTCTAAAAGTCGGAGCACTAAACATGCCAGCAGTTGCGGGCGTTCCAAACGAATTAGTCAATGTAATTATCGCTCTGATTATCTTCTTTGTGGCATCCAGCTACATTATCCGCTGGGCGATGGCAAAATTTAAGAAGGGGGCGAAAGCAGAATGACAGCCATTTTAGCGACAATTGTTTCTAGTACACTGCTTATGGCAGGCCCACTAATTTTTACTGCTCTCGGGGGCGTTTATTCAGAACGAGGCGGTGTGGTTAATATTGGACTAGAAGGTATGATGGTTATGGGAGCATTCTCTGCTATCGTCTTTAACCTTACTTTCCAAGATACTTTCGGCAATTTAACTCCTTGGATTTCACTTATTGCGGCGATGCTTGTTGGGGGATTATTTTCACTTGTTCATGCCGTTGCAACAATTAACTTTCGCGCTGACCACGTAATCAGTGGTGTAGCGATTAACTTTTTAGCAACTGGTCTATCTTTATTCCTTGTAAAAGTAATTTATGATAAAGGCCAAACTGACCAAATTAAATATTACTTTGGTAAACCGGATATTCCTGTTTTAAGTGATATTCCAGTTATTGGTGATATTTTCTTTAAAAACATTCCGGTGATGAGTTATGTGGCGATTCTGTTTGCAATCGCATCTTGGTTTATCATTTATAAAACCCGCTTTGGTCTTCGTCTTCGATCTGTAGGGGAACATCCTCTTGCAGCTGACACAATGGGAATTAAAGTACGCTGGATGAGATACCAAGGCGTTATCATCTCTGGTATTCTTGGTGGTCTAGGTGGCGCGGTTTATGCCCAATCCTTTACGCTTGATTTCGGACATGCAACTATTTCCGGTCAAGGTTATATGGCTCTTGCAGCAATGATCTTTGGTAAATGGAATCCACTTGGAGCAATGGGAGCAGCAATTTTCTTTGGTTTTGCGCAATGTTTGGCAATTACTGGGGGCTCACTACCATTTTTCAAAGATATTCCAGACGTTTACTTACAAATTGCGCCTTATGTATTAACAATCCTTGCACTTGTTGGCTTTATCGGTAAATCCGAAGCTCCAAAAGCAGATGGCGTTAACTACATTAAAGGAAAATAAAATATTAGCACAGCCTAGATATTATTCTAGGCTGTTTTTTTATGCTAGAAAATTGTGTGTGGCAATAACTTAGGATACAATAGGAAAGTGAGATCATTGCTTGAAAGGAGCATTATAATGACAGACAAAATATTTCAAGAAAAAGTTGGCCCGGTTGCACTAACAATCGTTCCCACCCAAAAATATAAATCTAATAAAATTGTTTTTAAATTTCGCGCTCCATTAGAAAGAAAAACAGTCACAAAAAGATCATTATTATCCATTTTGCTAGAAACAAACAGTAAAAAATATCCAACGCAAACGGCTTTCAGAAAGCAGTTAGCCAACTTATATGGCGCAAATTTCTATACTACGACAGCCAAAAAAGGAAACGAACATGTTTTAACTGTCGTTTTTGATATGATAGATGGCCAATATGTCTCTGATGGACAAAATATTTTAAAAGATGCATTTGCTTTTATCGAACAAGCTCTATTTCAGCCAAATGCAACAAATGGCGCTTTTGATGAAGAAATAGTTGCCCGTGAAAAAGAGAATCTAAAAAGTAGCTTAGAAGGAATTTATGATGATAAAATTCGTTTTGCTTCTAAAAGACTAGTTGAAGAAATGTTCCGAGACGATGAATTTCGCTACGGGGCGGCAGGGGTTTTAGAAGATGTTGATGCGATTACAGCAAAAGATTTATATGAATATTATTTGAAATTTATCAAAGAAGATGTCATTGAAATTTTTATTTGTGGCGATGTTACAAAAGAAGAAGTTATGCCGCTTATCGAAAAAATGGCTTTTTCACCGCGTCCAGAACGAATAGGTGTTTTCTATACAAAAGAGGCACCAAAAGAAACTCGTGTCATCCATGAAAAACAAGCAATTAACCAAGGTAAACTAGTGCTTGGTTATCAAACAGAAACATTATTTGGAGATGATGATTTTGTTTCTCTTCAACTCGCTAATGGACTTTTAGGTGGGTTTGCAAATTCCAAAATCTTTATCAATGTTCGCGAAAAAGCAAGTCTAGCCTATTATGCTTCCAGTCGAATTGATTCTTTCAAAGGCTATATGATAATTTCAGCTGGAATTGATGAAGTGAATTATAAACAAGCTTTAACCATTATTGAAGAGCAAATTGTCGCAATGAAACAAGGCGATTTCACAGAAGATGAATTAAATCAAACGAAAGAAATGCTCATTAATCAATTGCTTGAAACGAATGACCAAGCACAAGGTTTAATTGAACTTGCTTATAATAACGTTTTACGCGAAGCAAACTTAGACCTAGAAAATTGGATTACAAAAATTAAACAAGCCACAAAACAAGAAGTAGTTGCTGCTATTAATAAAATCAAGCCAGATACAATATATTTCTTGAGTAAGGGAGGAGAAGAACTTCATGGAAAAAATCACATTTGAACAAGTAAAAGAAGCTGTATTTCATGAAAAAATGTCTAATGGTTTACAAGTCTACCTTCTTCCAAAACAAGGATTTAGTAAGACATATGCTGTTTTTACAACTAACTACGGTGCAATTGACAATAATTTTGTTCCAATTGGCGAAACTGAATTCACTAAAGTACCCGATGGTATAGCTCATTTTTTAGAGCACAAAATGTTCGAAAAAGAAGACGGCGATGTATTTTTTAAATTCGGTGAAAAAGGTGCTTTTACGAATGCCTTCACTTCATTTACAAAAACTGCCTATCTTTTCTCAAGTACATCTCGTGTAGAAGAAAATTTAGAAACATTAATCGATTTCGTGCAAGAACCATATTTTACAGAAGAAACAGTTGAAAAAGAAAAAGGAATTATCGGTCAAGAAATCAGAATGTATGATGATGATCCAGATTTTCGCGCTTACTTTGGTGTAATTGAAAATATGTATCACAACCATCCAGTAAAAATTGATATTGCCGGAACTGTTGAATCAATTGCAGAAATTAATAAAGACCTGCTGTACCTTTGCTATAATACTTTTTATCATCCAAGCAATATGGTGCTGTTTGTTGTTGGTAATCTAGAGCCGGAAGAAATGATGAACCAAATTCGTGCAAATCAAGCGAAAAAAGATTTCAAAGAGGCTGCTCCAATCAAACGCCATTTTCCAGATGAACCAAAAACTGTTGCTTTAAAAGAACGTAAAATTCATTTTCCAGTACAAATTGCTAAAAATATGGTAGGTATCAAGGAAGATATCGGGTCTTTAGAAGGTCGAGCTGCTATTAAACAAGAGATTATTGGTGATGTAGCGCTTGAAATGCTTTTTGGTACTACCTCTGATACTTATTTGGAATTATACAACGAAGGAATCATTGATGATAGTTTTGGTTATGATTATACACTGCAAGACAGTTTTTCCTTTGTCCTTGTTGGAGGGGATGCAAAAGACCCAGACATGCAAACAACTAAAATCATTGAAGCTATTCAAAGAGCAGCTAAAAACGGCTTAAATGAAGCGGATTTGGCATTAGTAAAACGTAAACGTATTGGACAATTTTTACGCTCGCTTAATTCACCAGAGTTTATTGCCAACCAATTTAGTCAATATGTAATGAAATCTGCTTCTTTATTTGATATTTTACCTTTAATGGAAACAGTTACATTAGAAGAAGTAAATAATTTCGTGAAAAACCTAGACAGCGAAGAGCGTACTACTAGTTTCCAATTGCTTCCAGAAAAATAGATGTTCTATGTCTTTTTTTACTTTTTTTAGTATAAAAAATAGCATAAATTCCAGAGTCATGCTATCATAAAAGAAATAGACTGGAAAGGGTTGCCTTTTTTTGGATAAAGATATAAAATATGCTTTTATTACTGGCGCTAGCGGAGAAATAGGTCAAGCGATTTGTATATCACTTGCAAAAGCTGGCTGGAACTTGTATCTTCATTATCATCAAAATAAACAAGCTGTGGAGAATTTATTACCACTACTACAAGCTGAAAAAATAGATGTATTTCTTATTCAAGCTGATTTCGATGATGCGTCAAGTTTGGCAGAAATGGAAAAGCAAGTTTTTCAAGTAGATGCATTTATCCATGCAGCGGGGCATTCTCACTATGCTTTATTCCAGGACACAACAGATATAGAAACTACAAAATTATGGAATGTGCACATGTTTATGCCAATGCGTTTAATTCGCATCTTCATTCCAAAGCTAATGAAAAGCAGTCAAGGAAGGATTGTTTTCATCAGTTCTATATGGGGAGAAGTCGGAGCATCAATGGAAGTAGTTTATTCCACTGTAAAAGGGGCTCAAATCGCCTTTTGCCGTGCGCTAAGTCAAGAATTAGGGCCTTCTGGAATAACTGTTAATGCAGTGACACCAGGAGCGGTAGAAACGAAAATGATGGACCAATTTTCAGCGGATGAAAAAGAAGTACTTCGTGAGGAAATTCCCTTGAAACGCTTTGCAAAACCTGAAGAAATTGCAGAAACTGTAGAATTTTTAATAAGCAAAAAAGCAAGCTATATCACTGGAGAAGTTTTGCGCTTAAATGGCGGTTGGCTTATGTAATTTTAGTAAAAAGTGGAAAATTGAAATAATGGTAGGTGTTTAATTTTGACAGAACTCGGTGATAAACTGAAACAAGCTAGACGTGAAAAAGGACTCAGTTTAGACGACTTGCAACAAATAACGAAAATTCAAAAACGTTATTTAATTGCGATAGAAGAAGGAAACTATGCTGTAATGCCTGGAAAATTTTATGCAAGGGCATTTATTAAACAATATGCAGAAGCAGTTGGACTAGATAGTGCAACACTTTTTGATGAGTTTGAAAGCGAGGTTCCTGAAACACCGCAACAAGAAGTAGTAAATAATGAGCCAACTCGTGTACAAAGTAAAAGAAATCCTATGCCTGCCCAATCGGTCGGCAATCAGGCTAACTCTCGTAATCGTTTCTTTGATATTTTACCAAAAATTCTTATTGCTTTATTTATTGTTTTTATTCTTTTCATTATTTGGTTTTTCTTGCTTAATAAACAAGATACTTCCTCTGAGAAAGTAAAAACTGATACAAGCAATCCGACTGTAAAAGTTGAAGATTCAACAAAAAATAAAGACACAAGCAAAGACACGGAGAAAAAAGATACTACAACTGATGAAAAAAAAGCAACAGATACAACTAAAAAAACAGACGACACGGCGAAAGAAGTGGAAGTAACTAAAGGTGAAACATCTGGAAACGAAACTAGTTATACAGTAAAAAACACGGATAAAATGACACTTTCTCTTAGCGCAACTGGTGATTCTTGGATTGGTGTATCGGATGCAAATGGAAGCACTATTCAAAACGTAACGCTATCCACGTCCAACCCTACTGCTGAAATTGATTTAGGCGATAACAAAACAGTTTCAATTGTTATTGGAAATTCACCTGTTACGACAGTTAAAATTAATGGTAAAGCGTTAGAACTTGCTCCAACGCTAGTTAAACAAGTGTTAACTATTAATTTAGAAGCAAGTGATACTACTAGTAACTCAGATGCAGAATAATTTGTTTTATATGGCGAAATCTACTCATTAGGTTTCGCCAACATTTTTATCATTACATACTATTTAAATGTAAAAAGGGGAGAAAAAGATGAATTTACCAAATAAATTAACGGTTATCCGTATTTTTATGATACCAATTTTTGTCATTCTATGTGTTGTGCCATTTGACTGGGGAAGTGTCTCCTGGCTTGATTCGACCATTCCGGTTACAAGTTTAGTAGCCACTATTATTTTCATCGTAGCTGCCCTTACAGATTGGTTCGATGGATATCTAGCACGTAAATATAATTTAATTACAAACTTCGGTAAATTTGCAGATCCGATGGCAGATAAACTACTTGTAGCAGCTGCATTTATTATTCTTGTAGAAATGCATATTGCCCCATCTTGGGTGGTTATTTTAATCATCAGTCGCGAACTTGCTGTAACAGGTCTGCGTCTACTTCTTGTGGAAGGTGGCGAAGTTTTAGCAGCTGGTCAACTTGGGAAAATTAAAACATTCACACAAATGATTGCAATTCCACTTATGTTATTAAATAATTTCCCATTTGCTTGGACAGGTATCCGCGTCGACTTAATTTTCTTATATGTATGTGCATTTTTTGCAGTATGGTCTGGAATAGACTATTTCTACAAAAATCGTGGAGTATTTAAAGGCTCTATGTAAATAAGAAAGCATACCTTCTTTAAGATACTGATAAAGCCGATTACTGGCGTAGACCATATAGTATGAACAATATACGAACCTTACTGAGAAAATATACACCATACAAAGAACCAAGTATTTCAACTTTTGAAATACTTGGTTCTTTATTTGGTTGGTAAATGTTGAGTGCAATTGAGCTATTTTTTAAATGAGTTAAAATATTCAACTAGATAATCAATATATATTTCTATCAATTCATTATCATTTTTAGTGGGGTATTTATTTTGAATATTGGAGGATATGATAATATTTGTGGCTTGCGGATAATAATTTCTACCATACCATAATGAGATGTTTTTTAGATTAAATATTTTATTATCAATACTATATAATGCCAAAATATAACCATTAATAAAATCTGAAACATTTGAAAAAACATTATAATTGCTAAGATACATACCAGGTCTCTCTTTTATTGAATCTAAAAAAATAAGGGTGGCGTCTATATGATTTTTAGTATCCATGACTTCCTCCTAAATGATCTAATAAAATAACTATAAAAGTTTGAATTATTTATTATAAAACATTACGTTTGTACAAAAATAGATAATCGTTCTCCTTCAATATGATTAAGTTTTCATAAATTAATAGTAGCATAGTATTATATATTGGCATATGTATTTGTTTAATACCCCATCGCAAACTGCTTGACTTTGTGCTAGCTCTAAGTGGTAGAATGAAGGTAAGAAAAACTTGTTATATGGGCGTTTCAGCTTCTCGTACGTAGCTGATTCATTTATTTATCCGCATCAATTGTCAGGTTAGAAGTACTATATTGTTGGCTTTATTAAGCCACAAGTTTGATATGAAAAAAGAGGTACTCGAATTGTGTGCTTTTTTTCTACACAAAAAATCGAATTGGAGATGAATTAAGATGGCAAGCGCGGAAATTATTGCAGTAGGAACAGAACTATTACTAGGACAAATCGTGAACTCTAATGCTGCTTTTATTTCAGAAGAGTTAGCAGCTAACGGGATTTATGTCTACCATCACACTGTTGTTGGTGACAACCCTAAACGTTTAAAAGATGTGATAGAAATTGCTGAAAAACGCAGTGATATTCTCATTTTCACGGGTGGATTAGGTCCTACAGAAGACGATATTACGAAACAAATTTTAGCAGAACATCTACAGAAAAACTTAGTAGAAGATGCGTTTCATATGAACAAAATCACGGATTATTTTGCTTCAAGAAATAGAACAATGACTGAAAATAATAAATTGCAGGCTGTAATTATTGAAGGATCCACTGTATTAAATAATGATTATGGTTTCGCTGCAGGAATGTTCTTAAAAGAAAATAAGCATACATATATCTTACTTCCAGGTCCACCTTCAGAAATGAAACCGATGTTTTCGAGTTACGCTGAACCTTTACTCGCAAATGATAGTGCTGAAAAAAATATTTTAGAGTCTAAAATAATGCGCTTTTTCGGTATTGGAGAATCGCAACTAGCAGCAGATTTAAACGATATGATTTTAGCTCAAGTAAATCCTACTATTGCTACGTATGCAGGTGATAATGAAGTAGTTGTGCGGATTACAGCTACTGCAAAGACTAAAGAGGAAGCAAGTGCCCTTGTGAATGAAACGGAACAAGAAATTTTACGCAGAGACGGGGCTTTTTTATACGGTTATGGCGAAGTTTCTTTACCAGAATTAGTAACAGCTATGCTGCTTGAAAAAAATATTACTATTTCCGCTGCTGAAAGTTTTACAGCTGGATTATTCCAAGCAGAAATTGCCCGTTTTCCTGGTATTTCTAAAATTTTTAAAGGTGGTATGGTTACATACAGCGAAGAGACAAAACAATCTATTCTTGAAGTCTCACCTCAAATAATAAAAGAAAACGGAGTCGTAAGTGCAGAATGTGCAAAAGAAATGGCGAATAATGTCAGTAGACTTTGTAACACTGATATAGGTATTAGTTTTACCGGTGTTGCAGGCCCAGATAGCTTAGAAGACCATCCGGCTGGAACTATTTGGATTGGTTTACATGTAGCTGGTTTTGAAACAGAAGCTTATCAGTTTGTTTATGGTAGAGATCGAAACCACAACCGTCGCCGTGCTGTAAAACAAGGCTTTCAATTGATTAAGCAATTTTTAGATACAAATAGATAGTTTTCCTTTATAGAAAATAAAAAAAGTAGCTTTAAAATATATAAATAAGCGATAAAAAAGTATTAGACGAACGCTTAGAATCCCGTTATAATGAGGAAGAAAGCAGCCGGTGCTTACACAAAATAAAAAATACGAATAAACGTTCGCTTTTTGCTTGCTTCTTGCTTTGAAATGCGTTATAGTAATTCTAGGAAAAGATTCTGACTGTTTTTAAGAGAGAAGAAGCAAAAAAACAGCTATTAGAATATTATGAAGGAGGCAACAACGTGAATGATCGTCAAGCGGCATTAGACCAAGCATTAAAACAAATTGAAAAACAATTCGGTAAAGGTTCCATTATGAAATTAGGGGAACATTCAGACCAAAATATATCTACTATTTCTAGTGGCTCATTAGCATTAGATATTGCTTTAGGAGTTGGCGGGTATCCGCGGGGTCGTATTATTGAAGTGTACGGACCTGAGAGTTCTGGTAAAACAACTGTTGCACTACATGCGATTGCAGAAGTCCAAGCGCAAGGTGGAACAGCAGCATTTATTGACGCTGAGCATGCTTTAGATCCTGCTTATGCAAAGAATCTAGGAGTTAACATTGATGAACTATTATTATCACAACCAGATACAGGAGAACAAGCTTTAGAAATCGCTGAAGCACTAGTTAGAAGTGGCGCTGTTGATATGTTGGTTATTGACTCTGTTGCAGCTCTTGTACCACGCGCTGAAATTGAAGGCGAAATGGGAGATGCTCACGTTGGGTTACAAGCACGTTTAATGTCCCAAGCTTTAAGAAAACTTTCAGGTGTTATTAATAAATCGAAAACGATTGCAATCTTCATCAACCAAATTCGTGAAAAAGTTGGTGTTATGTTTGGTAATCCTGAAATCACTCCTGGTGGTCGTGCCCTTAAATTCTATTCTACAGTTCGTTTAGAAGTAAGACGTGCTGAACAATTGAAACAAGGTACTGATGTAATGGGTAACAAAACAAAAATAAAAGTTGTAAAAAATAAAGTAGCGCCGCCGTTCCGTATCGCTGAAGTGGATATTATGTACGGAGAAGGTATTTCACGTGAAGGTGAACTTGTTGATATGGCTGCTGAAGTTGATGTGATCAACAAGAGTGGTTCTTGGTATTCTTATAAAGAAGAACGTATCGGACAAGGCCGTGAAAATGCGAAACAATATCTAAAAGAACACACAGACATCCGAGACGAAATCTCTAAACGCGTTCGCGAAGAATACGAAATTGATGGAACTAACAAAGAGCCTTTAGACGAAAACGAAGAGACACTAAGTTTACTTGATGATGAATAATAACTAGCTAATACGTGATAGGGAATTTACTTCCTATCACGTATTTTTTACTATTTTAAAAAAACTCAGGAAAATAAGCTGTCATTTCATTCCTTTTCTTGACATTGTATGCTTTGACCTATAAAATTAAGTTGTATATTTTATATTGCTGGGAGACAAGGGGGAAGTTTTTTCCTTTGAAAATCGGCTTCAACTGAATGGGGAGATTAACACTCGGTTGTTGATGAAAAATACACTTGTGCCAGAATTTTGGCCACCGACATAACAATAACGAAAATTGAATAGCAAAGGAGGTGTAAGGATGACAATCGCAATCACGATCATCTCCAGTTTGCTTTTCTTAATCGTCGGTCTAGTTGTTGGTTCTCTAATTTTTAAATCTAGTACAGAGAAAAAACTGGCTGCTGCAAGGGGGACTGCTGAATTAATTGTAGAAGATGCAAAGAAAGAAGCAGAAACTACAAAAAAAGAAGCATTGCTTGAAGCGAAGGAAGAGAATCATAGGTTACGTACTGAAATCGAAAATGAACTTCGTGGGCGAAGAACAGAGACACAGAAAGCAGAAAATCGCTTATTGCAAAGGGAGGAAAACCTCGACCGTAAAGATACTTCTTTAAGTAAACGAGAAGCTACACTTGAAAGAAAAGAGGAGAGTATCAGTAAACGTCAACAACAAATTGAAGAGAAAGAAAGCAAACTAGCTGAGATGATTCAAGCGGAGCAGACAGAACTTGAAAGAATTTCTGCGCTCAGCAAAGAGGAAGCGAAATCTATCATCCTTAACCAGGTAGAAGAGGAATTAACACATGATACAGCAATCATGGTCAAAGAATCAGAAAACCGGGCCAAGGAAGAGTCGGATAAAAAAGCAAAGAATATTCTCTCATTAGCTATCCAGCGTTGTGCAGCTGATCATGTGGCAGAAACAACGGTATCTGTTGTTACCTTACCAAATGATGAGATGAAAGGACGGATTATCGGCCGCGAAGGACGTAATATCCGTACGCTAGAAACGCTAACAGGGATTGATTTGATAATTGATGATACCCCGGAAGCAGTAATACTTTCCGGATTTGATCCAATTCGACGTGAAATCGCTAGAATCGCCTTAGAAAAACTTGTTCAAGATGGAAGAATCCATCCAGCTCGAATTGAAGAAATGGTGGACAAAGCCCGTAAAGAGGTGGACGAACACATTCGTGAAGTCGGGGAACAAGCTACATTTGAAGTTGGAATTCATTCCATCCATCCTGATTTGATAAAAATTCTTGGCCGCTTGCGTTACCGTACTAGTTATGGACAAAACGTTCTTAACCACTCACTCGAAGTTTCGAAACTTGCTGGAATTCTAGCAGGAGAACTAGGTGAAGATGTTACGCTTGCTAAACGGGCCGGACTACTTCATGATATTGGAAAAGCAATTGACCATGAAATTGAAGGAAGTCACGTTGAAATCGGCGTAGAACTTGCTACTAAATACAAAGAAAATGATGTGGTAATCAATAGTATTGCTTCCCATCATGGCGATACAGAAGCTACTTCTGTTATCGCAGTATTGGTTGCAGCAGCAGATGCTCTTTCTGCTGCAAGACCAGGAGCTCGTAGTGAAACGCTTGAAAATTACATCCGTCGTCTAGAAAAATTAGAAGAAATTTCTGAGTCTTACGATGGTGTAGAAAAATCTTATGCTATTCAAGCAGGGCGTGAAGTACGCATCATCGTTGAACCAGATACAATTGATGATCTTTCTTCCTACCGACTTGCTCGTGACATAAGAAAACGAATTGAAGAGGAATTAGATTATCCTGGTCATATCAAAGTGACCGTCATTCGTGAAACAAGAGCAGTTGAATATGCTAAATAATAGTTAAAGGATACATCGCAAATTTATTTTGCGATGTATCTTTTTTAATCGGTTGCCTAGCTTGATCAAGAACGGTATAATCAAAGGATAGATGAAAAAAGGGAGGCGGATTTTTTGAGTGAGTGGAAAATTTTGCCGATGCTAAAAGAACATTATTCTGGTGTTGCTCGAGTGCATCAAGAAGGTATAGAGACTGGAAACGCTACTTTTCAAGAAAAGACGCTATCTTTTGAAGTTTGGGATGAGAAGTACTTAAAAACTTGCCGCTTAGTTGTTTTAATGGAGGGTCAAGTGATTGGTTGGGCGGCATTGTTGCCATTTTCAAGTATGCATGCTTATCGCGGGGTAGCTGAGTTAAGCATTTATATAGCAAAAAGTGCTCGTGGAAAAGGCATCGGAAAGGCACTAATGCAAGCAATTATTCAAACAAGTGAAGAAAACGACTTCTGGACTTTGCAATCTTTAATTTTTCCAGAAAATGAAGCAAGTATTACACTTCATCATACATACGGCTTCCAAACTTTATGCATCCACGAAAAACTAGGTGAAATGAATGGTGTTTTTCGAGATGTCGCATTATTAGAACGTAGAAGTAATAGAAACGGAGAATAACGAAATGAAATTATTATTTATTGGTGACGTTGTTGGCTCAATCGGTCGCGACGCCATTACAGAATATTTACCACAATTAAAGAAAAAATATAAACCTACTATCACGATTATAAATGGAGAAAATGCTGCAAGTGGAAGAGGAATCACAGAAAAGATTTACAAGGATTTTCTGGAACTTGGTGCAAATGCCGTAACTCTAGGTAATCATACATGGGATAATCGTGATATTTTTGAATTTATTGATGATGCTAAATATCTCGTTCGCCCAGCAAACTTCCCAGATGATACAACACCTGGAACAGGAATGGTTTTTGTAAAAAGTAATCAACACGAAATAGCCGTTATCAACATGCAAGGCCGAACTTTTTTAGCAGATTTAGACGATCCGTTCCGCAAAATGGACGCATTAATAGAAGAAGCAAAGAAACGAACAAATATAATTTTTGTCGATTTTCATGCGGAAACTACTAGCGAAAAAGAAGCAATGGGTTGGTATTTAGATGGGCGGGTTACTGCGGTAGTTGGTACACACACACATGTACAAACTTCTGATAACCGCATTCTTCCAGAAGGTACAGCATATTTAACCGATACAGGTATGACAGGACCATATGACGCTATCCTTGGAATGGAAAAAGAAGCTGTTATTCGTCGTTTTAAAACAGCCTTGCCAACAAGATTTGAAGTCCCTAAAACAGGTCGAGCAGTCTTATCTGGCTGTCTAATCACTTTAGACGAAACAACCGGAAAAGCACAAAAAATTGACCGAATTCTCATCAATGAAGACCACCCATTTTCCTTTGATTAAGAATGGAGATGTAATTGTGACAGTTTCAAAAGACGAAATTATGAAAAAAGCAACCGAACTTCGTGATGCGCTGCAACAAACGGAAGAAGTATCGTTCTACCGTCTAGCCGAAGAAAGAATCAATGCGAATTCCAAAGTAGCAGCAAAGGTTTCTAAAATAAAGCTACTTCAAAAAGAAGCAGTAAACTTAGAGCATTATCAAAAACTCGAAGCGATGAAACAAACCGAGAATCAAATTGATAATGTTCGCGCAGATATAGATTCGCTTCCGATTGTAACAGAATTCAGACGCGCTCAAGAAGACGCTAACGATCTTTTACAATCTATTACAACGGAGATAACTACAAAAGTAACAACGGAGCTTGAAAAAGAAAATTAACCATTGAAAACTGCCAAACTACTGGTAGTTTTTTTCTTTTGAGGTCGCGGGAAAATGAAACTTTATGATATAATGAGAGGATGAAAATGAAGTAAGGGATGATGAGATAATGACAGAATATACACCGATGATTAAGCAGTACTTGGAAATCAAAGATAAATATCAAGATGCTTTCTTATTTTTCCGTTTAGGAGATTTTTATGAAATGTTTTTTGAGGATGCCTTGAATGCTTCTCAAATTTTAGAAATTACATTAACTGGCCGTGAAGGTGGAACAAAAGAGAAAATCCCTATGTGCGGAGTTCCTTATCATTCAGCGAGCGGCTACATTGATACGTTAATTGAAAAAGGATATAAAGTAGCTATTTGTGAGCAAGTGGAAGATCCTAAAACAACGAAAGGCATGGTAAAACGAGAAGTAGTACAGTTAATTTCTCCTGGAACTGTCATGGATGAACGAGGCTTAAAGGCGAAAGAAAATAACTATATCGCGTCACTTTACTGTTATGAAGGAAAGGAATACGGTTTTGCTTACTCTGATCTATCTACTGGCGAATTAAAATCAACGGTAATTGAAGCTAGTGAAGACCGCTTAATTAATGAGTTAACAACCCTTTCAACCAGAGAGTTAATTGTTTCTGAATCAGAAAAAGAAGTTCTTTCTGATGTGATGAAAGAACAACTTGGGCTAACTTTTTCTGTTCATGAAGAAGATACAATCCCAGCGGAAAACGAAAAATTAGTTACGCGCCATATGTCGTTATCAGAAAAGCGAGCTATAGGTAAATTACTTCATTACTTAAAAGAAACCCAAAAGCGGGATTTAGGTCACCTGCAACAAGCTGTACATTATGAAACTAGTAACTATATGAAAATGGATTACTACTCGAAACGTAATTTAGAATTAGCAGAATCCATTCGAGGTAAAGGACGCCAAGGAACGCTACTGTGGCTATTAGATAACACCCAAACGGCTATGGGTGGGAGAATGCTAAAACAATGGATTGATCGTCCTTTAATTGACCGTAAGCAAATTATCGAACGTCAAAATGATGTCAGTGAATTAATGGCCCACTTTTTTGAACGTCTTGAATTAGTAGAAAACCTAAAAAACGTTTATGACTTAGAACGCCTTGCTGGCCGAGTTGCTTATGGGAATGTAAATGCGCGTGATTTAATTCAACTACGTAATTCGTTATACCAAATACCTCGTATCCGAGCGACTTTATTATCAATGCATAGTAAGAGTTTAACAGAACTTGCTAACCAATTAGATCCCTGTGAAGAGCTAACAGAAAAATTAGAAGAAGCAATAGTCGACGCAGCACCAATTTCCATTCGCGAAGGTGGGATTATAAAAGACGGTTACAATAGCCAACTTGATACTTATCGTGATGCTAGCCGTAACGGAAAAACATGGATTGCAGAATTAGAGCGTAAAGAGCGCGAATTAACTGGCATCAAAACGATGAAGGTAGGCTTTAATCGCGTATTTGGCTACTATATTGAAGTTACCCGGGCGAATACACATCTGCTCCCAGAAGGCCGCTATGAACGCAAACAAACACTGGCCAATGCAGAACGTTATATTACCCCTGAGCTAAAAGAAAAAGAAAAACTCATTTTAGATGCAGAAGAAAAAAGTATGGAATTAGAATATCAACTATTTACAGAAGTACGCGAAATGGTAAAAGACTACATAGAACGCCTCCAAAAATTAGCGAAGTCAGTAAGTGAAATCGATTGTTTACAAAGTTTTGCAGATATTAGTGAGAAAAACCATTTCATTCGCCCTACCTTAAGTGAAGATGGTTCCCTGCATGTTAAACAAGGTCGCCATCCTGTTGTAGAAAAAGTAATGGGTGCGCAAAGCTATGTCGCTAATGATTGTGATTTAGATCGAAATAGAGAAATTTTGCTTATAACTGGTCCCAATATGTCGGGTAAAAGTACGTATATGCGTCAAGTTGCTTTAACAGCTATATGTGCCCAAGTTGGATGTTTTGTTCCTGCCGAAGAAGCAACTCTGCCAATTTTTGACCAAATTTTCACTAGAATAGGGGCAGCGGACGATTTAATAGCTGGTCAAAGTACCTTTATGGTAGAAATGCTAGAAGCTAGAAACGCTATTGTCCATGCGACAAAAGATAGTTTGATTTTATTTGATGAAATCGGTCGTGGAACTGCTACTTATGATGGGATGGCGCTTGCTCAGGCAATTATCGAGTATATTCACGAAAACGTTCATGCTAAAACACTATTCTCTACTCATTACCATGAATTAACAGATCTTGAGAAAGAATTAAGTGGGTTACAAAACATTCATGTGAGTGCTGTTGAAGAAAATGGAAAAGTGGTATTCCTTCATAAAATTAAAGAAGGACCAGCAGATAAAAGTTATGGTATTCATGTTGCTGAGTTAGCAGAACTACCTAAATCCTTGATTGAACGAGCAAGTTGCATTTTAGAACAATTAGAAAGTAACGATAAAAAAATAATAATTACGAACGATAAACAACCAGAAGAAATTCATGAAGAAGTGCAACTATCAATGTTCCCGGTAGAACTGGAGAAAAAAGGATCTTCTAAAGAAACAAAATTATTAAAAGAAATTGCCGCAATGAATATTATGCAGATGACGCCAATGGATGCGATGAACAAATTATACGAACTCCAAAGTAAAATTCATTAAACAGAAAAGGCGGGATTTAAATGGCTAAACATATAGTAGAATTAACCGATGCTTTATCCAATAAAATAGCTGCCGGAGAAGTAGTAGAACGACCTGCTTCTGTTGTTAAAGAATTGGTCGAAAATGCGATTGATGCAGGGAGCACAGTAATCGATATTTTGGTGGAAGAAGCGGGATTAAATAAGATTACCATTATTGATAACGGCAGTGGTATTGAAGAAGAAGACGTTGCAACAGCTTTTTTACGTCATGCTACGAGTAAAATTAAAAACGAAGCGGATTTATTTCGTGTTCACACTTTAGGTTTTCGCGGAGAAGCTCTTCCTAGTATTGCGTCCGTATCTCACTTAACTTTAGAAACTTCTACAGGTGAAACAAAAGGAACTACTATCTCCCTTGAAGGCGGAAAAATCATCGAACAAAAAAGCGGTCATGCCAGAAAAGGCACGCAAATCGAAGTATCGCAATTGTTCTTTAATACTCCAGCAAGGTTAAAATATTTAAAAAGCTTACCAACTGAACTTGGAAATATAACCGATATTTTAAATCGTCTTGCTTTAGCCCATCCAGATATTAGTTTCCGGTTTTCGCACAACGGGAAACCTTTGCTCCAAACAAATGGAAATGGTGATTTACGTCAAGTAATCGCAGCTATTTATGGTGTGTCTATCGCTAGAAAATCGATTCCAGTCAAGGCAGAGTCGCTTGATTTTAAAATTTCAGGTTATGCTGTGCTTCCTGAAGTAAACCGTTCCAACCGTAATTACATTTCAACGATTATTAATGGCCGTTTTATCAAAAACTTCGCGCTAGTAAAAGCAATACAAGAAGGATATCATACACTTTTACCAATTGGCCGTTTTCCAATAATCGTTCTGCAAATCGAAATGGACCCAATTATCGTAGATGTCAATGTTCATCCAGCAAAACTTGAGGTACGATTAAGTAAAGAAAAAGAACTTGGCCAGCTTATTAGTCAGATGATTAAAGACGCATTTCATCAGTTGCAATTAATTCCAGATGGAGAAGTTTCGAAAAAACAAAAAGAACAGCAAAAATCCGAACAAATTCAGATGTCATTTGAAGAAAACAGACAGCCAAAAGAACCGCCAACACTTTTTTCAAAATCAAATATTCCTGAATACGTAGCATCTGATGAAAATGTACCAAAAGAAGATGACTTTATTTTAGAAACGATGCCTACTTATAATCCGGAAACACAACCTGAGCAAGTAGAAAATCAAAAAGAACGCATTCCGAAAATGTATCCAATCGGACAAATGCATGCGACGTATATTTTCGCTCAAAATGAAAATGGTCTATATATTATCGATCAACATGCCGCGCAAGAACGGATTAAATATGAATTCTATCGTGAAAAAATTGGAGAAGTAAGTCGAGAATTGCAAGAATTACTCGTGCCTATCGTGTTAGAATTTCCATCAGACGAATATGTTCGACTTGAAGAACAAAAAGTGAAATTAGAAGAAGTTGGTGTTTTTCTTGAAAACTTCGGACAAAATAGCTTTATTATTCGCGCACATCCAACATGGTTTCCAAAAGACCAAGAAGAGGAAATGCTTCGCGAAATTATTGATGAAGCCTTATCAGCACCAAGTATAAGTATTCATAAATTAAGAGAAGATACCGCAATTATGATGAGTTGTAAAAAATCAATAAAAGCTAATCACTATTTAACTATGCAAGATATGGAAGCCCTTCTTGACACACTTAGAGAAGCGAGCGATCCATTCACTTGTCCTCATGGTCGCCCAGTTATTATTCAATATTCAACTTACGAACTCGAAAAAATGTTTAAACGTGTCATGTAAAAGAGGAGGAATACAATTGGAGTTACCATTTTCTGGTCAATCAATCATCCCAGCTGCACATAATCAAAAAGACATGGAAAAGATACTAGAGCTTGATTTGACTTATATGGTGATGCTCGAGACTCATGTTGCTCAGCTTAAAGCTTTAGTAAAATTTGCACAAGCTGGCGGGAAAAAAGTTTTGCTACACGCTGATTTAGTCAATGGTTTAAAAAATGATGACTATGCAATTGATTTCTTATGTAAAGAAATTTGCCCAGATGGTATTATTTCTACAAGAGGAAATGCTATTATGAAAGCAAAACAACATAAAATGCTTGCCATTCAGCGATTATTTATGATAGATTCTAGCGCTTATAATAAAGGCGTGGCTCTAATTCAAAAAGTACAGCCTGATTGCATTGAACTTTTGCCTGGGGTCATTCCAGAACAAGTCAAAAAAATGACCCAAAAGCTACACATTCCGGTTATTGCTGGGGGATTAATTGAGACAACGAAGCAAGTGGATGAAGTAATTGCTAGTGGTGCAATTGCTGTTACAACATCTAATAAACATTTATGGTAAAAAAATAGCTAAGTCGCCGTTTTAATAGCGACTTAGCTATTTTCATGAAAAACAATGAAAACGCTATATAAATGGTTAAGGTATTGGCGTGCAATAGATTAAGCGTTTTCTACCTGTTTTATACAAAGAGCTAAAACTAAAACTGTACCATAACAGAACCCGGTATTTGAAGTAATACAGTAAAAATAAAGAATTAAAATCAAAATAAAATTAGAATAATGATAAAGTGGCTAATCCGCATTATAAAAGGAATTTTGGCGATTTTGAAAGGGGATGACACAAAAAATTCATAAAAAAGTTTGAAAAATATTGCACAAAACTGTAGCATTTTTTGGAGAATATGTTATGATAACAGTGTAGATTATTTGTAAATTAGTTTGCTCAAAAAAGCACGCTCGAGATTGAACAATAAATGGAGGTTATATGATGACTGAACAATGGTATGAATTCGCAGGTGGTAACTGGCAACAAGAAGTAGATGTACGTGACTTTATCTTAAAAAACTATCGCTTATATGACGGTGACGACACATTCTTAGTTGGCCCAACCGAAGCAACTACAAAACTTTGGGATCAAGTAATGGACCTAACTAAAAAAGAACGTGAAAACGGTGGCGTACTGGATATGGATACCAAAATCGTTTCTACTATCACTTCACATGACCCAGGGTATTTAAACAAAGACTTAGAAAAAGTTGTTGGTGTTCAAACGGATGTACCTTTCAAACGCGCTTTACAACCATTTGGTGGAATCCGTATGGCAGAAGTTGCAGCTGAATCTTATGGTTTTAAAGTGGATGAGGAAATTAGCCATATTTTTTCTGAATACCGCAAAACGCATAACCAAGGTGTATTCGATGCTTACACAGCAGAAATGCGTGCGGCTCGTAAATCAGGCGTAATCACTGGTCTTCCAGATGCTTATGGTCGTGGACGTATTATTGGTGACTACCGTCGTGTTGCACTTTACGGAGTTGACTTCTTAATTAATCAAAAGAAACAAGATTTAAATAACACAGGTTTACGTACTATGAGTGATGATGTTATTCGTCAACGTGAAGAACTTAACGAACAAATCCGTGCTCTAGGTGAATTAAAAGTACTAGGCGAAAAACATGGTTTCGATCTTGGGCGTCCAGCTAAAACTGCTCAAGAAGCATTCCAATGGTTATACCTTGGTTACTTAGCAGCAATTAAAGAACAAAATGGTGCGGCAATGAGCTTAGGACGTACATCTACATTCCTTGATATTTATGTAGAACGTGATTTACGCAATGGCTTAATTACAGAAGAAGAAGCACAAGAAATTGTTGACCACTTCATCATGAAATTACGTCTAGTAAAATTTGCTCGTACACCAGATTACAATGAATTATTCTCCGGAGATCCAACTTGGGTTACTGAATCCATCGGTGGTATTACAGAAGAAGGCGTTCCACTTGTAACGAAAAACTCCTTCCGTTTCTTACACACATTAGATAACTTAGGACCTGCTCCAGAACCAAACTTAACTGTACTTTGGTCCACTCATTTGCCATCAGGATTTAAGAAATTCTGTGCAAAAATGTCTATCAAAACATCTGCTATTCAATATGAAAATGACGATGTTATGCGCCCTAAATGGGGAGACGACTATGCAATCGCATGTTGTGTATCCGCAATGCGTGTAGGTAAACAAATGCAATTCTTTGGTGCTCGTGCCAACCTTGCTAAAACACTTCTTTATGCAATCAATGGTGGTGTCGATGAAAAATCTAAAGCACAAGTTGGACCTGCTTATCGTCCAGTGGAAGGCGACGTATTAGATTACAAAGAAGTAATGGAAAAATATGATGCAATGATGGAATGGATTGCAGAACTTTACCTTAACACACTAAATGTTATTCATTATATGCATGATAAATATGCTTACGAACGTATTGAAATGGCTTTACATGATACAGAAGTATTACGTACAATGGCAACTGGTATTGCTGGACTTTCCGTTGCAGCTGACTCCTTATCTGCTATTAAATATGCTACTGTTCGTCCAATTCGTGACGAAGACGGTATCGTGGTTGATTATGAAATCGAAGGCGAATATCCTAAATACGGAAACAATGATGACCGTGTAGATGAGATTGCAGTTGAACTTCTAAAAACATTTATGACAAAAGTTAGAAAACATAAAACTTACCGTGATGCAGTACACACAACTTCTGTTCTTACAATCACATCCAACGTGGTTTATGGTAAGAAAACTGGTAACACACCAGACGGACGTCGCGCAGGCGAACCATTTGCACCAGGTGCGAATCCAATGCATGGCCGCGATACTAAAGGTGCTTTAGCTTCTCTATCTTCTGTAGCTAAACTTCCTTACGAATATGGTCAAGATGGTATTTCTAACACATTCTCTATCGTACCTAAAGCTTTAGGTCGCGAAGATGAATCACAAATCAATAACTTAGTTGCAATGCTGGATGGTTATTCCACAAAAATGGGACATCACTTAAACATCAATGTATTCAATCGTGATACATTACTTGATGCGATGGATCATCCAGAAGAATACCCTCAACTAACTATCCGTGTTTCTGGATATGCCGTTAACTTTATCAAACTAACTCGTGAACAACAATTAGACGTTATTCACCGTACAATGCACGAATCCATGTAATAATTAGGCGAGAACGCTTCGACAAGGATTGCTCACCAGTAGCAATCCTTGTTATTTAGGAAAGGAAGAGGAGAATTATGACAGAGGTTTTAGGAAGAGTTCATTCAGTAGAAACAATGGGAACAGTAGACGGTCCAGGTATCCGCTTTATTGTTTTTATGCAGGGGTGTTTACTTCGTTGTCAATTTTGTCATAATCCTGATACTTGGAAAATTGGTACAGGCACAGAACGCTCAGCCCAAGATGTATTTAACGAAGCGATTAAGTATAAAGAGTTTTGGGATGCATCAGGTGGTGGTGTTACAGTTAGTGGCGGTGAACCATTACTTCAAGTAGATTTCCTAATCGATTTTTTCACGTTATGTAAAGCAGCAGGAGTGCATACAACTATCGACTCTTGTGGTGGCTGTTTCACTCGTGATCCGGAGTTTATCGAGAAATTGGATCGTTTGATGGAAGTAACAGATTTGATTTTACTTGATATTAAACAAATCAATCCAGAAAAACATTTAAAACTAACTACGAAATCCAACGCACCAATTATCGATTTTGCTCACTATTTACGAGATAAAGAGCAACCAATTTGGATTAGACACGTGCTAATTCCAACTAAAACAGATGATCCAGAAGATTTAACAAAGCTACACGAATTTATTCAAACTCTTCCAAATGTAAAACAAGTGGATGTACTTCCATACCATACGATGGGCGTTTACAAGTGGAAAGAAATGGGCATTCGTTACCCATTAGAAGGCATCGAAGCTCCAGAAGAAGAAGTGGTAGCGATGGCTAATAAAATCTTAGAAACTAGTAGTTATAAATAGTAAAAACCGGCGAATACTAAGTTCGCCGGTTTTTTATAATATTTTATACATTTCTTCGCACCAATTTAATTCGGTTTGAATTAAATCTAATCGTCTTGCATAGACCTGATAAGACATGTTTTTTAGCTTGTCTTGTTTGGTTTTTAAATCAAATAAATTAACGAAATGATCTAGTGTTTCTTCAATTAAACCTAATTGTTCTTTTAAATAGCTTTCTCGTTCTTCAATAAGTCCTTTGGTTCTGGCATTATTTAACCAATCGAGTTGCACTTTTGTTGTAAATTCATCCCTTGTAACAGGAATTTTAAGTGGCGTTTCGGACCATTCGAGCAGAGAATCTAAGCCGGATTGTGTGATGGTATAAACTTTTTTATCAGGCTTTTTATCTTGAGAATGCTTATGAACAACTAAAAAACCAGCCTTTTCTAATTTAGATAAAGAAGGATAAATTTGGCTGTGATGCGTATTTTGCATAATCCGAAGCCGGTTTGCTAGTTCATAACCGCTAGAGGCTTCACGAGCAATCATTTGCAATAAAGTATATTCTAAGACATTTGGTATCATACAGTAGCACCTCTAAAATTCTATTTAACCTTATTGTAAGCGATAAACATCAATAAGTAAAATATTTATATATGTAATAAATTATATATGTAAATATTGACATTGGTATTTATCAAGCGTAATATAATAGTTGAGTTTTATTTTGGAAAGGGAAGTGTAGTTGTATTATGATGACAGACAAGGAAATGAACACGGGGAAATGGATAACAGCAGCAGCTAGTTTGCTTGCTTTTATGGGGATTGGGGTTGTGGATCCACTTTTACCTTCTATTGCAGAAAGTATTGGCGCATCCCATTCACAAGTTGAAATGTTATTCACTGCTTATATTTTTACAATGGCGATTATGATGATTCCAATCGGTATTGTCGCAGGTAAATTGGGTGACAAAAAATTAATCGTTATCGGACTATTTATCGTAACTATTTTTGCATTATTATGTGGTTTATCAGATACAATTGGCGCTTTATCTATTTTTCGTGCTGGCTGGGGTTTTGGTAATTCAATGTTCATGGCTACAGCGATGACAATGTTAATTGCTTTATCAGAGACCCCAGGACATGCGATTGGGATTTATGAAGCTTCTATGGGTCTTGGAATGGCATTTGGACCTTTATTAGGAGGAATTTTAGGAAATGTTTCGTGGCGCTATCCATTCTTTGCTACAGCTTGCTTAATTTTTATCGCATTTTTACTGATTTTATTCAAAGTAAAAGAACCGAAGAAAGTTGTTCAAGCACCTACTGAAAAAAATGAAATGGCTATCAAACAGATGTTACATTTGTTTAAATATCGCCCGTTTCTACAAATCGCATTTAGTGGCATGTTTTATTATTATTGCTTCTTCACTATTTTAGCTTATTCACCACTCATTCTTGGTTTATCAGCGATTCAAATCGGTTTTGTATTTTTTGCTTGGGGACTATGCTTAGCTCTTGGTTCTGCAAAAGTTTCTCATGCATTAGAATTTCGTTTTAATAGTAAACAAATATTAAAGGGATCGTTACTTGCGTGTGCTGTTATCTTAGCATTACTCGGATTTATTGATAATACAGCCATTGATATTGGTTTAATAGTTATTTCCGGCTTAATCTTAGGCATAAATAACGCCTTGTTTACAACAACTGTGATGGAGCACTCGCCGTATGCAAGAAGTGTCACTAGTGGGGCATATAACTTTGTACGTTGGTTAGGAGCAGCATTTGCACCACTTTGTTCCGGCTTACTTAGCGAAGCATTTGGTATGAAAATGCCATTTATTGTAGCCAGTGTCATTTGTTTAGCTGGTATGGGACTACTTTTTATTAAATTAAAACCGGCACATTTTGCACTTCAACAATCTACTTCAATAAAAAGTGAATAAAAATGAAAGACTGAGCAATTTTGTTCAGTCTTTTTTTATGCTAGTTATTAATTATTTAACGTTTATCATTAAATAATTATTGACATACTATCGCTCTGTTATGTATAATCGAGAAAAAAGGGGGAGATTTACATGAAACTAAAACGATTGCAAAAAATGAGTTATTTTCTACATATTACCCTTAAGATTCTGTCTGTAGGCGCGATTCTGGTAGCCGCTTTAGCTATTGTGATGAAGTTGCTTAATAGTAATAATATCAGTATAAATAAGATGGAATTAAACACTATTTTAAATTTTAATACTGAATATTTTGCAGGTAATGACATTTCCCAATATATTCAAACGGAAGAGTGGCTCACAGTTGGTATTTCAGTTCTTTCGGCTATTTTAATCGCTTGGATGCTATGGATTGCTAGTACCATTTTTCAAGATTTAGCAGTTGAATTTACACCTTTTGCTGATGTTGAAATCAAAAGGTTACATAGAATTGCACAATTAATGCTCGTTTATGCGTTAGGTCCGCAAATTGTATACTCAGTTTTGCATACAATTTTAATCCCAGGTTATAGTATTCATTTAGGACTAGACATGGCATTTTTCTTTGCAATTATTTTTTATTGTTTGACTGAAATATTTCGTTATGGTGCAGCTTTGCAAAAAGAATCTGACGAAACTTTATGAATGGAGCGAAAAACGATGGCAATTGTATTGAGGTTAGATCGTATAATGGCTGACCGTAAAATATCTTTAAACCAGCTGTCCGAAGAAGTCGGAATTGCTAATGTTAACTTATCTAAAATCAAGACTGGCAAAGTAAGTGCGATACGATTTTCCACGTTAAATGAAATCTGTAAAGCATTAAATTGCCAGCCTGGTGATATATTAGAGTATGTGGCTGATGATACGCCTGAAAATAAACTAAAAAGCGGAGGATGAACAACTATGAAGCATAACAATCAACTAGAAGCCGTGTTGGTAAACAAGAACAAAGTATTAGTAATCGGTCCAAATGGCGCTGGAAAATCAACTTTCGCAGCAAAAATTGGCGAAAAATATGACTTTGAAGTATGTCATCTTGATAAGATTTTTTGGCAAGAAAATTGGAATCATATATCTGAATTGGAATTCGAAAAGAAAGTAAATGAAATAATGAGTTCAAAAAAGCCGTATATCATCGATGGAGACTATTTTTTTAACCTTAGTAAAAGACTGGAAGACACTGACTTAGTTATTTGGATTAAAATTCCGTTATTAGTATGTGTAGCAAATATAATCAAAAGACGCTTTAAATACATGTTTAGTACGCGTCCTGATATAACTGCAGGTTGCGACGAAAAGTTAAGTTTTTCATTTTTAATTTATGCTTTGCAGTATAATAAGCGTTCTGGTAAACAAACGAAAGAATTATTAGCAAATGTAT
>NZ_JAARZJ010000006.1 GCF_014229245.1 Listeria farberi | reverse complement strand
GTTGGACAGTTAAAACTACTCCGGCCAATGCTTCAGGCGTATTCACGAGTACGAACCAAACCGTCACTTATGTTTATGAAAAAGCTGACGGCGCTCCTGTTACTGTTAAATATGTGGATGGCGACGGTAACGAATTAGCTACTTCTGACACACTTAACGGAAAAATCGACGCTCCTTACCAATCTACAGCTAAAAGCATCGCAGGTTGGACAGTTAAAACTACTCCGGCCAATGCTTCAGGCGTATTCACGAGCACGAACCAAACCGTCACTTATGTTTACGAAAAAGCTGACGGCGCTCCTGTTACCGTTAAATATGTGGACGGCGACGGTAACGAATTAGCTACTTCTGACACACTTAACGGAAAAATCGATGCTCCTTACCAGTCTACAGCTAAAAGTCTTTCTGGTTGGACAGTTAAAACTACTCCGGCCAATGCTTCAGGCGTATTCACGAGTACGAACCAAACCGTCACTTATGTTTATGAAAAAGCTGACGGCGCTCCTGTTACTGTTAAATATGTGGATGGCGACGGCAATGAATTAGCTACTTCTGATATGCTTAATGGTAAGCTAGGTACCTCTTATGAGGCAACAGCTAAAAAACTGAGTGGTTGGAAGTTATCGACTACACCTACCAATGCCAAAGGTGTATTTACAAGTGAGACACAAACAGTCACTTTTGTATATGTCAAACAAGAAAATGATCCTAAAAAAGAAGATCCAAAACCAGTTGATCCAAAACCAGATAAAAACAAAACGCCTATTAAGATTAAAGAAAACAAACCAACAGCAAGCCAACCAACTACTATCAAAAAACAAATAAAATTACCGCAAACCGGTGATAATCAACAAGATAATATATTGTTTGGATTAATTGGTACGTGCTTCGTTCTTTTAGGAATTTACTCAATATCTAAGAAAAATAGCTAAAACAATTATTTAAAACTCTCTTATCAATTAGATAAGAGAGTTTTTATTTGATAATTACTTCAAAGTTCACTACTTTTCTCCTCAGAAAAATCCAATTTAATTTCTTTAATTTTTTCCGTATCCTGTTATAATAGAGAGTATGATAGCGCCTCGCGAAAGGAGAACTATATCCTATGGAAGAAATTAGTTATGCCGAAGTTGATAAAGCTTTAAAAAAGTTCCGACCATTTTTAGTTCGTGATGGCGGAGACTACGAGCTTGTAGAAGTAACTCCAGATGGCACTGTAAAAATCAAATTACTTGGTGCATGCGAAACCTGTCCAAGTTCTGATATGACTTTAAAAATGGGAATCGAATTGACTTTAGCAGAGAAAATTATTGGATTTAAAGAAGTCATCCAAGTATTTTAAGCACTACTATTTTAGCGACCAAAATAAGCGGTCGCTATTTTTGTATAAGTATGTTTAGAAATCCTGTAAACGTCTATCATACAATATACATATAGTGAAAAGGAGGTAAGAAAAATGGTAGAAAAACAAAGCGCCCTCGAAGCTAAAGCTCGGAGTTGGCTCATTGAACGTGGCGTAGAAATAGATGACATCGCTGAATTAGTATTATTTTTACAACAAAAATATCATCCTGGATTAGAATTAGAGATATGTCGTCAAAATGTAGAGCATGTGCTTCGTAAACGAGAAGTTCAAAATGCTGTTTTAACGGGTATCCAGCTTGATGTCATGGCCGAAAAAGGGGAACTCGTTCAACCACTACAAAACATTATTAGCGCGGATGAAGGGCTTTATGGCGTAGATGAGATATTAGCACTTTCTATTGTTAACGTATATGGTTCAATTGGTTTTACAAATTATGGCTATATTGATAAAGTAAAACCTGGTATTCTGGCTAAGCTGAACGAACATGATGGTATTGCTGTTCACACGTTTCTAGATGATATTGTGGGGGCCATAGCAGCAGCTGCAGCAAGTCGTCTAGCCCATAGTTACCATGATGATATTGTTAATTAAACAAAAACCAGTAAAATTAGAGGTCACTCCTCCGTTTTTACTGGTTTTTCTTTGCCGCGCTTTACTTCCACTTGTCTTATTGAGTTTTTATTCATCGACCGAACAATAAACCGGTAACCTTCATGTTCAATCTCATCCCCTGTTTCTAAGTCAAAGCGTTCAAATAGCATCCAGCCTGATAGCGTATGGACACCTGGACTTTCAATCGGAACACCAATTGCTTCCTCTACTTCTAAAAGCGGCTCCGATCCCTCTATAATGAAATGATTTAGTGCCACCTTACGAATTCCTTTTGGTCCTTTTGCTTCTTCCATATCACCTACAATGACTTCCATAACATCCTCAAGAGTCACAATGCCTGAAGTCCCGCCATATTCGTCTGTTAAAACGACAAATGGTTCGCTTTCTTGTTGCATTTTTACGAGTAATTCTTCTAAAACCATTCCTTCAAACACTTCTAAAACTGGAGCTATAAAGGGTTTGATTGATTGTTCTACAATGGCTTCATCTTTTCCAAGCCCGGCCATGACTGCACTGACGCGTAGCATGCCAATGATATGGTCTTTGTCTTCATCTTCGGTTACTGGAAAAATATGATATGTATGCTCGGAAGTTAGTTTAAGCAAATCGCGTACTGTCGCTGTTTGATCAATCGCAATCATCGACATCCGCGGAATCATAACTTCTTTTGCTGGCACGTCCCCAAGTTTGAAAATATTTTTCATATAACGAAATTCCTGTGGATTTAAAAGACCTTGTCGGTAACTATCTTCAAAAATAATTTTCAGTTCAGTCGGTGTCATTTGGTCTGCATCATTTGTACGCTTTACACCAAATATCCGCGTAATTAAATTCGCTGAGTTATTTAAAAGCCAGTTGAGGGGAAACGTTAATCGATACCAATAAACAAGCGGACGCGCAATAAATAACGCTACTTTTTCAGTGCTTTGAATGGTGAATGTTTTCGGAGCAAGTTCCCCAAGAACAACATTTAAAAAAGTAATTAAAATGAACGATACAAAAATCGAAATCGGTTTTTCTAGTGATTCTGGTAGTGGCAACATTAAAAAAAGTGGTTCTAACCAACCGCGCATCGTTGCTTCCCCGACCCACCCCATCGCAAGAGCAGCGAGTGTGTTCCCCAGCTGACAAGCAGCCAAATAATCATTCATATTAGTTGTTACTTTTTTAACGTATTTCGCTCGTGGATTATCTGAGGCAATTAGTTGTAGGACAGTAGGCTTTCGAATGGCAACAATGGCAAATTCACTCGCTACAAAAAAAGCTGTCGCTGCAATTAAAAATACAACAAAAAAATCATTAAATACGTCCATTCCCAGTCCTCCTTATCCCCATTCTATACCCTTTTTCACCGTTTAAACCACAAGTCAGCAACTGCCTCACCATCGATAATTTCGCCCGTTTTCTCAAACCCATATTTCGCATAAAATTTCTCTGCCACATGGTTATCTGGTTCATAAGATAAACGGAGTCTTGCTGGTTTTTCTGGCAAATTTTTCACCATTTCGATAATTTGCATTAAAGCATCCCCGCCGTAACCTTTACCTTGGTGCTCTTTTCCAGTCATAAAACGTACTAGCCAAAATTCACCATCAGCTGTATCCATTCCGTACATTGCATATCCAACTGGCACATTTTCAGCATAAATGACAATAGAATGATATGTTTCTTCAAAACTCGCTTCGATAATCGAGTACCAATTTTCTGCGACAAATGTTTTCTGGTGTGGATGAACTTGTAATTTAGTCGTCTCACGAAAATTATCTTGCGTTAACTTTTGTATTGAAACCATTTTTTTCAACCTCCTAATTATTAAAAAAAGAGCAGAAAACTCCGCTCTTTTAGTTAAATTTCCAATCAGTCAGCTTCGTTACAGCATATGTGGGCTGAATCACTTTGGTAGTAAGAGCTTCTTTTGAGGTAAAACCAGTATGAACGATTAAAGTATCCATACCATAATTGATTCCTGCCATAATATCTGTTTCGTAGTTATCACCAACCATAATTGCTTCATCTTTATGAACACCAAGCTTTGTGAGTGCTTGCTCCATAATAATAGATTCTGGCTTCCCGATAAAAACAGGCACCGCTTCTGTCGCGACAGAAACAACCGATGTAATCGAACCATTTCCCGGAAGCAAACCGCGTTCAGTTGGGATTGCTGCGTCTCCATTAGTAGAGATAAACATTGCACCACCTCGAACCGCAAGAGCTGCTTTAGCAAATTTTTCGTAATCTACCTCTCGGTCAAGTCCAACAACAACAAAAGCTGGGTTACTAGAAGTAATTTCAAATCCATTATCAGTTAGTTCTTGTTTTATTCCACGTTCACCGATAACATAAACCGATTTCTCACGTTTTTGTTCCAACATAAATTGCACGGTTGCTTGTGAAGTTGTGAAAACATCACCCGATTCCGCTTGAATGCCCATACCAGTTAAATGTTCGGCTACCTGATCTGGTGTCTTTGTAGAATTATTAGTTACAAATAAATACGGAAGTCCCGCACGTTTTAAATTTTCAATAAAAATGATTGCTTCGGGAATAACTTCTGCCCCGCGATACATCGTGCCATCTAAATCAATTAAATACGCTTTATAATTCTTCAATTCCAAAATACCTCATTTACTATTTTACTTTTTTAATAACAAAATATGCACAACCAAAATTGCAGTATTCATAAATATATTCTTTTAATGTGCTAATCTTGTTGTCATATGCGGCTTTACGGTTATCATCATCAAAAAAGCCTTTGAGACGGAGTTGATCGTAACCCCAGTCACCAACTATATAATCATATCGTCCAAGTATATCGCTAAACCGTTCATTTAACTTCTCCTCGTCAAAAGCATCGCGATAATTGGTGATAATCTCGTAGTTTAAATCTTGAATCGTAATCGTCACTTGTCTTCCTCCTGTCCGTACATTTTTTTGAGTTTCCATTTTAAAATATCTCGGAGTAATTCCGGTGTATATACTTCTTTTCGTTTAATTTGTTTTACTATCGGGAAAAATGGCGCGAAGACAAATGTATCATGTGTCGCAATCCGGTATTCCCGTGCGTGTTCGATTGGTTTATTATCAAAAAGTGCCACTTGATTTTCTGAGTCAAAACCAGCTCTGTCCATCAAAACGGTACCAAAATACTCGCCTCGGAAACCAAAACCTCGAAGCGGAATATCTTGCAGTTCTGCTTTCTTTCGGTAGATTCCGTCAATAAGTATCTCGAGCTCCTCACCAGACATTGTTAAAGCAATCGCATTTAGTGGATGAGGTAACATTTGGTGAATATCAAAATCCGTCACAATCCCAGCTTCAAAATCTGTCATAAAAATGCCCGCGTTCATCATAAACGTTTCCGAACCGGTCCATTCACAAACCGCCGCATTCAAAATGTGCGCAATTTCCGAGTCATCAAACCAATTATGCGCTAACTTCCCGGGAATCGCAACTACTTTTTCAGAGAGTTCTGCGCGCCCTTTATCGAAGAAACCTTGAATTTCACTAGCTTCATTTGGAACGGCTGGCAAATCTTCTGTTTTAAAAGTCTTGGCGGTTTTAGAGCTTATCTGATTATTTTCGTCTAGCTCAATATCCACTTTTCCGATATACTCGCCCCATCTCCCCGCAGCTGCAAGTAACGTACTTCCTTCTACTTTGCCAGTTTCAAGTAAATGGTGTGTGTGTCCGCCCAAAATTACATCTATTTCTGGAATCTCGAGCGCAATGCGTTCATCACTCGGTAAACCTAGATGGCTGAGTAAAATAACTAAATCAGTTCCTTCCTCCAAACCAGCAACTTGTTTTTGAATCGAGCTAATAGGTTCTTCAATGCCCCAGCCCATTTCTTCATAGTATTCCCGAAAAGGCGCCGTTGCACCGATAATAGCAATTTTCACTTGAGCTATTTCTTTATAAACAATCGATTTCACCCAGTCCGGCTGCTTTGTTCGTTCTTTATCTGCGTAAAAATTACAACAAACTACTGGGAAGGTCGCATGCTCATATAATTTATCCAAATCTTCATGGGCCAAAGTCGTTCCTTCATTATTGCCAAAAGTCACCGCATCATACGGTAGTTGATTAAGTAAGTCCGTATTAGCAAGCCCGTTCGTTCCTTCAGTAAGCGGATGGACCCGGTCCAAAAAGTCACCGATATCAAAAAAGAGCGCCGACTTATTTTCTTTTTTTGCAGCTGTTCTTTTCTCTTTTAAGAAATTAAAAATGCGTGGCCAATGTTCCAAGTGACTATGAACGTCATTTGTATGCCATAAAGTTAAATGTTTCATCTATCCATCTCACTCCTTACCTATAACTATTGTAGCTTAAAACCGCTTTTTTTACACGCACTAGGACTGGATGAATTGTTCCCTTTTCATTTTATGTTATGATAGGATATATTGTTTTAAAAGGGACGTGATTTTTTTGGATATTACGCAAACAGTCGAAATTCTTTTAATCTCTGTTTTTGCAGGGGTTGTAGGCTCTTTGCTTGGGCTTGGTGGTGGAATTATCGTAACGCCAGCCTTGACTCTTATTTTCGGGATTGATATTCAGTATGCGATTGGTGCGAGTATTATTTCCGTTATCGCAACTAGTAGTGGTTCTGCCATCGCTTATATCAAAGACGGCATCACCAATCTTCGTGTCGGGATGTTTCTCGAAATTGCCACAACAATTGGTGCAATAACCGGGGCTTTCGTCAGCGGACTGCTCTCGGCTACAGCCCTCTACATCATCTTCGGACTTTTACTTCTATATTCTGCTTTCAACATGATAAAAAAGGTCGGTTCAGAATTTCCTACCAATGTAAAACCAGACCCACTCGCAACCAAATTAAACTTACATGATTCCTATTACGATAAATCTTTACGGCAGACAGTTGACTATCAAGTGGCAAATGTTCCTGCTGGTTTCGGTGTGATGTACGGCGCAGGTATTGCTAGTGGTTTACTTGGAATCGGTAGTGGTGCTTTTAAAGTCATGGCACTTGATGTCTTTATGAAAATGCCACTAAAAGTAAGTAGCGCGACGAGTAATTTAATGATGGGAGTAACTGCGGCGGCCAGTGCAACTGTGTATCTTTTCCAAGGCGACATCCAGCCCGCTATTGCAGCTCCTGTTGCGATTGGGGTACTTGTCGGTGCAACGCTTGGAACGCGCATCATGCAACGTCTAAAAAGCAAAGTTATTCGGATTATTTTTATTCCCGTCATTTTATATGTTGCCTTCCAAATGATTTTAGAAGGATTGGGGTGGATTTAGATGGCAGAGAAAAAAGAAGAAATGTACCGCGTGGAGCTAATTGTTAGCGCGCTGCTACGAATCGGTGTTGTCCTTAGTGCGATCATTATCGTTTTTGGCCTTGTTATGCTGTTTATTACCGGAGAAAGTGGCTATCCTGGGGAAACTTACCCGACCTCACTTACAGCGATTTTCAGCGGGCTAGGAACGCTTAAACCATACGCAATTATGATGTTCGGTCTGTTTTGCTTGATTTTAACGCCCGTCCTTCGTGTTGTTGTATCATTGTTTACTTTTTTGAAGGAAAAAGATTACTTATATGTTGGCGTAACTGGGATTGTACTTATTATTTTAGTTATTAGCTTTTTAATTGGAATTAAGGCATAAAAAAGATGGCGCTACTCACGCGCCATCTTTTTATTCTGAAAACAAATCCATTTGCATAGGTGCCAAACCTTGAAACTCAACTTGGAGCGCCTTTTGTAAATGTTTCGCATTATCAGCTGCATCCCCGCCGCTGTTATTATTAAAAATCACGACTACCTCTTTGGAAAGTTTTTGTAAATGCTCCACATATTTGGTCCATTCGTTAATTTCTTCCTCATTATAACGATAAAGCGTGCGAACCTCGCGCCATTCCGGACTACTCGCTTTCATCCAACCATACTGATTCCGACCATGCAGTCTAACTAGCGTCATCTCACTATTTGTCTCACGAAGCACAATTGGTACACTTCCAGACCCAACTTGCGGTTCATCGACAACCGTATGAATAAACCCTAATTCGCGTAGTAAATCTAACGTCTTTTCTGTATTTTGTTCGCTATACCATGAGTTATTACGAAATTCAATTGCTACAGGCAAATCACCCATTTTCGAGGCAATATATCTTAAATAAGTCACATTCTCTTTCGTACAGTGAAAATATGGTGGAAATTGATATAAAATCGCCTGTAGTTTTCCCGATTCACTTATCGGTGCAATCATATCCATATATGCCGTGTACATCGCATTTTCGCTATCAAAATACTGCGACCATTCTTTATGTTTTGTCATCGCCGAAAAAGCCTTTATCACAAAACGAAAATCATCCGTAGTTTGCGCCGCCCAGTTTGCCGTTGTTCGCGGAGAAGGAATCGCATAAAAACTCGTATCAACTTCTACCACAGGAAAATGTGCCGCATAATCAGCCAACGTTAATTTTTTTGTTTGTAATAAAGAATCATGATCACTCCATCCAGTTAATCCGATTGTAATCATCAACCGCCACCCTCTCTATCGTTTTTGATTTATATTTATTATAACGCAAAAAGGAGGGAGAATCTTTTAATTTGGTTGTTGCTTTACCTTAAATATTTTATGTTTTATACTTTAATTAAAAAAGGAGAAAACAGATGAAAAGACTTATTATAGTGACTTCAGTTTTTTTCGGAACGCTATTAATCGGTTCAATCTTTACTGGTACGAAACCTTTTGATGGATCAGATATATCTTTAATAGGCGGATTTTCTATTTTTATACTATCTTATTTTATTGCTGGCTTTTTAAGTCGAAAGAAAAATAGCTAAAATTAAATGTAAATAAAAACCCCTTCCAACCACAGACCTGTAGTTGAAGGGGTTTTTTGTTATATTAACCAATCGAGCCTTCCATTTCAAACTTAATCAAACGGTTCATCTCAACGGCATATTCCATTGGCAATTCTTTCGTAAATGGTTCAATGAAGCCCATAACGATCATTTCTGTCGCTTCTTCTTCGCTTAAACCACGGCTCATTAGGTAGAAAAGTTGTTCCTCAGATACTTTGGAAACTTTGGCTTCGTGTTCTAATGAGATGTTGCTGTTTAGGATTTCGTTGTACGGGATTGTGTCCGATGTGGACAGGTTGTCCATAATGAGCGTATCACATTCGATATTGGAACGTGCGCCGTCTGCATTACGACCAAAATGAACAATTCCGCGGTACGTTACGTTTCCGCCTTGTTTCGAAATCGACTTCGATACAATCGTAGAGGACGTATTAGGCGCATAGTGCATCATTTTTGCTCCTGCGTCTTGACGTTGGCCTTTACCAGCAATCGCGATAGAAAGTGTCGTTCCGCGCGCTCCTTCGCCACGTAAATGTACAGCTGGGTATTTCATCGTTAATTTCGAACCAATGTTACCATCAATCCATTCCATAGTCGCATTTTCTTCACAGAAAGTACGTTTTGTTACTAGGTTATAAACGTTATTTGCCCAGTTTTGGATGGTTGTATAACGGCAGTAAGCGCCTGGTTTTACAATAATTTCCACGACAGCTGAGTGAAGGGAATTCGTTGTATAAACGGGAGCAGTACAGCCTTCCACGTAGTTTACACTGGCATTTTCGTCGACGATAATTAGCGTCCGTTCAAATTGCCCCATGTTTTCCGAGTTAATGCGGAAATAGGCTTGAAGTGGCGTATCTACTTTGATACCTGGTGGTACGTAGATGAATGAACCACCTGACCAAACAGCCGAGTTTAGCGCAGCGAATTTGTTGTCGCTTGGTGGAATTACTTTTGCGAAATATTCTTTGAAAATATCTTCGTTTTCTTTTAACGCGGAATCTGTATCTTTGAAGACAATCCCTAAATCTTCTAGGTCTTGCTTCATATTGTGATAAACTACTTCGGATTCGTACTGCGCAGATGCCCCAGCCAAATATTTTTGTTCGGCTTCAGGAATACCTAATTTATCAAAAGTACGTTTAATTTCTTCAGGAACTTCATCCCAAGAACGTACGGTTTGTTCAGACGGTTTCACGTAGTAAGTGATGTCTTCAAACTTCAGTTCTGACAGGTCGCCACCCCAAGTCGGCATTGGCATTTTATAAAATTGCTCCAAAGACTTCAAACGGAATTCAAGCATCCATTCTGGTTCTTCTTTAATATTCGAAATTTCTCTTACTACTTTTTCTGTTAATCCGCGTTCTGTACGGAACACAGAGGTATCTTTGTCATGGAATCCATATTGGTATTCGCCAATTTCTGGAATTTCAGTCATGTCGTATCCTCCTTTTCGCTACTTATTTTGTTCCTTCTTTTTCAAAAATCGCTCTCTCCATTGCTTTCCAAGAAAGAGTCGCGCATTTGATTCTCGCTGGGAATTTCGCAACTCCAGCAAGTGCTTCAACGTCGCCGTATTCATCAATTGTTTCATGGTCGTGACCTTGCACCATTTCTGAAAATTCACGGGACATTTTTAATGCTTCTTTCTCGGTTTTCCCAATAATGCTTTGCGTCATCATCGAAGCAGAGGCCATCGAAATCGAACAGCCGCTACCAGTGAATTTTGCCGCAACGATTTTATCACCGTCCATTTTTAAATGAAGATGAATTTGATCACCGCATGTTGGGTTGTTGAGGTCGATTGTTACATCGCTATCTGGGAGCTCTCCATTATTGCGCGGATTTTTATAGTGATCCATAATGACTTGTCTATAAAGCTGATCTAATTTCCGGCTTGTCATAATCCAAAATACTCCTTTGTTAACTTGAGGCCATCTATAAGCGCATCAATTTCTTCTTTTGTATTATAAATATAAAAGCTTGCGCGAGCTGTAGAAGAAACATCCAGCCACTTCATCAATGGTTGTGCACAGTGATGACCAGCTCGAATTGCAATTCCATCTTCGTCCAAAATAGTCGCAATATCGTGTGGGTGTGCGCCATCTAAATTGAAAGTCACTAAACCACATCGTTTACTCGCATCTTTTGGTCCGTAAATGGTAATGCCTTCGATTTTATCCATTTCTTCTATCGCGTAGCCGACTAATTCTTGTTCATGTGCGTGAATATTTTCGAGTCCGACTTCCGCCAAGTAATCAATCGCCGCACCTAGCGCAATCGCTCCGCCAATAATCGGTGTTCCAGCTTCAAATTTCCACGGCAGTTCTTTCCACGTCGAATCGTATAATTCAACAAAATCAATCATTTCTCCGCCAAATTCGGTAGGTTCCATCGCATTAAGCAATTCACGTTTTCCGTACAAGGCGCCAATGCCAGTAGGAGCCATCATTTTGTGCCCTGAAAAAGCATAAAAGTCAGCATCTAAATCTACTACGTCGACTTCCATATGAGGCACAGCTTGCGCACCGTCAACGAGAATGACTGCTCCAAATTGATGAGCAATTGCTGCGATTTCTTTAATTGGCGTGATAGTCCCGAGTACATTAGAAACATGAGCTAATGCAACGATTTTCGTTTTTTCACCAATCGTTTTTTTGGCTTGTTCCACAGAAATCGTTCCATCTTCTTCTAACTCAATATATTTCAAAACCGCGCCTTTGCGTTTAGCTAGTTGTTGCCACGGAATCAAATTAGAATGGTGCTCTAGATAAGAAATAACTATCTCATCGCCAGCTTCAATATTTGCCTCACCGTAACTATCTACAACTAAATTAATCGCTGAAGTAGTACCTCTTGTAAAAATAATTTCTGCTACTTCGCGAGCATGAATGAACTTGGCTACTTTAGAACGAGCTGATTCATATGCATCCGTCGCTCTTGCCGCAAGGGTATGCACACCGCGGTGAACGTTCGCATTATCAAATTCATAGTAATGGGTTAAAGCCGCAATAACTTGTTTTGGCTTTTGTGAAGTGGCAGCATTATCTAAATAAGCTAGCGGTTTTTCATTTATTTCTTGAGCTAAAATTGGAAAATCCGCCCGAATTTTTTGGATATCAATCATTTAGCGCACTTTCCCTTCGATTACTTCACGAAGCATCGTTTTTACACTTTCGATTGGTAACTGACGAACAACAGGATCTAAGAAGCCATGAATAACTAATCTTTCTGCTTCTTTTTGAGAAATCCCGCGACTCATCAAATAGAATAATTGTAGTGGATCAACGCGTCCAACAGAAGCCGCATGACCTGCAACTACGTCATTTTCATCAATTAATAAAATTGGGTTTGCATCACCGCGTGCTTCAGGACTAAGCATTAATACACGTGACTCTTGTTGTGCATCAGACTTAGAAGCGCCATGTTTAATGTGGCCAATTCCGTTAAAAATAGTTGTTGCTCTTTCTTTCATAACACCATGAGATAAAATCGTACCGTTAGAAGCTTTTCCGTAATGTGTCACGCGAGTTGTTACGTTTTGCGTTTGCTTACCGCGACCAACTGTCACTGTTTTTACATCAGCAGAAGATCCATCACCCATTAGGTTTGTTACGTTCTCATTAATTGTATCGCCATCATTCATCAGGCCAAGCGCCCATTCAATTTGGCTATCTGTTCCAATGTGTCCACGACGGTTCACATATGTCGTAACATCACTTGCAAGATTGTCTACACCACCAAAAGTAATACGCGCATTTTTCTCAGCGATTACTTCTTCAACAATACTAACAATCCCTTTAGGTGCGTTATCTACTGTTACATAGTTTTCCACATAAGTGACTGCGCTATTATCATCCGCCACAAGCAACACATGGTTAACAAGTGGAGATTCTGCTTTTTCTTGTACAAAAACAGCTTGAATTGGCGCTTTCACTTCAACATTTTTAGGAACGTAAAGGAAAATCCCACCGTTCACTAGTGCCGCATGAAAAGCAGTCAATTTGTGCTCATTCACTTGAACTGCATCTTTCATGAAATATTTCTTCACAAGTTCAGGATGGTTTTTCACAGCGGAAATAATATCTGTAAAAATAACACCTTGATCAACTAGTTCTTGTTGCAACTGAAGTCTCGCAGGTCTTTCATCCATTTGAACGTAAAAATTGGCTTCTTTATTATCTAAATCAACTAAATTCGCTACTTTTTCAGGTAAAGTTTCATTCGTCACGCCTTCTTTAAAAGGTATAAACGTCTCAAACTTTGTGAAATTCCAGCGAGTAATTTTTGTTTTATCCACAAAAGGCAAGTCAAGTTCCCCGTAGGCTTTAAAAGCATTGCGACGGATTTCTAAAAACCAATCCGGTTCATTCGCATTACTTGAAAAAGCGTGGATAAAATCATCTTTAATTGTCATATTTTCTGCCATGATTTTAACCTCACTTCCTTATTGTTGGTCTACTGCTTCTTCTTCTTCAAGTTCAATACCAAGTTCTTGTTTAATCCAGTCATAACCTTCCGCTTCTAAACGTTTCGCAAGTTCAGGCCCGCCTTCTTTCACTACTTTACCTTGCATCATTACGTGCACAAAATCTGGTGTAATGTAGTTAAGTAAACGTTGGTAGTGGGTAATGATTAAGCAGCCAAAACCTTCGCCGCGCATTTCATTTACACCTTTAGAGACAACTTTAAGCGCGTCGATATCAAGACCGGAGTCAATTTCATCTAAAATCGCTAATTTTGGCTCAATCATTAATAATTGCAGAATTTCATTACGTTTTTTCTCTCCACCTGAAAATCCTTCATTTAAATAACGTTCCGCCATTTCTTCGTCCATATCTAAAATATCCATTTTTGCATCTAGTTTGCGGATAAATTGCATTACTGGGATTTCATCGCCTTCTTCGCGTCGGCTGTTGATGGCTGCACGAATGAATTCAGCATTTGTAACACCACTAATTTCGCTTGGGTATTGCATCGCTAAGAAAAGACCAGCACGAGCGCGTTCGTCTACTTCCATTTCGAGTACATCTTCTCCATCAAGCGTGATTGTTCCTTGGGTTACTTCATATTTCGGGTGCCCCATAATAGCTGAGGATAACGTAGACTTACCTGTTCCATTTGGTCCCATGATTGCATGGATTTCGCCAGTTGAAATTTCAAGGTTAACGCCCTTCAAAATTTCTTTTCCTTCTATTTCAACATGTAAATCTTGAATCTTTAAAGTTGCCATAAAAAAAGTCCTCCCTAGTGTAAAATTTGCATAATCCTAGTTTAGTATAATTCTAATCTGATTACAACTATAAAAACCAGCACTCTTCGCATTCTCCCCTTCATTCTACTATTAATAGCTGTTTTTTGCCAGTTTTCAAGTATTATCACTATTCCCATTTTATTTGAGAATCTATTACATAAAAGAAAGAACGCTTTATATCAATAGAAGAAAGGTCCTTTTTTACTACAAAAAAGGATTGTATATCTTATTTAGATATGGTATTGTTGTAACGTAACAAATTTGCAACATAATAACTTATTTGTAATAAATGATTATTTATTGAAGGAGAATTTAAAATATGAAGAAAGCAATAATGGCTCTGACCATCTTTGTATTGCTTTTAGCCACATTATCTGGGTGTAGCTCCCCTAAGTCCGACTTCACCTCTACTTTAAAGAAAGCAACTGAAAATAAACAATTTACAACGAACGTCACCTTCCAAGTAAATAACTTATCTGATAACTACATTAAAAAACTTGGCTCTGATACTGACTTAAATCAACTTAAAAAATCTAACATTCAATATAAAATTTCTGTAGATAGTGATTCTTCCTCTTCTTATAGTGCTTATTCGCTTCACTGGAAAGGAAAAAATCCACTTGATTTAACCTTACATGCACTCCAAAATAGTGAGGACGGAAAAGCCTATATTCCAGTTTCTGATATTTATGACGCATCCGATAGTATTTCAAACTTACTATCCGATTCAGCCGCTCAGATTTTTAACAAAGTACTTGCACAAAATAAAGACTTAGAATCTAAATATCTCAACGTATTTGAGACATTTCAAAACTTCTCCAATCAAACAATTGATTCAGAAACCGTTGATCGTCAAGCAGAAGAATTGAAAAAAATTGAAGAAGCAAGTGGTATCGCAATTTATAGTTATTTGAATAACTTAGATGACAAACATTTCACCGCTAAAGATAATGGAGATATCGTCCTAAAGCTATCTAAAAATGAAATCAAGGATTTAGTAAATAACGTCTTTACAGCACTTAATGATGACGGAAATATCGTAACACTTCTTTCAGAAATTGATGGCAGTACACAAAAAGAAGCTCAAAAAAAATGGAACGCCGGTCAAGACAGTGTTCGTTCTTCACTAAAAAACCTTACTTCTGATAAAAATCAAACGTTAGATTTCAAACTAACACTTACACCAGATAACAAAAAAGGTTTTAGTAAAGCTATTATTACTACGAACTTTGAAGATAGCAAAACAAAAGATTTAATCAGCTTAACGACAACTGTGGATATGCTTGATTACGAAAAAGTTCCTCCAATGCCAGAAGGTAAAGACATTGTTTCTAAAAAAGAACTTGATAAGGCCATTTCTGATGGACTGAAACTATATTTAAGTAGTGCTAATTAAAAAAAATCCTTTTACCAAATCGGTAAAAGGATTTTTTTGTTTACTTATCGACTGGAACAACTGCTCCGTCCCATTCTTTCGTAATGTAATCTTGAATTTCTTTTGAATGTAAAACTTTAACTAGTTCTTTAATGTTTTTGTCATCTTTTTTCTTGTCCGTAGTTACAACGATATTAGCATACGGAGAATCTTTGCTTTCGATTGCAATAGCATCTTTAGAAGGATTTAAACCTTGGTCTACAACAAAGTTTGAGTTAATAGCGACAACATCGCCTTCTTCATTATTATATGCAGTCATTAAGTAAGCAGGGTCAAAATCATATTTGAATTTCAAGTTTTTCGGATTGTCTTTAATGTCGTCAAAGGTTGCATCTTGTGCTTTCACACCGTCTTTAAGCGTTAAAAGTCCATTATCTACAAAAATACCAATCACACGCGGCCAGTCAGATTTTGAATTAGAAAGTAAGACTTGCGCGCCGTCTTTTAAATCTTTAATATCTGTTACTTTTTTAGAATAAATGCCCATTGGTTCGATGTGAATTGCGCCAACATCAGCAAATTTGTAACCTTTTTCTTTTTCTTCTAATTCAAGATATGGTTTATGTTGGAAGTAGTTAGCATCTAAATCGCCTTCTTCTAGGGCTTTGTTAGGCATAACGTAGTCTGTATATTTAACAATTTTCAAGTCAATCCCTTTATCTTTCAAAATCGGTTTTGCTTGTTCTAAAATTTGCGCATGAGGTGTATTAGAAGCACCCACTACCAATTTGTTATCGTCTTTATCAGATGATGCTTTATCTGAGGAGCCACCGCAAGCTGTAAGTACTAAAACTAAACTTAATGTGAAAATTAAACCAAGAACCTTTTTCATGAAATTCTCTCCTTTTTTGCGGGGATTCCGCGTTTTTTTATATAAATTGCTTCATATACTTTGGTTAGCGTTTATCGGTTCGTTTTGTTAGGAAGTCGCCGATAAACTGGAAAATAAAGACGATAATTAAGATAATGATTGTCGCAAGGACCGTTACATCAGGTTGCCCACGTTGGAATCCTTCAAGATAAGCTGTATTTCCAAGCCCTCCTGCACCAATGACACCGGCCATCGCAGTGAATCCAACAAGTGAAATTGCTGTCACCGTAATACCAGAAATAATCGCTGGTAAGGCTTCTGGGATGAGCACTTTACCAATAATGGTAAACATGTTCGCGCCCATTGATTTAGCAGCTTCAATAACACCTTTGTCCACTTCACGAAAAGCAATTTCTACCATTCGACCATAAAACGGAGCTGCTGAGATAATTAAAGCTGGAAGTGCTGCTTTCGGTCCAATTACGGTTCCGACTAACGATTTTGTCATCGGTAAAAGTAACACGATTAAAATAATAAAAGGAATGGAACGGAATACATTAACGAGGATTGCTGTTATCCAGTATAAAATGCGCGATCCGGCATGTTTTTTATTATTGGTTAAAAATAGTAATAACCCTAGCACGATTCCTAGTAAAAAAACTGCAAATAATGAAGTAAGTGTCATATATAGCGTTTCTTGTGTGGCCACCCACATCATTTGAAAATCAACATTTGGGAATAATTCTTGTAATTTCGTCATCGTTCTAACACTTCCGTTTCTACTTTAAGTTGACGGAGCTGTGTTAGACTAGCATCTATCGCTTCTTCCGTGCCTAAAACTTGGACATATAATGTTCCGTACGCACCGTTTTGCGTTTGAGTTAAGTTCCCGTGAAGAACATTTAGCATTATATCATTTTCTTTTGCTACTTGAGAGATCACAGGCTGAGTTGCATTTTCACTCATGAAGAGTAGTTTAACGATTTTACCTTCTGCGTAATTATCGAGTAATAGATGGATTAGTTCTTCTGTTTCGTCTGAATCAGTTACTTGGCGAACGAAGCGCTGCGTTACTTTTTCTTTAGGATGACGGAAAACATCTAGTACGTCACCGAGTTCAGCAACTTTCCCGTTTTCCATAACTGCCACGCGATTACAAATTTTCCGGATAACATGCATTTCGTGGGTGATAACGATGATAGTTAGGTTGAGACGTTTATTTATATCTAATAGTAATTCTAAAACTTCATCGGTTGTTTGTGGATCTAGTGCGGATGTAGCTTCATCACAAAGCAATACTTTAGGATTATTGGCGAGCGCTCTTGCGATACCGACGCGTTGCTTTTGTCCGCCGCTTAGTTCAGCGGGATAGGCGTTTTCTTTTCCTTCTAAACCAACAAGCCGGATTAGTTCATTGACTCGGAAACGTCTTTTTTCACCACGTACTCCAGCAATTTCTAACGGAAATGCAATATTTTCTGCAACGGTTCTTGACCATAATAAATTAAAATGTTGGAAAATCATACCGATTTGTTGGCGCGCTTTTCTTAATTTCCCACCGCGAATTTGGCTAATTAGTAGATTATCTACTTCAACAGATCCTTCCGTTGGTAGTTCTAATCCATTGAACATTCGGATTAGCGTACTTTTACCAGCACCTGAATAACCAACTACTCCGAAAATTTCACCTTGTTCAATTTCTAAATCGACATGGTCGACCGCGAGAACTTTGTTATTTCTGGACGTATATTCTTTTACGACGTTCTGTAACGTAATCATCTCTATCACCTTTTCTACATTCTGATATACAAAAAAGCCTTCCTGCTAATGAGCAGAAAGGCAGCATTTTTTCAAATGGGCTAACTTCCTTCTCATCTTTCAGAACAAATCGTTGTTCTGCATGACTTAGCACCTTAAACACATAATGAATTATTGTTTAGGTTGCTGGGTTTCACAGGGCATTTCCCTCCACCACTCTGGATAAGATTTCTACATATTATTATATCACTTCATTTGTGACTATAGTGACGTTTCTTGTTTTTTCATATTACCTTTTCCGGTACACTTTGTCAATAACTTTTTTATTTATACGAATTTATTTGTAATTTAATTTATTATTAATACTATTTTCTCCCAAATATCCGTGGCTAGCTAACTGAGAGGCTATTTTAATTTGAGCTCTATTTTGGTATTTAAGTTCGCTACTATTGACTTGAATTATGTACATAAATACCGCAATGACCGTGATACAAGCAACAACAATTAAAACAATATGTTTTTTCATTTTTCTCTCCTCCGTGATTTATATTCTACTGAAAGAACATAAATCACAAGGAAAGAAACATTTAAGAATTTTTAAAGATTAAATGAGAGGCAATTTGACGATAAAACTTGTTTGGCGATGTTTGCTCTCTGCGGTAACAATTCCACCGTGTTTTTCAACGATAGACTTAGCGATTGCAAGCCCTAGCCCCGTCCCCGTGGTTGTCCGGTTTTTATCTACTTTGTAAAAACGTTCAAATAGATAAGGCAAATCAACGGTTGGAATCTCTTCACCATAATTAGTGACCCGCACAACAGCCATATTATCTTCTTTTTTCGCGCTTACATCAATTTGTTTATTTCCTTCTCCGTATCTAAGCGCATTGGAAAATAAATTCTCAAACAAACGCATAATTTGGTTACCATCGCCGCTTATAATTAATTTTTTTGCATCAAAATGTTCTACAATCTTCATATTACGTTCAGCTGCACGACCATCATATTCAGCAACTAATTGGCTTAGTAGTTCAATAATATCTAGCTCATCTTTTTTAAGTTGGTATTCTACATTATCAAGCCTGGTATAAGAAAATAAATCATCAATCAGTTTATGCAAATGACGAGCTTTTCCGTATACAAGTTCCGTATAATACCGCAGCTCTATCTCATCACGATAACGGTCCTCATGAATATAACTTAAATATCCTAAAATCGACGTTAAAGGAGTCCGTAAATCATGTGAGACATTTGTAATTAAGTCATTTCTAGCTTGCTGCGCCTGTTCTTCCTGCTTCATTAATTTATTTTGTCGTTCACGCATATTTTCAATGTTTCGCTCAAGTTCTTGAATTTCCGGAACAAAACTCTCTGTATCAACGGGCTTTCCGTCATTTAAAGCAAAATTAATCGTTTGTAGTTGTTTTTTTAATATTCGTTGACGCATCAAGCGATAAAAGAACGCAAAGAATAAACAAGCAATCAAAAAGATAATTAAAAATTTCAGCGATAACATCCAAAATGACTGCATTATCCGAGTATATTTATTCGGTCCAAATAATTGGACCATAGATTGCGTCAATTCACGCAAAAATAAAGAATCATCACGAATAGAAATACTCCATAAATAAATAGTTTGTACAGTAATCAAAGCAAAAATCCAAGACACGATTGCAAAAAAAGTCGCCTGCCAAACATTCATCACATGACTAATTTTCGTAAACAGCATTTCTAGTCTAGATTTCAATTTTGTACCCTACTCCCCAAATTGTCTTAATAACATTTTCTCCGCCCATAGCATCTCTTAACTTATCTCGCAAATTGCTAATATGAACCATGACTGTTTTACTTGCTCCAAGCGCTTTCTCCTGCCAAATTTTCTCAAAAATATATTCCGAACTAAAAACACGACCTGGTTCATTCGCGAGTAAAAATAAAATATCAAATTCTGAAGTTGTTAAATGAAGTTCTTTTCCATCAACTGTTACTACATGAAGACCACGGTCAATTACAATTGGCCCAATAATGACTTTATCTTGACTTATTGGCTCTGCTTGACTCATTTGTTGCATTCGTCTTAAAATCGCTTTAACCCGAACTGAGAGCTCTAGCGGATTAAATGGTTTAACCATATAATCATCCGCTCCAGTTAATAGTCCCATAATTTTATCATTATCTTCTGCCTTTGCACTGAGCATTAAAATCGGTGTCAAAATACCATTGTTTCTCATTAAACGGCATACTTCTAAGCCATTCATTTCCGGCATCATTATATCTAAAATCACTAATGTAGGTTGCTTTTCTTGCACTAAACGCCATACTTCCGCGCCATTATAAGCTTGATAAATCGTATAACCTTCATTTTGTAAATATAATTTCACTAAATCTACAATTTCTTTATCATCATCGGCAATCAAAATAGAAGTTGTCATACTCATTGTCCTTTCCATCCTTATTTCTACCTATTGTAACACTTTAGCAACAAATCGAATAGAAAGAGCTTGGATTAAATTCTAGTGAAAACTCGTTCTTCTTCTGGCTCTAAGTGGATAAGAACTTCTGCTTTAGAATAAAAATTCATAATCTCTCTTTCAATTTCATCACATAGCGAATGGGCACTTTCAATCGTCATCGAGGAAGATACGACTAAATGAAAATCAATATATTCTTCCGCTCCTGCTCGTCTTGAGCGAAAATCATGAAATTCAATAAATTTTGTTTTATGAGCTAGAATAATTTGCTTAATAGCCTCTTCTTCGTCTGCAGACAAACGTTTGTCCATTAATGGTGGGAAAGACTCCTTTAATAATTTGTAAGCCTCATACATGATGTAAAACGCTGTTAAAATTGCGATGACTGGATCTAACCAAAGCCACCCTGTTATGTATACAAGGAACAAACTGAGGGCAATCCCAAGTGATGTGAAAACATCTGTATATAAATGTAATGCATTGGATTTCATCGCAACTGAATTAGCTTCATCCGCTGCTTTTTTGATAATACGAGACACGATAATATTCACGATAGCGCCAAAAAGCATTACCATAATACCAAGCGCTGGAAAACGAATTTCGTGCGGGTTTATAAGTTTATTAACCGATTCAACAATAATCCAAATGCCCGCTACAAATATAAGTAATGTTTCAATAGTTCCCGCAATATTCTCTGCTTTTCCATGCCCATATGGATGATCTTCATCAGCCGGTTGATTAGAAATCCTAATCGAGAAGAAAGTTATGATTGACGCAAATAAGTCCATTGACGAGTGAATCCCTTCCGAAATTACTGCCACTGAACCTGTAAAAAAGCCGATAATTAATTTAAGAACAACAATAACAAAATTACTACAAACAGATAAAATAGTAAGATTAGAATGGTTCATAGAAAAAGCCCCCGATATTTTTATGTTTCACTAAAAATTTCTCTTTATAAAACACTTATTTAACAACTCGAATTATCTTATCACAAGTAGCAGAATTGTGTCTATAGCAACGTTTTTAGCTAAACGCAGTTCTATATCGGAAACGAAACATTTTTGCATCAGGGCAAATTATAACACAGAAAAAACTCCTGTATCACTCACTATACAGGAATTTAAAAATGGCTGTTGCATCATGTAGTTGATAGCTTAAATCGGCTGGTTGCCCGTTTTTAAATTTAACTAACGCGGGGACCGATGTGATCTCAAGACTTTGTGCAATATCGGGCACATAATTCAAATCAACTTTTGCGACTTCTGTATGAATCCCGTCCGCTTCTAAAATTACATCCACAAGACGACTTGCTATTTGGCAGCTACCACACATTGGCGTAAAAAAGAAGACAACGAAGTCCGCACCATTTTTTTGCGACGTCCGCAAACTTTCTTTATCCCAAATTTCCAGGAAAAACGCCTCCTATCAAAAAAAGCCAGCTTCGGTTAACCCAAGCCGGCCCTCTAAAAATTAGTCTAATACTTTTTCGTAATCATCACTTGATAAAAGAGCTGATACGTCCGCATCTTCTACTTCAGTAAGTTTTAAAATCCAACCCGTGTCATATGGGTTGCTATTAATTAGCTCTGGCTCATCTTCTAATGTTTCATTAACAGCAACTACTTTACCAGTTACTGGTGCGTAAAAATCAGATACTGTTTTTACAGATTCAATGCTACCAATTGAATCACCTTTTGTTACTGTATCGCCAACTTCAGGTAATTCAACAAAAACAATATCCCCTAATTGATCTTGAGCAAAGTCAGTAATTCCAATAATATAACTACCGTCTTCTGCTTTCACCCATTCATGTTCTTCTGTGTACAATAAGTCTTTTGGTAAACTCATTTCAAAACTCCTCCTTTTACTTACAATTATCTATATTGACTATTTCCAAGTTGCTTCAAATTCTTCTTCTTTGAAACCAAGCGTTACTTCTTTACCATTCGTAGTTAGTGGACGTTTGATTAACATACCATCTGAAGCGAGCAATTTATAAGCTTCTTCCAGCGAAAGTGTATCAAGTTTATCTTTCAGTCCAAGTTCGCGGTATTTAATGCCACTTGTGTTAAAGAAACGACGAATTGGGAGTCCACTGACCTCATGCCATTTTTGTAATTCTTCGGCAGTTGGGGTTTCAGTCTTAATATCTACTTCTTTAAAATTAATATGCTCATTTTCAAGCCATGCTTTTGCTTTCTTACAGGTGCTACATTTTGGATACCAATAAAAATTAATCATTTTGCATCTCCCTCCGATTGCATTCTATTACTATCATAGTGCATTTTTTCTGAAAGTACAAACAGCAACCCTTATAAAAAAACAGATATTTTGAAAGCGTATTCATACCGGATTTTTAAAAATACAAAAGCCACTTTTGACTTTTGTATTTTTCTTTTAGGAGACATGATTTTCTTCTTTAACTTCAAACATAGATTTTTTAAAATTAAATCTTATCCCGAGAACTAGCCCGACTGCCATCATATTTCCGAGTAGAGCACTACCACCGTAACTAATAAACGGAAGCGGAATACCTGTAATCGGTAATAAGCCGATATTCATCCCCACATTTTCTAGCACGTGGAACATTAACATCATTACAACACCCGTACAAATGTAAGAATAAAATGGTACACCCACATCAAGCGCCACCCGAATAATTTGGTAAATTAATAAGAAATAAATTGCAAGGAGAATACTCGCTCCGATAAAGCCATAATCTCCAGCTACAATAGTAAAGATAAAGTCATTATGATTTTCTGGAATAGCGATGGCATCATATCCTGCACCATTTCCGGAAATCTGTCCAGAACCAATTGCTGTCATCGCTCGCAGTACTTGATAACCTCCGCCTTGAGGATCATTCTCCGGATTTATCCATGTCGTAATCCGCTCAAATTGATATGGTTTAAAACCAAGGCTAGTTAGCCAATTTTGGTGATAAATAACCATCCAAATGAGCGCTGTCCCAATTGCAGCAATTGAACCGAAAAGTGGCACGATAATTTTCCAAGTAATTCCGGAAATAAGAATCATTCCCGACATGATAGCGATAAACACAAGTGCCGTCCCTAGATCGGGTTGCAGCATAATAAGAATAAGTGGCATTAACGTAAACAAGCCAATCTTCAAAAGTAACCAAGCATCATAACTAAAACGATGGACCTTATACGTTCGGTTATGGTCCCAAATTACTTTCGCTAAAACGACAATTAAAATAACCTTTACAACCTCAGATGGCTGAATGTTTCCTAAGAATGGAATAACAATCCAACTTTTTGCTCCTTTTACTTCTTTCCCAAAAAGCAAAACAAAAACGAGTAAAAATAGACCTAATCCGTAAAAGTAATAAGCCCATCTTGTGAGTCGATCATAGTCCAGTTGCATCACGACAATAATTGCAAACGTCGAAACTACAAACCACATACCTTGTTTTACAACAAAGTTAGCATCATATTGATTATTTGTTAATTGCGCACTATAAATGGACACCAAACTGATTATCATAAGTAACATCATTGATAAAACAATTCCGTAATCAATGCGTCCAGCTAGTTTATTTTGTTGATTCATTATTTAATTACTCCTTACTGGTTGGTTTGTGTAAACTAATGCTTTTTCCCAAACAGTTTAAAAAAGAAAATCATACGCGATTCCCTTTCCCTAAGTTAACTTCCGGGGCATTATATCTAGCAGACAATACGAGGCCAAGTGCCATAAATGCGCCAAGAAGAGAGCTTCCCCCATAACTGACAAAAAGTAGTGGAATACCGGTAATTGGAAGAAGACCAATTGTCATCCCGATATTTTCTAAAACGTGAAATAAAATCATTGAGCAAACACCTGTACAAATATACGAATAAAAAGGAATACCAATATCTAGTGCCACTCGAATAATTTGGTAAATCAGTAAAAAGTATAACATAATAAGCACACAGCCACCAATAAAACCGAAATTACCACCAATAATAGAGAAAATAAAATCATTATGGTTTTCTGGAATAGCAATTGCTTGGTTGCCAATACCATTTCCTTGTAACTGCCCGGATCCAATTGCCTGCATCGAACGGAGCAGTTGCATACCGTCTCCAAGTGGATCTTCTTCAGGTCTAAGCCAAGAAGTAATTCGTTTAAATTGATATGGTTTAAATCCTAGTTTTTGTAAAAAATCTTGATTGTACATAACTAAATAAATTAACGTCCCACCCAGTAAAGCAACTGAACTAAATACTGGTACTAAAATTTTCCACGTAACGCCACTAATAAAGACCATTCCGATGATAATAGCTATAAATACTAAAATCGTTCCTAGGTCTGGCTGAAGCGCAACTAGTCCAAGGGGAACGATAGAAACGATGCCTATTTTAAGCAATAATTGCATATCTAATTTTACCGTGTGTAATTGATATTTTTTATTATGGTCCCAAATTACTTTTGCAAGCGCGAGAATTAAGAAACTCTTCATTAACTCTGATGGTTGCAAGCTACCAAGTGAGCCAATACCAATCCAGCTTTTTGAACCTTTACGCTCATCACCAACAATTAATACAAGAATTAGAAGCAAGTTTCCAATCCCATATAAGTAATAAGCTGCCCATTGAAGCCGATCATAATCGAAAAAAAGTACAATAACAACGACTACTCCAGTAGAAATAACAATCCAAATAGACTGTTGCAACAAAAAATTATTTGTATATTGGTCATTGACAAGTCCTGCCACATAAATAGCCACTAAACCAATAATACAAAGCAACATCATCAAGAATATAATCGCATAGTCAACTCGAACTGCCTTTTTTCTCTTTCTAGCCATTGCTTTCCGTCCTTTATGTTTAGATTTAAATGTAAAAAAGCTGCTATTCTTAAAAAGAGCAACAGCCTTCATCTATTATAATAAAGTTTCTCTTGGATAGGAAGCTTTTTCACCAAATTCTAATCTTCTTTCTGTTTTCTTTAATATTCAAATCTAGTCGAAGTAAGCGGGTGAATGTGCTGCTTCCCATCTTTTTCAGTAATATCTGCCGTAATATGAAAGACATTTCGCAAAAGCGCTGTTGTAAAAACTTCTTGAGGCGTACCATTTTTGACTAATTGCCCATTTTCGCAAACAAAAACATAATCACTGTAGATTGCAGCTTGATTTAAATCATGTAACACTAACACAATCGTTAAATTATATTCTTTATTTAAATGAACTAATAAATCTAAAAGTTCAAGTTGATGCGCAATATCTAAATAGGTTGTCGGCTCGTCAAGTAGTAAAATGGGTGTTTTTTGTGCAAGAGCCATTGCAAGCCATGCGCGTTGACGTTCACCACCAGATAACGAGTGAAGTGGTCGATACGCTAAATCTTCTAAGTTACACACTTTAATTGCCCACTGAATAACCGCCTCATCATCTTCTTGTAATGTAGAGAGCCAACTTCTATGCGGTAAGCGTCCATAAGCTACCAAGTCATGCACCATCACATCGACTAAACCTTCAGGCGCTTGAGATAGCATTGTCATTTTCTTTGCTAAATCTTTAGAAGGAATATCCGTAATATTTTTTTCACCAAGCAAAACTTCTCCGCTATCAGGCGTCAAAAGGCGCATCATCAAACGAAGCATAGTTGATTTACCTGAACCATTTGGACCGATAAGTGTCGTGATTTTACCTTCTGGAATTTGTGCATTCACGTCTTTCATTTCAAAATCTCTTTTGCGTGAGAAAGAAACATTTTTTAGTTCTAATGCAGGTTTCATGAAGCAACCCTCCCTCTTTGAAGTAGGAATAAGAAGAATGGCGCGCCAATCATCGCAAGCAAAATCCCAACCGGAAGCTCAATTGACCCAAACCAACTTCTAGCCGCTGTATCAGCAAAACCGACTAATAGTGCGCCACCTAAGGCAGATAATGGCAGTAAATATTTGTAGTCATTGCCGATAATCAAACGGAAAATATGTGGCACAACAAGCCCCACAAAGCCAATTAATCCAGCCACACTAACCGCAACACCGCTTAGAAATGCTGCTAACATGATAATGAAAAAACGATGTCGTTCGACTGAAAAGCCTAGTAATTTTGCTGCATCGTCCCCAAGTAGCAACACATTAGAAGAGCGAATCGCAAAACCACTTAAAACAAAACCAACCAACATATAAGGCCAAATCATATCCAAGTGATACCAACTTTTCCCAGAAAGCGTTCCTGTCATCCAAGAAATAACACTTTGTACCCGGTTACTATAAAGCACCATAACACCAGAAGTCATTGCGCCAATAAATGCATTGATAGCAACACCGGATAAAATGACGCGTAAAGGAGAAACGCCACGATCCCACGCTAATAAATAAATTAAAATTGCTGTACCAAAAGCTCCTAAAAATGCGCCAATTGGAACAAAAGAAGCCAAAGCAGGAAAAGCTAACGTCATTAAAATTGCTACAAAGCCTCCGCCAGCTGAAACTCCAATCACACCTGGGTCAGCTAGTGGATTCCGCATCACACCTTGGAGCAAGCAACCTGCTATTGCAAGTGCAGCACCTACTAAGAACGCAATCAATAATCGTGGTAATCGCAAATTCCAAATCAATTGATTCGCAAGGTCACTTCCGCCACCAGTTAAAGTTTGCCAAGCGTCACTATATGTAATTTTCACGGATCCTGTTGTCAGTCCGTAGAAAAAAGCTAAAATAAGTAAAACAATCACTACAATAAAAGTTATCCGTCTACGTCTTCGCCGCGGATCATGCGCCCTCACAGTTGTCATTAGTTAGCCACCTTATTTATCTCATCTGTCATATAATCCAATGCTTGATCAATTTTTATTCCGGGATTTGTTCCGAACAGTTCTGCTGGAAGTACGACAATATGATCATTTTTAACAGCACTTGTTGAATTCCAAGCTTCATTTTGTTTCATTTCTTTCTTGAATGCTGTTTCTGTTTCTTTTTCGTCCCCACCGTGAATCATTAAGAAAATTACTTCTGGATCGGCTGCAACAATTTTTTCAACGTTCATCGAAGCATATTGCGGAAAATTTTCCACTCCTTTAAAATCTTTCGCCACATTTTCTCCGCCAGCAATTTCTAAAACATTTCCACTTAAAGAAGATGGAAGCGCTGCGTAGTTACTTCCAGGAGCCCCAAGTACTAATAAAGCACGTACTTTTTTACCTTGTTGTTTTTGCTTTACTTCTGCTACTTTTTTATCAATATTTGCTTCTAGCTCTTTTGCTTTTGTTTCTTTACCTAAAAGCTTGCCAAGAACGGCTGTCTGTTTTTTTATTTCATCGATTGAATTTGCTCCAGTTAAAACAACTTTCGGCCCGACGCCTTCCATTGCTGGTACATCTTTTAAGTTTTGTTCTGAACTTGCGACAATAGCATCTGCCCCAAGAGAAGCAATTTTCTCTAAGTTTAAATCATGCGTATTGCCCACTTCTGTCGCTTTTTTGGCACCATCTGGAACACCACTTGCATCTGTTGTTTGACGACCAACTACTGTCCCCCCAAGCGCATAAATAATATTCATATCTGCATTTGTAAGCGCAATAATCCGTTCTGGTTTTTTATCAAAAGAAACATCACGACCAGCCATATCAGTTACCTCTAAGGCTACTTGCGATTTATTTTCTGTTTTTACTTTTTCATTATTCGTATCAGTTGCAGTATCATTTCCACACGATGCAAGGAGTAGTGCGGCTGTTATACTTAACGTCAATATAGTTATTTTCTTCATAATTCCCTCCACAACACTGTCCATTTCATTTTACTAAATTATAACACGATATTCAAAAAGTCGGACCCCTAATTGAGAATTATTTTCATCTATATCTAATTTGTCGATATTTTTATGCTAATCCTTTATAATTAAATCAAGGAGGCGATGAAAAATGACTGATAATCTTTTTCCAAATCTAACGCATGAAAATTGCAAAGAAACGATGCCCCCAGTCACAACAGAACAATTCAAAGAAGCAGCCATTCTAGAAAAGAATCGCAAGCTTGAAGAAATTTTGAACATTGTGGATAAAAAGAAACCTAGTATTAAAAAATAACGAGGACCTGTTCGCGCAGGTTCTTTCTTTAAATTCTAATTCCGAGTTAACTCATAAGATAAGTTGTATTTATTTTATTTCATTAAAAAATCATGTATACTAGAAAAAAAGACACGACAGGAGGCCTTTAGATTGGCTATTTTAGAACTAAATTTTAAATCAGAATGTTTAGCCATGCAAACGAGTGTAACGGTAATTTTACCCGAAACAGAAACACTTTATCATGGTTCAATTCCTAAATATAAAACATTATATATTTTGCACGGCTTGTCGAACAACCATACTACTTACGTCCGCAATACAAATATTGAACGATATGCTACCGAAAAAGGGCTCGCTGTCATCATGCCCGCAGCAGACCATAGTTTCTATTCTAACATGGTTCATGGTCGCGATTTTTTCCAATTTGTCAGTACTGAACTTCCTCACGTGATGAAAAACTGGTTTCCACTTTCGGATAAAAAAGAAGATACTTTCATTGCTGGACATTCAATGGGTGGTTACGGTGCGTTCAAAGTTGCACTTACTTTCCCAGAAAAATTCCAAGCAGCTGCAAGTATGTCCGGCGTCATGGACATTAATTATATTATTAAAGAAGATTGCTTCGAAAATTTCAGCACACGTGCCATCACTGGAGAAATGGCTAGCCAAACTGGTACGGAAAATGATTTATTCCATTTATTAGAAACTAATCTAACGAACCACATAGAGTTACCAGCTCTTTTCCAAAATTGTGGTACGGAAGATTTTCTTTATGAAGACAATATTCGTTTCCGTGATTTTGCGCTTGCCAAAAACGCTCCACTAGAATATCGCGAAGGTCCTGGTGACCATGATTGGGATTTTTGGGATAAAAGCCTAAAAGAAATTATCGACTGGCTTCCACTTTAATAAAAAGAAGACTTGGACTCACATCCAAGTCTTCTTTTTTTAATGCGTAAACCCGTAAGAATCGTTTCGCTCCTTATCATGATAAAGTACTCTTGCATGTTCTAAATTGTGGAGTGCATCCGCGAAATCAGCTGCAAATTCTTCCGCTACATTATAACCTAAGTCCGCCCGGCAAACAAACCGCTGAATAATCGTATCACTTAAATCAGCCGGCAGCGGATAAGCCGGAACTTGCCAACCTTTCATAAGAAGCTGGTCCGCAAGATCATAGAGTGTCCATTCAACATCAAGGCCATCTTTCAACTTATAACAGACAATCGGCAAATTAGAGCCATCATTAATAATTTCAAAGTAGCCACTTTTTTCTACCGTTTTTGAAAGATATAGCGCTGTTTTCTTTGTTTTTTCGTGAATTTCTCGGTAGCCTTCAAAACCATAACGCAAAAAATTATAATATTGACCAATAATTTGACTAGCACTACGCGAAAAATTAATCGCCATGGTTGGCATTGAACCACCTAAATAACTCACCTCAAAAATAAGTTCTTTTGGTAAATATTCTTTATCTTTCCATAAAATCCAGCCAACACCCGGATAAACTAAGCCATATTTATGACCAGAAGTATTAATTGAAACAACATTTTTAAGTCGGAAATCCCATGGTAATTCTGGATTTACAAATGGAGTAAACATTGCGCCACTTGCCCCGTCGATATGGATTACTAATTGATGTTCGTTTGCTTCATTATAAGCTTCTACTTTTTCATCTAATAAAGCAATATCATCAAATTTTCCTGTGTAAGTAATACCTAAAATCCCAACGATACCAATTGTATACTCATCCACTAACTCAAATACCTTCTCCACATCAAGGCTAAGATACTCTTTAGTCATTGGTACGACACGCATATCAACATCCCAGTATACACAGAATTTTTCCCAACACACTTGATAACCTGATGAAATAATTAAATTTGGTCGTTTCGCTTGAATATCTAGACCACGTTTTTCTGCATTATTACGCCAGCGAAACTTCATTGCAAGACCGCCGAGCATGCACGCTTCCGAAGAACCAACAGTAGAAGTTCCTAGATAAGACATATCTTTTGGTGCATTCCATAAATCCGCTAAAATATTAACACAGCGATTTTCTAGTTCTGCTGTTTGTGGATACTCAGATTTGTCGATAGCATTTTTCTCCAGTGTTTCTGCCATCAATATTTCAGCTTCTTTTTCCATATATGTCTGACAAAAAGTCGCCAAATTCTGTCTCGCATTTCCTTCATCCATCAGCTGATCTTTCACTAATTGGTAAGCAATGCGTGGTTCCATTGGTTCCTTTTTTAATACGTATTTCGGGATACTAGTACTTTCTTCTTCAGATCCAAAGAGCGGGATTCGATAACTTTCATGTTTTCGCTTGTCGTTTTCGCTATAAAGCATCTTTTTTCCTCCTTTAAAATAACTGATCATCTCTTTCACCAATACCCATTAAAACAAATAGGCAAACCGTTCAATTTTTCACAAGAATTTGTTATACTACGATGGTAGCTTGAAGGAGGTTTATTATGTTTGATTTACTTTTCCCGCTTTTATTAATTATTATTGGCATTATTTATAGAATTAATCCGCCAAAAAAGAAAAACGGACGCTTTAGTTACCGGACGAAGGCTTCTTTAAAAAACGATGCCACTTGGAAAAAAGCTCATCGATTGCTTGGTACTTACTGGATAATCATTGGCGTATTAATTCTAGTTTTTTCAATTGTACTCGCATTTATCCCAATGTATGCCATGATTCGTAGCTCCATTTTATTAACTACTAGTGTTTTTGCTGTGTTATTTTCGGTCATATTAGTAGAGAAAAAATTACAATAAAAAAAGCACCACGATAAGCGGTACTTTTCTGTAATCCATTACATATAAGTCCAAAAAAATTATTCTTCTTCTTTTGCAATTGTGTTTCTTTCAGTAACGCGGTAAATATGAATTGCGAGGTAGACACGTTCATCTCTTGTTAATTCCGTATGATGCGTATTAATCAGATATGCATCAATTTTTTTCGTACAATTAAAAGCTTCTGGATACTTAATTTGCACTTGTTCATATAAAAAGTCATCGCCGGAATCGACAATTTCTTTTCGAAGCAAACGTTGTGCAAAATACTGTAAGTGAGTAATAAAACGTGTATAGTTTAGTGAAGTTTCATCCAAAACCATACCATAATGATACGTGACAATGCTTAAAATATCTTGAACAATTTGGGTCATCGCAACTGTCATATGCATTTGTTGTCCGTCTTGTCTCGCATTTACAATATGAAGCGCAATAAATCCAGCCTCATCTTCATCCAAACTAATCCCTACTTCTTTCTCAATAAAATCAAGTGCCTTCATTCCAACTAAATACTCTGCGTGATAAAATCGTTTTATTTCCCACAATAGTGCATTTTTCAAGTTGATACCTTGATTATACCGTGATACTGCAAAATTAATATGGTCTGTAAGAGTTAAATAGATATTATCACTTAAGTCTGTTTCAAGTGTTTCTTGCGCGTACTGGACAACATCATCCGCGATACGTAAATGTTTCAGCGGAATCTCACTAAGTAATTCTGAAAGCTTTTCTGAAAGTTCATGTGTTTCCATTACAAATGTTTTTTCAATCTTGGATACCTCCACCTCATCTCCAAGTTTCTTTTGAAAAGCAAGACCACGGCCCATCACTACAGACTCCTTGCCACTTTTACCCTCGGCGATTACAACATTGTTATTCAGTATTTTTTTGATAATCATGCATTTTCACCTCTTTCAAAAGAAAAAAACCCAAACTAATTCCAATGCTATTAATATCAAAATAGCACTTGAATTAATCTAGGTTTTGCCTGCCTCAGCAGTAACAATCCTATGCTTTTCTCTAACATTATAGTACAAAAAGAAACCGATTACAAGTGGTTTTTTGATATTCAATTTTTGGCTTACTTTATATCTTCCCTACTTTACCACAACTTATTCATTGACATGTAGTTTTCTGCATGCTATTTTTGGCTGGAGGTGATAAATTATGGCAACACGTTCGGAACAAATTTTTATTAATTTGCCTGTAAAAGATTTACAAGCAACTGTCGCTTTTTTCACGGAACTTGGCTACGAATTTAACCCTCAATTCACAGACGAAAATGCTACCCAAATGCTCATCGGGGAAAATATTTTCGCCATGCTCTTGAAAGAAGATTTCTTCCAGACTTTCCATAAAGAAGGCATCGCTGACACATCAAAAGTACGCGAAGTTCTCATCACCATCACCCAAGATAGCCGCCAAGCTGTCGACAAACTTGTTGATCATGCTTTTGAAATTGGCGCTAAACAAGCTGGCGAAACACAAGACTACGATTTCATGTATAGCAGAAGTTTTCTTGATTTAGACAACCATCTTTGGGAAATTGCTTATTTAGACGAATCCGCGTTACAATAAAATAAAAAGCCGCTGGAATTTATTTGATTCCAGCGGCTTTCTTAAATTTCCGTATTTTTTTAATCGCCCAGTCGTAATGACTAGATGTACTTGAAATAAAAATAGCTCCAAGTGACGTTGAATTCGTCCATTTATAATATTTTTTTGTAAACAGCTCTTCATCCAAATGTTCCGCAATTAAAACCATTTCTTTATTGTGAGTTTCATCTAGCAATTCCCTCGCTTGCGCTAAATCAGTCCCTTGGTATTTTTGCCAAATGACCAAATTAAGCTCTGGTGTCGTTTTCCATGTATAACCTTCTGCCGGCATAAATGGCTTCTTTCCGCTCATCCCAACCTCATACCACCCCAGCGCCATCTTATGCCATTCATGCAAATGCACCACCACGTCCCGAATATTCTTATCCCGGTCTTCAAACGGAAACATCATCTGTTGCTTTTCTTTTGGAATAGAGTTGATTAAATCATTCAACTGTTGATACTTTTCCGCACTTTTTTGAAGTAGCTCTTCTTTATTTTTTGGTCTTGTCATCAAATGTTACTCCTTTCTAACAAATATGTAAGCTTAAACCACTGATTTTGTTACCTTTTACGAGGGAATCAAGTCCTTTTCTTCGTTAAAATAAACGTAAGAACTCTGAAAAGGATGGTTTAAACAATGAAAAAAATAATTCTACTCATTATTAGCGTAATACTTCTAGGTGGTATCGCTTTTGGCGTGTACTATTTAAATAGTGGAAATAAAATAGGTGCTGAGCAACTGTATGTTAAAATCACAAAAGATGGCGAAGAAGGCAACGAAAGAGGTTTCAATTACTCATACACAATGCCTGCCTATGACAAAGATGGCGCTTTAAAAGAAGTTTCTTTCAAAGCAGATAAAAACTTGCGCAAAGGAGCTTACTTAAAGCTATATTATAAAAAATTAAAAGGCGTGACTTCTTTTGAAGAAGTTTCCGAAAAAGAAGTCCCAGCTAAAGCAGTAGAAAACCTTAAATAATCAAGAAATCTCCTCCTTATGAGGGGATTTTTTATATCGATATATATATGTCTATCTTCCCATTCGTATGATACCATTCGAAATCCGTTTTGTATGTTCGTTTTAATTTGCTATCTTGCGCCCAAATCCGCTGCCACGCTTCCTCCACACCTTTATGACTCGCATTATCTACAGAAAATACCAGATATTCTCCGGCTTCAATTACTACGCTTCTCTCTTCATCCCAGCCTTTTGTGCCTACCAACAAATCATAGTCACCTTTATAATCACTGGCATAATTACTATATACTGCAAAAATATCTCCAGTAGGTTTATCCGCCATTATCTCGCCCCACAGTTCTGCAATCGGGCTAAAATTTTCGTTGTTTGCACGTATCTCTTTTCCAAAAATCACTTTATTTTCTTGTAAAATCATTATTTGCCGCCTCCTTTAAAACCATTATAGCGAACTAAACTTGACAGCTATCTGTCAACAATTCAAATTAAAATAAAGTTTTTCCACTTCGGCTTTATATTCTTTTTGTAGTGAATCCGGTTCTAAAATCTTCACCGCACTTCCAAACATCAATAAAAACGGGATAATGTTCCGCTCAGGATCATATTGAAACGTTACACGAACTAAATCTATCTCAATTTGCATTTCTTCTAACAAAAAGTAATCCAATAATTTTCCAAGCTGGTTTTTCGGAAACTCTAAAACAATTTTTTTTGTTACTTCAACTTGTTTTTGGTCTTCTTTTATTTTCATACTAGTTTTACTCGTTTCTTTCAAAGTCGTTATTCTTGTTAATTTAAAGTGGCGAATGGCTGCTCTTTTGTGACAGTATGCTTCTAAATACCAGCTGCCATCCATTAAGTTTAATTTTTGAGGTGAAATTTCTCGTTTTGTCTCTGCTCCGTCCATCGCAATATATGTTATATCTAGCTGTTTTTTCATTGTAAAAGCTTTTTGAATATAGGCGATTTTTCGTTTTACTTCCGCCTCGATTTGTTTGCGATGTTGTGTCGCTGAATCAAAGAAAATATAATTGCTAGTTGGTTTTTCTGTTTGTAATAAAGTGATTTTTTCTCGTAAAGTTTCTTGTCTATCATTTAACATAAATTCCGAACGCGCCTCTAGTGCTTCAAGCAAAATCCGCTTCTCTTCCTCAGAAAAAGTAAACGTTGCTAGTTTATATGTATCAAGCATCGTAAATCCGCCATTTTTTCCTGGTAAAGCAACGACTGGAAATCCGGCATAGAGTAATGTATCCATATCACGATAAATCGTCCGTGTACTTACTTCAAATTTTTCAGCCAGCTCACTTGCTAGTACTTTTCGCTCTAAAATCATTACAAGTATTGCTAAAATCCGCTCTAGTTTCATCCCAAAACCTCCAGCTCTTTTAGCCTTATTATAGCATGTATTAGCGGTCAAAAACCCACCCATAAGTGATGGATAAAACTTCTCGCATCATTCCTTTGTATTTAGCAAATGTCCGCGATTTTGCTGGAAGACCGGTTGCATCAATCCCTTGACGTTTTGCTAGCATTAATGCCCTATACATATGATAGTCACTTGTCACAATCACTGTTTTTCCTAAATCAAATGTCGCATTACTATATTTAATATTTTCTTCTGTTCTTTTAGATTTGGTTTCCTGCTTAATCCGGTTCCTAGCAATTCCCTCGTTAACTAAATATTCTTCCATAATTGAAGCTTCTGTTGCACTTTCATCCGCCCCCTGACCACCACTAACAATCACTTTTGCTTTTGGATATTCATTCAAATAAGCAACAGCCGCATCCAACCTTTCTTGCAAAACTAACGAGGGGCTAGCCGGATTTCCGTTTATTTTCGCACCTAAAATAAGTACCGTTTTTACATTTTCACCCGGTTTAGCTTTCGTCCCACTGAACATAAACGTCGCAACAATCAATACATATATAAATCCAATTACAATAAAAATAACGAAAATTTTCCTTAGACCTCTCATCTAGTTCGTCCTCTCTTTACTTCTTTAATAATAGCTTAGCAGAAAATTGTAAATAAAAGAGAAAGAAATAATCAAGTTAAGGGAAATTAAAAAAACATCCCAAAACTGTTTTGGGATGTTTACCTTTGAATTATTAGTTTCTATTAAAAAAATACTCATATGCAGCTAATTCCATTTGTCCATTTTGCACTAATTCATTTTCATCTTCATCATATAAAGTATAATCAGTTTGTTCGAGATCCCCTAATGAAGTAGCGCCATCTAATGCAGATAATAAAGTAAAACAAAGGTCACTTAAAGCTATATCAAGAACTTTATTTAATTTTTCTTTTTGTTTAGCAGTTAATTCCATGGTATTTATTTGATTACTAACTTCACTATTTTGATTTTCAAAGTATACTCTCAATAAATTGTCTTTTTCTTTATGAACGTTTTTTACAAATTCTTCTGTACTCATTGATAACCTCTCTATAATGTCACTTTATTTTCAGCGTTAACCTTGGAGTTTAAATGTTTCTAATAAAAAAAGCTATAAACAGTTTTATACAGCCATTCATAACTTTTTTATTTTATGGAGATGGTGGGAGTCGAACCCACGTCCAGAAATATCGGCACTTGAATATCTACGAGTGTAGTCACCGTATTAGCATTTCGCATAAACATCGGCCCGGTAACAGGCTTCCATTCAGCTAGTCTGATTAAGCTCTTCTATTTAACCCCAGACGGAGATTAACTAGTGTAGCCCACTTAGAGTGAGACCCTTACCGTAGCACATGGGCGATGCACGGAGGATCAGCTATGCTACTGCTTATTAGGCAGCGAAAGCTAGGTTTTGTTTTTCTTTGCCAGTTATTATTGGCTTTGACGTTGATAACGAGGACGATCCCCCCGACTCGCAACTCAAGCTCGAACTATCCCTGTCGAATCCGTAACATCCCCAGGATTAGAGCTAACATTTGTTATTATACAGGAAAAAACAAGGCTTTACAAATAGAAAAACATATAGTAAATGCGATTCTTTTATAAAAAATATATTACGATATTCTCGGCAAAATCTAAACCTGTTACTGAATTAAAAAGGCAAGAGCTAAACCTAGTTTATCTAACTAAGTGTTACATAACTAGGTTTAGGCATTTTATTGTTGGCGCTCTTTAAATGCACGTTCAATATCACGTTTTGCTTCTTTTTGTTTTAAATCTTGGCGTTTATCGTATTTCTTTTTACCTCGAGCCACACCGATGAGTACTTTTGCGTAGCCGTCTTTAATATACATTTTTAGTGGAACAATCGAATAACCCGACTCTTTCGTTTCTCCAATTAAGCGGCTAATTTGCTTCTTATGTAAAAGCAACTTGCGCGTCCTTAGTGGATCATGGTTGTAGCGGTTCCCTTGTTCATATGGACTAATATGCATATTGTGTAAGAAAATTTCCCCTTTGTCGATACGTGCATAGGAATCTTTTAAGTTTACCCGTGCGTTTCTAACGGATTTAATTTCAGTACCTTGTAGGACAATGCCAGCCTCAAAAGTTTCTTCAATTGCGTAATCGTGGCGCGCTTTTTTATTTTGCGCGACTAGTTTACCATCACCTTTTGGCATAACTCCCCATCCTTTCTAGCGACGTTTTTTCTTTTTCGGGCTTTCTTTTGCTACACCTTGATAAAAAGGTTTTTTCTTCTTTTTCTTCTTAGGTTTTGTATACCATTCGTCTTCTTTACGTTCTGATTTTGGTTTCGTATCATCTGATTTTCCAGTTCTGCGCTTATTACGATTATTTTTTGAACTACTCTTGAAGTTTCTAGTTTTATCAATCGGTTTTTCGCGTTGGCGTTTTTGTTTGTCGCTCACTGGACCAGGTTTACCTTCACTACGGAGCGCAAAATCTATTTCACGTGCATCCACATCAACTTTAGTTACTTCTACTTCCACTTCATCACCGATACGATAAATTTGACCCGTTCTTTCGCCAATCATCGCTAACTGATTTTGATGGAATTTGAAATAATCGCCTTTCATTGCACTCACATGGACAAGACCTTCAATCGTTGTCGGTAGCTCGATAAATAAGCCAAAATTGGTTACCGAACTAATGATTCCGATGAAACGTTCGCCCACTTTGTCGACCATGAATTCCGTTTTCTTCAGTTCGTCTGTTTCGCGTTCTGCTTCTACGGCACGTCGCTCCATTTTCGAGCTATGTTCAGCAATCTCAGGAAGCTCCTCAGCGCGTTTTTCTAATGTTTCCGGACGAACATCGCCGTTAATTAAATACTCTCTAATCAACCTGTGAACGATTAAATCTGGGTAACGACGAATCGGCGAGGTGAAATGAGTATAAAAATCAGTAGACAAACCAAAGTGTCCGGCGCTCACTGTATCATACTTCGCTTGTTGCATCGAACGCAGCATAACAGTAGAAACAACCATTTCTTCTGGTTTACCTTTTACTTCTTCTAGTACTTGTTGTAAAGCAGCTGGGTGAATATCGTTAGCTGTTCCTTTCACAATCAAGCCAAAGTTCGTAATGAATTCAAAGAAACGAGCTAATTTATCTTCTTTTGGATCTTCATGGATACGATAAATAAATGGTACATCCATCCAGTGGAAATGTTCTGCGACTGTTTCATTGGCAGCAAGCATAAATTCTTCAATCAAATGCTCTCCCGCTGAACGTTCGCGCATAACGACTGCTTCTGGATGACCTTCTTCATCAACAACTACACGTGCTTCTTTAAAATCAAAATCAATCGCGCCACGTTTTTCACGTTTATGGCGAAGGATTTCAGCCAAATGCTGCATTGCTTCAAGCATCGGAACAATTGGCGCATATTTTTCACGCAACGCTTCGTCTTTTTCAACTAAAATATCATTTACATCCGTATACGTCATACGTTCCGTAGTTTTAATAATACTTTCAAAAATTTCGTGGTTAACCACATGACCTTCTTGATCAATTTCCATTTCACAACTCATGGTAAAACGGTCAACTTGCGGATTAAGCGAGCAAATTCCATTCGATAGTCTATGTGGCAACATCGGAATTACCCGGTCAACCAAATAAACACTCGTTCCACGGTCTTGCGCTTCTTTATCAAGTGGCGAGCCTTCTGTTACATAATGCGTTACGTCTGCAATATGAACGCCTAGCTTCCAGTTGCCGTTCGGAAGTTGCTTAACAGTAACAGCATCATCTAAATCCTTAGCGTCTGCCCCGTCAATCGTAATAATCATTTGATCGCGCAAGTCACGACGATTGCCAATATCTGAATCATCAACCACATCAGGTGCTTTACTTACTTGCTCCATTACTTCTTCCGGGAATCCAATTGAAATACCATGTTTATGAATAATTGATAAAATATCCACTCCTGGGTCATTGCGGTGACCGATAATAGACTTAACTACCCCTTTTGCACGCGCATGGCCAGTTGCATATTCTGTCAATTCAACGATAACTTTATGTCCATCAACTGGTTTTAAACCGTCCTCTAAATCAATTTCCACTTCACCGAAAAGTCGCTTATCATCTGGCATCACAATCGGAGTACCAGCTAAGTCTTCCATATAAGTTCCGACGATTTGCGTTGTCTTCCGTTCGACAATTTTCTTAATCGTACCTTCTGCCAAATTATCGCCTTTACGTTTCGTAATCGTCGCAAAAACTAAGTCCCCATTCATTGCGTCTTTTACTTCATTTGGCGGGATAAAAATATCGTCCATTTCCTTTTCTTCTGGGAGAACAAAGCCAAAACCTCGTTCATGTGCGCGAAATGTTCCTTTTACTAAGTCCATTTTTTCTGGTAATGCATACCGATTCTTCCTTGAGCGGACAATAGTTCCGGAATCTTCCAGTTTTACTAAAGCTTTCACCATTAATTTAAAGTCATCCGCATTGTTTAAAGCTATTTCTATTTCTAAATCTTCTAGCGCAAACGTTTTATCAGGCGCCGAAGTTAGTAAATTCATAATTTTTTCTTCCATTTGTTTTTGTTCCACTTCTGTCCCTCCTCTCTCTGTTTTAAAAGTTGTTTATTCTAGCCAATCTAAACTATCTAAAAATGTTAAAACGGCTTGGTTTACGTCTTTTCTTTCTTTGTCTAATGTGATGACATGACCAGATTCTTTAAACCAGTGTAATTCTTTCTTTGTTGATTCTACTGTATCATAAATTAGCTGTGCTCCGCTCACATCAACCATGTCATCTTTTTCACCTTGAATGACCATAATTGGTGCATAAATCATATCTATTTCAGCCACAACACCATTAATTTCATCTTTTAATTTAGCAATGGTATTCATTGGGGCATCTTTATAAGCAACCATTTCTGCATCGATTTGTTCAGGTGTTTTACCTTCTAATTTTTTATAATTACGTACATAATCTAAAAAGCCTTGAATTATTGGTGATGAACTGTCCATCCTTGTTGGGGTACTCATGGCTATAATTCCCTTTAACGGCCTAGAAAAACCTAATTTTAATGAAAAAAGTCCACCGAGTGAAAGTCCTGCTACAGCAATTTCGGTATAACCAAGAGATTTTAGATGGTCATATGCCGCAAGAACATCTTCCCACCAGTCGTTTGGCCCCGTTTTCAAGAGTAGGTCAGGAGATACACCGTGGCCTCTGTATTGAGGGGCGTAGCAAGTGTAATTGTTTTCTTGTAAAAACCTACCTAATATTCTTACATCCGCTGAGCTACCTGTAAAACCGTGTAAGAGTAACACTGCTCTTTTACCTTTTTCAAATAAAAATGGTTGTGGTGGTGTTATTTTCATAATAAATATCGCTCCTTGGTTCTTTTTGGAGTTTTGGTTGTTCTGAGGTGGATGTTATTTTTGTTGGAGTTCTAAGGGATTTACTAAATTAATGTTTTGTGCACCCCTTTTTGGGGTGTTCGTCCACTTTTTTTAATGGAAACAACGCTCCACTTCGTTATGCCTTGTATTGGAGTTCTAGGGGATTTGTTGTATTTAGTAATTTGTTCGCCTCTTTTTGGGTTGTTCGTCCACTTTTTTTAATGGAAACAACGCTCCACTTTGTTACGCCTTGTATTGGAGTTCTAGGGAAGCGGAATACGCTTCTTTAGAACTCCAATAATAAAAAACCACCTAAATTTTCATTCAGGTGGTTAACATCTCGTTACTGTACAAAGTATGCCAGTGCAATTAGTATTGCGAAGAAAACAATGGATAGAACGATGGTTGTACGATGTAGAATAAGTTCTAGTCCTCTTGCTTTTTGCTTACCGAATAATTGCTCAGCTCCACCAGAAATGGCACCGGATAAGCCAGCACTTTTACCTGGTTGAAGTATGATAACTGTAATTAACAGTACTGATACGATGATGAGTAAGACCGTTAAAACTGTACTCATTGTTCTTTCCTCCTAAAACCGCCCAATTTGACTAAGGTTAATTTTACCATATTTGGTATTATACGTAAAGGTTTGTTTCTATACAATAATCAAACAACTTTTTCCTCGAGCCAAACTAAATCGTCTAAGAAGTAAATCAAGTCTTCTTCTAAAATATCTTTTTCACAGTCGTTCACAATATCGTGACCTGAACCTGCATAGAAACATAGTTGTTTGTCATTTGTATGAATGTGCTTAAAGATATAGTTGGCATTATCTGCATCGATTTCTTCGTCTTGGCAGCCTTGGCCAATCATTGTTGGTACATGGATTTTCTCAATGTCGCTTGCTACATTTTTGTAGAAAGTAGCACGTGCTTCCGTCATTACATCAATTTCAGGAAGATAGTTTTTTAACATTTGATTCGCTTCTTGTTCTACTATACCTTGTTTCTTTAATTGTTTAGTTAAATAGTTTTCGATTGGGATATAGCGCATTTTGCGGTTTACGTTGGCGCAGAGTGGAACAATCGCTTTTGGTGAAAACGATTCTGCCATTTTAAGCGCAAAAACACCGCCCATTGCCACACCGACAATTGCAATTTCATTATATCCGTCTTTTTCAAGTTGACGATATCCAGCCACCGCATCTTCATACCACATTTCCGGTGTTGTTTTCAAGAAAATAGCGGGTTCATCCCCGTGACCTCTGAAGTTTGGTGCATGTACTGTGTATCCATTTTCTGCTAGAGTTTCTCCAAGTTCTCTTACGTCTTCTGTAGTCCCTGCAAAGCCATGCAAGAGCAAAACAGCACGATTTCCCGCTTTTAACGTAAAGCTACGATCCGCACTCATTTTTACGCAATCCTCCTAATATCATCACTTTTATAATCCACTCCATTGTAGCCCATCTGAACTAAATAAGCTACCTTTTGAGTTCTGACCAATAGACCAATATTAACGCTATCCAAAGAACTTGTCAAATACTTTTTTCTCAACTACCAAACATGTTGGTACTAAAGGGATTTAAGGTGATTCTATTTGTGAATTCCCGCGCTTAAATCAGAAAAAAAAGTATGAATTAATTGTAACAATTGTTTTGGCTTTTGTTTAGGTAAATAATGAAGACCATTTCTGACAATTGCCATTTTGCCGTGCTGAACAGAATGCACCATTTTTTTCGTATCTTTAGAAGAAATCAAATCATATTCGCCAACAACTGCCAAAAGTGGTGCGGTTATTCTTTTCAAATCTGCTTCAGACATATGTGGATGATAAATTGTTAAAGCAAGTTGTTGTTTCATTCGGTCGAAAAAACGGCTAAATGGCGCTAATAGAACGGCAGAACCATAAGCAACTCGGCAAAATAAATCTGGCAAAAAGCGAATTTGGTTTACATGGTAATTTGTACCGATAACAACAGAGGCAATTTGACGATGTGGCTGCATTTTTCCCATTACAAGAGCAACAATCCCTCCATCACTATATCCGACAATTTTATATTTATCAATTTTCAAAAAATCGAGTAATGAAAGCATATCAAGCGCCATTATTTCAAAATCAAGTGGCATATTGCCCGCATCGCTCCTACCGTGAGCACGACTATCTACTGCAATCACTTGGTGGTCAAGCGATAAATCATCAATAATTCGCTTTAAGGAACGGTGACTTTGACCATTACCGTGAATAAGAAGAATCGGTTCGCCAGTCCCGTAAATTTGATAAAACAAGTTAATTCCATTGATTTTTGTTATCATAAAGCATTTCTCCTTGCGCGAGACTTTTAATACTCTTATTTTACATCTGATTATACTTGATTTCATATAAAAATGCTTCTAATAAAATACGCCTGATTCTAACATTGTAGAATCAGGCGCGCAATTATTTCATAAGTCTACGATGGAACTGTTGTTGCGGCACATCTGCATCAATAATTTTCTTTGGTACAGAGCGCTTTTCGGCTATGGGGTGGCTTTTTTCATGCACCACTGCGTCTTTGATTTTTGGAGTTTCGAGCACTTTTGAGGCCTGACTATTTTTTACTTTCATCAGCATTACCTCCTCTTCCAACTCATTACCCCCTCCTGTTATTTCAAAACAGAAAAAACACCACGAAAATTTTACTTTTCGCGGTGTTTAGCGTTTTATTCAATCAACTTATTTTTTCAAGTTGTAGAAAGTGTCGTTACCATGATATTCAGCAAGATCAGCCAAATTGTCTTCGATGCGGAGTAATTGGTTATATTTTGCAACACGGTCAGTACGAGTAGGCGCACCAGTTTTGATTTGACCAGCGTTTGTAGCTACAGCAATGTCAGCGATTGTGGAATCTTCTGTTTCACCAGAACGGTGAGAGATAACTGCAGTGTAACCAGCGCGTTTAGCCATTTCAATTGCATCCAATGTTTCAGTCAAAGTACCGATTTGGTTAACTTTGATTAGGATGGAGTTAGCGATACCTTTTTCGATACCTTCTTTAAGTTTAGTTGTGTTAGTTACAAATAGATCGTCACCTACTAATTGAACGCGGTCACCAATACGTTCTGTAAGTAGTTTGAATCCGTCCCAGTCATTTTCGTCTAAGCCATCTTCAATAGAGATGATTGGGTATTTAGTAATCATTTCTTCATACCAAGTTACCATTTCTTCAGAAGTACGAGTTACGCCTTCACCTTTAAGTTCGTATTTACCAGTTTCGCGGTTATAGAACTCACTTGATGCAGCATCCATCGCAAGTTTAACTTCTTCGCCAGGTTTGTAACCAGCATCTTTAATTGCTTGCATGATTGTTTCAAGAGCTTCTTCGTTGGATTTAAGGTTTGGAGCGAATCCACCTTCATCACCAACACCAGTGTTTAAGCCTTTACCTTTAAGAACAGCTTTAAGTGCGTGTAGGATTTCAGCACCCATACGTAGAGCTTCTTTAAAGTTTGGAGCTCCAACAGGCATTACCATAAATTCTTGAACGTCGACATTGTTATCAGCATGTTCTCCGCCGTTAAGGATGTTCATCATTGGAACTGGAAGAACTTTACCGTTCACTCCGCCAAGATATTCATATAAATGTACGCCTAGTTCGTCAGCAGCAGCACGAGCAGCAGCTAAAGAAACACCAAGAATAGCGTTAGCACCTAATTTACCTTTGTTAGGTGTACCATCAAGTTCGATCATTGCTTTGTCAATTCCGATTTGGTCAGTTACGTCAAAACCGATAATTTTGTCAGCAATAATGTCGTTTACGTTTTCAACAGCTTTTAAAACACCTTTTCCAAGGTAACGAGCTTTGTCGCCATCGCGTAATTCTACAGCTTCGTATTCACCAGTTGAAGCACCACTTGGAACTAAAGCGCGACCAAACGCACCAGCTTCAGTATAAACTTCAACCTCAACAGTTGGGTTACCACGGGAATCTAAGACTTCGCGAGCATAAACTTCAGTAATAATAGACATTTATAATTCTCTCCTTTGTTGGGATTAATTGAACGAAATGAATAGGACATTCACTTCAAATCAAAGACCCATCCGTTTTTAAATTCGTATTTATTGTAGCTCTGTTTGCAAAAAAACTAAAGTAATAACTAAAATTATTTTTGAATTAAACTTTCACCTGTCATTTCGGCAGGTTTTTTAACGCCAAGTAAATCAAGCATAGTTGGCGCAACGTCAGCTAGACGACCACCTTCACGAAGCGTTACACCTTTTTTTGTTACAATTACTGGAACTGGAACAGTAGTGTGCGCAGTGTGCGGTTTTCCTTCTGGAGTAGACATTGTTTCAGAGTTACCATGGTCAGCAAAGATAATAGCTGATCCACCTTTTTCTAAAATAAGGTCTACTACACGACCAAGATTTTCATCTACTGCTTCGATTGCTTTAATAGTTGGCTCAAGCATACCTGAGTGCCCAACCATATCTGGGTTTGCGAAGTTTAAGATGATCGCATCGTGTTTGTCGTTTTTAATGTCTTCAACAAGTGCATCTGTTACTTCATATGCGCTCATTTCAGGTTGCAAATCGTATGTTTCTACTTTTGGCGAATTGATTAGAATCCGGTTTTCACCAGGGAATTCTTCATTTCGTCCACCATTCATAAAGAATGTTACGTGTGGATATTTTTCTGTTTCAGCGATACGCAGTTGCGAAAGGCCTTCATTAGAAAGTACTTCGCCGATAACATTTTTCATTTCAATTGGCTCAAAAGCAACTTCTGCATCAATGCTTGGGTTGTAAAGAGTCATTGTAACGAATTTGATGTTTTTAGGGTGGTTAGCCCCGCGGTCGAAATGATCCCATTCTTTATCAGTGAATGCATTAGAAAGTTGAATCGCACGGTCCGGACGGAAATTGAAGAAAATAACTGCATCGTTGTCTTTGACTGTTGCAACAGGTTCGCCATCTTTAGTAATGATAGCAGGAACAACGAATTCATCATTTTTGTCATTCGCATAAGAAGCTTTGACAAGTTCGATTGGATCTTCAAATTTTTCACCTTCAGCGCTGACGATTGCTTTGTAAGCTTTTTCAACACGTTCCCAGCGTTTATCACGATCCATCGCGTAGAAACGTCCAGAAACAGTAGCAATTGCACCATAGTTTAAATCACTAATAGCTTTTTGTAGTGTTTCTAAATATTCTAGTGAAGATTGTGGAGCCACGTCACGTCCATCAAGGAATGCATGGATATAAACGTTTTTCACGCCTTTATCTTTCGCAGTTTCTAAAAGTGCAACGAGGTGATTAATGTGACTATGCACGCCGCCGTCTGATAGTAAACCGAAAAGATGTAGGTCCGAGTTGTTTTCTTTTGTATGTGTGAAGGCATTGTTTAGGGCTTTGTTCTCTTGGAATTCGCCTTCTTCAATAGCTTTGTCAATACGAGTTAAGCTTTGGTAGACAATACGTCCAGCCCCGATGTTTGTATGGCCAACTTCAGAGTTACCCATTTGGCCTTCAGGAAGACCAACATCAAGGCCGGCAGCTTTAAGTTCCCCGTGAGGAAAATTAGCCCAATAACGGTCGAAATTTGGTTTGTTTGCTTGAGCTACAGCATTACCTACTGTTTCTGCACGTTTACCAAAACCATCGAGGATAATAATTGCTACAGGTGATTTACTCATTTTATTTTACTGCCTCCAATAATGCTAAGAACGATGCTGGTTCTAAGCTTGCTCCACCTACAAGAGCGCCGTCAATGTCGGACTCTGCAAGATAATCAGCAATGTTTTCAGGTTTTACGCTACCACCGTATTGAATACGAACTGCGTCTGCTGCTTTTTGAGATACAGCGTCAGCAACTTCTGCACGAATAACTGCACAAGTTTCGTTTGCATCAGCACTTGTAGAAGATTTCCCAGTACCGATTGCCCAGATTGGTTCGTAAGCAATAACAGATTTGATTACTTGTTCTTCCGTTAAACCAGCAAGCGCTGCACGGATTTGACCACGTACCCAAGTATCTGTTTGACCAGCTTCACGTTGATCTAATGTTTCACCACAGCAAATGATTGGTGTCATGCCGTGTTTGAAGATTGCGTGTGCTTTTTTGTTAATATCTTCGTCTGTTTCGTGGAAGTACTCACGACGTTCAGAGTGTCCAATAATAACATAAGATACACCTAAGTCAGCAAGTGCAAACGGGCTAATTTCGCCAGTGAAAGCACCTTCGTCTTCAAAATAACAGTTTTGTGCAGCTACGCGAAGATTAGTTCCTTCAGTAAGACGAACTAATTCTTGTAAAAATAGAGCCGGTGCAGCTACTACTGATTCAACAGCATCGCTTGATGGCACGTTATTTTTTACGTCTTCTGCAAATTGTCCTGCTTTTGCAGCAGTTTTGTTCATTTTCCAGTTACCAGCAATAATTGGTTTACGCATTTGGATAAACATCCTCTCGATATTAAAAATTATTTTTGGTTCAGCTTATTTGTCGCTAATAGAAGCAACACCAGGAAGCTCTTTACCTTCAAGATATTCTAAAGATGCACCGCCACCAGTGGAAATATGTGTGAATTTGTCAGCAAAACCTAAGTCCATAGCTGCTGCTGCGGAATCCCCACCACCGATGATTGTTGTTGCATCCGTTAAGTTTGCAATAGCTTCACAAACGCCAATTGTACCTTTAGCAAAGTTGCTAAGTTCAAATACGCCCATTGGACCATTCCATACTACTGTTTTAGCACCTTGAAGTTCTTTTGTGAATAAGTCAATTGTAGCTTGACCAATATCTAGTCCCATTTCATCAGCTGGAATGCTATCTGCACTCACTGTATGGAAAGGAGCATCGTTACTGAATTCTTTAGATACAACTGCATCAACTGGTAATACTAGTTTATCGCCAGCTTTTTCAAGTAAACCTTTAGCAAGTTCAACTTTATCTGCTTCTAGAAGAGATTTACCAATTTCTTGACCTTGAGCTGCCATGAAAGTGAAAGTCATTCCGCCACCGACAAGTACTTTGTCTGCTTTTGTAAGTAAGTTTTCGATAACACCGATTTTGTCAGAAACTTTAGCGCCACCTAGGATTGCTACTAGTGGGCGTGTTGGATTATCAACTACACCACCGATGAATTTAATTTCTTTTTCCATCAAAAATCCGGCCGCTGATTCTAGGTTAGAAGCGATTCCAACGTTAGACGCGTGCGCACGGTGAGCAGTACCGAAAGCGTCATTTACGAAAACGTCGCCAAGACTAGCCCAGTATTTTCCAAGTTCTGGATCGTTTTTGCTTTCTTTTTTACCATCAATATCTTCAAAACGTGTATTTTCAAAAAGAAGTACTTCGCCGTCTTTTAACTCATCAATTGCTTTTTCAAGTTCTGGACCACGAGTAGTTGGAACAAATTTCACTTCTTTTCCAAGTAATTCGCTTAAACGAGCGGCTACTGGACGAAGAGATTTTCCTTCTTTATCTTCTTCTGTTTTTACTTTTCCAAGGTGAGAAAATAGAATTGCTTTACCGTTTTGTTCTAAGATGTACTCAATTGTTGGAAGTGCGGCAACAATACGGTTGTCGTTAGTGATTTTGCCGTCTTTCATTGGCACGTTAAAGTCAACACGAACTAAAACTTTTTTGTCTTTTAAATCTAAATCAGTTACAACTTTTTTAGCCATTTAAAGTTCCTCCATTAATTTTAAAGGATTGGGGTCGCCCCCCGTTATTTCAGAAAATAAGCGGAAACAATAGTGTCTCCGCTTATTCTTGTTATTGCTGAAGTAACAAGCACTTCAGTAAAATTAATCTAGCAATTATTTAGCGATTTTTGCAAAGTATTCTAAAGTACGTACTAATTGAGCAGTGTAGCTCATTTCGTTATCATACCAAGCAACAGTTTTAACTAATTGTTGATCGCCAACTGTAAGCACTTTTGTTTGAGTTTCGTCAAATAATGAACCGAAAGTCATACCTTTGATGTCAGAAGAAACAACTTGGTCACTAGTGTAACCGAATGTTTCTGGATCAGAAGCTGCTTCCATAGCTGCATTTACTTCATCAACAGTAACTTTTTTATCAAGAACTGTTACTAATTCAGTAAGGGAACCAGTTGGAACTGGAACACGTTGAGCAGCTCCGTCTAATTTACCTTTAAGTGTTGGTAATACTTCACCGATAGCTTTAGCAGCACCAGTTGTATTAGGGATAATATTTTCGGCAGCAGCACGTGCACGACGGAAGTCACCTTTTGGATGTGGAGCATCTAATGTATTTTGATCACCAGTGTAAGCGTGAATTGTAGTCATTAGACCTTCAACAACACCAAATTTGTCTTCTAAAACTTTAGCCATAGGAGCTAAACAGTTAGTAGTACAGCTTGCGCCAGAGATAACTGTTTCAGTTCCGTCTAATGTTTCATGGTTTACATTGTAAACGATTGTTTTCATGTCGCCAGTTGCTGGAGCGGAGATAACAACTTTTTTAGCGCCAGCTTTAATGTGTAATTCAGCTTTGTCTTGCGCTGTGAAGAAACCAGTACATTCTAGAACGATATCTACTCCTAGGTCGCCCCATGGAAGTTCTTCTGGGTTACGGTTAGCTAATACTTTAACTTCTTTACCGTTTACTTTGAAGAAACCATCATGTACTTCTACTTCACCGTCAAAACGGCCTTGAGTTGTATCATATTTTAACAGGTGAGCTAACATTTTAGCGTCTGTTAAGTCATTGATTGCAACAACTTCAATTCCTTCCACATTTTGAATACGACGGAATGCTAGACGTCCGATACGTCCAAAACCATTAATACCAACTTTAACTGTCATAAGTCAATTTCCTCCTTGAAAATAGTGTTTTTTTATTTCAAAAGGGTATTACTCCCTTTTAAAAGCGATTTTGCTGCTCCTTCATCCGTGATTAAAATCGTATTTTTCGGAGCGCTTTTCATATACGATTTGATTGCTTTGGCTTTCGATGTACCGCCTGCAACAGCGATAATGTGCGGAATTTGCGCTAAGTCTTCGAATTGAAGACCGAAAGTAGGGACCTTATGTACAACCTCGCCCTGCTCATCAAAATAATAACCAAATGCTTCACCAACGGCTTTACGACGGATGATTTTTTCAAGTACTTCTTCGCCGGTATGTCTGCGTTTCGCCATTGCGAGCGCATCACCTATGCCTAAGATAATAGCATTTGCGGATTGTACTAACCGTAAGCCTTCTTGAATTGCCGGTTCTTTTAGTAAAGAACGGTAGGCTTCTTCGCCAAGTTGTTCTGGAACATAAAGAACGCGGTGTTTCGTGTTTGTCTTCGTTGCCATCTTATCACAAATTGTATTCGCTTGATTGTCAAGGTCTTCACCAATACCTCCACGACCGGGAACGAAAAGTAGTTCTCTGCCTTTTGCGAAATCAGTTGTCATCATTTCGGCAACAGTTGCCATTGTAGAGCCGCCCATAACTGCGACGATGTTTCTTTTTTCGGTGAGCGCCATGTCTAATTGTTCTACCGCCACACGCCCCATTTCTTCGCGGACCCATGGTGTATCATCGCTATCACCTTGCACTACCAAGCATTTTTTGATTTGCAATTTCTTTGCTAATTGTTCTTCCATTGAATGTAACCCCGAAAGTTGGTTCATGACATTTTCTAAATCGCGAAAAACGACCAAACCTTCTTTTGTAACGGTCATCCCGGAAGAAGCAATTTCTACTAAACCTTGTGCTTTTAAAAATTCCACTTCGCCGCGCAGGACTCGTTCACTCATACCTAACATTCCGGCAAGTGTTCGTCTTCCAACTGGTTCAGAAAAATAAATTGAGCGTAAGATTTGATAGCGTTTTTGCATAATCATTAAAACGTCGGGCAATAACTTTTTCTGAATGTTAATTAAGTCTGACATTTTTAATTGCTCCTCATCCTTGGACACTTCACGACCCACTTAGTCATCTGACGTCCCGTTAGAACTAAAAAAAGTAGAGATAGAGGTTTACATAAACTTTCAAGACTATTAAACTAGCTACTTCAGCTCGTCAACAAAATGTCTCTCAATGAGTTTTTACCCCTTCTCTTTCTGCTTACGCTGGTGAATCTTTTTTTAATGTTCTTTAACTACCCTACGTTCCCTATTCTAACAGTCTTGGCACAAATCTTCAAGTATTAAGTGGGACATTTATGAAATATTCACCTAAAGTTTACAATTAAATTTAAGAATGCAAACTTCTAACTAGGCTACACTAGTTGTTTTCCACCTCTATTAAAAATGAAACATGCTCTTGGTAATTTTTTTATTCTAAAAAGACATTTTTTGTCCCACAGCCTAGTTGTGAGGCAAAAAATGTCTTTAAAATCTTTTTCTTTTAGAAGATGATGGGATATTTAATTCCAAGCGGTATTTAGCGATAGCTCTTCTGGAAACTTGAATTTCTTTTTCTGCGAGCATATCCACTATTTTTTGATCCGAGAGTGGTTTTAATTTATCTTCTGCTGCTACGAATTCTTGTACTAGTTTTTTAATCGTCGTACTAGAGATGTCGCCAATGTTTTCGTTCTCAGCAGATTTTTTCTGTAAGCCAGATGCAAAAAAACGTTTTAGTTCATACACGCCGGTATTCGTTTCCATATACTTGCCATTTACCGCACGACTCACTGTAGACTCATGCACACCAAGTTCTTCTGCCACTTCTTTTAAAGTTAGGGGTTGCAAATGGGCTGAATTGTCGAGAAAGTAGGATTTTTGGTGACTTACGATTGCCTCACCTACTCTTTGTAATGTGTTTTCCCGTTGTTCAATTCCTTTTTTTATCCAATCAAATTCACCCGCTTTTTCACGGAGAAATTGGGCAACGTCTTTTTCTTCTGTTGCTCGCATTGTTTCATAATAAGCCTCTTGAAACCTGACTTGTGGCAGAAATTGTTTTGCTAGAGAAACGGCAAATTCATTTCCGTGTTGGAGTAAAATTAAATCAGGAACTACATATTGGACGCGTTCTGACTCAAACTCAGAGCCTGGTTTAGGGTTTAATGTTTGGATGTAGTCAGAAACTTCTTGAATATCTTGCAAACTAACGTCCATTTCTGATGCAATTTTTTTCCATTTTTTCTCAGCGAATTCTGTGAAGAATTTTTGGATGACATCGTAAGCAATATAAGGAGCATCAGGTGAACGTTCGATTTGGAGTAAAATACATTCTCTCGCATCCCTCGCTCCAACTCCAGCAGGTTCCATCCCTTGTAAAATTTCAAGTCCTTCTAAAACACTCGAATCATCCATCAGAAGTGCTGCACTAACATCTTTTAAATCTATTTGTAAATAACCATTGTCATTTAAACTTTCTATTAAATATAAAACAATAATTTTTTGGGTTTGCGTTATATCCATTAAATGTAATTGTTCTTTTAGCGCATCGGCTAGCGTCAACTTATTATCTGCTATTTGTTCTAACCAATCTGTATCATCAGAACTTCCAGTACTTCTACGGCTACTATAGGAAAAATCTGTTGCAAAATCCGAGCCTGGAATCACTTCTATTAATGGGTTCTCGAGTGCTTTATCTTCTAAAAATGCCACTAAATCAGCTGTCGCAAATTGAAGCATAGCAATAGACTGTGACAATTGTTGCGTCATATTTAATTTCAGCGATTGTTTTTGTTGTTGCTTTTGGACGAAATTAGATTCTAAACGCACATTAAAACCTCCATTAAAAATCAGTCTGATACTACTACCAAACTGAATTATATTCCATTTCTAGTCTTTATTATAACATGCCATTTTTCAAATTACAGCACATTCTATTTGAAAAAGCCCAAGCACTTCAACTAGTGCTTGGACTTTTTTATTTTGGTAAATGGTTTAAGAAATTGCGAGATGCAAATCCTTCTACTTCTTCTTTTGTATAGTGTTTCTCTAATGTTTGGAGGAAGCTTTGGTACTTACCGACATGTTCCAGTCCTTTGACATGATCTGGGATGCCATCAAAATCCGAGCCAAAACCAATGTTTTTTAAACCGCCAAGTTCACAAATGTGATCAATATGACGGATAACATCTTCCATATCCGCCACACCAGAATTTGTTGTGAAAAGCGGATGGAAAATAACATCAATCATCGCATCATGCTCTATCATCGCTTTAATTTGATCATCATCTAAGTTTCTTGGATGCGAACAGATTGCTTTAGCGCTCGAATGGCTGGCAATGACAAACTCAGCTTCATCTAAAGTTTCCCAAAAAGCTTTCACACTCAAGTGCGAAACATCCGTGAATACTTTTCTTTTATTCAAAAGATGGATAATCTCTTTCCCAAAACGGGTCAAACCTGCACCGCGTTCCTCCATAATCCCATCTGCTGCCAAGTTAGCATTATTCCAAGTTAAACCGACAGATAATACCCCGCCATCAAGCAATTGGGTTAATTTATCTAAGTCACGTCCAATTGGTTCAACGCCTTCTAAAGTCAACATTGCACCAATTTTATCTTCCGGCAGATTTTCTAATTCACACCATTTCTTTATATGCTGAATCATTCCGCCTTTATGAAGAACATGTTGTTTAAAAATATTAACTTGCTCTACTGCTTTCTTCCATTTATTTTCAACAGGAACCTCTTCGTCAAGAAAAATGGCGAATCCTTGTAACAACATTTTAGCTTCTATAAGCCGTTCAAAATTCACATCAAGTTCTTTTGCATCTTGGAAAGTGTATTTTCCTTTTCCAGCCTGTAACTTATAAAGCGCATCACAGTGGGTATCAATTACTCTCATTTTCTGTCGTTCCTCCTTTTAGATACATCTATTATATACCTTTCAGAGGAATAGACAAGAAGTTTATTTAGGACATTATTATTTTGTCATTTTATGTTGTTTACCTGGCCAGAATGCCCATTTCCCGAGGAGTACGGTAATTGATGGAACAAGGAATGGTCGAACGATGAATGTGTCTAGTAACACACCAATCGCAGTAATTAAACCAAATTGTACTAATAACTGGATTGGTAGTGTGGTTAAGACACAAAACGTTCCCGCTAAAATTAAACCTGCAGAAGTAATAACCCCACCAGTTTGACCAACACCTTCTGTAATGGCTTTTCGAAGCGGCATTTTCTTACTATTTTTCCAAATACTAGAAATCATAAAGATATTGTAATCTTCTCCGAGGGCCACAATAAAGACAAAGGCATATAGTGGGATCAAGCCAGAAATAGCTTCTACTCCCATTGCATAATGGATAATGACCCAACCAAGTCCAAGTGCTCCAACGAATGAAAGTAGAACTGTTGCCACTAAGTAAAGCATTGCTGTAATTGAACGTAAATAACAAAGTAGTAAAATCGCAATCAAGGCAATCACGAGTGGGATAATTACTTTTTCATCATGTTGTGTCACTGCCCGGTCATCATATTGTGTTGCTGTTTGGCCAGCTATATAAACATCATTACCTTTATCAGCAGCGGCGCGAACTTTTGGTACGACATCCATTGCTTCATTGCTATAAGGATTGTCTTTCAAAATAAGTGTGTATTTTTGGTAACCCTTGCTTCGTTCAGGTCCAGTAACCGAAGCTACTCCATCCACATTTTCAAGCGAACTTTTCATTGATTCTTTGGAATTAACAACCACTTCCATCGGTGCGAGCATACCAGCACCGAAATGATCGCTAATTAGCGTGAAACCTTCTCGAGATGGCATGTCTTCGGGGAAAGTCGAAAGTGTATCATACGTATATTTGACTTGAGTCGTGAAAATCCCACAGCCAATTAGGATGATTAAAGTAATAATTAAAATACGCACGGGATGTTTTGCAGACATTTCACCAATTTTATGCCAAAAACGGTTTTCTTTGTGATGTTTCGGTGTCTTCCCTTTTTTCTTTGCACGAGCTTCTTCCATTTCTATTGTTCTTGGGACAAATGGCCAGAATGAAACACGACCAAATAAGCCAAGTAACGCTGGCACAAGTGTTAATGAAGAAATCATCATAATGAAAATCGCTAAACTAAAAGGTACGGCAAAGTTATGGAACGAACCATATTCGGCAGCTAAAAGTAGAAGTAGCGCCGCCATAACAGTCAAGCCACTAAGCGCAATTGCGCCCGCTGTTCCACTAAAAGCTTCTTTAAATGCTTGGAAACGATTTTTTTCTGTGTGTAAATGGCTTCGGAATCTAGCAATCAAGAATAAACAGTAATCTGTTCCTGCACCAAATAATAGTACGGTCATTATCGAGAGCCCTTGGGAACCGTATGTGATAATCCCTTCTTTTGCAAGCAAACCAAGAATCGGCGTAATTACTAAATAAGCAAACCCTACTGCAATCAGAGGAATTAATGCCAAAATTGGCGAACGATAAATAACTAATAAAAAGACTAGAACAAGTAGAACCGTCCCAATTAACAGTGAAACATCTGCGTCTTTAAATAATCCGCTCGCGTCCACACTGATACCTGCTGGTCCAGTTGTCCGAGCAACAAGTGTGTCATCAGCTGACACTTTCTTGGCAAAAGGATCTTCGCCAATTGTTTTTTTAGCAGTTGTTTCGAGTTGTTTAAAACTCTCAGCTAGCTGATCTGACGTCGCACTATCTTTCATAATAACGGTTTGAATAAAAGTGGTTCCATCTTTAGAAACTTGCTGTTTTAAGGCAACTGGCGGCATTTTATCATATGGAACTGCCATTTTTTGGAAGTCAACTGGGTTTTTAGTTAATTCTTTGCTGTATTTTTGAATATTAGCTAAATCAGCTGTGGTTAAGCCAGTTGAACGATACCAAGTAATAAGCGCTGGCGTCCCGTCTGTCCCAGCAAATTTATCATCAATTAGTTTTTGGGCGACCACAGAAGGCTCTGAACTAGGTAAGTCTTTCGCTGCATCGTCTTTGTAATCCGCAGCCTTTGGAAAGAAAAACTGTAAAATTATAATAGCGATAATCCATAGACCTAGTGTTATAAACCGACCTTTCTTACCACCGACAAAACTGGCTATTTTACTTAAAAATCCGTCTTTCATTATAAATCCCCCTTTAGTTTGCTTATTTTTTCGTTTATCAATCGATAAGTGAAACACCAAAAAAAGAAGCACGCTAAATTATACCTCTTTTTTACAAATGCCAAACATCATTAAATTAATTAATTCATCAATTTGTTCTGTAGTCGTTTGTTTTTGCGCGAAACTACCTTTGCCAGAAAACAGTGGGCTAATAGTCGATAAACAGTATCGCGCGGCTGTTTCAGCACTGATACCTGTGCGCAACTCTCCTGCATTTTCTAAGCGCTCAAAAAATTGTTGAAACGGCATTAAATATGTTTCTTGCCATAACTTATATAGTAAAAACTGATTTTCCGGCTTCATTTCATTAAGAATATCGTGAATCATTAGTAAAATATTGGTTGGATGTTCTTCAATTAACATAATCAACATATCATGTAACTGCTCTTCTTTCGGCTTATTCAATTGTAAAATCGGATGCATTTCCACCTGAATGTTCTGCGTCAGTTCACGAACTACCTCAATATAAAGTGATTCTTTATCTTCAAAATGGTGATAAAGTGCCGGTTGGGTAATTTTGGCGATTTTAGCAATTTCTCTTGTTGAAACTGCCCGGTAACCTTTTTCCATGAATAAGTCTCTTGCTGTATCGAGAATTTTTCTTCTTGTTATTCCTAGTTCTTCTGCCCGAGTGCGTTTCTTTTCCATCATTACCCCACCTTTCTTATTGGTTTGTAGTCAGTAGTTGTATGTTTTTATCAATTAATTTTTGTAAAGTTTCTTTGTGCCATTTCCGTCCGAAAACTCGTTTACTTACAAGATATTTTCCTTCTTCTAGTTCGCCATCCTCCGTTACTGCACGGATAAATAAACGGTACACCAATTTCTTTTTAACTAGCGCAATTTGCTGAATCGTTTTTGCATCTAAAAAGTGCATTTCTGCGTCACTTAATTTGAAAACAAATGTAAAAATTCCAGCTTCCGTAAAGGCTAGAATAAGCGAGTGGCGTCCTCGCATATGAGGTCCTGCATATAAAAAATCAATTGTTTGAACGTTCAAATGATTATCTTCACTATATGTTCTTACTTCTTTTTCTAACCGTTCTTTCAAACTAGCAGCCAAAATAAGCGCCTCCCTTGCTGATTTATATTTTACCAGAAAATGCTGGGTTGAAGTAGACTAATTTTGGCAGAAAGTTAAATAGACAGTATAAATATTTTACAATCGCAATCGGCGGTTATCTCTGAGTTTTACGTATAGTCTCTTCTAACTATCATTTCTATATGGGAAGTTTAAAAAATAAAAACATCTTACAAATGAGCTTTCGCCAAATGTGAGATGTTTTTTATGCTCTCGGAGGGATTGATATATGTTGATATATAGCCATTCAGGATACGCTTGCCACAAATTTCGTCACAAACATTTTATGTGTTTGTAAATGTTATTTATTTTTGCATTGTAGTAAATATTCATTATAAATAGTATTTATATCAAGATGTTTTTTCTCAAGGTTTTTATAAAATGATTTTAATTCATTTGTTTCAAGTAGTTCAGAAAAGATTTTTTCAACACCTATTCTTTTTCCTTCGACGTAACAAATATATTTAAAATTATTAAAGCTATATACTCTCATGTCATAACCTCGCAGAAAACAATATCTTCTATGTTAATGTCAATTATTCGTTCGTCAAATCTTTCAAGCTGCACAATATGTTTTTCATAGTCTAAAACCATACTTGTATCGCACGCACATGATGATTATTCTTTAAAAACAGTACTTCTATTAATCAATGGCACTTCATTCCTTCTGCTAACACTATTGAATGTTCTAAAATATCATCCATTAAATTATACATTTTCGTCACCTCTTGAAAACATTATAAGAACAAGCGTTCTTATAATCAAAAGATAATACAATTTTCTTTCTTTTCTCAAATATAAAAAGCATGCTTTTTATGTTTAAACACTATTATCTAGTTGATTGTATTCCCGCTCGTATCACCTTAATAATCCAAGCTATAAAAAGAATAAAGCCGTTTATTACAACTGTCATAAGTAGAACTCCAATAAGCATTTGTATGCTCATTTCTGTAGCTTGAACCAGCAAGACAGAAAATATTACTAGAAAAAGAATAGATTCTATAAGAATAAATTTTTTCATGTTAAACCTCCTATTTAAGTACACTTGATTTTGAAATCGTACCATTCTGATTGCACTCTACATTTACTCTTACATATTTTTCTTGTACAGTCCAGCCATATCCTTTTACAGCTAGTCCCCAGCTACACATACCTTGTTGATACACAACCCTCTTCTTGCTGCTTGGTTTTTGAACGCCATTTTTCTTGTCGTAACAACTCCACATACCAACCGTAAATGATTTCTTGATGTAATTTTCAGTTATTTGTGCAGTCACTTTTGATCCATTATAAGTAAATTTTGCAGCAATTTTAGCAGTAAATAGTTTTGGTCCTAACCATGAATAAGCCGTTCTAGAATGGCTAGCTGATTTAGTTTTAGAACTTGCCGCAAGAACTTCTTTTCCAAAAACAAATGACTTCACATTATTTGAAATACTTGAAAAAAGATTTTCATTCGTTTCTTCTTCAATCAGATTAGCGTCTTCAGCTCCAGTAGCATCTCTTTCTTCACTTTCTTCTACTTGAACTACTTCAACCCCAGCCCCATTAAATGAAATACTAGTTTCATTATCAATTTTATATTCGTTATCTAAAGCTTCCCCGCTATTAGTTACTAGCACCGCGTCTTCAGGATTTAACTCTTCTTCTTGCAACTTATTTCCAACAACATTATTTTCACTTTCCAAGTATTCTACTACTATTTCCTTTACATTTTCTGGATTAGTTTTTGCTTCATTTATTAGTTCCTTTTCATTTTTAATTTGTTCCTTTAATTCTTTCCCTGAAAGCTCTAAAATCTCTACTTTAGTCTCAGGGTTATTTGTAGCTTCTTCCGCTTGTGTAACAGTAGAAACCGGTCCCAATACTGTAAGTAAAGTTATACCTACTATACTACATATTCCGAATATTTTTTTCATGTCACTATCTCCCTTTGCAAGTTGTATTGATCACTATTACCCTACCATAAGAATTCAATGTATAACCAAAAATGTAATGAAACGCCCGATTCTTGTCATGAACGACCAAAAATAAGAGTTATTTAGATTTCTTATTACACAATTCATGTAATATTGTGTTTTTAGTCGCAAATTATTACACAATACGAGTTATTATTCATTTTTTATGCACTTTTATTTTTATTTGACACAAAAGATACATATTCATTCTAAATAAAGCGGTATAATTATTCAAAAAACCTAAAAGTTATTGACTCATAATAAATCTGCTTGTAATAATCATCCCATAGGTGTTTTTTGTATCTAGTAATTTCATTTAGATTGAAGCATCATACTCTAGTACCGACGTTAGAGATTTACTCGCATGTATTTGAACTTCACAAAACAAAAAAAGCGTTATAAACATTGTATTACCAATGTTTATAACGCTTCAACTTATGCCCTCGGAGGGAATCGAACCCCCATTTTAAGAACCGGAATCTTACGTGCTATCCGTTGCACCACGAGGGCTTTATGTACAAAGAAAATATTTACCGTACGAATAGTAATTATAGCGAAATTCGTATGTTTTTACAAGCTTTATTTTGAATGAAGAAGCCAGCGCACCTTATGATGCGCTGGCTTCAATAGTTAATTTACCGCTATCCAAATAGAAGAACTATCTGGTTTTTCACCTCGAACCCACCATTTTGCTTGGTAGATTTTACCGTTGTATGAAACTTTTTCTCCACCATTATAGGCTTTTTGGGCGTTCCAAACTGGTATTTCGGTGCTGTTTGATTTCCATACATCACTCGTATCTGGTGCATTACCTTTAGTCCACCATTTCGCTGTGTAAGCTACCCCATTATAATAAATTTGATCGCCTGCATTATAAATTCGATCAACTTTCCATGTATTCATTGGGTCTAGCGTTTTAGTTTTGGCAGTGATTTCATTACTTACTCGTGAACGATTACCAGATGTATCAACTGCGTATACTTTGTAGCTATAGCTTGTGTCATTTGCTAACTTTGTATCTTCAAACATCGTGGAAGTCGTGGTTGCGATTTTCGTATTATTTCGATATAGTTCATAATTTTTCACTTCAACATTATCCGTTGAGGCTTGCCAACAAAGTGCAATAGTAGTGTCTGATTGTGCATGTGACATTAAACCTTTTGGTGCTGTTGGAGCTTCGTTATCAACGGCTGGCGCTTCCTTTGTTGTTAATTTAGCGCTGTTACTAAGTGATGATGTATTACCAGAAAAATCTTTTGCGCGCACTGTATACGTATAGGTTGTATTGTCTTTTACAGTTGTATCTTCGTATACGGCAACTTGACTTTCCCCGATTACTTTTCCATCACGTAAAATTTCATATCCCTTAATTCCTACATTATCCTTAGAACCAGTCCATGTTAAACTTACTTTTTTAGCAGTGGTTGTTCCTGTTAAATTAGTCGGTTCAGTAGGTGCTTCATTGTCTACAATTGGTTCAATATCAGAATTAATGATGTTTGCGTCGATAACTTGGTAAAATGCATTTCCAGTATCCGCAATAGACCAAACACCTAAAATAACATAATAACCAGAACGATCATTTGGAATCGTTATTTCTTGTCTTGTTAATTTATCAGGTACGCTACCATCAGCTGTAATTGTTGCTAATGGTTCAAAGTCCGCTCTTGTTAATGGCTTGTTTGGGTCCCAACCTTTTTTGGTAATAAAATAATCCCAACTACTTGTTCTATGTGGCGCTGTTAAAGTCCATTCTACAGTTAATGGGCCTGATTCTATATCTACTTTTGCCCATCGATCTTGTGTTTGTGCATCTAACAGTGAGTATTTTCCTCCGCCTGCAATTTTGCCATCAGCAGGACCACTTGCTGGAAATCCTTTTGGTGCTTCTACGCTTTGTGGCTCGTACTGTGCTGCTCCAACTCCCGTATTAACCCCTTGATTAGCTAAATATACTCGGCTTGCTGGTTTAGATATGTATCCATGAGCAAATGCATTTGTTTCGAAAAGTACGATAGATAATATAACAACAGCAAAAAACATTCCGACTTTTAACAATTTATTCATGATGCACCTTCCTTTCAATATAGTATACCTTTTTGTTAAATTTTTTAAAAATAGTTTGCTACAAACTTTATCATTTGACCTAATTTGACCATTCGTGTATGATATAAACAAAGCTAATTTAAAATCTACAATTTAACAGGAGGAATCTGATATGAACTTAATTCCAACAGTAATTGAACAAACTAGCCGCGGTGAACGCGCATACGACATTTATTCTCGTTTATTAAAAGACAGAATTATTATGTTAGGCTCTGCAGTTGATGACAATGTGGCTAACTCCATTGTTTCTCAATTATTATTCTTAGATGCTCAAGATCCTGAAAAAGATATTTTCTTATATATCAACTCTCCAGGAGGAAGTATTTCAGCTGGGATGGCCATTTACGATACGATGAATTTTGTTAAAGCTGACGTACAAACTATCGGTATGGGTATGGCTGCTTCGATGGGATCATTTTTACTAACTGCTGGTGCATCTGGTAAACGTTTTGCTCTTCCGAATGCAGAAATTTTGATTCACCAACCACTAGGCGGTGCTCAAGGTCAAGCAACTGAAATCGAAATTGCTGCTCGTCACATTTTGAAAGTCAAAGAACGTATGAATACTATTATGGCTGAAAAAACAGGGCAAACCTATGAAGTAATTGCTCGCGATACAGATCGTGATAATTTCATGACTGCTCAAGAAGCAAAAGATTATGGTTTAATTGATGACATCATCGTTAACAAATCTGGCTTAAAAGGCTAATTAATAAAAAAGTGGGCTTGTAAATCAAGCCCACTTTTTTTGTCTTATTTTAAACGTAGCGTAGAATGTTTTCTTCCATAAAACATATAAACAATAATCCCTAGTACAAACCAAACGCCAAATGCAATCCAAGTTGTTTTAGATAGATTAAGCATTAAGTATACACAAAGTAAAAATGAAAGTGCTGGTACTACTGGATAAAACGGTGTCTTAAAGCCTTTTTGATTAAGCTCTGGATTGCGACGTAAGAAGAAAATTCCAACAGAAACCATTGCAAAAGCAAATAGCGTTCCGATATTAATTAATTGTGCTAAATCTTCCATTGGCACTGTAGAGGCAATTAAGCCCATCACAGTTGCAAAAATCATTGTATTTCTAACAGGTGTATCATTTTTGCTAATTTTTGAGAAAGATTTTGGTAGTAAGCCGTCACGTCCCATTGCAAACAATAACCTTGTTCCACCATAAGACATTACAAGTACGACGGTTGTCATTCCTACAATAGCTCCAACTGAAAGCAAACCTGCAATCCAGTTTTGATTAATAGCTTGAAGTGCAAAAGCAACTGGTGCACTAACTCCAACTAAATCAGTGTATGGTACCACCCCAGTTAAAACTGCTGATAATAAAATATAAAGTAATGTACAAACTGCTAAAGAAGAGATAATCCCGATTGGCATATTTTTTTGCGGATTTTTCACTTCTTCCGCTGCGCTAGATACGGCGTCAAAACCAATATAAGCAAAGAAAACAGTAGAAGCTCCTGTGATTACCCCTTGTACTCCAAATGGTAAAAACGGCGTCCAATTATCTGGCTTCACATAAAACGCACCAACGATAATAAACAAGACAACAACAGCAATTTTCACTAAAACCATTATATTATTTACTCTCGTAGATTCGCGAATTCCAAAACTTAGTAGAATACCAATAACCATAACTACTACAAAAGCGAGTAAATCAAAGTAAGTACCTGCACTTGGGTTATAAGCAGAAGATATAACTGTTGGAATGTGTAAATCAAAGCCCGCTAATAAGCTCTTCATATAAGATGACCAACCACTTGCAATCGCTGCAACCGCAAGACCATATTCCAAAATAAGCGACCAACCGAGAATCCATGCAATTCCTTCTCCAAACACGTGATAACTATATGTATAAGCGCTACCTGCAACTGGCAATTTTGAAGCGAATTCCGAATAACAAAGAGCTGCCAAACAACAAGCAATTCCTGCAATAATAAATGAAATAATAATTCCTGGTCCTGCTATGACAGAAGCTACCTGCCCTGGAAGAATGAATATTCCTCCCCCAACAACCGCTCCAACCCCAAGCATCGTCAAATCAAATGCCCCTAAGGTTTTGTTTAAATGATGTTTATCTGTCGCTGGGTTATGAAAACTCTTTTTTCTGAAAAAAGAATTAACTTTCGTCATAAAAATCCCTCCTACTTATATTCCAATTTTCAGTTAATTTATTTGTGTATTTTTAAACTAACTAGAAAACTATTATTCATACTACCATAAACACGCTAAAAAATATACCTCATATCTACAACTTTATTTAAAATGTAAAAAAGCTTGAAGACCACAATCTGTAATCTTCAAGCTTCAGCAATTTATTTCCAAGCACGCGAATACTGTTTCGGCGCTTCGATTGTTTCACCTAATGTTTCAGCAGCCTCTTTGGCAAAATAAGGATTTCGTAATAATTCTCGACCGATGATAATTAAGTCTGCTCTTTCGTTGCATAAAATCTCCTCTGCTTGCTCACCTCGTGTAATAAGTCCAAGCGCTCCAGTCGCAATGCCAGCTCCGCGACGAATCCCCTCAGCAAATGGTACTTGATAACCAGGGAAAACTGGTGGCGCTACATTAACTAAACCACCTGTACTCACATCAATTAATTCTACACCATCTGCTTTCATCCATTTTGCAAAAGGAATATGGTCTTCTAATTGCAAGCCCCCATGTGCATAATCAGTAGCGGAAACTCGAACAATAATCGGTCCGTCCCATACTTCTTTTACTGCCTTAATAATATCACTTAAAATTTTATAACGATTGCCAGCAGGCCCGCCGTAATTATCTTCACGACGGTTTGTAATTGGGGAAAGGAACTGATGAATTAAATAACCGTGCGCTGCGTGAAGCTCGATTACATCAAAACCAGCTTCTTTAGCCCTGTACGCGGCCCGTTTAAAATCAGCAACCACTTCTTTAATTGCTTCTTTCGTAAGTTCTACAGGTTTAGCAGATTTCTCGTCAAAGGCAATTGCAGAAGGAGCCACAATTTCACCTGGTAAAACTGCTTTTCGACCAGCGTGTGCTAACTGTATACCTGCTTTTGCCCCGTGGTTATGAAGGCCATCTACTAACCGTTTTAAAGCTGGTACTTGCTCGTCATTCCATAAGCCTAAATCAAATTCAGAAATTCTACCTACTTCTTGAACCGCAGTAGCCTCTAATATCACAAGCCCGGTACCGCCAGCTGCTCTTGAAACGTAATGCGCAAAATGAAAATCTGTTGCAATCCCGTCTTTATTTTCTACTGAATACATACACATTGGCGACATAACAATTCTGTTTTTTAGCGTTACATCTTTTAATTTATATTCTGAAAATAATTTTGACATTCTAATTCGCATCCTTTTCTTTTAATTAACTATTGCTAACTTTTAACCCAACTTGCGCTGGAGTTTCACCGCTTCTAAGTCGTTCGGCAATTTGATCCAGTTTGCGAAGACGATGATTAATGCCTGATTTACTTACCTGCCCAGTTGTTAGCATTTCACCCAACTCTTTTAAAGTAACATCTTCATTTGCAATCCGAAGTTCGGCAATTTCGCGCAACCGATCTGGTAAAGCTTCCAGCCCAACTGTTGACTGGATATACTTAATATTATCAATTTGCCTTACAGCAGCGTTAATCGTTTTATTGAGATTCGCTGTTTCACAGTTAACTAACCTATTTACCGAATTTCGCATATCGCGCATAATCCGAACATCTTCAAAATGAAGAAGCGCACTAGTTGCACCAATAATGCTTAAGAATTCCGTAATTTTTTCTGCTTCTTTCAAATAGGTAATAAAACCGTTTTTTCGTTCAAGTGTTCGCGCATTGAGATCAAATTGATTCATTAAAGCACAAATCGCCTCATTGTGTTCTTCATAAACAGAAAAAATTTCTAAATGATACGATGAAGTTTCTGGGTTATTAACTGATCCACTTGCCAAAAAGGCTCCACGTAAATAAGCACGTTTGGCGCTCCTCTTCTTAACAAATCCCCTATCAATCGACTTCGTAAACGTCATTGGGGGTTCAAGAATTCGTAAATCCTCTAAAATCCCTCGCGTGCCAGACTTTAGTCGCACAATATAAACATTGTTTTTTTTAAGTTTCATTTTGCGACGTACTAAAAGTTCAATTGGCACTTCATACAAATCTTTTAGTAATTGGTACATTCGCCTAGCTATAGCTGCATTCTCCGTTTGGACGTCCATTATAACTAATTGATTCGAAAACGAGATGGCGCCATTCATTCGAATAAAAGCTGCGAGTTCCACTTTTGCATCGCTATCACTTACGTCCATATGGGTTAATTCTTTCTTTGTTTCCGATGCAAATGACATGGCTTACTCACTCCTTTTCATTAATTTTATTAGGTAACATTGCTAAAAGCGCGTCCGCCACCTTATCAGCAGCATGACGCACAAGTCCGTCTTCTGTAGAAAGAAAATCTTGATAAATAGCTTCTACTCCAAGTTTTTCCATTTCTTCCGCATTATGCTCCACTTGCGCCACATCTTCAGGAAATAGTAATTCTTTTGGAACAGTTGTAGTGTTAATCAACGTTTTATCGATAAAAGATTTACCAACATGTTCGTGAATGACTTTGATATGATCCGCATCTGAGAAAAAGTCTGTTTCCCCAATTTGCGTTAAAATGTTCGTAATGTATACTTTCTGGGCTTTACTTGCTGTAATTTCTTCAGCTAATTCTTCTAATAATAAATTAGGTAAAATACTTGTATATAAGCTTCCAGGACCAATAACAATCAAATCGGCTTCTTTGACTGCATCTACTGCTGTTGGATAAGGTTTTACATTTTCGGGTTCTATAAATACTCGGTTAATATGTTTGCCTTGAAGTGGAATAAGCGACTCACCGTGAACAATTGATCCATCTTCCATTTCTGCATTTAAAATAAGCGGTTGGTCGGTTGCTGGAATGACCTTACCACGAATTTTAAGTACAGTAGCAAGAACATTTATTGCATCAACGTAACTATCATTAAGTTGCGATAATGCCGTCAAAATCAAGTTACCAATTACATGACCTGATAAATCACCATCTACAGCAAAACGATATTGGAACAAGTCTACTACGCGCGGATCAACATTAGATAAAGCAAGCATGACGTTACGAATATCTCCAGGAGGAAGAACGTCCATTTGTTCGCGAATTTTACCAGAACTACCGCCATCATCAGCAACTGTAACAATCGCTGTTAAATGAATCTCTTTTTTCTTAAGTCCTTTTAAAATGACTGGGAGACCTGTTCCGCCACCTATAACGACTACTTTTGGCTTCGTTTCTTTGCTCATATTAGCGTTCCTTTCTACGTTTCATATCTCGGTGTGAAATCGTTGTTTCATATTTTTGCTGGATTGCTTTACCAACATATTCTGTTAAAGCAACAGAACGATGCTGTCCTCCCGTACATCCAATTGCAATCACAAGCTGAGTTTTTCCTTCTCGTTTGTAAAAAGGAAGAGTAAACATTAATAAATCAACTAATTTATCTAAAAAGGCCCCTGTTTCTGGCCATTTCATCACGTATTCATAAACATCTTCATCAAGCCCTGTTAGCGGGCGCATCTTATCAATATAATGCGGATTTGGTAAGAAACGAACATCAAATACTAAATCTGCATCAATAGGAATGCCATATTTAAACCCAAAAGACATTAATTGGACATTGAAAACATCCTTGTCTTCTGTTTGAAATTCATTGTTAATTCGTTCTCTAAGTTCACGCGGCGCCATATTAGAAGTATTAATGACTAACTGTGAGCGCCCTTTTAAATCACTAAGCAGTTCACGCTCAGCATTAATTCCATCAAGCACAGAACCATTAGGCTCCAGTGGATGGTGGCGGCGTGTTTCTTTATAACGCGAAACAAGCACCTTATCATCAGCCTCTAAAAAGAGAATTTTTGTTGTTATAAAATTGGTATTATCTAATTCATCTAGCGCTGGTTCAATGGAATCAAAAAACTCACGACCGCGAAGATCCATTACGAGCGCGATTTTATCCATTTTATCGCTTTCTTTCATTAACTCCCAAAATTTCGGAAGTAAACTTGGCGGTAAATTATCTACACAAAAATAACCGAGATCTTCTAAAGACTGCATTGCAACTGTTTTTCCTGCCCCAGACATCCCAGTAATAATTACTAACTTTAATTGTTTAGAAGCCATTTCTGCCTCATCCTTTCGCACAAATAATATCTATCTTTTATTTTAGCACACTTCACGCTAGAAAATCCCGGAAAAGTCTCTAAATAGAGTTTCCGGGATTTTTCTTTTTTAAGCCTCGATATGTTGCATTAAATCAGCTTTTACTTTTTCTAATTTTGTTGTACTTTCTTCTTTACTTTCACCACGAATACTAAAGTAGAATTTAATTTTTGGTTCTGTCCCTGATGGACGTAAGCAGAACCACGAACCATCTTCAAAATAACATTTAATTACATCTGCTGTTGGTAAATGAATTTCTCCAGTTTTACCTGTTTCAATCCAAGTAGTTTCACTTCTTAAATAATCTTCCGCGCGCTCAATTCGGAAGCCGCCCATACTAGTAGGAAGTTGCTCTCTAAAGCCACTTGTAATTTCTTTGATGCGCTCTGATCCATCTTTTCCACTTAAAGTAAGCGAAACTAAATCTTCTTTATAATAACCAAATTCAGCATAAATTTGTTCTAACTCTTCTAGCAAAGTCCGCCCTTCCGTTTTGCTCACAAGTGCCACCTCAGAAATCGCGAGAACTGCCTGAATCGCATCTTTATCACGCGTAAATGGCTTAACCATATAACCATTACTTTCTTCATAACCAAATTCAAAAGTATGCTTACCAGTTTCCTCAAAATGCTTGATTTGTTCTGCGATAAATTTGAATCCTGTTAAAACTTCAATCATTTGTACGCCGAAGTCTTTCGCGATTTCTGTTCCAAGATTACTTGTTACAATTGATTTTAAAACAGCCGCATTTTCTGGTAGTTCATTTTGCGCTTTCTTTTGCTTTAACAAATAATGTAAAATAATCGCGCCAATTTGGTTTCCAGATAAAACTTCGTATTCCCCGTCATTATTCCGTACTGCAACTCCCAAACGGTCAGCATCCGGATCAGTTCCTACTAATATATCGCCATCATGTTTTTTGCCATATTCAATTGCGAGCGAAAATGCTTCTTTGTTTTCAGGATTAGGTGATTTTACTGTTCCAAAATCAGGATCATTTACAAATTGCTCCTCTACCTTAATAATATCCGTAAAACCAACACTCTCAAGCGCAGGAACACCGAGAATTCCACCAGTACCATGAAGTGGGGTGAAAACAATTTTCAAATCCTCACCACGTTCTTGAACAAGCTCTTTATTTACAATAACCTCTTTTAATTTTTCTAAATATGGACGGTCTACCTTTTCACTAATCACCTCAAGTAAACCATTTTCAATTAAGTCAGCTTGCTTTGCCACTTCTACAGAAAAAATATCTTCTACCGCATTTATGTAATCAATTACCGCACTTGCACCTGTTGGAGGCATTTGTCCGCCGTCTTCTCCGTAAATCTTGTAGCCATTATATTCAGGCGGATTATGGCTTGCTGTAATAACAATCCCCCCAAATGCATTTAAATGACGTACTGCAAAAGAAAGTTCTGGTGTTGGTCGAAGTGCATCAAAAACGTAGCTTTTCACACCATGATGTCCAAGTACCGCTGCCGATTCAAAAGCAAATTCGCGTGACATATGGCGAGGATCATACGCAATTACTATCCCACGTTTCTTAGCCTCTTCACCGTTCTCCGCCACAAACTGCGCCAATCCTAAAGACGCCTTACGAATAGTATAGATATTCATCCGGTTGGTTCCAGCACCTAGTACACCACGCATTCCAGCCGTTCCAAATTCCATATTACGATAAAAACTATCTTCAAGTTCTTTTTCATTTGCTTCCATATCCGTTAATTGTGTTCGTATTGTGCTATCTAATTTATCATTCGCAACCCATTTTTGATATTCCTCTTGCCAATTCATTCTCGACACTCCTTCATTTAGAACTCTTTAATTAAAATTTATCAGCTCTCCACTGTGAAACGAAAAGCTGTCCTAGATGTAAAAGGCTTTTCTGGTCGAAGTACAATATCACCAAATCCATCATGGTTAATCGCATCCACTAAACCTTGTGTTTCCATTGTTATGCCAGCATATTTTGGTACAGCTCGCCCATCCATCTCAAAAGAGCCGTCTAAACTATTTGCTGTATATACTAATACCGCATCAGATTCGGTTTCCATTTCCAAGCGCCGCCCTGACTTTGGATCAAACAAAACTGCATCTGGACGACCATTTTCATGTTTTAAAATAAACGCATGATCCAGCCCCGCTCCAACTAATTTTACTTGCTGATCCTGACTTTGTGTAATCTCCGCTACTTCACGACCTGCACGCAAATCAAAGATAATATTTTCCACTGAGCGCTTTTCCCCAATTGGGAGGGACTCCTCATCTATAGGCAGGAATCTGTCACTATTAATCCAAAGCTGATGCCGTAAAATCGTCGAACCGACTTCTCCACTCAGATTAAAATAAATATGATTGCTCGGATTATAGATGGTCGATTGATCGCTTTTCGCTTCGTAATCAATCAGCCATTCATTTTTATTATTTAACGTATAAGTCATTTTCGCGTCGATATTTCCTGGATAGCCATTTTCCCCGTTCACCCAGCAGTATTCAAAAGTCATCACAATTTGATCAAGACCTTTTTCCACTGAAACATCCCAAAGCTTCTTACTAAAATTAAGTTTACCTCCATGACGATGGTTAGCGCCTTCATTTTGCGTTAATTGAATTTTCTTACCATCCAAAGAAAATTGTCCTTTGGTAATACGCCCAGCCACTGGGCCAAGTGTTGCGCCAAAGTATGGCGAATAGGCTAAATAATCCTCTAAATTCGAAAAGCCTAGACTAATATTAGCAAATTCACCAAATTTATCTTTCGTTTCAATAGAAGTAACAATCGCACCATAATTTAAAACGCACATTTTCATCCCGTGATCATTTATCAGCGTCCACTGCCACACATCATTTTCTTCAAACAACCCGAAATGTTCTTTTATTACTTTGATATAAACCACATTCTTTCGTAGTTATTAATAGCCATTGGGATGTGACACGTGCCATTTCCAAGCAGTCGCAATAATATCTTTCACATCTGTATAAGTCGGTTGCCAGCCAAGGATTTCATGCACTTTATCGCTAGAAGCTATTAAAGTCCCTGGATCTCCTGCACGACGTGGTACCACTTCAGCTGGAATTTCTTTTCCTGTTACACTTCGAGCCGCTTCAAGCATTTCTTTCACAGAAAAACCATTACTGCTACCAAGGTTGAAAATATTACTTTCTCCCCCATTTTTCAGGTATTCTAGCGCTTTAATATGCGCGTCTATCAAATCCTCTACTTGAACGTAATCACGAATACATGTACCATCAGGTGTATTATAATCATCCCCATAAATTGCTAGTTTTTCTCGTTGACCAAGAGCAACTTGTAAAATAATTGGAACTAGGTGCGATTCTGGTTTGTGGTCTTCCCCGATTGAGCCATCCGCTTTTGCACCAGCTACATTAAAATAACGTAATGCAACAAATTTCATGCCGTACGCTTTATCGCACCATTTCATCATTTTTTCCATCATTAGCTTTGTATCGCCGTAAGTACTTTCTGGGTTTGTTGGCATATCTTCTGTAATTGGCACACGTTCTGGTTCGCCGTATGTAGCCGCGCTTGAAGAAAAGACAATATGCTTTACAGCAAATTGCTCCATCACCTCTAAAACGATTTGCGTACCGTAAACATTATTATTCAAATATTCTAAAGGAACTTCCATTGACTCACCAACAAGCGAGCTCGCGGCGAAATGAACCACACTATCAATAGATTCTTTTTCAAAAACAGTGCTTAAAAAAACTTTATCCCGGATATCACCTTCATAAAATTTTGCTTTTTTGTGAATAGATTCTTGATGGCCTGTTCCTAGATTATCTACCACAACTACCTCATAGCCACGATTAATCAATTCATCTACTGCGTGAGAGCCAATATAACCCGCTCCGCCAAGTACGACAACGCTCATCATTTATCTCTCCTAACTGGTCTTTGTATTTCATTTTACACTACTCAGGACTATGTAGTCACGCAAAAAAATGGACCTAAGATAAATAATCTTTAGATCCATTTTTGTTTTTTATTATTTAGCTGCTTCTGCTTCCAAAGCTTCTTTTAATTCTTCCACATATTTTTGCGCATTTTGTCCAGCAAGTCCGCCGTCGCCTGTAGCTGTTACAATTTGGCGTAAGCTTTTCGCACGAACATCCCCCGCTGCAAAAATACCAGGAAGATTTGTACGCATTTCCTCATCTGTTACAATGTAGCCTTCATCGTCTGTAATACCTAAATTTAAAAATGCTTTCGTAAGTGGAACAAGTCCAACATAGATGAAAACACCATCCACTGGCATAATCGATTCTGAACCATCCACAGTAGAAACAAGTTTTGCACCTGTTACTTTTTTGCCGTCGCCAACAATTTCTTCTACTGTACTATTCCAAATGAAATTAACTTTTTCATCTTTAAAAGCACGATCTTGTAAAATTTGTTGTGCACGCAATTTATCACGACGGTGTACAATGGTTACTTTATCCGCATAACGAGTCAAGTAAGTCCCTTCTTCAACAGCAGAGTCTCCGCCGCCCACCACGATTAATTCGCGATTTTTGAAGAACGCTCCATCACAAACTGCACAGTAAGAAACACCGCGTCCGCTAAGCTCTTCTTCACCAGCTGCGCCAAGTTTACGATGTTCAGCTCCAGTTGCAATAATAATCGCCCGAGCTTTATATGTTTTCGACCCAGCCGTTACAGTTTTATATTCTTTTCCGTCAACAACTTCTTTAATATCGCCATAAGCATATTCAGCTCCAAATTGTTTCGCACCGCTAAGCATCTTGTCGGATAAATCCGGTCCTAAAATACTGTCAAAGCCAGGATAATTTTCTACTTCTGCCGTATTTACCATTTGTCCGCCTGGTACGCCACGTTCAATCATTAATGTATCTAAATCTGCACGGGAAGTATATAAAGCTGCTGTCATTCCAGCAGGTCCCGCTCCTATAATAATCACATCATAAATTTTTTCTTCACTAGCCATTCTTTTTGCCCTCCTCGTTTATGTGTATACAATAGTTAGCCTAAATTAATCCTAATACGGAATAGCAAAAAGGTCTATTTATCTGCTCAGAACTTGCTCAATATCCCTTGCACACTTGCTGCATTCAAATTCATCTATTGAATCGAGTTTTATTTCAGGTAAGAAAATCTTTGCAATCGCGCTAGCAACCGTTTCGATTGTATAACGACCAAGAATTAACTCTTTTCTATTTTCCATCAATACTAATGAAAAAATCGTTTCATATAAAGAATAGTTTTCTTTATTTAGTAAAAACCCTCTTTCCCGTAACATATTCATTGCTTTCATAATTAAATAGCAATTCTGCTCTACGTTTCCATCTGGAAAATAATCAAAATCGGTAAACATTAAATGCTCCATATATGACCAACTGCTCATGTCAAGAAGCGGATGAAATAGGACGAATTCCGGTCGGTTACCTGAGACAGACATTGCGTAGACGCCAAGGAGATGTGTGATATCCTTTTCGGCTTGAAGCATTTCTAAAACTAAACGAGTATCACTAGTTAAATCCGCTTCTTGCTCCCAAGGAAATCTAGTATCTTCATATAAATCACACTCTAAAAAAGAATGCCAAAACATTTTCGCCTCTTCAATATCTTCTAAATAATAAGCAGCTTTTGCTCGATAATAATAGTATTTACTGCGCTCCGTAACTTCCAAGTCCGCCACTTGTTCAAATAAATCGTCTGCCTCCTCGTAATCCCCCATCATTGCATGAATTAAGCCAATTTTTTCTTTATGATGCGAGAGAACTGGTAAAACATCCCGTAATTCCGAGTAAAGCGAGTCGGCTTCTTCCCGATTCCCTTTATAAAAATGGTAAATAAATAAGTCGCATAAGCCCAATAAGTTCCCTGGGTTTCTTGCAATTAAGTCGCTTAATACCTTAACACCTTCCACTTCTTTTAATTGTTCAAAATAAAGTGCGGCTAGCTGATTGTAAGCAGGCCAAAAGTTTGGTTTCTCATCAATAACTTTTTTCAAAATGTCACATGCAGAAGCACTATCTTCTTCCGCTAAATAACGATTAATTTCTTTCTTATATGAATAAAATTCCTGTTCTAATTTAGAAAAACCATTTTCAATTGTCTCACCAAATGGCGTTTCTTCGAGTAGTACTTCAATTAAATCTTTAGCTTCTTCAGCATAATCTCCTTCAGGTGCTGTTTCTAAATAGCGATTTGCATATTGCAGCGCCCTACGATAATCTTTCATATAAGCAAAATTATTAGCAATAAAATAATAACAGTATTCCATATTATCCAGTCGTTTTTCTAATATATCTCTTAGTAATTGATTTGATTTATGAAATTGACCGATTTCCGTATAGCATATTGCTAATTGACAAAGTATTACTGGCTCTCCAGGTTCAAGTTCTGCGGCTCGTACTAGATAACGAATCGCTTCCTTAATTCTTTGGTCGCGAAACGCCTCTACTCCACGCTCAAAATAAAATTGACCATTTGGATAAAATGGATAAATTTTTGCGGTTGTTTTTTTGTCTTTTTCCATTTCCCCACCTCCAACAATATCCTTATTCTTCTGAGTATAACATAGAATTAATTTCTTTGGGCAAGAAAAAAAGCCACTTCAATTTCACTCAAAAGTAGCTTTTTCTTTGATTACTAAAGGATTCCCATACGCAAAACTTTCTGGTGGAATATCCTTTGAAACGACTGCCCCAGCAGCAATAATCGCCCCGTCTCCTATTTCTATTCCAGGGAGAATGGTTACATTTGCCCCAACCATCACATCCTTACCAATAACTACTTCCCCAACACGATACTCAGACAACAAATATTCATGTGTTAAAATTGTCGTATGATAGCCAATAATAGAATTTTCTCCAATCGTAATCTTCTCAGGAAAAAATAAATCCGGCATAACTTTATAGGCAATAGCAGTTTTCTTACCAATTTTCATTCCAAGACAAGTACGGTAAATATTACGTTTACCACTCATCCAAGGAAAAAAACGTCCAAATTCAACTACCACAGTATTCTTAACGACTTTCCAAAAAGAAATGGTTTTATAAACCTGGAAAAGCGTGTTGACTTCCTCATCCGGCGCCTTAAACCTATTCAGCCGTCTCAAAATTTATTCCTCGTCCCTAACGATGGTAAGAAGATCGCTCATTTTTTCTAACATAAAGTCTGGTTGGAACTGCGCCAAATGTTCTGGCCCTTTAATCGCCCATGCTACACCAGCAGTCAGCGTTTCCGCATTTTTCCCTGCTTCAATATCATGATAATTATCACCAACCATAATCGCTTCTTCTTTCGTTGCATTTAGTAAAGAAAGAGCCATCTCTATACCTTCTGGATCGGGTTTCGCATTAGATACTTGATCTAACCCAATCACCACTTGGAAAAACTTATCCAAACCAGTCACTTTGAGACCTCGCATAATCGTATCGTACATTTTCGTGGATACAATTCCTAGTTTATAATCTTCTTCATACAAAGCACGAATCGCTTCATATACCCCATCATACTCTAAAATTAAATCATCGTGATGTTTCAAGTTATATTCCCGGTAAAACACACGCATTTCTTCTGCATGTGCTGGGTTTATTTCTCGAAAAGTTTCCATTAATGAAGGACCAATAAACGGTAAAATGTCTTCTCTTGTAAAAACTCGGTCAGGTAAGAACTCTTGTAGTGTTGCTTGGAAAGTTTTAATAATCAACTCATTCGTATTTATCAGTGTGCCATCTAAGTCAAATAACAATGTAGTAATTTTCCCAGTCATAATTTCTTCCTTTCTTATACAAACTCGAAAATCTTCAACTTTTTATTTCTTTTTAGCTACTTTTCCCAATTTATCTTCCATATAATACGGCGGATTCATTTTCACGCGACGATAAATAATTAAACCAATGGATAACACAATTAGCAGTAAAGATAAAACCTGCGAAACTCTAAAGTCACCCCACATTAAACTATCTGTTCGCATTCCTTCGATAAAGAATCTTCCAAACGAATACCAAATTACATAACTAAGAAAAAGTTCCCCGCTACGTATTTTAGTCCGACGAATAATTAGTAACACAATAAAACCAAGAACATTCCATAAACTTTCATATAAAAAAGTTGGCTGGTAATAAGCGCCATCTATGTACATCTGGTTGATAATAAAGTCTGGTAAATGTAAACCCTCAAGAAATGCTCGAGTCGTTTCCGCTCCGTGAGCTTCTTGGTTCATAAAATTACCCCAACGTCCAATCGCCTGAGCAATAATCAAACTTGGAGCAACAACGTCCGCAAGTTTCCAAAACGAAATTTTTTTAATCCGCGAGAAAATGATTGCAGTTAGCACGGCGCCAATCAATGCGCCATAAATCGCGATACCACCATGCCAAATCTTCACAATTTCGCCTAAATTATTCTTATAAAAGTCCCATTCAAAAACAACATAATAAATGCGAGCACTAATAATCGAAATTGGAATCGCCCATATTAGTAAATCTACAATAATTTCTTTATCCATTTTGCGTTTACTTGCTTCACTAAGAGCAAGAATCAATGCAATTACAACAGCAGAAGCGATAATAACTCCGTACCATTTTACAGAAATACTACCAATTTGAATCGCCACTGGATCAAGTGGCTGAACACCATTACCCATAATTTCCCTACTTTCAAAAAAGAAAACTCCGCAACCAAACAAGATTATCGTACTGTTTGTTTAGGCTGAGGAGAACTTTTCTCTATTTATTTAATCATTCATACTGCTATTATGACCTATTAAATTATTTAGATCTTGTGTAAATTGTTCTGCCGCATTGTAGCCCATATTTTTCAAACGGAAATTCATCGCTGCTACTTCTATAATAACAGATAAATTTCGCCCTGGCCGAACCGGAACAGTAATTTTTGGAATGTCCATATCAAAGATTTTAGTCTTTTCTTGGTCCAACCCAACACGATCATAATGCTTATCTGGGTCCCAGTTTTCAAGGTGCACAACAATAGTAATTTTTTTACTTGAGCGAACTGCTCCTGCCCCAAACAAAGTCATTACATTAATAATTCCAAGGCCTCGAATTTCTAGTAAATGTTCAATAATTGCAGGTGATGAACCTATTAATGTCATTTCATCTTCTTGACGAATTTCTACATTATCATCTGCTACAAGTCTATGTCCACGTTTTACAAGTTCAAGTGCCGTTTCACTTTTACCAACGCCACTACTACCTGTAATTAAAACACCAAGCCCGTAGATATCTACTAAAACACCATGCATTGAGATAACAGGTGCCAGTCTACTTTCTAAATAGTTCGTAATATAAACGGATAAACGGGTAGTCTTTAAACGCGAACGAAGAACTGGAATATCTGCTTCTTTCGCCGCTGCTACTAATTCTTTCGGCACTTCTAAATTTCGTGAAATCACAAAAGCAGGAGTCCTTTTCGTACACATTTGCTTATATCTTTTAAGTCGTTCTTCCGGCTCCATACCCTCTGAAAAGGAAATTTCTGTCATTCCAAAAAGCTGCACACGATCTTCTGGATAATATGAGAAAAATCCAGTAAGTTCCAAACCTGGCCGAGATAAATCACTGGTTAAAATTGGTCTTTCAAGTCCCGTTTCTGAACAAATTAGCTCTAAATTAAGTCGTTCCTTTAAATCCTTTACCGTAACCGATTTTGTCATGCAAGTACCTCCAAATGAATTATAAAGTCCATAACTGTTCGCTACAAAATATTGTTTAGAAAGCTCCTTATCATTTTAGCACTTTAGAGAGAATCAAGCTACCTCTTTCTTACCAAACGGCTCTACACAGCAAAACCAGCTACATTTAAAAGCTTTTTTAGCCTTAAAATGTAACTGGAATGTTTAATTTTCTTTATTACCCCATAAAACAGAATTAATAATCATATTCGCAAATGCCATAATTGCTGCAATAATTAATGCTGTTCCAAAACCGTCAATTTGGAAAGAATCTCCAATAAAGAAGGTAGTCATTTCAAGCATAATTGCGTTAACAACAAAGGTGAAGAGCCCTAGTGTGAATATATTAATCGGTAAAGTTAAAAGGAGTAAAATAGGTCTAATTAGCATATTAAGAATTGCTAATACAAAACTCGCTAGTAGCGCAGTTGTGAATCCATCTACGTGAAAACTTGTAAAGAATCCAGATAATGCTACAAAAAGTACCGAGTTAATGATTACGCCTATAATCCAACGCATATTTTAGTTCACTCCCATTCTGATTCAGGTGTTGCTTTTGGCATAATAATCGCCGCTAGAATATATAGTAAAATCCCAGTACCAAAGAATAGAACTGCTCCAGCCCAAAGTAAACGAATGATGGTTACTTCAATGCCAAAATATTCTGCAAGCCCACCACAAACACCAGCAATCATTTTTTGTGATGAAGATTTATATAACTTTTTCATTGTTTTCCCTTCCTTTCATTTTATTAAACGTTTTTAGATTCAAGTTCAGAAACCTTGATAATTCCATTTCCCACTTTCGCTTGAAGTGTTGCCATGCTTATTTCTTCTGCATTTTGAGTGAAGACAAAAGTTCTTTCTGCATCATCCCAAATTTTCGCATTTTTTAAGTCGAAGTAAATTTTTTCTTTTTTCGTTCCGAGTGTTCCATCGACATTCCATGTTGGCGGTATTTGAATTCGGATATCACCATTTGGAGCCTCTAGATCTGCGGCCGAGGACGTATCATTTTCAAGTATATACTCAACGTCACCTTGAGCCGCCTTAGCAATTGTTGTAAGGAAATTACCTTGAAGAGCAATATCTCCTTTAGCAGTAGACATATCTACATTCTCAACGGAGCTGCGTTTGAAGAAAATTTCGCCGTCTTTGGATTCTGTGCTAAGGAATTTACCACTAGCTCCTGAAGACCTAATATCACCATGACGTGTTTTGATAATAGCATCTTCTGCAGCTGTATCATCATATTTCAAATTACCATTAAGTAATTGAATTTTTACTTGTTCATATAAACGTTTTGGAATAGTAACAACTAAATCGGTTTTTAGTAATTCATTTTTTGATTCAAAAGTGAAACTATCTGGTGAAATGTCTAGCATTGTTTGGCTAAAGAAGTAATCCCATAGTTTTTCTTCACTTAATTGACGAATAGAGCGTGCTTTTTCGTGTACAGCTAGTACGGCACGAATTTTCATTTGATCTTTGTCCCAAGAACGGATAATAACATCCCCGGTAGCTACTCTTATTGTAAAAGAGCGGAAAGTTGCATCGTCAAAATTGAATTCTCGCACTGGACGAGGACGAGCTTCTTTTCTTCTTGCTCCGTGATGGATTGGTTCTGGTCTAACTGGTTTTTGTCTGTTGTGATGACGGCTATTTCTCATCGCTTCTCGCACTTCCTGTCTCGCTTCATTACGGTCGGCGTGGCGTCTTCTTTTTTCTTCAACGCGGCGACGATGCCGTTCAAGCACTTCCTCATTACTTGTATCAGAAGAAGGAATCACAAACAAGGCAACGATGTAAGCAATAATCGCAATACCGGTTTTCATCGTAATAATCGTGATGATAATATAGATAAGGCGTAGAAGTGTGGCATCTATCCCTAGAAATTCGGCTAGTCCGCCAAAAACACCACCGACTTTCCGATCCACTCTTGATCTTCTTAATTTTTTATCCATGTTAGCTCTTCCTTTCTTATTTCTATGTAAAATCTAGCGCGCTTTCTTCGCGCTAGATTTCAATTAATTATTTTGCATCACGAATTTTAACAGAACCTGTAGTTGCTTCTGCTTCGATTTTCAGTGAAGAATCAGCTGCTGTTGGTAGTTTAGTAAAGACGATTGATTTACTTACTGATTCCGTTTTTGATTGAAGTACTTCTGCATCTTTTAAGTCTAAATGTAGTTTTCCAAGGTTTGTATGGAAACGACCGTCTACGCCAATAGTTGTTGGTACGACTACCTCGATATTACCTGCTCCTGTTTTAGCTTTTAAGAAAGTAGCTTCATTACCAGTGAGCTGATAATTCACATTACCATTTTTAGTTTGCAAGTTTGTTGAATAATAATTACCTTTTACTGCTACATTACCGTTAAATGTTTTAAGTGCTACATCACGGGTTTCACCATTTTGGATACGAACATTCCCATTAATCGATTCAATTTCAGCTAAAGTAGCATTTAGTGTGCCAATGCTAACATGACCGTTTGTTGTTTTTACAAATAAATCGCGGCCTGATAATTCATCCATATGGAAATTACCATTAAGCATTTTTACAGAAACATAATCATACTCACGACGAGGCAAGTACACAGTTAAGTTCGTAACGATTTGTTTCGATGTAGATTCAAAACGCAATGTTTCTTCATCCACACGTAAAGTCGTTTTATCAAAAAAGATTTTAAGTGCTTCATCTTCTGGATACTCTTTGAAAAGTTTAATCATCGCGTGAACTTTAATATCATTTGAGTCGGATGGTTTAAATTCAACATTACCATTAGCAATTTCAAATTCTAAAATGGAAAGCGTTGTGTCGTGATAAATGAAATCACGTTCGATTTTAGTAGATGTAAGAAACGGAAATGGCATATCTTTTACTTGTTTAAACGCGCTATTTAGGAAAGAACCGATTTTTTCACCAGCTTGTGATAAGTCATTGACCATATTGCGCATGGAATCTTCACGGTCTTTAGAAGAGTTTTCATTACCTTCTTCTTGACGCTCATGGTTTTCTGGAGTTGGTTCAGGACGTCTCTTACGACTTTTCGGAGCAGTGTAAGGATTTCCTTCATTGTTCCAACCTTTGCTATAATCATAAGTTGGTTCTTCTTCCGGTTCTTCAACACGTTCTTCTCTAGGTGCTGTAGAACGACGGATATTTTCTTTTGCTGCGGATTTGCCTTCTTTTTTAGAGATATTTTCAAGTAAAGTAAGGGCTTCTTCTGTAGAAATGATACCTTGTTTCACTAATTCGAGAATACGTTTACGTTCATTTTCCATTTTCATTTCCTCCTAATTTTTCAGTTTAACTATTTTAGGCTTGCTTCATGTGCAAGTAATCTATCTGTTTTATCTATGACTCTATTATGAAGGAAAAAATAATTTCTGTCATACAACCAGAGGATGATTATTTGTTTAGACTTTGGGTGGTTGGGTCTTAGGAAAGAAAAAAATCCCGCTTATACTTTAATAAGCGGGATTGAGATTTATTTTTTCTTAGCGGTTGCAATACGTTCTTCTGTGCGCTCTTTGTCGCGTTCTAAAATTGGTTTTAAATATTTGCCTGTGTAGGATTTTTTAGAACGGGCGATTTTTTCTGGTGTGCCAGTTGCGATAATCTGACCACCGCCATCGCCACCTTCTGGACCTAAGTCAATCAAGTAGTCAGCTTGTTTAATAACATCTAAATTATGTTCAATAACAAGAACGGTATCGCCGTTTTCTTCTACCAGTCTTTGTAATACTTTTAGTAAACGACCGATGTCATCTGCATGGAGCCCAGTAGTTGGTTCATCCAGGATATAGAATGATTTACCGTTGCTGCGTTTATGAAGTTCAGAAGCTAATTTTACACGTTGCGCCTCACCACCAGAAAGGGTTGTTGCAGGCTGACCAAGGCGAATATATCCAAGTCCTACATCCACAATGGTTTGTAATTTACGAGCAATTCTAGGCTGGTTAGTGAAATATTCTAATCCTTCTTCTACAGTCATTTCTAGCACTTCTGCAATATTTTTCCCTTTATAGCGAATATCCAAAGTTTCCCCGTTATAGCGTTTACCATGACAAACCTCGCAAGGTACGTATACATCCGGCAAGAAGTGCATTTCGATTTTGATGATGCCATCGCCTTTACATGCCTCACAACGGCCGCCTTTTACGTTGAAGCTAAATCGACCTTTTTTGTAACCACGAACCTTGGCTTCATTAGTACTGGCGAAAAGATCACGGATATCATCAAATGCACCAGTATAAGTTGCTGGGTTAGATCTCGGGGTTCTACCAATTGGCGATTGATCAATATTGATGATTTTTTCAAGGTTTTCGATTCCTTTTATTTCTTTATGTTCACCTGGCTTAGCGTGGTTTCTGTTTAGTTTTCTTGCGAGTGCTTTTCTTAATACTTCATTTACTAGTGAACTTTTTCCTGAACCAGAGACCCCCGTTACACAGGAAAATGTAGCTAGTGGTATTTTGGCATTTACATTTTTTAAGTTATTTGCTTTAGCTCCGATGATTTCTAATTCAAGTCCATTTCCTTTTCTTCTTTTGGCAGGAACAGGAATGAATTTTTTACCAGAAAGATAATCTCCAGTGATAGAGTTTTTATTCTTCGCCACTTCTTCTGGAGTTCCAGCCGCGACAATTCGTCCGCCATGTTCTCCAGCACCTGGACCAATATCAATAAGATAATCTGCCGCCATCATGGTATCTTCATCATGTTCTACTACAATAAGCGTATTTCCAATATCTCGCATACTTTGAAGTGTATTGATTAATCGATCATTATCGCGCTGATGAAGTCCAATGGAAGGCTCATCAAGAATGTAAAGCACGCCAGTCAATCGTGAACCAATTTGGGTTGCTAGTCGAATTCGCTGCGCCTCTCCTCCCGATAAAGTTCCAGCAGCACGACTCATTGTTAAATAATCGAGTCCTACATTTTTTAAGAAGCCTAATCTAGCTCGCACTTCTTTGAAAATTGGCGCCGCTATTTGCGTTTCTTTTTCAGACAGCTCTAGATTATCAAAGAATGCAAGGGCTTCATTGATGGAGAACTCGCTAATTTGTCCAATGTGGTGATTGTTCACTTTGACAGAAAGTGTTTCTTCTTTAAGGCGGTACCCTTTACAAGATGGGCAAGGTAAATCTGTCATGTATTGCGCCATTTGATCGCGAGTAAAGTCTGAATTAGTTTCTCGGTAGCGTCGTTCAATGTTTGGTAGAATCCCTTCAAACGGAATCCAAGTTTCTCGTGTCATACCAAAATCATTTTTGTATTCAAAGTAAAATTCTTTGTCTTTTGAACCATTTAAGATAATATCTAATGCTTCTTTAGATAGTTTTTCTATTGGCGTGTCCATATCAATTCCAAACTCTTTACATGCAGAGGCTAGCATTTGTGGATAGTATTGTGAACTGATGGGTCTCCACGGAATAATTGCACCTTCATTTAAAGTTAAACTTCTGTCTGGGATAACGGTATCCACATCTACTTCTAATTTAGTTCCAAGACCATCACAAGTAGGACAAGCGCCAAATGGGCTATTAAATGAAAACATTCTTGGTTCTAATTCACCAACCGAAAAACCACAATAAGGACATGCATAATGTTCGCTAAATAGTAATTCTTTATCCCCCATAATGTCCACCACTGCATAACCATCAGCCAAGCGAAGAGCAGCTTCAATAGAATCATATAGTCGCGTATTTATTCCTTCTTTAATGACAATACGATCGATGATAATTTCGATGGAATGTTTTTTGTTTTTTTCGATTTCAATTTCATCATTAATATCGTATATTTCTCCATCAACACGAATACGTACGTAACCTTCTTTTTTAATTTCTTCAATCGTTTTCTTATGCGTTCCTTTTTTACCAGAAACGATAGGAGCCATAATTTGAATGCGTGTTTTTTCGGGGTATTCAAAGACACGGTCTACCATTTGTTCGATTGTTTGAGAAGTGATTTCAATGCCGTGATTAGGACACACCGGGTGCCCCACACGTGCATAAAGCAGACGCAAATAATCATGTATTTCAGTTACCGTTCCAACTGTAGATCGCGGGTTACGGCTTGTAGTTTTTTGGTCAATGGAAATTGCTGGACTTAACCCTTCAATTAAATCTACATCGGGTTTATCCATTTGACCTAAAAATTGGCGAGCATAAGCAGACAAAGACTCTACATAACGTCTTTGTCCTTCTGCATAAATTGTATCAAAAGCTAGCGAAGATTTTCCTGAACCAGAAAGCCCGGTCATCACCACTAATTTATCTCTTGGAATCTCTACATCAATATTTTTTAAATTATGGGCTCTTGCACCTTGAATGACTATTTTTTCCTTATCCAATTCCGCTTCATCCTTCCGCTTTTATTTCCAGTAAAGCATCACGAAGTTCAGCTGCACGCTCGAAATCAAGTGCTTTAGCTGCTTCTTTCATCTCGTGTTCCATACCTTCAATGAAAATATCTCGTTCTTTCTTAGACATTTTACTTAAGTCGTGTTGTTTTACTGCTTCTCGTTCATCTGCGGCAGAGGTTGCTGCGATAATGCCACGGATTTCTTTTCTAATTGTTTTTGGTGTGATGCCATGTTTTTCATTATATTCGATTTGAATTTTACGACGACGTTCTGTTTCACTAATCGAATTGCGCATGGAGTCCGTCATTTTGTCGGCATACATAATTACACGACCGTTTTCATTACGAGCAGCACGCCCCATTGTTTGGATTAAAGACCGTTCTGAACGTAAGAAGCCTTCTTTGTCTGCGTCTAAAATTGCCACTAAGGAAACTTCTGGCAAATCGATTCCTTCACGAAGTAAGTTAATCCCAACAATAACATCGTATACCCCTAATCGAAGGTCACGAATAATTTCAATTCGCTCTAAAGTTTTTACCTCAGAATGTAAATATTGAACCTTTACTCCGGCTTCTTTTAGATAATTCGTCAAATCCTCAGACATTTTTTTCGTTAACGTGGTGATTAGAACACGTTCGTTTTTCTCAACTCGATCATTAATTTCATCCATTAAGTCGTCTATTTGACCTTGGATAGGGCGTATTTCGACGATTGGATCTAGTAGTCCAGTAGGTCGAATGATTTGTTCAATCACATCTGGATTTTTTTCTAATTCATATGGGCCCGGGGTTGCAGAGATAAACATAATCTGATTAATATGCTTTTCGAATTCTTCTAATCGAAGTGGACGGTTATCAAGTGCGCTTGGCAATCTAAAACCATGATCAACTAGCATTTGCTTTCTAGCTTGGTCCCCGTTGAACATGCCGCGGATTTGAGGCATCGTTACATGCGATTCATCAATAACCATTTGGAAATCATCTTGGAAATAATCTAGCAATGTATATGGAGTTACTCCCGCTGGACGCAGTGATAAATGTCTTGAATAGTTTTCAATGCCTGAACAATAACCCATTTCTTCCATCATTTCTAAATCATAATTGGTTCTCTGTTCAAGGCGTTGTGCTTCCAGTAATTTGTTCTCTGCTCTTAAGACTTTAAGGCGATCTTCAAGTTCTGCTTTTATATTAACAATAGCTTTTTTCATAATATCTGGTCTAGTAACAAAGTGAGATGCCGGGAAAATAGAAACATGCTCTCTGTCTCCAATGATTTCACCAGTAAGTGCGTCTACTTCTCTAATGCGCTCAATTTCATCCCCAAAAAATTCAATCCGCATACAGTGTTCATCCCTAGATGCTGGGAAAATTTCGACCACATCTCCGCGGACACGAAAACGACCGCGCTGGAAATCAATATCATTTCGGTCATATTGAATATCAACCAGCTTGCGTAACAATTGGTCTCGGCTGATCTCCATACCAACTCGAAGCGAAACTAACATTTCTCCGTATTCGACCGGTGAACCTAACCCATAAATACAAGATACACTTGCAATAATAATTACATCTCTGCGTTCAAAAAGAGCAGCTGTAGCGGAGTGACGAAGCTTATCTATTTCGTCATTGATACTAGCATCTTTTTCAATGTACGTATCACTCTGTGGTACATAAGCTTCTGGCTGGTAATAATCATAGTAACTAACAAAGTATTCCACCGCATTATTCGGGAAAAACTCTTTGAATTCACTATATAATTGTCCCGCTAGCGTCTTATTATGTGCCATAACAAGCGTTGGCTTATTTACTTCTTGAATTACATTAGATACGGTAAAAGTTTTCCCTGTACCGGTTGCCCCAAGTAAGGTTTGGTGTTTCAAGCCTTTTTTTAATCCCGCAACTAATTGTTCTATTGCTCTAGGTTGGTCTCCTTGTGGGCTATACTTAGAAACTAACTCAAATTTATCCTTCAACTCGGATTCCCCCATTCTTTATCGGTCCGATTCTGGCATCTAAAAGCTTTAACTGTAAAATATCCAGCAAAGCAAAAAGCGGATTTTTTCAGATCCGTTAATGTTTCTATTTTATCATAAAAATTTTAATTAGCCTAGCAAAAACCGAACATATTTTCGCATTCGTTTGAAAATAAAAAACGCAACCTGTTGATTACGCTTTTCTTTATTTTATCACTTTTAGAGTATTCTACCTATCTATTTGCTTTTTAAAAGTCACTGCCGCTTTTCTTTAAACGTCGTAACATGTATGTGGCTACGACAAAACCAATTGTCATCGAAAAGGCGTCTATCGTAATTAACCAAAACGAACTTGTGTAACCTAATTTGGCAGAAGCGGCTATCAAAACTACCATAAGCACTAAGGCTACATAACGGTTATACGTGATGCGTGCAAAGAGAATAACGAGCAGACAAGGGAAAATAAGTGCCGATATAATTTGATCCATCTTACTTCCCTCCCCAATTTTTTTACTCGTCACGTAATGCTTTTGTCGTTATTTCTGTAGTAAGTTGTGGTAATTCTGTCTTTTCAATACCTTTTTCAGCAAGCATATCTGGTAAAATTTCTTTTAAAAAGTATTTTACACTAGCCATTTCTCGGTATTCATAAATAGTCGCGAGTGCTTCACTATAAATTTCAACAAAAATGTTTTCTGGATTACCTTTTTGAATCTCGCCAAAGGACTCATATAACAAGTCTACTTTATCAGATATAGCGAGAATTTTCCCTTCTAACGTACTGTCTTTCCCTTCTTTTAACAAGTGTCGATAAATAGGCTGGAAAGTTGCTGGTATTTCACGGCTAATAAAATTTTTAGTCATACTTTCTTCCACTTCAGAGAGCATTTCTCTTAGTTCTGTCGTTGCGTATTTTACGGGTGTTTTAATATCGCCAATAAAAAGCTCTGAATAATCATGATTTAACGCTTTTTCATATAAAGCACGCCAATTCACTTCATTACCTGCATCTTCTTCTACAGCTCCAAAAAATTGTGCGATAGAAGTAACCTTGTAAGAGTGTTCTGCAACCGAATGCTCTTGATATTTAAATTTTCCCGGACAACGATAAATGTTCTCTAAATCCGATAAACTTTGGAAATATTGATGAATTCCCATATTATCACTCCATTCTTCGTTTTATTCTTCTCTTTTTTGTTTTTTATTGGCGGGATTAGTGTTTTCTATTTCTCGCATCATTAATGCTGCACAGTAACCAATTAGAGCAATCATTGCTGCGGAATAAGTTCTAAAATTATCTGTCGCAAAAATAAAAATAATGACTGAAAACAGAAGTGTCGTTAATATTCCCCAACTAAAAAGTTTTGTTCCTCGTGCTGTTCCTACTTTCATATGCGAATATATTCCTACATAACATACCAACTGAATAATAATAAATTGCGCAACCGACAAACCAATAACTGCCGCAAGATTACTATTCCAAATAACTGCTAAAATGGAAATAATAACCATGACAACTATTCCCGCAATGACGATAAATTTTTGTACTGGCGATAATTTGCTCAAAATGTTTCCTCCAAATTTTTATTTGTTAACTACTTTATCATAATCTCTCTTTATTTGGCATAAAAAACACCCATCATTCCTAAAAAAGGCTTCTGAGCGTTTGTCATTAGTGATGGTGCACGTGGCGAATTGCTTGAGTCAGTAATTCTAATACGTGATTATCATCTTGCATATAATAAATTGTAGTCCCTTCACGTCTTGATTTCACAAGCCTTAAATTTTTTAAAAAACGAAGCTGGTGTGAAACCGTTGTTTGATTAAAAGTTAGCGTTCGCGCAATTTCATTCACAGAGTATTCTCGCTCTTGAAGCAGATTTAAAATTTGAACACGTGTCGGATCAGAAAGCGCCTTGAAAATTTGCGTTACACTAAAAAGCGTCTCATCATCTAAAGTTTGTTTTGCGTTTTCCATCAGAATCACCTCATTTTCATATATGGTCATATATTCATATGATACTTAAATAGGAATGATTCCGCAAGTTTAACTACCTCTTCATTCAAAAATGATTAAATATGAGCAAAATAGTAATTTTTCTCCTTCAGATGATACAATTTCTTTATTATAAAGAAAGGAGAATTGAAGAATAAATAAGGTTTTAAATATTGAGAAGTTATTTAAACCGCCTAACACACCAAAAAGTCCGATTAACCTGTGGAAAGGAAAATCGGACTTTTTTTATCTATTTAAATCTTCAATTTCCCCGCTCTTCAAGTAAACTATCCACTCGCAAACATTTGTTACATAATCACCAATACGTTCAATGTATTGAGAAACTAAAAGTAATTGTGATACATCTTCAATATGCTCTGGTTCTTCTTGCATAAAATGAATGCATTTTTGATAAACGATTTTATGCAGTTTATCTACTTCATTATCGCGCGCCGCTATTTCGCGAGCAGCTTCTTCGTCTTCCGAAAGATATGCTTTTAACACATCTTGTAGCATTAATTTTACAATTTCGCCCATTTCTGGAATTTCCGGAATCGGCTTTAAAACTTTACTTTCACCAATTAAAATAGCAGTTTTGGCAATACTTACTGCATGATCACCAATACGTTCTAAATCCGAACTTGTTTTGAGCACGGTAACAATCTTTCGTAAATCCATGCCGACTGGTTGTTGCAAAGCGATTAACTCAAAAGAGCGTTGTTCTAGTGAAAGCTCCATGTTATTAATTGCTTTATCTTCTGCGACTACTTGTTTAGCAAGTTCCGTATCGCGATGTACAAGCGACTTGACCGCTTTAAAAATTGCTTCATTCGCAAGCATTCCCATTTCCATTAGATGTTGGTGCAAGTCGTTTAACTGTTCCGTGAAAATTTTTCTGACTACCATATTAACACTCCTTTATCCAAATCTTCCTGAAATATAGTCTTCTGTTTCCTTTTCTGCTGGGTTAGTAAAAATACTCGTCGTATCCGCGAATTCCACGATACGGCCATTAAGGAAAAAGGCCGTTTCATCAGAGATTCGGGATGCTTGTTGCATATTATGCGTGACAATAACAATCGTATAGTCTTTCTTTAATTCTAAAATCAAATCTTCTACTTTCGCTGTCGAAATCGGATCTAGTGCAGAAGTTGGCTCATCCATCAAGATGACATCAGGTTTAACAGCTAAAACTCGTGCGATACAAAGCCGCTGCTGTTGCCCTCCTGACATCCCAATTGCTGAACGATCCAGCCTATCATGCACTTCTTCCCAAAGAGCCGCCTGACGCAAACTTCTTTCTACTATTTCATCAAGTACTTTTTTATCTTTTACACCGTGCATCCGTGGACCATAAGCTACGTTATCATAAATGGAAAATGGAAACGGATTAGCCTGTTGGAAAACCATACCCACTTTTTTTCGTAAGTTAACCATGTCAATTTTAGGATCTTGCACATTTTCGCCGCCAATATGGATTTCTCCGGTCGTTTTCACATTGGGAATTAAATCATTCATTCGGTTAAGCGTTCGCAGGAAAGTAGATTTCCCACACCCCGACGGACCAATTAAGGCAGTCACTTTATTCTTCTTAATATTTAAAGCAATTTTTTGCAGTGCTTGCTTGGAACCATAAAATAAATCTACATCTTTTGTTTCAATGATATACTCTACTTTTTCAGCAGTTTCGGTTGCCATAAAAAAGCTCCTTTCTAGCCAAAGTTACCAGAAATATAATCTTCGGTTTGTTTTTGTTGTGGATTCGTGAAAAGTTCGGATGTTCCTGAGAATTCCACGACTTCTCCTAGATAAAAGAAAGAAGTATAGTCAGAAACGCGAGCCGCTTGTTGCATATTATGCGTCACGATAATAATAGTATATTTATTTTTCAACTCATTAATTAAATCTTCAATTTTACTTGTGGAAATTGGGTCTAGCGCTGAAGCTGGTTCATCAAGTAGTAATACTTTAGGCTGCATTGCTACAGCTCTAGCGATGCAAAGTCGTTGTTGCTGTCCACCAGAAAGTGATAGCGCACTTTTTCCTAAATCGTCTTTTACTTCGTCCCAAAGAGCGGCACGGCGCAAGCTTTTCTCCACGCGCTCCATGATTTCTTTTTTATTCTTCATCCCGTGACGTTTAAGTCCAAAAGCAACATTTTCATAGATGGATTTCGTGAATGGATTTGGTTTTTGGAATACCATGCCTATTTCTTTACGAACATTGTATAAATCAACTTCTTTACGATTAATATTAATCCCATCATATAAAATTTGTCCTTCCATGCGGCAACCATCAATTTCATCGTTCATCCGGTTTAATGCTCTTAAATAAGTGGATTTTCCACAACCAGATGGTCCAATCAAAGCTGTCACTTTATTTTCCGGGAACGTCAAATCGACACCTTTAATTGCGTGATTATCACCATAATATACGTGCAAATCCTCGGTCGCCATTGCAGCAGGAAGTGAATGAGGATCTGGCGTTGCTTGTAAAATTGTATTAATTTCCGGTTTCTTCGTTAACATCATTTAAAATCTCCTTTCCTGACTTTTTACGACGAGGTCATTCGTTTATAAACAACTTTTCCAAGCAAACGAGCTAGGATATTGAAAAGTAATACAGAAAGAATTAATACGGCAGACGCTCCGTCAGAAACAGCTTGCGCATCCGGCATAATTCCTTCACCATTAATTTTCCAAATATGAACAGCTAGCGTTTCAGCTGGTCGGAAAATGTTTAGTGGTGACGCTGGGTTGACTGGATTCCAGTCCGTGAAGTCAAGAATTGGTGTACTTTGACCTGCTGTAAAGATTAGTGCAGCTGCTTCGCCAAATACCCGTCCTGCTGCTAAAATAACGCCGGTAATAATGGCTGGTAGTGCAGCTGGAACAAGCACTCTCGTAATTGTTTCCCATCTGGATAAACCAAGAGCAAGCCCTGCTTCACGCTGCGTGTTTGGAATAGCATTTAGTGCCTCTTCCACAACACGAATTAATAGTGGTAAATTGAAAATCGTTAGTGTAAGCGCCCCAGAAATTACCGAGAAGCTCCACCCCATTTGAATAACAAAAACAAGGAAACCAAATAGTCCTACAACAATCGATGGAAGTGAGGAAAGCACTTCGATTGTTGTGCGAATTAAATCTGTAAACCAATTTTTACGCGCATATTCTGCCATATAAATTCCCGCTCCGAGCGAGATAGGAACAGAAATAATCATCGTAATAACGAGCATATAAAATGAATTCCAGATTTCCGGACCGATTCCGCCGCCAGCTTGGAACGACTGTGGTGGGGTCGTCAAAAACTTCCAGCTAAGTTGCGGAACACCTTTTACTAAAATATAGCCTAATAAACCAGCTAAGATAATGACAATTAATACAGCAATAGCATAGAATACGCCTGTCGCGATTTTATCTTTTGTTTTTACATTCATTTGACTTTCCTCCTACGTCCGATGAAGCGAATCACAATGATGAAAAATAGTGACATTGCGAGTAGCACCATTGCAAGTGACCAAAGGATATTATTATCAAGCGTACCCATAACCGTATTTCCCATACCCATTGTTAAAATACTAGTTAATGTCGAAGCTGGTTCAAATAAGGATGTTGGAATAACGGCAGAGTTCCCGATAACCATTTGTACAGCAAGAGCTTCACCGAATGCACGTGCCATTCCGAATACTATCGCTGTCAAAATCCCAGAACGCGAACTACGAAGTACTACTTTCCAAATCGTCTGGAAACGTGTTGCTCCAAGCGCTAACGAGGCTTCTCGGTAGTGACGTGGAACAGATTTAATTGCATCAACACTTAGTGAAGTAACAGTTGGCAAAATCATTACTGTCAAAACAACTGTCGCGGCTGCAATACCAAATCCACTTCCCGAAATATGGTCACGAATAAATGGAACGACAACACTTAGTCCAATGAATCCATAAACAACAGATGGAATACCAACTAAAAGTTCCATAACTGGTTGTAAAATTTTCTTTCCAAACTTTGGTGAAATTTCTACCATAAAGATAGCTGCACCAATAGCAAGTGGTCCTGCAATACAAGCGGCAAAAAGCGTTACTGCAAAAGAACCAATAATCATTGGCAAAGCACCAACTAGAGGATTGCCATTTGCATCTTTTTGCGAAGGATTCCAGTCTGTTCCAGTTATAAAATCAACAAAAGACACTTTATTGACAGTAAATGTTGCTAAACCTTTCGATATAACAAAAAACAAAATAGACGCTGCGGCAATAACCATGATAGAAATACAGATGAATGTAATAATTTTGCCTCTAGTTTCTAGATGCGCCTTTTTAGAAGTTTGTGTAAGCTTCTTTTCTTTTATCGCTTCCAAGTCACGTAAGCTCCTTTCTCCTCCCATGTTTACTCCTAACATGGGTATACGTCTATCCTGATATTACTAGGATAGACGCCCATTTCATTCTTTTTATTTTACGTCAGTTAGTTTACCAGATGCATCACGTTCCACTTTCATGGACTTGATTGATTGGTAACCAAGTTGTGGTACGATATTATTTTGTACTTCATCAGAAGTCATATATTTTAAGAAAGTTTTTGTTAGGCCTTTTGGTTCGCCATTTGTATACATATGTTCATAAGACCAGATTTTCCAATCGTTAGTTGCAACTTTTTCTTCTGTTGGTTCAACGCCGTCTAGCGAAAGACCAACCACAGAAGCGTCAATGTAAGAGAATGCTAGGTAGCTGATTGCTCCTGGAGTTTCACTTACGATTTTACGAACTGTACCGGATGAATCTTGTTCTTGTGCTTTAACTGGTGTTTTACCATCAAGTCCCCATTTTTCGAAAGTAGCACGTGTTCCGCTTCCTTCTGCACGGTTGATGATTGTAATTTTTTCGTCTTTACCGCCAACGTCTTTCCAGTTAGTTGTTTTACCAGTGAAAATGTCGATTAATTGTTGTTTAGTAATGTTTTTAACGCCTACATCTTTGTTTACTACAGGAGCCATTCCGACAACTGCTACACGATGGTCAACAAGTTTCGAAGCATCTACGCCGTCTTTTTCTTCAGCAAATACGTCTGAGTTACCAATTTCAACAGCACCTTGTTGTACTTGTGTTAAACCAGTTCCAGAACCGCCACCTTGCACATTGATTTGAGCTTTAGGGTTAGTGTTTGTAAATTCTTTGGACGCTGCTTCAACGAGTGGTTGAAGTGCAGTGGAACCGACTGCTGTTAATGAGCCAGAAACTTCTTTATCCCCTTTTGTTGATCCGTTTGCTTTATCTTTTGAACTGCTGTCACTTCCACATGCTGCGAAGACAAGCATTACTGCTGCTAACATTGCTACTATTCCCAAATACTTCTTTTTCATTATCTTATTCCCACCTTGTTTTTTTAATAGTTATTCCTTACAAGTATCACTATAACGCGTGAGATTTAAGGTGGTGTGTAGCTAATGTTAAGTAATTGTAAATTACCTCATTTTTTGTCGGAAATGTAAACTTTTTTATGAATATCTTTCAAATAAAAGGCAAACTGGTAAATTATTACCCCAAATTTGTGTCTTTCGTAAATAAAATAAAAATATCCTGTCCGAAAGATTACATTCTTTCAAACAGGATAATTATTAGGCTTTTTTTGGTAAAGTGACGCGAAAGGTCGAGCCAACTTCTTCTTGACTTTCTACTTCGATTTGCCCACCACAGTTTTCAACTAAATGTTTGACGATAGAAAGTCCAAGTCCAGTCCCGCCAGAGTGTCTGCTACGCGCTTTATCCACTCGGTAGAATCGTTCAAACACGCGGTCAATGTCTTTAGCTGGGATTCCGATTCCGTTGTCAGTTACTTCTATGATAACTTCTGCTTCTTGCTCGATTAATTTAACTTTTACTTTTCCATCTACTGGCGTGTAATTGATTGCGTTAGAAAGTAAGTTAATTAAAATCTGTTGCAATTTATCGCGATCTGTTTCAATCATGATAGGTGGTAGATTTTTTTCTGGAACAGATACTTGAATATTTTTTTCGGTCGCCATTTCAAAAATGGTCCGGACAGATTGTTCGATGACTTCATCTACTTCCACTAGCTCTGTTTTTTCTGTCACAGGATTTTGTTCAATTCTCGAAAGTGCAAGAATATCCATTATCAATCGATGAAGCCTATCACTTTCTTCTTTAATAATCGTTAAGAATTTTTTGAGTAGCATTTCATCGTACATTGCGCCGTCGAGTAGTGTTTCCGCGAACCCTTTTAGTGCAGTTACTGGGGTTTTTAGTTCATGCGACACATTTGTAACAAATTCAGAACGAACATTTTCCAGATGGCGAATTTGAGTTATATCATGTAAAAGTAGTATTATCCCGGTAATCTCACCATTTTCTGTTAAAATTGGCGAAACACTTGCATCTAAAATCATCTCTCGTGGGAAATAAAGAATAATTTCTTTTTGTTGCATCGTCTTTGTTTCAAATGTTGCTTCTATTAACTGGCTAAGAGCGAAACTTTTAATTACTTCATAAAATGGTTTTCCAGTAATTTCGGTCTCTCCTAAAATTTGATACATCGTCCGATTGGTCATGATGACTTGTTTATCAACATTGATAAGCATTACACCGCTCACTAAGTTTTGAACAATGGCATTAAGTCGTTGTTCATTTTGCTTAATTTCGAACATCTGAGTTTCTAAACTTTCTGCTAACATATTAACGCTAACAGAAAGGTCTTGAAGCTCACCGCTTACTTTACCATGAATGCGACTATCGTATTTATGATTAGCCAAATCAGTCGAAACTTCAATAATCTCATTCACTGGTTTAGTAATTTTTCTAGCAATAAAGACACTGATTGCAGCAATAATAACTAAAGCAATGCCAAAAATAAGCGCTAAGTTACCCCAAAGTTTAGCAACAGCCGCATCAACCGACTCAAGAGAAATTGAAATTCTTAAAACACCGTCTGTCTCTCCTTGGTGTTTAACAGGAACAGCCACATAAAGCATACTGTAACCAAGTGAGTCACTCTCTCGAATAGAAATGCCAACACTTTTCCCTTTTTCAAGAATATCAGCTACTTCTGGGCGGTTCATATGGTTGTTTAAGTTCTCTGGGTCTTTTTTAGTATCGGCTACAACATTGCCATCATTATCAATCACCGTGATACGAGCATCAATTTCGTCGCCCAAAGGATCCAGCGTTTTTTGAATCGTCGCAGCATCTTGGTCCAAATTCAAATGCTCAATGTTAGTTGTTTGAAGTAAAATTTTCGCATCGTCTTCTAGTTGATTTTCTTTCATCGTTAAATAAGTGGATTTCATTAATTCTCCAGAGAAAATACCCACTATGACCATCACAACAAAGAATAAAATAAAAAAGGATAAACCAATTTTCAACCATAATTTTTTCATTATTTTACATTCTCCATTTTATAACCAAATCCGCGAATTGTTTTAATGTATTTCGGTTGTTTCGTATCAAGTTCAATTTTATCGCGCAAATGGCTTACATGAACGTCTACAATTCGAGTTTCACCAACATAATCATAGTTCCAAACCGTATCAAGCAATTGATCTCTTGAAAAAACTTTGCCACGATGATTAGCTAAAAATAACAATAGCTCGAATTCTTTCGGTGTTAAATCTAATAGATTATCTTGCAAGTATACTTCATAACTATCTGGCAAAATTTTCAACTCACCAATTAAAATGGTCGCCTCTGTATCTTCTTTTTGCTCTTCTGGAAGTTCTGCCTTACCTTCTGTCCGTCTTAAGATCGCTTTTATTCTCGCGACAACCTCTCTCGGGCTAAAAGGCTTTGTCATATAATCGTCTGCACCTAACTCTAAACCAATGATTTTATCTAGCTCTTCATCTTTGGCAGTTAACATTAGTATTGGAACCCCAACTTTATCTTGGCGGAGTTTTTTCGTTACTTCAATTCCATCCATTTCAGGGAGCATTAAATCAAGTACAACTAAATCTGGTTTTTCTGATAGAGCAAGTTCGTACCCCGTTCTACCATCCTCCGCTGTTACTACATCAAATCCAGCTTTTTCAATATTAAATTGCAGCAAGGTAACAATAGAAGCTTCATCATCAACTACAAGAATTTTTACCAACTTACTTCCCATCCCTTCTTTATGTATCCCTTTTATCTAAAATATAGCATGAATTAACTATTTTCGGGTAGAAATGCATTTATATTAATCTTATCTTTACAAAAACTTAAAACACCAATGCTGCTTTCAAACAACACTGGTGTCTTAACATTACCTTGGCTCGACTAGCAATAACCCGAGTTCAAATGATTCGTTTTCATAAAGTGCCGTCTGCTCAAAGCGAGGTTCACCAGCATTATCAATTACTTTCAACTTACAAAAAGCCCGGTTTAAGTTAAGTGCCTCGTATAATTCTTCGCGTGTATGAACTAGTTGGTTGTTAACTTCTGTGATTTTTTCTCCTGCTTTTAAGTTTAAACGGGCAGAAGGAGTGGCTTCACGTGCACCAAGCACAACAAGTCCATCTGCTTGTGGACCAAATTTTTTCGGCAATATTTTTTCTGCTTGGTAATGACGATACGAAATCCAAAAGCGTCCAATCACAGCAAACATAAAGGCAAATAATGTAAGAACTGGCATAACAATTCCAAGTAGTCCTGCCACCGCAATGATAGTCGCAAGTGTTGTAACTTGAACTGAAATTTTCCGGCTCGCCTCTTCTGGAAGCTGACTTTGTACCCGCTGTTGAAATCCAATAAATAACGGTAAAATAATCAATGAATAGGAATGTGCACCAATGGTAAAAACTGGCCACCATTCAAATATTTTTGTAAATACATCCCCAGGAATAAAAACAACAAGTGGGACAAACCATAATTTTCTTAATTGAAAAGAGCCAACTAGTTTACCACGATTACTTTTTCTAAGTGATGGTGAGGGGTTTTTCGCACTTGTATATTGGATAAGAAAAGCTTCCACAAAAAGTAACAATGCGAGTAAAAATGTCATTGAAATCATAAAATTATCGATAAATATCGCATCATAATTAAAATCTGTATTCGTAAATGGCGCTAAATTAATATCAAAATAATAACAGAAATAAAAAGCGAGACTCGTAATCCCAATTGTAAAAGCCGTGGAGCTAAGTCGAAACATTCCTATAATCAATAAAAAGCAGGCAACTGTATTAAAAATTGCCACCCATTCTAACGATACACTAAACCCTATTATTGCCGTAACAACCGAAATCCCTATGCCAAATAGCAAACCTATTCCAAAGAAATTTTTCAATTCAAGCATCGGTGAATAAACACGAATACTAAATGACTTTCGCTCCCATTTAACCCTGTTAAAACCAGCAATTATCACTAGAATAATTCCTACATAAAATGCTGGTTGTAAAAATAGTCTTCCTATTCCTTTAAGTATCTCAATAAAAACTTCCATTTTTCTACACCAGCTTTCTTAAAAAATTACTTCTATAGTATAGGTGATAAAAGTCGGCTTACCGCTTCCTTAAATTTAATCCATAATGATCGTTTTGCATATAATTCTGGAGTTAGTTGATACGATTTCAAAATATCTTCTAAAAAAGCATCTTCTAATTTTTGGACCATTTTCTTTTCATAGATAAAAGCATTTACTTCAAAATTCAGTCTAAAACTACGAAAATCCATATTAGCTGTTCCAACCGAAGCAATTTCACCATCAACCACTAATGTTTTTGCATGAATGAAACCATTGTCGTAAATAAATATTTTTGCTCCTGTTTCCATTAATTCCCCCGCATAGTTTGTGGTTGCTCGGTAAACAAAGGCGTGGTCAGGTTTATTAGGAATCATTACTCGCACATCGACGCCAGAAAGTGCCGCGATTTTAATCGCCTCTAGCAAACTAGCATCTGGAATAAAATATGGTGATTGCAAATAAATCGTCTTTTTGGCAGCATTAATCATTTTTATGTAACCATTTTTAATTTGTTGCCATTCAGAATCTGGCCCACTTGATACAATTTGCATGCTTGTATGCCCTTTCCCGTGAAAAGTAGGGAAATATCTCGATTTATAATCAATTTTATGAGTAGATGATGCTGAATTCCAGTCCATAATAAAACGAGTTTGCATCGCGTAAACAGCTTTTCCATGCACACGAAGATGCGTATCGCGCCAATATCCAAATTTTTTGGATAGGCCTAGGTACTCATCACCAATATTAAATCCACCAATATACGCAATATCTCCATCAATAATTGCTAATTTACGGTGATTTCGGTAATTTAATCGAAAATTAATTAATGGTAATTTTGATGGGAAAAAAGGTCTAACGATGCCACCATTTTTTTCAAAAGTCCGGAAAAATGACTTTTTCGTTGTTCGTGAACCCATGGCATCATAAATAATTTTCACATTTAAACCTTCTGCTGCTTTTCGTTCAAGCACGCGCATCAAGCGATTTCCAAGTTCATCTGAATGAAAAATATAATAAATCAAGTGAATATGATCCTTTGCTTTCTCAATATCTGCAATTAACGCATCAAATTTTTCATGTCCATCAATAAAAAGCTCTACTTCATTATCTTGTGTTAAAATAGCTCCATCATTTACAAGTAGTAAGTAAATTAAATCCCGATGTTTTTTAACATTCGGATCGCTAAATGGAAATTCTTTTTGTCGAATCATCTCTATCTGATTAGCAGTTGATTCTTGTATTCCAATTTTTTCTTGTCCCTTCCAATCGAAAATCTTTTTCCCTGATAGTTTTCTCCCAAAAATCAAGTAAATAATGAAACCAAAAATTGGAACAAAAGTTAAGACTAGTAACCAAGCCCAAGTGGCGGATGTATCCCGTCTTTCTAAGAAGACCGTCACTGCCGCAAAGAATACATTTAAAATTAGTAAAATAACTAATAAATAAGTCAACAGTCCCATTGTGTTCCCCCTTTTCTTGCACAAACTGATAGTAGTATCATATCATAAAATCATCATTTAGCCTATTCCAGTTCGTTTTCAATCAGAAAAAAAACCATTGACGGCTAAGTCAATGGTTTTCTATTAAAGATAAGGTGCTGGATCAATCGGGACGCCATTTTGATGAATTTCAAAGTGTAAATGTTGACCTGTGGATTGACCCGTAGAGCCCATTATTCCAATTGGTTGTCCTTGTGATACTTGCTGTCCAGCTACTACTTTTAGGCTACCCGCACGCATATGACCATATAATGTTTGGAATCCATTACCATGATCAATTTTAACTACGTAACCATAGCCACCAAAACCACTACCTGATGCTCCAAATCCTGAAAAGACAACTGTTCCTGAAGCTGCTGCAGAAACAGTAACTGTTCCACCTGCTGCGATATCTTGACCTTTATGTGACTCGTGTTGACCTGTAACTGGATTTGTACGATCACTAAAGCCGGAAGTTAAAATACCTGCTGCTGGTTTAATAAATTGTCCGCCACTTGAGCTTACTTTTTCTTGTATACTTGGCGCATTTGAACTAGGTGATTGTGCTACAACAGCTTTACTTTCGTTTGCTTTTTTAGCGTTTGCTGCTGCTTCTTGAATACGTTTTTCTTCGGCTGCTTTAATTGCTGCTTCTTGTTTTGCTTTTTCACCAGCAATATTAGATGCTAATTTTTTTTCTTCCATTGTTAATGAGCCTTGTTCATTTGCTAATAATGCTTGTTCGTTTTTTGTTAAGTCTTTTTTATTTGCTAGAGCCATAACTAAATCGTTTTTTTCAGCTTTTTGACTCTCCATATTATTTCGCGAAACTTCTAAATCCATTGCTAATACTTTTAGGCTCTCTAGTTTTTTTTGTGAACTTGCTTCAGTTACTTTTAATTTATCTTGATCATCTTTTTGATCTTGCATAATGTTTTGATCTGCTTTTACAATAGCTGACACAACGGTTACACGATCAACTAATTCTTTAAAATCATCTGCTTCAAAAACCATGTCCAAATATGATGTAGCTGTGCCTGTAGTTTGGATTGCTCGTGCACGGCTATCCAGTACTTTTTGGCGATCTTTTATATCATTTCGCAACTTTTCAATTTCTTTTTTTAATTGCTTTAACTTTTTATTCTCAGACTCCACTTTTTCTTCTTGTGCTTTTAGTTTTGTATTTGTTTCATCAATACTTTTTAAAAGAGATTCTAACTCTTTTGTTGCATCTTTTTCAGCGCTTTCTAAATGGTTTAGTTCTGAATTTTTTGTATCTAGGTTTTTGTCAATTTCTGATTTTTTTTGTTCAATTTCATTCTGACGCTTTTGCATATCATTAATACTATCCGCATTTGCACTAAGTGGCGCGCAAACTATTACAACACTTAACGCTAATGTTACCCCATATTTTTTTAACATATTAAGCTCCTTTTCTATTATCTATTTCATTAGGAACTTGTTAATTCCCTTACTATTCCATATAAAAAAGCACCTTTGTTTTAAAAATCGACAAAGGTGCTTTTTAACTTTTCAATAATGATTAGAAGCTAGCTACGCGACCATATCCTACAAGATATTTAGCCCAGTAACCGCTAGTGATGTTGTCATATTTAACACCGTTATTTTGAGCATTAATCATTTGTCCGCCACCAACATAGATTCCAACATGAGCAATTCCGCCACCGTAGTTGAAAAATACTAAATCGCCTGGTTTTGCTTGACTAGCACTAACTTTTGAAGCTGCTGCATATTGAGCACCGGAAGTTCTTGGAAGAGAAATTCCTGCTGCACGGAAAGCATAAGAAGTGAATCCAGAGCAGTCAAATGCGCTTGGTCCAGTTGCACCGAGGCTGTAAGGTTTCCCAAGTTGAGCTCTTGCTGCAGAAATCATTGCTGAATATCCGCTGCCAGACGGAGCTGGAGCACTTGGAGATTCGCTAGCAGATCCATTTGAGTTAGATTTTGATGAAGAATTACTACTTGAACCAGAAGAATCATTTGATGTTGCTACAGTTTTAGTTGTTGCTTTTTCTTCTTGACCAACGTTAGAAGATGTTGCTTCACGTAAAGCTGTTGCACGTGCAGTAGCTTCTTTAGCTGCTTTATCACGTTCACTTACAAGACCAGCTTTTGCGTTTTCAGCACTTGCTTGATCAGAAGCAAGTTGAGCAACGATTGCTTCTTTTTCAGCTTTTTGTGCTTCGATTTTATTTTGTTGTGCTTCATATTCATGAATTGCTGTTGCTTGTTCTTCTTGTTTTTTCTTAACAGAAGTTTGTTTAGTTTTTAAGGCTTTTTCATCATTTTGTTGATCTTCTAAAATAGATTTGTCAGAATCAACTAATTGGTTTACTGCAGAAACACGACCAACTAAATCAGAAAGATTTTCAGCATCTAAAACTACTTCTAGGTATGCATTAGAATTTGAAGTTTTTTGCATTGCACGCGCGCGGTCTTTTAAAACTGATTCGCGTTCTTTAATACGTTCATTGATAGCTTTAATATCTTCATTAAGTTGTTTGAGTTCTTTGCCTGTTTTATCGAAATCTCCTTGTAAAGACTTAGCTTTTTCTTGAGCTTTTTCAAGATCTGCTACTAAACTAGAAAGACCTGATTGTAAGTCTGCTTTTTTAGACTTGATGTCATTAATCTTTTTATCTTGATTTTGAATATCTGTATTTACGTCCGCAAAAACATTTGTCGTGAAAGCTGGCGTCAAACTAATAACTGCTGCGAGTGAAATCGCAATAAACGTATTCTTTTTCAAAAAGTTTACCTCCTAAAAAGCTCCCTAAGCTTTTTCTTTTAAATTATTTTTATTTCAAGTTAAGTAAATTTCTTAGTTAGACTTTTAAGAATCTACGGATAGATATAACACTACCCCAAATTCCTATTAGAACCCCAATTGCAATAATCAAAGCACTGATTTGATAGGCGAACGGTGTCGGAGGCAGAAGTGATAGTGAACTTGTCACCAACTTCGGATTTACCAAGTTATAAACGTTAACATAGCCTATAAATGTTAACACAACCGGGACAATCGAACCAATTAATCCAAGCCACGCTCCTTCTAAAACGAAAGGCCAGCGTATGAACCAGTTGGTTGCTCCTACTAATTTCATAATTTCTATTTCTCTACGACGGGAGAAAATCGCAATCTTAATTGTATTTGATATTAAGAACATTGCTGTTAATAACAACCCGATGCTTAGTACAATACCAGCATAACGTCCCCATTTTAAAGTATCAAATAATTTGTCGACTGTTTTCTCACCATATTCTACATTATCTACATACTGTAATTTTTCTACTTTTTGAGCAATTGCCTTCGTTTGTGTTGGCTCTTTTGCCTCTACAACGAACACATCATATAGTGGATTATCTTGTTTAAACAATTCGAAGTTTTTGCCGTACGCGCCTACTAATTTCTTCAACTCATCATCCTTGGAAGAAAAAGTGACACTATCAACTCCATTAATCTTCTCAATGTTTTTCTCAAGTTCTTGCTGCTGTTTCTTGTCTGCGCTTAGAGAAATATGTACGTTAATTTGTACATTGTTTTCTACATCTGTTGCAAGCTTGTTCATATTGATCAATATTGCAAAAAACACGCTGACTAAGATAAGTGTTACTGTTACTGCACTTGATGCTGCAAAGGTCATCCAACCATTCCGGTAAAGGCTCTTAAAACTTTCTCTTATATGTCTTCCTACAGTCCTAAATTTCATAACCATATTCTCCTTGCTGCTCATCTCGAACAATTCTTCCATTCTCGATAGCTACTACCCGGTGTTTCAACGTGTTTACAATTTCTTTGTTGTGGGTTGCCATCACAATGGTTGTTCCGCGATTGCTTATTTCCTCAAGGATATTCATGATTTCCCATGAAGTATCAGGATCTAGGTTACCGGTCGGCTCATCTGCTATTAATACTTTAGGCATATTGGCAATCGAGCGGGCAATGGATATCCGCTGTTGCTCACCACCGGAAAGTTCATCCGGCAACATCCTTACTTTATGCTTAAGGTTGACTAAATCTAGCACTTCCATAACACGTTCTTTAATTACAGTCGGCTCAGTTTCAACCACTTCCATCGCATAAGCAATGTTTTCATAAACAGTTTTGCTTTGAAGTAATTTGTAATCTTGGAATACCACGCCTACGTTTCGACGTAAATATGGGATTTCTCGATTTTTCATATTAATCAAATCAAATTTGTCTACGATGATTTTGCCTTTCGTCGCTCGTTCTTCTCTGTAAATCATTTTAATAAAGGTTGATTTACCAGCACCACTCGGGCCTACTACATAAACAAATTCCCCTTCGCCAATGTTAATATTGAGTCCATTAGCAGCAGTTATGCCATTGGGGTATTTCTTATACACATCTTCCATTAATATCATTTTATCACCTTACTATGCCTTTCTACTGAGTTACATTTTAGGTAATGCATGGTAACCATGGAGATGAACTGTTTGTTGGCTCGAATTTAAACTCACAACATAAGCTTAATTATACCATGACAGTTTTTCATCTATAGGTTAATTGCATTACAATTATATTTCAGGGTATGACAATATCTTGATTATTGTAATAGGATACACCTTTTTTGAGTTTAATTTCTTTGTGAAACTTTATCTGTGATTCATAATTTCTTAGACAAAATAAAAAAGCACCTGGGTTGGTCTTTTCTACTGCTAACATTGTAACTTGTTTTTACCCAAAATAACATTACAGGTTGATTAAAAAACATTACAGTTATCGCTACCGGAATAGACCAATTAGAACAAAACTGCTTCAAGTCTACAATTACACTACAGGTTCCTGTCATCAAATTGTTAAATAGCGCAGTAAAAAACTTGAAAAAGCACCATTTCCTCCCTAAAAAGAGGAGAAAATGGTGCCTTTTATGACGTAAAACCTTCCCCCATAACTTCACTTGCGCTCATTACTACGACGAAAGCTTCTGGGTCAATTTCTTTTATTACTTCTTTTAATCTAGAAAACTCACTTTGGGCAATAACACAAAGTAAGATTTGCTTGTCATCTTCTGTATACCCACCTTTTGCTGAAAGACGAGTAATGCCACGATCGATTTTAAAGAGAATTGCTTGTCTGATAGCTTCTTGGTTCTCGGAAATAATAAACACTGTTTTGGATTGATTAAGCCCAACTTGCACTAAATCAATGGTTTTACTTGTGGCAAAAAGACCTATAAGTGCATAAAGTCCAGATTCAATGTCAAAAACAAACATTGCCGAGATAACTACAAAGCCATCGATTAAAGCTACACATATTCCTAAAGTTAAATGAGAATATTTATGCAAGATTTGGGCAGCCACATCCGTTCCACCAGTTGAGGCCTTGCCCCGAAAAACAATTCCAAGTCCCATACCGACTAGTACGCCCCCAAATAATGCAGCGACTAACGGTTCATGTGTCCACGGGGTTAATCCTTGTGTTAAATACACAAAGAAAGGTAAAAGCATTGTACCAACAAAAGTTTTCAAACCAAATTGATACCCTAAGAAGAATAACCCAGCAAGAAATAAAGGGATATTAAAAGCCCACTGGATAAATGCTGGATTCCAACCAGTTAAATAGTTAATAATTGTACTTATCCCACTCACACCGCCAGAAGCAACATGATTAGGCAAGAGTAAAACATTGAAGGCTAGTGCAATTAAAGCAGCACCAATAATAACATATAAATACTCAATTAATTTAGAAACCATTGGGGATAAAGGTTGCTTTTTCCTTTTATTTGTCATCGTTCTTATCCAATCCTAGAACGCAAATATGCATTGATAAAGTCGTCTAAATCTCCATCCATTACCGCTTGAATATTACCGGTTTCGTAATTTGTACGATGGTCTTTCACCATGGAGTAAGGGTGGAAAACATACGAACGAATTTGGCTTCCCCAACCAATTTCTTTTTGCTCACCACGAATTTCTGCTAGCTCGCGTTCTTTTTCTTCTTGTTCTTTTTGATATAGTTTTGTTTTCAACATTTTCATTGCTTGTTCACGGTTTTTAAGCTGCGAACGTTCAGACTGACAAGTAACTACAATCCCAGATGGAATATGTGTCATCCGAACTGCTGAATCGGTTGTATTAATATGCTGTCCACCAGCACCAGTTGCACGATACGTATCAATTTTCAAATCTTCTGTACGTACTTCAATTTCAATATCGTCATCTAATTCTGGCATAACATCCACTGAAACAAAAGATGTATGACGTCTACCTGATGAATCGAATGGTGAAATACGAACTAAACGGTGCACGCCTTTTTCTGCTTTCAAATAACCGTATGCATTGTGTCCTTTGATGAGTAATGTAACGCTCTTAATACCAGCTTCATCACCCGCTTGATAATCGAGCATTTCTACTTTAAAACCTTTTTTCTCAGACCAGCGTTGATACATTCGTAGTAACATGGAGCCCCAGTCTTGTGATTCTGTACCACCGGCACCAGGATGAAGTTCTAAAATAGCATTATTTTTATCATATGGATCACTTAACATTAGTTTAAGCTCAAATTCGCTGATAGTATTCATATATGCTTTAATATCTTTTTCTAATTCTGCTTGTAAATCTTCATCTGCCTCTTCTTTTAATAGTTCTAAACTGATTTCCATACTTTCTTGTTCTTCTTCAAGCGCATGAAAAGCTTGATACGTTTCTTTATATCCGTTTGACTCATTGATTACTTTTTGTGCCGCTTGTTGGTCGTTCCAAAAATTCGGATCCAACATCTGGTCTTCTAACTCAGCAATTCGAACTTCCATGCTGTCTAAGTCAAAGAGACCCCCTAAAGTCTTTGATTTGCTGCGCTGTTTTTTCTAGTTCATTACGAATTTCTGCTAATTCCATTCTTAATTCCACCTTTTTTGAATTTACTTACAAACTTTCATAGCAAAAAGCGCCGTCTTTCAGGCGCTTTTTTAGTTGTTTCAATCTATGCTTCTTTACCATGACAATTTTTATATTTTTTGCCGCTACCACAAGGGCAAGGATCATTTCGCCCAATATGTTGATCTTTACGAACAGGTTGGCGTTTTGCTTCTGGTTTCCCTTCAGCAGGATTTACTGCTTCTCCTTTAGCTACTTGTTCGCGCTCAAGATTTTGGCGAATTTCTGCTTTCATGATATAACGAGCCACATCTTCATCAATGGATGATACCATTGCTTCAAACATTTCAAAACCTTCTGATTGATACTCACGAAGCGGATCAATTTGACCATAAGCACGTAAATGAATCCCATCGCGTAAGTGATCCATTGCATCAATATGATCTACCCATTTCGTATCAACAACACGAAGCAATACTACTTTTTCAAACTCATTAAATTCTTCACGAGGAAGCAGTGTCTCTTTTTCATCATACGCTGCTTTGATTTTATCCAAAATAAGGTTTTGAATATCTTCACTAGTTCTGTTTTGTAAATCTTCTAATGTAATTGTACCTTCTGGAAGTAAGTTAGCATCAACATAATCAATAATACCTTGTAAATTCCATGCTTCTTCTGGCTCATGGCTTGAAGCGTTGCTAGAAACAATAAAATTCACTGTACGCTGAATCATTTGTTCAATGATTTCGCGAAGACTATTTTCCGCATTAATTACTTCATAACGTTGATTATAAATAACTTCCCGTTGTTGGCGAAGCACATCATCATATTGTAAAACTTGTTTCCGGGAATCAAAGTTATTTCCTTCTACTCGTCTTTGGGCTGATTCAACTGCACGACTCACCATTTTACTTTGGATTGCATCTTCTGCCATACCAAAACGTTCCATCATGCTCTTCATATTATCAGAACCAAATCGACGCATCAGTTCATCTTCCATAGAAAGATAGAATTGTGTTACACCTGGATCTCCTTGACGACCTGAACGACCACGCAACTGGTTATCAATACGGCGTGATTCATGACGTTCTGTACCGATAACTGCTAAACCACCAGCTTCAATTGTACCTTCACCAAGCTTGATATCCGTACCACGACCAGCCATATTGGTTGCGATTACTACCGCACCACGTTCTCCGGCATGTTTAATGATATCAGCTTCGCGTTCATGTTGCTTCGCGTTTAGTACATCATGCTTAATTCCTTTACGTTTTAATTTGCTAGAAATAAGTTCGGAGGTTTCAATCGCAACAGTACCGACTAATACAGGTTGTCCTTTTGCATGACGCTCAGCAATATCTTCTACTACTGCATTAAATTTCGCTTCAATCGTTGTAAAAATCAAATCCGGACGGTCATCACGAATAATTACTTTGTTAGTTGGTATTTCAATAACGCGCATATTATAAATATCGCGGAATTCTTCTTCTTCCGTTTTTGCAGTACCAGTCATACCAGCAAGTTTTTTATACATACGGAAATAGTTTTGGAATGTAATTGTCGCCATTGTTTTGGATTCATTTTGAATAGTAACGCCTTCTTTTGCTTCCAGTGCTTGGTGCAAACCTTCACTGAAACGACGTCCTTTCATAATACGACCAGTAAATTGGTCAACAATGAGGACTTCATCATCTTGAACTACATAATCTACATCTAGGCTCATTGTATAATTAGCTTTAAGCGCTTGGGCGATGTGATGCAATATAACTGTATTTTCTAAGTCAAAAAGGTTATCTACATCAAAGTAGTTTTCTCCTTTTGTCATACCATCTTCGGTTAATTGAACAGATTTTGTTTTAATATCAACTGTATAATCTTCCTCTTCTGTAAGAGTACGTACAAAAGTATTTGCGCGCACATATAGAATAGTCGATTTTTCTGCTTCACCAGAAATAATTAATGGTGTTCTAGCTTCGTCGACCAAAATGGAATCGACTTCATCAATAACGGCAAAAGCTAGTGGACGTTGTACCATTTCTTCTTTATAAACGACCATGTTATCCCGTAAATAGTCAAATCCTAATTCATTATTTGTGCTATAAGTAATATCACATGCATAAGCTTCTCGCTTTTCTGTGCTTGATAAAGCATTTAAGTTTAACCCTACAGAAAGTCCAAGGAAATTGTATAAAACTCCCATTTCTTCTGCATCACGATGCGCCAAGTATTCATTGACTGTGACAACATGCACACCTTCACCAGAAAGCGCATTTAAATAAACTGGTAAAGTCGCTGTTAATGTTTTACCTTCACCAGTTTTCATTTCTGCAATATTACCCTCGTGGAGAACAATCCCCCCCATTAATTGAACTTTAAATGGATATAGGCCTAGAGCACGTTTAGCACCTTCTCTAGCTACAGCAAAAGCTTCTACCAATAAGTCATCTAGCGTTTCACCTTTTTGAACGCGTTCTTTAAACTCTATTGTTTTCTCGCGTAAGGCTTCATCTGAAAGCGCCGCAGTTTCATCTGCTAAAGCAATAATTTCATCTGCTTTTCTCTCCAAATATTTAACATCTTTTTTTCCTGATTCAAAAATCTTTTTCAATAGTCCAGCCATTTAAATTCTCCTCTACTGTTTTCGCTGTCGTCTCGCAGTTTCATCTATGATAACTTTCAGGAATTATCTTCTCTTAAAATATACACACTAATTCTATCACTTATTAGATAAAATATACAACTGGTTATCTCTTTTTAACAAATAAAAATACAAAATCGTCATATATTCTTCATTCTTAATAAAAATGGAGGCCAAAATTTTGGCCCCCATACTAAATTATCTTTTATAATTAATTAGTTTCAATTAATCCATATTTACCATCTTTACGTGAATAAACAATATTTGTTCCATTAGTTTCAGCATCAGTATATACATAGAAGCTATGTCCTAGCAAGTTCATTTGTAAAACCGCTTCTTCACTATCCATAGGTTTTAATGAAAATTGTTTTGTTCTTACAATTTCAAGATCACCTTCGTTTTCTTCTGGCGGTGTGCTACCATTAACATCCGAATAAGCAAAATAATCTCTTTCTGCACCTTTATCACGGAATTTACGGTTCACTTTTGTTTTATGTTTACGAATTTGGCGCTCTAATTTATCCACAATCAAATCAATGCTAGCATATAAATCTCCACTAGTTTCTTCTGCACGTAACACAAGATTTGGGAGAGGAATGGTCACTTCAACCTTCGCATTTTTATCGGAATATACTTTTAAATTAACATGAACGTTAGCATCTGGAGTTTCTGTAAAATATCGTTCTAGTTTATCGATTTTCTTTTCAACGTAATCTCGAATCGGTTCCGTTACTTCAATATTTTCACCACGAATGTTGTACTTAAGCATAGCAATTCCTCCTTTGAAATAAAACAAAAATAACGATAAAGAAGAGTATTCTTCTTACCCTTAGTCTACGTGAAAACGATAGGTTTTGCAAACATTTGCACAAAGAGTAAAGAAGCATTTATCTACTTATCTTTATTTACTATTTTATTCCACTAAACAGGCTCCCGCAAACCTTTTTTGCCGATAAATCTCAACTATCTAAAGATGGTTAAAGAAGATACCTTTTTCATGCCTGCTTCTTTTAATTCTTGCGCTGCTAAGTTCAGAGTACTACCTGTAGTGTAAATATCATCAAATAAAATTATTTCCTTCTCATCACTCCCAATCTCTTTAGTTAGATAAAATACTTGCGCTGCTTCTAATCTTTCTTGCCTTGTTTTCTTAGATTGTTTTTCAGAGTGTTTTTTCGCTAAAAGCCCTTCATATTGAATGTCCGATTGTTCCAATATTGCTGTTGTTTGGTTAAATCCTCGTTCTAATTTACGGGCTTCACTTACTGGAATTGGGACAATAGTTGCTTTATTCTTGGCAAAATATTTTTTGAGTTCCTTTTGAAAAATTGCTCCTATAATATAATCTCCTTGGAACTTAAACCGTTTCATATATTCTTTAGCAAAATCATTATAACGGTATAAAGATTTATTACTATCTAGAAATAATTCTCTACCTTGGCAATCTTTACAAACTTTATCAGATGATTCTCTGCTACATATGGTACAAAGCGGTCCAGCTAATTTTTCAAAGCCCATTATACAATGAGCACAACATAAAATTTCCTTACTAAAAAGCCATCCACTTTCCCAACTCGCTGTTTGTTTAATCGGAAGTAAGCAAAGTAAACAATTATTCATCTAACATGCCTTCTTGAAAACCCAACTGATTCATTTTTTTAATATGCCAAATAGCTCGCTTCATTTCTATAGTCTGTCCATAATGAAAAAAACAAACATCTCCAGTTGGGTGAGTTAATTTCCTTCCGGCACGCCCAGCTATTTGGACTAATGCTGCTTCAGTAAAAATTCTCCCCTCACTACCAAATACAGCTACTTGAACATCTTTAAAAGTAACACCTCTTTCTAATATAGTTGTTGTAAGCAACAGCTTAATTCTACCTTTACGCAACCACTCTACTTTTTCTTTACGTAACTGATCCGCTGAATGAACGGTTACCGGCCGGGAAACATTATAATTTACAAGTGCTTCAGCAAATTGATTCATCGCTTCAATTTCTGGAAAGAAAATTAATGCTGGTTGATTTTTAAGTTCTGCTTTTTTTATCCAATTAATTAATTTATGGGTTATTTTTCCTTGAGCTAATTTTTTATTCCATGGGCCAATCCAGCAAGTTCTAGGAACAGGTAATTGTTTCCTATGATAGCGTGCGGGAATTTTTATATAATTACGTCTACCGGCCGCGCATTCTTGTTGCCATTTCTTCTCTGGAGTTGCTGTAATTATGATGGTCGAGCCTACTTTTGTTCTAGCCTTTCGAACAGCGTATTCTAAAAAAGGATCTTTTGCATACGGAAAGGCATCTACTTCATCGATAAAAATAACTTGAAATGTTTCATAAAACCGAATTAATTGGTGTGTTGTTGCAACTACAAATTGTTCTCCTTGATAACTGTCTTTGGAATCTCCGTACAAACAAACTATATCTATCTCTTGAAAAACGTTTTGCAAACGCGGATATAATTCTAAACACACATCAACCCTAGGAGAAGCTACACAAATTCTAAAACCTTGCTTTAATGCTAAATCCATTCCTTCAAACATCATTTCTGTTTTGCCTGATCCGGCAACTGCCCATAAAAGCATATCAACTCTCTTATTTATACTTGAAACAACTGCACTTGAAGCTTTTTTTTGCCCTAAAGATAAAATTCCGTTCCAACTCAAAAAAGATTTGTTTGTTTTCGGTAGAATCTCTGCTTTTTGATAATACAAATTCTGACAGCTATTTACCCGTCCCATAACAATACAGTTTCTACAATACATACAATCCTCTCTCCCGCAAAAAGCACATGACATTTCGCTAAATAAAAATGGATTTGTATTTCCACAACGAAAACAGCGATTAGCTGAAATAGCAAGGATTTCCATTAACCCTTCAATTGTTTCAAGTTCACGCTTTAGATATAACCTTCCAGGAAAAATTTCCATCGCTCTACACCTCTCCTCAGTTATACACTTTTTTGGATTTCTTTGCAGAAGTGAATTTCTTATTTTCCAGCATCAGTTTAACCATAAAATACTATTTTTGTTAAAGGTAAAACAATCTTTTTTAATAGGTAAGATTAGCGAAAAAGTAAATTTACCCTAAACAAAAAAATCTCTAGCTAAAAAGCTAGAGATTTATCTATTTTATTGACCAGGTTAGCCCTAGTGCGCCTTCACCTAAATGAGTACCAATAACTGGGCCAAAATAGCTCAATTCAAATTGCACTTCTGGAAACTTGGCTTCTAAATGTTTACGCCATGTTTCTCCTTTTTCCGGATTATTTCCATGAATAACATAGGCTTTTTCTGCATTTTTATTTTTGATAGCTACTTCAAGAATATCTTCAATCCGTTTTAACGCTTTTTTTTGCGTTCTAACTTTTTCAAAAAGAACAATTTGCTTATCACTAAAATGAAGGATTGGTTTAATTTGAAGCAAACTACCTACAAGTGCTTGAGCTCCATTTAAGCGACCGCCGCGTTGCAGATTATTTAAATCATCTACCATAAAATATGCATCTTGCGCCTTTTTAATCTTATCTAATTCGGAAATAATTCGATCTAAAGGTTCATTTGCTAAAGCCATTTCAGCTGCTTTAATGGAAAACATCCCTTGTGCCATACATGAAAGTTCTGAGTCATAAGCAACTACATTCAAGCCATCGATTAATTCACCTGCGGAAGCTGCGTTTTGTAAAGTTCCACTAATACCACTGGATAGATGAATACTAATTACCGTGTCAAAACCTTCTTCTTTTAATTTCTCAAACAGTTTAATAAATTCGCCAGGGGCAGGTTGCGAAGAAGTCGGAAAATTTTCAGCTTCTTTTATTTTTTTGTAAAAGTCAGCCGTAGAAAGTTCTTCTCCTTCACGATAAGATTTTCCATCAATTATTACGGAAAGTGGTACGACATTAATTCCTAGCTGCTTTTTCACTTCATCTGGCAAATACGTTGTGCTGTCAGTAACCACTGCTATTTTTTCGTTCATATAGTCCCCCTGAAATTTCTTTAGCGAATATAAACCCAGCCGTGCTTAATTGCCGTTACCACCGCTTGAGTCCTATCATTCACTTTCATTTTTTGTAGAATACTACTTACATGATTTTTTACTGTTTTCTCACTAATGAAAAGCGTTTCCCCAATTCCGCGGTTACTTTTTCCATCGGTAAGAAGCTGTAATACCTCACATTCTCTGTGTGTTAAGATATGCAAAGGCATTTTCACTTCGGGTTGCTGATAACCATAAACCCCTTGAGAAGTGTTTGTGCTTGCTAAATGTCGATACTCACGAATTAATTTAATCGCTACACGCGGATGAATATACGCGCCCCCATTGTCTACTATTTTAACAGCTTCGACAAGTTCATGCGCGTCCATTTCTTTTAGCAAATAACCTACTGCTCCTGCTCTAAGCGCCTCTGTTACATATTCATCTGTATCATGAATAGTCAATACGATTACTTTGATACTAGGAAATTGACGTACTAACATTTCTGTTGCATCTAGTCCATTAACAGTTGGCATGTTAATATCCATTAAAACGATATCTGGTTTATATTCACGAACTTTTGCTACGATATTTTTACCGTTTTCAGCTTCCGCTACGACCTCAAAAGAATCTTCCAATTCTAAAATTCGCTTGATACCTTCGCGAAACAACTGATGATCATCTACAACCATGATTTTGAGTGCCATAATGACTACTCCTCCTTCACTTATCTAATTTCACCAAGCCACTTTGCAATCGAAAACATCATCCTTTTTAGTAGCAAAACGCTTAACCTTATAATCCCTGCCATAAAATTGGCAATTAAACTTTTCTCTTTTAAGTACTATTTAACTCAAATCGACCTATTTCCATTACAAAATGTAGCTTAATTATACAGTAAGGTTCTAGAAAATTACTTCTATATGCCTATAAAATGCAATTAAAAACCAGTCTAAAGTAATAGTAGTTTTTATTATAACACGAATTTGCCACCACTTCACCCGCTGCACTTAGAAAAATATCTATACAATCGCTTTGCTTTCGGATAAAATAAAAGCAGACTGAATGTATCAACTTATGGAGGTTCCTTATGTTGGATCATTATTTAACCATTCGTAGCGATGGAAAACATGAAATAATAATTGAAAAATCTCGCTTTATTTGTCATGTTAAGCGGATAAAAACAGAATCCGAAGCACAGGTATTCATACAAACAATCAAAAAAGAGCACCGTGATGCTACTCATAATTGCTCCGCCTATATTATAGGAGAAAATGACCAATTTCAAAAAGCACATGATGATGGAGAACCTAGCGGAACAGCAGGAATCCCAATGCTAGAAGTTTTAAAAAAGAAAGCTTTAAAAAATGTGGTGGTTGTTGTTACTCGCTACTTTGGAGGAACTAAGCTTGGAGCAGGAGGTCTTGTTCGTGCATATGGCAGTTCTGTAAGTGAGGCTATCGATAGTATCGGTATAGTCGAATGCAAATTAGCTACTATTATTGAATGCACTTTTGCTTATCCGCTTTTAGGTAAAATAGAGAACGCGCTTGAACAAAAAAATTATCAAATTGTTCATAAAGAATTCACTGAAAAAGTCGTTCTTCAAGTATTCGTTGATAATGACAATCTTCCAAATTTTTCCACTTGGATTATAGAGGTTTCAAATGGCCAGCTTAAGTATAAAGAGGGCCCACAAAAATATAGAGAAAAGGATGTTACTTAGGATGTCCACAAACATATCTTTGCATTTACCTTCCACTATTTCTACGGAACGAACTATTATGAGAAAAACTTCTTTTGCAGATGCAACGACCTTATTTGATATTTGGTCTGATAATGACGTTGCTCAGTTTATGAATATCGAAAAATTTTCTACTATTCTTCAAGCAAAAGAAATGATTCAAGCCATTGAAAATGAACCAAATGCATGTAGATATACTATTTTCACCTTGGATAATTCTTTACAAGCAATTGGTTCCTTAGGTATAAACGATATTAACAACAATAACCAAACAATTGAAATTGGTTATGAATTAGCCAAAAGGTATTGGCGCCAAGGACTTATGTACGAAATTTTAACGAAATTTTTAAATACAACAAAAGCTCACTTACCATATAAAACAATTACAGCAAAAGTTCTTCCTGAAAATATAGCCTCCATAAAACTACTTTCTAAGCTCGGTTTTGAGCTCATTTCATCGGGACAAGAACTAGATTTGCACTCCGGGAAAATTTGTGAAATTAGTAATTATCAATTGCTACTGGAATAGGCAAATATTACATTTTTGAAAGATATTAACTTTTTTGTATTTTTTTTCAATGAAATTCTGTATAATAACATCAAAGTTGAAAATTAAAGAAAGCGTAAATAACGCGTAACATTCTTTAGTTCAACAAATGATACAATAAAACTTAGAAAAGTGACTATAAGGAGAATTAATATATGAGTAAAGGCACTGATGATAGCCGAAGAAGCAGCAAGAAGTACAAGCGTAGAAGAAAAATTCTATTCTGGATTCTAATTCCTGTGATGTGTTTAGTACTTGCAGGTGTCGGATATGGCACTTATCTTTTTAGCAAGACAAAACTCGCAGCAGACAACTCTTTTGATAACGTAAGGAACGGAAAAGCTTCCACACTTCGAACAAATGATGTTGAGCCTATAAAAGACAGTTTTTCTATTTTGATTATTGGCGTTGATACAAGCACTACAAGAGCATCTAATGGAAATCCTCGTAGTGACTCCCTTATCCTAGCTACATTTAATGTAAAGGATGCACGGGTAGAAATGACAAGTATCCCTCGTGATTCTTATGTGCATATTGAAGATTCTGCAAAAGAAATTGATAAATACACGAAAATTAATGCAGCTCATGCATATGGTGGTCCAGAACTTACCATGAAAACAGTAGAAGAAGAATTCAAAATCCCAATCGATTACTATGTTCGTTTTGACTTTGATGCTTTCCTCAAAATAGTTGAGGCTTTAGATGGTATTGATGTAGATGTTCCAGTAAGCTTTACAGAACAAGATTCAAAAGATAATGCAGATGCTATTACGCTTAAAAAAGGCCAGCAACATTTGAATGCTGAACAAGCTTTAGCACTTGCACGTACCAGACATATTGATAGTGATATTGAACGCGGGAAAAGACAACAGCTAATCATTAAATCTATTGTTAGTGAAGCAACTTCTATTTCTTCAGTCAGCAAGTATTCTGATATTATTGAAGTAGTTGGCGATAACATGAAAACCAACTTAACTTTCAATCAAATGCTTTCAATCGCAAAATTCGGCATGTCTAATAAAATTGATATTAAATCGCTTAACCTTCAAGGTGATAGCAACCCAATGAACGGTATTTATTATTATCAACTCAATGAAGCTTCCGTTCAAAGTATCTCGAATGAATTTGCTAGTGAACTAGGAATTAAGCAACCATATCCCGGCGCTGCGCCTTATTCAGATGAGAGTTCCACTGCATCAAACTAACCAAAAACCAACAACTAATTAATTAGTTGTTGGTTTTTTTACTTGCGTTTCCGATGTATTTTTTGAAGCAAATTTAAAATTGGTCGATAATCTTCACCAATTAAGCCGATAAATTCAACAATGATTTCAATACAAAAAATCAGCAATAATAGTAATAGTAATGCTCCCCAAGTTGTAGAAAAAGAAAATACAAAACCAGTCATAGAGAACAGTAATGCCATGCAGTAAATTAATAATACTGTTTGTTTTTCGGTAAAACCAAGCGCCATTAACCTATGATGTATGTGAGAACGATCCGCAGACGATATAGGCATCCGCTCTTTCAGTCGCCGTACAATAGCAAAAAATGTATCTGATAAAGGAACTCCTAGAATAATGAGAGGCACTAATAAAGAAATAAAAGTGACGTTTTTAAATCCCATAAGCGACAAAACAGCTATCATATACCCTAAAAATAGTGCCCCTGTGTCTCCCATAAAAATACTTGCAGGCGGAAAATTGTATATTAAAAAAGCAGCAACTGAAGCGGCTAGAATAAGTGCAACTGGGGCAACGAATGCATCTTTAAGTAAGAGAGCCATGCCAGCAATTGTCATTAAAGCAATAATAGAAATCCCACCAGCAAGTCCATCTAAGCCATCTATTAAATTAAGTGCATTTACAATAGCTACAATCCAAACTATAGATAATGGTATTGCAAAATATCCAAAGTCCAATTCCCCGTAAAAAGGAATATTAATAAAATTAATTGTTATTTCACCCCAAACAGTGACACAAATAGCAGCTAAAATCTGCCCTGCCATTTTCCATTTAGGAGATAAATCAAATAAATCATCAATAAATCCAGTTACAATAATGATTAGAGCGCCAAAATAAATTGGGACAAATCCAGATTTATCAATTGGCACTAACAACATCCCGACTGAAAAACTTATAAAAATAGCTAATCCACCTAACGTGGCTGTTGTTTTTGTATGTTTATGTCTTTCACGCGGCGTATCAACCGCGTTAATTCTAAATGCAAACTTTCTAATTAATGGGACCATAATGATACCCACTGCAAAGCTAATCAATATACTCCATATTAGCAATATTTTTTCAGCTCCATCCTTTATTTAGCAAAATTTCTTCTGTTGATTTAGTATATTTTTGCAATACCTCTGAATTCAACGCCACACCAATACCATCATTAGATGGAACTCTAAGCCTACCTTGATTTAATTCAAAAGTCGGTTTTATAATATCCTCCTCAAAAAAACGATTAGAGGCGGATATATCCCCTGGAAAACCAAACTCTTCTCTCGCTGCTAGTGCAATGTTATGGGCTCTACCTACTCCTGCTTCAAGCATTCCTCCACACCAAACAAGCAAATCATTTAATGCGCAATACTCTGCTATTTTAAGTGCAGAAGACATACCACCAACACGTGCTAGCTTCAGATTAATTGCCTGACAACTACCAAGGATATGTGCTTGCTCTACATCTTTTACAGATCTAATATTCTCATCTAAACAAATACGTGTTTTCAATTGTTTTTGCAACCAAGCATGATTGACAAAATCTGTAGTTCCGAATGGCTGCTCAATCATTTCTAAATCATATTGATCTAATTCTTTTAATAACAAGAAATCTTCTCTATTATACGCTGAATTCGCATCTGCCATCAAGCTTAGTTTTGGAAAACGTTTTCGAATCGCTTCGACAAATTGAATATCTTTGTTTGGTGCAATTTTTAGCTTCACCCGTTCATATCCCTGATCAACATATTGATTCACTAATTGAAGTAAACTTTCTACATTCGGTTGTAAACCAATACTAACCCCTACCTTGATAGATTCTTTAGTAGCACCAATCATTTTAGATAATGAACGCTTTTTCATTTTAGCAAAAGCATCCCAAACAGCCAACTCTACAGCCGCTTTTGCCATCTCATTACCTTGAATCCAACTAAATATCTTCTGTACGTCTTCCGGTTTATCAATTTTTCTTTGAGCTAATAGAGGAAGTAAGTGCTTCCTAATAATTACAATAGCTGTGCTGAGAGTCTCTTCAGTATAATCTGGTAACGGAAAAGCTTCTAACTCCCCGTAACCACAGATCCCTTCTTCAGTTATTAATTCAATTATATAAAAATCTTTGCTTTTCAGCTCCCCATAACTCGTTCTAAATGGCGCCAAAAGCGGTAGTTCAGCATGAATTAATCTCGCCTTTTGAAAATACATTCTACTCACCCTTTTTCAAACGTTTGCGCTCTTTGTGGATAACAAACATAAATTGAGGTATCGCAAAAAAACGTCTCCATCTAGAAGGATTCGCTAGCAATCTATAAACCCATTCAAGTCTTAGCTTTATCCAAATTTTAGGCGCTCGTTTTACATTATCAGTTAATACATCAAAACTTCCGCCAACACCGATAAAAATGCCCTTAGAAAAATTAGCCATTTGAGATAAAATCCATTTTTCTTGAGCAGGTGAACCTAACGCAACAAAAATAACATCTGGTTTAGAAGAGATTATTTCTTTAGCAATTTCTTCGCTCTCAAGCGCATCAAAATAACCATGATGAACACCACAAACAATCGCTTCTGGATATTTTTCATTGACTTTACTCTCTATCCCTTGGCTAACTTCTGGTTTCGCCCCTAAAAAATAACAACGTAGAGGCTTTTCTAATAAACCAATCATTGTATCATAACCAGTAACTCGTTCTTTTAGAGGAGTTCCAAGTTTTTCAGAAGCCATGATAATACCAATACCATCCGGAACAATGTAGTCAGCTTGACGCAAAATCCCCTCAAATTCCTTATCAGTCCGAGCGTGCATTACGATTTCGGGATTTGCTGTTACTACAAAACATCGTTCTTCATTTTTAGCAATAGTATGCAATTCCTCTACAAAATCAGCTTGAGTTGTATTGTAAAAAGGTATATTTAAAATTGAAATTTCCTGCTTTTTCATATGAATCTCCTAAAAAACTTTATTATGTATAAGTTTATCATAAAATAGAGTCTCTTCCTATTTTTAATCAAAAAAAGCTGTAAATAGCATAATGCCATTTACAGCTTTTCTATATGGAGTAAATTAATTTAAAATTTGTACTTTAACTTGTTTTACGCCCCAGTTATTAGCTTCTTGTACTGAGTTTAAATGTACATCAATTTTATTACCTTTAATTGCACCACCAGTATCAGCTGCAATCGCTTCTCCGTATCCTTCAACATATACTTTTGAACCTAGAGGAATAACAGATGGATCTACTGCAATTACACGTGAATTATCATTTAAGTCAATTCCTGTAGCTGTCATATGACCCATTCCAGGTTCAGCTTTACTATATGCAGTAGCTGTAACTGTTAGCTCTTTAGAAACATTCCCTTGGGCTGATGATGAACTGTTTGACGATTCATTAGATGCTGTTGATTTTTGAGTAGTTTGTGTTCCATTTTCTTCTTTTGGTTGTTCAGCTGGTTGTTCTGTAGCGTTACTTTCTGAATTTTTATTTTCAGAAGTAGTACTTTCACTAGCTTGAGCATTTTCACCTACAGACAATTTTTGACCAACTATGATTAAATCAGATGAAAGATTATTCCATTCTTTTAATTGGTTGACTGTCACACCGTTATCTGCTGCAATATGTCCTAATGTGTCTCCAGCTACAACAGTATACTCCGAACCGTTACTCGTAACTGCTTTTTTCTCACCACTATTTACTTGCAATGTTTGGTTTGGAAAAATTAAGTTCGAGCTTAAGTTATTGTCTTCTTTCAATTGTTTTATAGAGATATTATTTTCATTTGAAATTTTCCAAAGCGAGTCACCGTCTTGTACTTTATACTCAGCCGCAAAAGCTTGAGTTGAACCAGATCCTGCAATAATTAAACCAGCCGCAATGGCTACTACTGTTTTCTTCATGTAATTATTTCCCTCCTTGATTACTTTCGAGGATAATCGTACCATATGAAACTTTGGGCTTGGTTACTAAAAAATTAAGGATGTATGACAGGCACCCGAATAGCTTCTAAAATTCTGCAATATTTGTAAATTACCTTTATTGTCTGATTTTTACTGTTTATACTTCAATTGAGTCTAACTTTCTTTTACCTCAGCTCATTACTATAGTTTGCTTCTCTTTAATACTGTTATAAGATAGTTTGTACGCTCAATTATTTATATTAAAAAAGTAGAACTGGAAAAATTTTCCATTACAAATAACGCCCAAAATTAGTTCTATTATTCGTTATTTCGTCTAAATTTTTATAAATTATTAGTTAAACTTAATGTTTTATAACAAAGTATTACATCATTCATCATCTTCTTGAGAGATATTAACCACGTTCTCCTCTTTATTTCTACTTGATAAATACCTAATTTGATGAACTAATACCTCCGTAATATAGACTTTTTGTTCTTCCTTATTCAAATATTGTCTAGATTGTAGTTCTCCTATTACGCCTACTAATTGTCCTTTGCTACAAAATTCAGCAGTTGCTTCTGCCCGTTTGCCCCAAATAACACATTGAATAAAATCCGCATCATTATCGACTCTTTTATTTTTTCCAAAGCGGTTTAAAGCTATAGTCATATTCAAAACCGCCTTGTCTTCTGTAGTCCATTTTAGTTCTGGATTCTTTGTTAAACGTCCTACTAAAGTTACTTGATTAATCATATAATCGCCTCTTTCTTTTGGTGTAATGCGATTATATTTGATAAAAATTTCTTTGTAAAATGGATAAAACTCTATTTTCTCCAGGTTTAAGGCAACAAAAAAGCTAGTTTCTTCTATAGGAAAATCATAGTTTTATAATGAACTAATTAGTACAAAACACTAATTTAGCAAATTGAAACTTTTTTTAGCATATGCTATCTTAAGAATATTAAAAAGCACCAAAATCCAATTTGGACTTCAGTGCTCTCTATTTTTATTGTGGTAAATCTGACAAGGCAAACATAATCTCTGCCTCACAAACCAAATCGCCTTCTACTGTGGCCTTTACTTTAGCCTTAGCAATAGCGCCCCTCATTCGAGTTATTTCTGCTTCGAGTAAGAGTTGGTCACCTGGCACAACTTGACGTTTAAAACGGCATCCATCAATCCCTGCAAATAAACCAATCTTGCCTTTATTAGCTTCACTTTGCATCATTGCGATTCCACTTGTCTGAGCAAGTGCTTCTACAATTAGAACACCTGGCATTACCGGATACTCTGGAAAATGACCATTAAAGAATTCTTCATTAACAGTTACATTCTTTATAGCTGTTACTTTTTTTCCTTCTTCAACTGAGATAACTCTATCTACTAATAAAAACGGATAACGATGAGGTAAAATTTCTTTGATTTTTTTAATATCTAACATATAAATCCCCCATATTCAAATTTAGATACGACCACGTTTTTTATTTGTTAATGATTCAAGCAAAATACCGGTACCAAGTGCTACAACATCTAAAGGATTTTCAGTAATTAGAACTGGAACTTTTAATTGTTCCGACATTAGTTCATCTAAGCCATGTAATAGTGAGCCGCCACCAGTCATAATAATTCCTCTATCAATAATATCTGCTGAAAGCTCTGGAGGAGTTTGCTCTAAAACTTGTTTAGCTGCTAAAACCATTAAGTTTAATGAATCATGAATAGCTTCTTCTACTTCAGAGCTAGTAATTGAAATCGTCTTAGGTAAGCCACTTACTAAGTCTCTACCGCGAATCTCCATTACTTCTTCTTTAGTACCCCGGCATGCAGTTCCAATGCTTACTTTAATATTTTCAGCAGTTCTTTCACCAATAAGTAAGTTGTACTTTCTTTTAACATAATTTAAGATATCAGCGTCCCATTTATTACCTGCCACTTTTACGGACTGGCTTGTTACAATATCACCCATAGATAATACTGCTACATCTGCTGTTCCACCACCGATATCAATAATCATATTACCAGAAGGTTCAAAGATTTCCATACCAGCACCGATAGCTGCAACTTTAGGTTCTTCTTCCAAAAATACTTGTTTTCCACCACTTTTTTCAGCAACTTCTCTAATTGCTTTTTGCTCAACAGAAGTAATATTCGTCGGGCAACAAATTAAAATGCGTGGACGCGAAAAAAAGGTTTTCAGGTTCAACTTCTGTATAAAGAAACGCAGCATTTCTTGGACAATATCAAAATCAGCAATAACACCATCTTTCATAGGTTTGATTGCGGTAATATTCCCTGGAGTTCTACCAACCATATCTCTAGCTTCTGTTCCAACTGCTAGCACTTGTCCAGTTTTATTGTTTATAGCGACAACTGAAGGCTCATTAACAACGATTCCTCTTCCTTTAACATGAATTAATACATTAGCTGTACCTAAATCGATACCAACATCTTTTGCCATTTACATTTTAACTCCTTTCGTGGTGTACACTTAATTTTACATCTCATTCTGAATTATAGCATAATTTGAGGTAAGCTGAAATGTATATTTCATGACAAGCTGTTTTTTTTAACTACAATAAAAAAACCGTACCAAAAGATACGGTTTTTACAAATTTAATATTAGAATAAGGATGCTAAATTCGTTACATCAATTTTAGAATCATCTACACGTTCTACATCTGCACCAAGCGATTGAAGTTTTCCGTGGAAATTATTATAGCCACGATCTAAGTATTTAAGTTCTGTTACTTGTGTATAACCATCCGCAACAAGACCTGCAAGAATAAGCGCTGCTGCTGCACGTAAATCAGTCGCTGCAACTTCAGCTCCTTGTAGTTTTGCTGGACCAGAAATAATAACAGAATGTCCTTCAATTTTCATATCTGCATTCATTCGGCGCATTTCTTCAACATGCATGAAGCGATTTTCAAAAACAGTTTCTGTCATAATACTTGTGCCTTCGCTTAACATTTGAATAACCATCATTTGTGATTGCATATCAGTTGGGAAACCTGGGTGTGGCATGGTTTTAACATCCACAGCTTTCAATTTATCTGGTCCAATGACACGAATGCCATTTTCTTCTTCAATAATTTGAACGCCCATTTCTTCTAATTTAGCAATTAATGAACTAATGTGTTCAGGTACTGCATCTTCAATTAAAACATTTCCGCCTGTAATTGCTGCAGCTATCATAAAGGTACCTGCTTCAATACGATCAGGAATAATAGAATGCTCAGTGGCAGTTAATTCCTTAACTCCTTCAATTCTTATTACTTCAGTTCCTGCTCCAATAACTCTGGCACCCATTTGGTTAAGGAAATTCGCCAAATCTACAATCTCAGGCTCGCGAGCGACATTCTCTATCACTGTTGTTCCTTCAGCTAAAGTAGCAGCCATCATAATATTCTGTGTTGCTCCAACACTTGGGAAATCTAAGTATACTTTAGCACCTACTAATTTTTCAGCAGTAGCTTCAATATAACCATTTTCGATTTTAACAATTGCACCCATTGCTTCAAAGCCTTTTAAATGTAAATCAACTGGTCTTGAACCAATTGCACATCCTCCTGGTAAAGCTACACGAGCTGAACCAGTACGAGCTAATAGTGGTCCCATTACAACAATAGAAGCACGCATTTTTCGAACATACTCAAAAGGTGCATCAGAAGTGATTTCTCCTGTTGCATCAACTGTTACTTCATCATCTACAAAAGAAACATCCGCATTTAAATATTTAAGTACTTCATTAATTGTGAATACATCAGACAAATTTGGGACATTTTTTAATACGCTAGTACCTTTACTCGCAAGTAATGTAGCAGCTATTACCGGTAGTACAGCATTTTTGGCGCCTTCCATTTTTACAGAACCATTTAACTGTTTTCCACCGCGTACAATAATTTTTTCCAAAAAGAACCCCTCCGCGTTACTAATAACTAAATCATTTATCGAATTTTATTAATCAAAATTTAATTTTAAAACATATCTTAGTAATTCTACCACTTATCACCCTAAAATATCAACTGATTTTAATGCATTATTAAAGTTGTTATAAGCTTCTGTTAATTTTTTACTACTTATAGTAGTTTTTCTAACCAAAAAAATTAATTAATTGTTTGGAAGCTGCTAGATAATCTAAGAAGAAATTGCTTAATGTATAACCTAATACAATCGAAATAATCACGAATAACAATCTAGCTTGTGTAACATGATTTTTCTTGATAAATTTCTCATAATTAATTGCTTGCAATGACCAAAAAGTAATAACTATAAATAGTAAATGTGAAATGATGATGACATATGGTGATTCCATAATAATATTATACATGCGTTCGCTCCTCAAATTTCGCTACTACTCATTTTAACAAATACCGCTAGGAAAAAACAGTTAATACACTTATGAGTATATAAAAAAACTTCCCGGCAATTTGACCAGGAAGTTTTATGATTATTAATTGTGTTCTTTTGCATGAATTCGGTTGATAGCTCTTTGTAGTGCTAATCGAGCCATTACTTCATCCACTTTTTGTTCTTTCGCACGACTAAGTTCTTCTTCTGCGCGTTGTTTTGCTTTTTCAGCGCGATTAATATCAATATCTTGTTCGCGCTCAGCAGTATCCGCGAGAATATTAACTTCTTCGCCGTTTACTTCCATAAAGCCACCATTTACAGCGACCCATTCCTCACCAGACTCTACTTTTAGACGAACAATGTCGATTTTAAGTGGAGCAACTAGTGGAACATGGCCAGGTAAAATACCGAGTTCACCTGCTTTTGTTCTAGCAATAACCATTTGAGCAACGCCTTCATAAACAGGGCCGTCTGGAGTAACAATACTAACATTTAATGAACCCATACGTATTTCCTCCTGTTTTTATCAGACTTCAACGCCCATGTCTTTTGCTTTTTCAAGAACTTCCTCAATGCGTCCAACAGAACGGAATGCATCTTCAGGAATATGGTCGTATTTTCCAGCTAATAAGTCTTTGAATCCTTTAACTGTTTCTTTAACAGGGACATAAGAACCTTTTTGGCCTGTAAATTGTTCTGCAACGTGGAAATTTTGCGATAAGAAGAATTGTACACGACGCGCGCGGGAAACAGATTGTTTATCTTCATCAGATAACTCATCCATACCTAAGATTGCGATGATATCTTGTAATTCTTTATATCTTTGTAATAAACGTTGTACTTCTGTTGCTACTGCATAGTGTTCTTCCCCAACAATATCAGGAGAAAGGGCACGCGATGTAGAAGCAAGTGGATCTACCGCTGGATAAATACCTTGTTCTGTTAATTTACGTTCCAAGTTAGTTGTTGCATCTAGATGGGCGAAAGTTGTAGCCGGAGCCGGGTCAGTATAGTCATCGGCTGGTACATAAATCGCTTGGATAGAAGTAACAGATCCAACGTTAGTAGATGTAATACGTTCTTGTAATTGACCCATTTCAGTAGCTAGAGTTGGTTGGTAACCTACCGCAGATGGCATACGACCTAGTAAAGCCGAAACCTCTGAACCAGCTTGTGTGAAACGGAAAATGTTATCAATGAATAAAAGTACGTCTTGATGTTCTTCATCACGGAAATATTCAGCAATTGTTAGACCAGTTAAGGCAACACGCATACGTGCACCTGGTGGCTCGTTCATTTGACCGAATACCATCGCTGTTTTTTCAATAACGCCTGAATCTTTCATTTCAAAGTAAAGATCGTTCCCTTCACGAGTACGTTCTCCAACGCCCGCGAACACAGAAATACCACCATGTTCTTGTGCGATATTATGGATAAGCTCTTGAATTAGAACAGTTTTACCAACACCTGCACCACCGAACAATCCGATTTTACCACCTTTTAAGTATGGCGCTAACAAGTCAACTACTTTAATTCCTGTTTCGAGAATTTCTGTTGTTGTTGCTAATTGATCAAAAGTTGGAGCTTCACGGTGAATTTTATTACGTTTAATATCGCTTGGAAGTGGTTCGTCCAAATCGATGGTGTTTCCTAATACATTAAATACACGACCAAGAGTTACTGTACCAACTGGAACTGTAATTGGGCTCCCAGTATCAATAACTTCCATACCTCTTTGAACACCATCTGTTGATGCCATTGCGATTGTACGAACAACGTCATCACCTAATTGGATGGCTACTTCTAAAGTAAGTTGGCTAGTTGGTGCTTCTTCTGCATCAGATTTATATTCAATAACTAGGGCATTGTAGATTTCAGGTAAGTTTCCACCTTCAAATTTAACGTCTACAACTGGACCCATAACTTGGATTACTTGTCCTTTAGACATGCAATTATTCCTCCTCACTTACCTTCCCATTTATAGGGACGTTACAAGAAACGCCGACTTCTATTCGAGCGCGGCTGCTCCTCCGACGATTTCGGTAATTTCTTGCGTGATCGCAGCTTGGCGAGCACGGTTATATTGTAGTGATAAGTCACTGATTAAATCGGATGCATTGTCTGTCGCGCTTCTCATGGCAGTCATACGAGCAGCATGTTCAGCGGCTTTGGCATCCAGAAGTGCTCCGAAAATTAGGCTTTCCACATATTGCGGTAATAATACTTCCAGGATTTCTTGTTCGGAAGGCTCAAATTCATATGTAGTTAAATCTACATCTGTTTCGTTACCTTTTTCGTGAAATTCTGTCAGTGGCAATAGTTGCTCTTTTCTCAGTTCACTAGAAATAGAATTAATATGGTGATTATAATAAATGAAAACCTCGTCATAAACACCATCTTCAAACATTTGAACTGTGTTACTAGCAATATCTTTAATTTCCGCAAATATCGGGTGATCTGTAATGCCTTGTACTTCTAAAACCACGTTCATTTGGCGCGCTTTGAAAAAGTCACGAGCAGATCTACCTACAGTGATTATTGCATATTCATCACTTGACGTATGCTTTTTATTAATTTCTTGAAATACTTCTTTGATTACAGAACTATTGTAAGAACCTGCAAGTCCAGTATCAGAAGTAAGTACGATATAACCAGTACGGTGGACAGGTCTAGATACAAGCATTGGATGATCGCTACTGTTACCAGTGCTAGCAACATGTGTTACTACGTCTTTAATTTTAGAAACGTAAGGCTCATATGAACGAGCATTAGATTCTGCACGACCTAGTTTTGCTGCTGAAACCATTTGCATTGCTTTTGTAATTTGACTTGTTTTACGTGTAGAAGTTATTCGTTGTTTAATATCGATTAAAGATGCCAAAGATTTTCACCACCTTTGAATTTATTCCGAGTCTAAATTATTTTTCTTCAGAAGGAACAAATGTATTTTTAAATTCTTTTAATGCTGCTTCAAGTTTCGCTTCATCAGGAAGTTTTTTCGTTGTACGAATTTCTTCCAAAAGCTCTGGGTGATTATGATCAAACCATGTATTCATTTCGGACTCAAAACGCAGTACATCATGAACTGGTACATCATCCAGATATTTATGAACTAGTGCATAAAGAATCAATACTTGTTTTTCAACTTTCAAAGGTTTGTGCAAATCTTGTTTTAGAACTTCTACTGTACGTTTACCACGTTCTAGTTTCGCACGAGTAGCTGCATCTAAGTCTGAACCGAATTGTGAGAAGGATTCTAGCTCACGGTAAGCGGCAAGATCTAGACGAAGTGTTCCGGCAACAGTTTTCATTGCTTTAATTTGCGCTGATCCACCTACACGGGATACGGAAAGGCCGGCATTGATCGCTGGACGTACTCCGGAGAAGAATAAATCAGATTGCAAGAAGATTTGTCCGTCTGTAATCGAGATAACGTTTGTAGGAATATAAGCAGAGATATCTCCGGCTTGTGTTTCTACGAATGGAAGAGCCGTTATGGATCCGCCACCTAGGCTATCATTTAATTTTGCAGCACGTTCAAGTAAACGGGAGTGCAAGTAGAAAACATCCCCTGGATATGCTTCACGACCTGGAGGACGACGAAGTAATAGGGACAGCTCACGGTAAGCAGCTGCTTGTTTGGATAAATCATCATATACAACTAAAACGTGTTTACCGTTATACATAAATTCTTCGGCCATTGCAACACCAGCGTAAGGAGCCAAGTAAAGAAGTGGCGCCGGTTGTGATGCAGCAGCAGTTACGACGATTGTGTAATCTAATGCACCGTGATGACGTAATGTTTCTACGGCATTACGTACTGTAGATTCTTTTTGACCGATAGCGACATAAATACAAATCATGTCTTGGTCAGCTTGGTTTAGAATAGTATCAATTGCTACAGATGTTTTACCAGTTTGGCGGTCCCCAATGATTAACTCACGTTGACCACGACCAATAGGAACAAGTGCATCAATTGCTTTAATACCTGTTTGTAATGGTTCGTTTACCGATTGACGTTGCATAACACCAGGTGCTACTGCTTCAATCGGACGAGTTCCAGTTGTTTCAATTGGGCCTAAACCATCAACTGGTTGACCTAATGAGTTAACTACACGCCCAATAAGTGCTTCGCCAACAGGAACTTCCATGATTTTACCGGTACGGCGAACTTCATCGCCTTCACGGATTTCAGTGTAAGGGCCTAGAATAATGATACCAACATCATTTGTTTCTAAGTTTTGGGCCATACCCATTACACCATTTGAGAACTCTAACAATTCACCAGCCATTGCATTATCGAGTCCATGAGCACGCGCAATACCGTCACCAATGTAGGTAACCGTACCAACATCACTCACTTTTAGTTCAGATTGATAATTTTCAATCTGCTGTTTTATGATTGAGCTGATCTCTTCAGCCTTAATGCTCATTGATTTCACCCCTCGTTAAACGGAAACTAGGCTTTAATTTGCCGTTCCATGTCCTTTAATTTCGTTTTTAGACTGTCATCATATATACGGGTTCCAATAACCACTTTGACTCCACCAAGAAGGGATTTATCAATGTGATTTTGAATGTTTAATTTTGTTTTGTTCATTTTCGCAGCAAATACTCTCGAGAGCGCCGTAAGTTCTTGTTCGGAAAGTGGAACAACAGAATAAACATCTGCATCCGCAACTCCGCGCAAGTCGTTTACGCGTTTTTGGTAAACGTCCGCAATAACAGAAAGATAATCTTCTCTGCTACGGTCGATTAAAAGATAAATAAAATCTCTTAATGTCGGATTGATTTTTTCAAAAACAGCGCTGGCAAGATTTTTCTTTTGCTCGGTCGTGAAAGTAGGATTTTCAAGTAGTTTTACAAAATCTTTATTAGCATTTAATGCGGCTTTTAATTCAGTTAGTTCTTCTGAAAAAACGTCGACTAAATCTTTATCTTGAGCTACTTGAAAAAGCGCATTGGCATAGCGACCTGCAACTTCCAAATCTTTACTCATTTGTCATCCCCTAGCCTTTCGATATAATCTTGGATAAGGTTAGATTGCTCTTTTTCATCCAGATTTTTTTCGATGACTTTCGATGCAATAAGAACAGATAAGGAACCAACTTGTTCGCGAAGAGCAGAAATAGCATCTTCTTTTTCACGCGCAATATCGGATTTCGCTTCTTCTTTTATACGTTCTGATTCACGTCTAGCAGTTTTGACAATTTCTTCGCGTTCTTTTTCACCAAGCTGTTTTGCATTCTCAATCATTGTTTGAGATTCAACACGTGCTTGTTGTAAAACACTTTTTTGTTCAGCAAGTAATTGTTCTGCTTGAGCACGGCTTTCTTCCGCCGCATCAATTTCAGAACCAATATGCTCTTCACGCTCTTTCATAACTCCCATAAGAGGTTTCCAAGCATAAATTCGGATTAAAACTAGCAAAATCGCGAAAGCAAAAAGTGTGAAGAATGCATCACCAAACGTAAATGCGGAACCAATTACTAAATGTGGTTGTAACACGCCAGTTTCACTCCTTTCTATACATTCGCTTGAATTATTCGTTCAAAATGAAAGAGATGAGGTTTTATTCCCTCCATTTCCTTCAAATTATTTATTAAGAACCATGAACGCAATAACTACAGCGATGATAGGAAGGGCCTCAACAAGACCGATACCAATGAACATGATTGTTTGTAGCATAGAACGCGCTTCTGGTTGACGCGCAACACCCTCGACAGTTTTTGATACGATAAGACCGTTACCAATACCCGCACCTAATGCACCTAATCCAACAGCGATAGCAGCTGCAATAACACCTAAAGACATATAATTATCCTCCTAATTTTTCTAAATATTATTTTTTATTACTTTTTTAAATGACTTATTTGAAAGTTAGTTTAATGTTCGTCACTTACCTTATGCGACATGTAAACCATGGTCAGCATAGTGAAAATGTACGCTTGAATTGCCCCAATGAAAATTGAGAATCCTTGCCATAGTAACGCAGGAATTATTGCTAGCACACCTACAAATATGTTCATATGAGCAAGTTGTGTTGCAATGATGGTTAACAACACTTCACCGGCAAAAATATTACCGTAAAGACGTAAACCAAGCGTTAAAGTATTAGCAAATTCTTCTACTAATTTAAGTGGGAATAAAAATTTCATTGGACTAAAGTAAGTACCAACAAAATAGTGCTTGAAACCACGCATTTTAATACCATAGTAATGCGTTAAGCCAAGAACCATTATCGCAAGTGTTAATGTGACAATTGGATCCGCTGTAGGTGAACGCCACCATACTTCATCGTTAATCGCGATTTGAAATGGCAGTCCTAGCATATTAGCTACGAAAATAAACATTAGTAGCGTAATACCAAGCACATGGAATCTCCCACCGGTTTTCCAATCCATATTACTATTAATAATACCTCTGACAAAATCCATAACCCATTCAATGAAGTTCTGCTTTCCGGTAGGTCGTCGTTGCAGATTTCTGGTACAGATAATGGCTATTAGAAGAACGATGACACAAGTCACAGTAATCATCAAAATATTAGATAGATTAAAGTCGATCCCTAATAGGCTTATCGTTGGAAATTCCTCTTCCAATTAGGTTCACCCCTCTCTTTTTAAAAACTTTTTTCTGCGGTACATGGAATACACAAAAAAATCCAGAAAAATAATTGCATATGCAAGCCCAAGTCCGATTACCATGCTATAAACATGAAAATATTCCGGCAGTTGCGTCGCTATAATAGTAGCAAATAACACGCTCCCCATTCTAAATGGCATTCCCATACCATAAAAAGAACGATTTTCAGCCAAAGCTCTAGTCATTGATTGTGTACGCCTCATTAATAGCCAGTAGTTAAACCAGCCGACGATTAAACCCAACTTAAGTCCCAAGAAAATATGTATGTATGGGGTTAAAAACCATCCACAAAGACAAACAGCAATAAAAAGAACCATATACTTTTGATGACGATGATACATGCCAATTAGCGATTCTAACATACGGGGCGCAATCCTTTCTTTTTCAAAAGATTTTTCTTTCCAGATGACCATTTTGAAATCTCAGGGAGTAAGTTTGGTTTGTGAAAACAAGCACATTTTCCCCAATTCATCCCAATCCCAAACACACATGAAAGCCTTATCAGCGTGTCAGTTCTTAGCATACAACAGCCAAAAGAGAAAAGTCAATACACTTTCACAAATTGTGAGTACATCTATTACTAATAGTACCACAATCGGACCCATCCATAAAAGAATAGCCTATTATTTCTGAGATTTTTTTGATTTCAAAATCTAGTCGTTTCTTAGATTGCTCCGCCAGAATTATTTTTGTCCATTTAACAGCAACCAACACCTCCGTAATCATTGGAAAAACTAGTTGACCATTCGTGTGTTATTTCACAAAAAGGCCAAAACCACTTTCTTCCGCACAAATAAAAAAACTTCTACCACTATTGGTAAAAGAATTCGATACGATTATTCGCAAAATTCGCGACCGAAAGTTCTTTTCCCAAGAAAAAGAACGGAAAAAACAGCCGGACTCACTTATCATGAGTTGCATTTTGATATAGAGTGCCCGTATAAATTCCAATTCAGTCAACGCGAAACCTAGCGTCGGCGGGATTGTAGTGAATACTGAGCGCAGTCTTCTATCCCTATGCTAAAAACAAGCTATTTTTTGGGCTCTTATATTAATAACATTGACCATCTTATCACATGTAACATAAAAGAACTAGTGAAAATTAGGCGTGTAACATATCTGTAACAATAAGGCGCTTTCATTCCAAATAAAGAGGAAAACTAGACTTTTAACACCTAGTTTTCCACTGAGTTTTACACAATAAAATCTTCTGGCCTCTTCGTCCCATTAAATTGACTTTTAATTGCCGCCAAAATTCTATTAGCAGCAAAACCATCACCATATGGATTGGCCGCTTTCGCCATTTTATCATGATTTTCTTTATTATCAAGCAAATTTAGCGCTTCTTTAATTAGATCCGCTTTATTTGTTCCGATGAGTTTTAACGTTCCTGCTTCGATTCCTTCTGGACGCTCTGTTGTATCACGCAAAACTAAAACTGGTACACCCATGCCTGGAGCTTCTTCTTGTACACCGCCTGAATCGGTAAAAACAAGATAAGACTTGCGCAAGAAATTATGAAAATCAATTGCATCGAGTGGCTCGATTAAATGAATGCGTTCATGTCCACCTAAAATTTTCGTCGCTTTTTCTCTAACGGCTGGATTCAAATGCATCGGGTAAACGAGTTCAACGTCCTCGCGACTTTCCACAATTTCTCGAACTGCTTCGAACATCCCTTGCATCGGTTCGCCTAAATTTTCCCTGCGGTGAGCTGTCATAAGTATTAAACGATTGTCGCCAAGATTTTCTAAGATTGGGTGATGATAATCTTTTTGAACAGTTGTTTTAAGTGCATCAATAGCAGTATTTCCAGTCACAAAAATAGTAGCCGGGTTTTTCCCTTCAGCAAGCAGATTTTCTTTTGCTTGTTTGGTTGGGGAAAAGTGCATATCGGCCATAACACCCGTTAATTGACGATTCATTTCTTCTGGAAACGGTGAGTATTTGTTCCAAGTTCTAAGTCCAGCTTCGACATGTCCTAGCATTTTTTGTTGATAAAAAGTAGCCAGTCCCGCAGCAAAGCTCGTAGTTGTGTCACCGTGAACTAAAACGATATCAGGATTTTCTGTAGCAATAACGTCATTAATTCCATTCATTACACGAGAAGTTATATCGGCTAAAGTTTGGCCCTTTTTCATAATATCTAAATCAATATCTGGTTTTATATCAAAAATCGCTAAGACTTGATCTAACATTTCGCGGTGTTGAGCGGTAATAACTACCCTTGACTCAAACGTTTCTGATTCTTCTTTTAATGCCAAAACAAGCGGTGCCATTTTTATCGCCTCTGGTCTTGTCCCAAAGATACTCATTACTTTGATTTTAGCCAATTTTGAGCCTCCTTATAAAAAAACTCCTCAGAAATAGTTCGACAAAAAATTTCCCAGCCTGCGAAAAAGCAGCACTGTTTATCATTCCTTATCTCACTAAACCGAGGAGATTATTAATTATTTAGTTCCAAATAATCTATCGCCAGCATCTCCTAAGCCTGGACGGATATAACCATTTTCGTCTAGCTTTTCATCTAAGCCAGCCACATAGATTTCTACATCAGGGTGCGCATCTTGAAGTGCTTTAACGCCTTCAGGAGCTGCTACTAGACACATGAATTTCATATTACGAGCGCCGCGTTTTTTCAAGCAATCGATAGCCATAATTGCTGATCCACCAGTTGCAAGCATTGGGTCTACAACGATGAAGAGACGTTCTTCTACATCAGAAGGTAATTTTACAAAATATTCTACCGGCTCAAGTGTATCGTGGTCACGGTAAAGACCTACATGACCTACTTTAGCAGCAGGGATAAGTTTTAAAATGCCATCTTGCATACCAAGACCAGCTCTTAAAATTGGCACTACACCTAATTTTTTACCGGTAAGTGTTTTTGCAGTTGTTGTTTGTAGTGGTGTTTCAACTTGGATGTCTTCAAGTTCCATATCACGTGTAATTTCGTACGCCATTAATGTAGCGACTTCATCTACAAGTTCGCGGAATGCTTTTGTTCCCGTATTTTTATCTCGAATAATTGTTAATTTGTGTTGTACTAAAGGGTGATTAATTACGTGTACGTTTGCCATCGATTAGTTCGCTCCTTTGATATTGAAAATTTCCTTCTCTTATTGTATCAGAACAAGACACAAGTGCAAGGATTAATTTGCTATACATGAAAAAAACCGGATTTCTCTAAAATTAAGAAAAAACCGGTTCGCTTATTTTATAAACTTGGATAAAGCGGATATTCATTTGTTAAAGTAGCTACACGAGCTTTCACATCTGCGAGAACTTCTTCATTTTCTAAGTTATGCAGTACTTCTGCAATAAGTACGCCTACTTTTTCAATTGCCACTTCATCGAATCCACGAGTTGTCACTGCAGCAACTCCTACACGGATACCGCTTGTTACAAATGGGCTTTCTGTTTCAAATGGAATGGTATTTTTATTAACGGTAATACCAACCTCATCTAATACTTTTTCAGCAGCTTTTCCTGTTAAGCCAAGTGGTTTTAAATCAATTAATAGCAAATGATTATCCGAGCCACCTGTTAAAACCGCAACATCATTAGCTTGAAGTGTTTCTGCTAATTTTTTAGAGTTACGAATGATTTGTTCACAGTACGCAGTAAATTCAGGTTGTAATGCTTCCCCAAATGCCACTGCTTTCGCTGCGATTACGTGCATTAGTGGTCCACCTTGAATTCCTGGGAAAATAGATTTATTTAATTTTTGTTCCCATTCAGCTTTTGCTAAAATCATTCCGCCGCGAGGTCCACGAAGCGTTTTATGGGTAGTTGTTGTTGTAAAATCGGCATAAGGAACCGGATTTTGGTGTAACCCAGCAGCAACAAGTCCAGCAATATGTGCCATATCTACCATTAAGTATGCGCCAACTTCATCAGCAATTTCACGGAATTTAGCAAAATCAATTTTACGAGGATAAGCACTTGCACCTGCTACAATCATTTTTGGTTTATGTTTTAAAGCAGCTTCACGGACGATATCATAATCAATCTCTTTCGTATCTTCACGAACGCCGTATTCAACAAAATTGTATAAAACACCGCTAAAATTAACTGGACTACCATGTGTTAAATGACCACCATGTGAAAGGTTCATACCAAGCACAGTATCGCCTGGTTCAAGCACGGTATGATAAACCGCCATATTAGCTTGAGCGCCTGAGTGTGGTTGAACATTCGCATATTCAGCACCAAATAATTTTTTCGCACGGTCACGTGCTAAATCTTCCACGATATCCACGAATTCACATCCGCCATAGTAGCGTTTGCCTGGGTAACCTTCTGCATATTTATTCGTTAATACAGAACCCATTGCTTCCATTACTTGCTCACTAACAAAATTCTCAGATGCGATTAATTCGATATTCGCGCGTTGTCTACCAAGCTCTAACTTAATTGCATCAAAAACTTCTTTATCTTGCTTTTGTAAATAGACCATCTGTGGACCCCATCCTTTTCTGATAAATTTTTCAAGTGAACTGTTATGTATTATCTTTAATAATTACTTAAATCGGGTAGAAAAGCAAGCATTTTGGAATAAAAAAACGCAATTCCCGATAGTGAAGCGCTTCACTTATAGAAAACGTTCGGAAATTGCACTTTTTAGTTCGTAATAGGTAATTTCGTATTGCTCAATTGTTCCACCGTAAGGGTCTGGAATATCTATTTCATCTTCGGAAATTAGTTGAATTTTATCGCTTGCTTTCGGAAAAAGTGTTTTTAGTTCAGCTTGATGATTTTTAGTCATCACGTAGATTTGGTCTGCCCAATCCATATCTGCTTGTATGACTTTTTTAGCTTGGTGTGTTGCTGGTAAATTCATTTGCGCGAGAATCTGACGCGAATTTTCAGACATAGCATCCCCGTCCAAGGCGCGCGTCCCAGCCGAACGAACATCTAAATCCGGGCGCAAGTTCTGCAAGATTTTTTCAGCTAAAGGGCTTCGGCACGTATTTCCTGTACAAACAAATAATACCTTCATTCACGAATCCTCCTATTACCAGCAGCTTTTTCTAATCGGTTCATAATCGCTGCTCCAAGTTCCGTTTCTGGATATACTTCCGCAAAAATCACATCTACATCAGCATGGTCGAAAGCCCGTAAACCTTTGTAAAGACTGGTAGCTATTTCGTCCAATGCTTTTATACTTCCTGTTGTTTCGATGATTGCATTCGTATTTAGTTGATTTATCAGTTCTTTCGTTGCCAAAATACCAAGTTTTTTTTGAGCAGCTTCTGCTTTATTTATTTCATTTTGCCAAAACTGACTAGATCCTTCTACTAGATAAACTGGCGCTTTCGGTGCATAGTGCGTGTATTTCATGCCAGGTGCTTTTGGTTTTTCCATTTCTTTCGTGGTATTTGTTGATATATCTACAGGACCAATTATTTGTTCGATTTGTTCTTTTGTAACACCGCCTGGGCGCAGAATAATTGGACTGTCTAATGAACAATCAATAACGGTGGATTCTAGACCTACACCCGTTGCGCCGCCGTCAATAATTCCGGCAATTTTTCCATCTAAATCTTCTATTACATGACTCGCCGTCGTCGGACTTGGTTTTCCTGAACGATTCGCGCTTGGAGCCGCAACTGGAATATTCGCTGCATCTATCAACGCTAGACTAACAGGATGTTCCGGCATACGTACACCGACTGTGGATAAACCAGCAGAAACATTAGCTGCCAAACTATCTTTTTTCAATGGAAGAATAACCGTTAGCGGACCCGGCCAAAATTTTTCCATGAGTTGGATGGCTTTCGGAGGATAACTTGCAATAAATTGATCCATTTGTTCGCGACGTGCGATGTGGACAATTAGTGGGTTATCTGATGGACGGCCTTTCGCTCTGTATATTTTTTGAATGGCTGCTTGGTTGGTCGCGTCTGCGCCAAGACCGTACACTGTTTCAGTTGGAAAAGCCACGCATTCACCACTTTGGAGTAATTTGGCTGCTTCCTGAAAGATAGCTTGGTTTGATTGTTGCTTGTTTATGTTCCAATGAATGGTTTGCATGAATTCCGGTCCCCTTTACATAACTTCTATTATATTTTAACGGTTTCTGTCTTATTTTTACAGTATTGTTTTTTAAAATCTGGAAATCGCTCTTTTTTAACAAAAGTTATCCCCAAACTGTGGATAATAACTTTGTCAATGGGGATAACTTCTTGTGAAATGTGGATAATTCGTAAAGCTAAGTAAAAAAGCCATTCTTTTTATTAAAATTTGATTAAAAAATTTTTTTGCACAACATTTTATCCACAATTTTGTGGATAACTTTGAAATAAAAAAGACGCTCCTTTTACAGAAACGCCTTTATACCAATATATTTGAACATGTTACATAGCGATCTTTTGAATTGATATCTTTGTGGATAATAATATCGGATTGTGGATAACTTTTTTCAAATAATTGTTTTACCCGTTCACCTTGTGTATAACCTATCTCTACACCTACCCAAAAAGAGGAATTTAGGACATATTTTAAGTTATCCACAAATCGTTCATAAATAGCAAGTCCATCATTTTCAGCAAACAACGCTAATGAAGGTTCGTTTTTAAGTACATAATCCGACATTTCTGCTTTTTCTGTTTCAGAAATATATGGAGGATTGGCAACAATCATATCGAATCGTTCTTCGTTTTCTTTAAATGAATCAAGTAAATCTGTTTCTACAAAACGCACATCCGCATTTAATAACAATGCATTCTTTTTGGCCACGACAAGTGCTGGAGCGGAAATATCAGAAGCCGTCACCGAAATCTCAGGAAATGCTTTTTTGAGCGCAATCGCTATAATCCCGCTTCCGGTGCACACATCTAGCACGTTTTTAACTGGATGTTTTTTCAAAAAATCCTCCGCACAAGCGACTAACTCTTCTGTTTCAGGGCGCGGAATAAGGACATCTTCTGTCACTAAAAAATCATAGCCATAAAAAGGTGCTGTTTTTAAAATATACTGAACCGGCTCACCAGCTAAGTATCTTGCAAAGTCTTCCTCAAATTGCTTTTCATGATTCGGTTCAAGCTCACGACTTATTTCCATCCAAAGTTCAGAACGCGAAAGCCCCATTCTGGTTTCTAGTAAAATTTCTGCCGCATTTTGATCCAAACCTTTTTCAAGAAGGATGGCCTCGGCATTATTTAACAATTGACTAATTTGCGTCATTTAAATGCTCCAATTTACTTGTTTGATCTTCTAGGATGAGCGCGTCAATGATTTCATCAAGTTTGCCTTCCATGATTTGATCTAATTTTTGAATGGTTAAGCCGATACGGTGGTCGGTTACGCGATTTTGCGGATAGTTGTATGTCCGGATACGTTCGGAGCGGTCACCTGTTCCTACAGCTGATTTACGATTGGCATCATATTCTTCGCGAGCCTCACGCTCAAATTTATCATATACACGCGCGCGCAATACTTTCATCGCTTTGTCTTTATTTTTCAACTGAGAACGTTCATCTTGCATCGAAACGACAATCCCAGTTGGAATATGCGTTAAACGTACAGCTGACATCGTTGTATTGACACTTTGTCCGCCTGCACCAGTAGATGCAAATGTATCTGTACGGATATCTTTATCGTGCAGTTCAATCTCCACTTCTTCCGCTTCTGGCAAAATAGCTACCGTCGCGGTCGACGTATGAATTCGGCCGCCTGATTCTGTTTCTGGTACACGTTGAACCCGGTGCGCGCCATTTTCATATTTCATTCTAGAAAAGGCGTCATTTCCGTTCACCATCGCAATAATTTCTTTGTAGCCGCCAATACCAGTTGGGTTCGCATCCATTATTTCTACTTTCCAACCACGTGATTCCGCATATTTACTGTACATACGGAATAAGTCACCTGCAAATAAAGCAGCTTCGTCACCACCTGCTGCCCCGCGAATTTCTAAAATAACGTTTTTGTCATCATTAGGATCTTTTGGAACGAGTAATAGTTTTAAGCGTTCTTCCAGTTCTGTTTTTTCTTTTTGAAGTTCCGCGAATTCTTCTTTAGCCATTTCGCGCATTTCATCATCTAGTTTTTCTCCTAGAAGTTCCCTTGTTTCGTCAATTTGTTCATTCACGTTTTTGTATTCACGGTATGTTTCGACTGTCGCTGTAATTCCTGACTGTTCTTTAGAAAGATCGCGCAGTCGCTTTGGATCAGACACTACATCAGGATCGCTTAGTAGTTCATTTAGTTCATCGTAACGGTCTTCCACCGCTTGTAATCGATCGTACATTGAATTTCAACACCTCTTTAATTTATTTTATTGGAGGATTGGCATGACATTTGCGACACACCGGGTAATAGTGGTCATTTCCACCAATCATAATTTGTTCACCTGTATAAACTGGTTTTCCTTTATCATCCACGCGTAGAACCATCGTCGCCTTTTTGGCACAAAACCAGCAAATTGTTTTCATTTCTTCTAGTTTGTCTGCGTATAGCAGTAAGTACTTAGAGCCTTCGAATAACTCATTTCGAAAATCATTTTTTAAACCATAAGCAATGACCGGGATATTCAAATCATCCACAATCTTTGCTAACTGAAATACATGTTCTTTTTCTAGAAACTGTGATTCATCTAAAAGAACACAATTTGGTTTCGGGTTAATATTCGCTACGATTTCAAAAATATTTGTATCACTAAAAATAGGAGTTGCTTCTCGTTTCAGTCCAATTCGACTTGAAATGAAGCCAACTTGGTCTCTATCATCAATACCTGAAGTAAAAATCACCACTGTTTTATTTTGTTCTTCATAATTATGTGCGACTTTAAGAATTTCAATGGTTTTCCCACTATTCATGGAACCATAACGGAAAAATAATTGTGCCATTAAGACCGCTCCCTTTAACTTTATAAACTCTTTTCCTATTTTATCATAGAGCAGGACAAATTGGGACATATAGTTAAAAAAAGCTATGCCGCATATGGGCATAGCTTTTTTTAACGAAAAACTTCCGCGCCGCTTCCTTCGACATCAAGAAGAAGAACGTCCGCATCGATTTCCAGTGTTTGTAAAGATGTTTGCAGTGTGTTAGCGAGGTTTCGAGGAGCGAACACTAAGACAGTTGGACCCGCACCGCTCAAACAAGCAGCATAGGCTCCTTCACTTTTAGCAACATCGCGAATTTGTGTTAAATGTGGCACTAATTGACTGCGATATTTTTCATGCCATAAATCGCGTTCCATCATTTCTCCAGCCAGTGTCATATCATTGCGCAAAATCGCAGCAATCATAACATTGGCAATACTACTAGCTTGAACGGCTTCTTTGAATGGAAGCGTATCAGGCAAAACACCGCGACTTTCCGAAGTGAGAAGTTCTGCCTTTGGAATAAAAGCAATTAAAGCACAATCCGGAAAAAGGTGACGCACATAGAAATCTTCTCCATCTAATTTTGCTCCTACGACCCAGTTTCCTAGAACAGCAGGCGCAACATTATCTGGATGGCCTTCTATTTCAGCAGCTATACGAACTTTTTCCTCTTTTGAAAGGTTAAGTTCAGCAAGTGTATTGGCTAATTCAATCCCCGCAACAACCGCTGCAGAACTACTACCGAGTCCACGGGCTGGCGGTATATCGCAGGTCATCACTAAATGGTGCGGTATTAAATTAGGCGCTAGGTTTAAGGCAGTTTCGATAATCACATTCGTTTCATCGTGCGGAATTCCACCGCCAATATTATGTTCGATATACCAAGCATCAGCCTCCGCTCCAATATCAAGTGTTAAATACAACGTTAACGCTAAGCCACACGAATCAAAACCGGGACCGAGATTGGCCGTTGTTGCCGGGACACGGATACGCATTAAGCTTTCACTCCTGAACGTAAATGTATACGCATTGCTTCGATATCATCCACATGGGAAATCGGAATTTCATGCACACTCATCGCAGTATCCGGATCTTTTAATCCGTTTCCAGTAAAGACACAAACAACAGTTTCACCTTTTTTAATTGTTCCATTTGCTACATGTTGGATGACACCAGCTAATGATGCAGCAGAACCTGGCTCGATGAAAACACCATCTTGTGCTGCGATTTTTTTATAAGCATTAACGATTTCGTCATCTGTTACAGAATGAATATAACCACCAGATTCATCGCGAGCTGCTTCTGCAAGTCCCCAACTAGCTGGGTTTCCAATACGAATAGCTGTGGCAATCGTTTCCGGGTTATCAATTGGTTTTCCTTGAACTATCGCCGCAGCACCTTCTGCTTCAAAGCCATGCATCCGCGGAAGTCCAGAAGCCTTAGCCTCGTTCCACTCTTTAAAACCTTTCCAATATGCAGAAATATTTCCCGCATTACCGACAGGAATTGCAAGAACATCTGGCGCTGAACCTAATTGTTCACAAATTTCAAAGGCTGCTGTTTTTTGCCCTTCTATACGATATGGATTTACGGAGTTTACTAATGTCACTGCTTCAGTTTCAGCTAGTTCACGAACAGATTTTAACGCTTCATCAAAATTACCTTGAATCGAGATAATGTCTGCGCCGTACATAACTGCTTGCGCTAATTTTCCTAAAGCAACTTTTCCTTCTGGAATAACAATATAGGCTTTTAATCCCGCGCGTGTTGCGTATGCGGCTGCGGCTGCGGAAGTATTCCCTGTTGATGCACAAATAACTGCCTCGGCACCTTCTTCTTTCGCTTTAGCAACAGCCATAACCATCCCACGATCTTTAAAAGAACCTGTTGGATTTAAACCTTCATATTTTCCGTATAAAGTAACACCTAGTTCTTTGGACAAATTTGGTAAAGGAATAAGTGGTGTATTTCCTTCCGCAAGTGAAATCATTGGCGTTTTATCAGTTACTGGCAGATATTCTTTATATTTTTCTAGTAAACCTTTATACATATTTAACCCTCCACAACGGAATATTTTGCGAGCATTTGCATTTCTGGCTCATTTTTGACCCTAGATATTGCTTGTTCTAATTGCGCTTGGCTTGTTGAGTGTGTCACGATAACAACTGTCGCCGTAAAATCATCATACGGTTGTTGTAAAATTTTATCAAAACCAACACCAGCTTCTGCAAAAATCTGTGTCAGCTTAAGGAAGGTTCCTGTTTTATCGTCCATTGTTAGACGAAGATAGTATTTGGAGAAAACTTGTTCTTTCGGTGTATGTTTTGTTTCGTGTTTGTAACTGTTAAAAGCATTGCCGTTAGTACCGAGGCGGCTATTTTTGGCAACAGTAATTAGATCACTAACCACACTTGTCGCTGTTGGCAGTTCGCCAGCACCAGGTCCGTAAAACATTGTTTCTCCGACTGCTGCCCCAGTTACAAATACGGCATTATTCTCATAGTTAACGCCAGCAAGCGGATGTGCTTTTGGTAATAACACTGGTCCAACATTAACATTAACAGTGCCATTTGTTTCTTCGGCAGTACCTACTAGCTTAATTTTATAACCTAATTGATACGCTACTTCGATATCTTCAGGCGAAATCCCGCGAATACCATTTGTTTCTACATTATCTAAATTCACATTCATACCAAATGCGAGTCTTGTCATAATAACCATTTTTCTCGCTGCATCAATGCCGTCCACATCGTTTGTCGGATCGGACTCGGCAAAACCCAATGCTTGAGCTTCTGCTAAAACTTCTTCATATGACTTTTTCTCTGTCGTCATTTTTGTAAGCATAAAATTGGTCGTCCCGTTGACGATTCCCATTACTTTTTGAATTTTATCTGCTGCTAGGCTGTTGACGATTGTACGTAAAATCGGAATCCCACCTGCAACACTTGCTTCATAAAACAAATCACAATTATTCGCTTGTGCAACTGCCACTAATTCGTCGCCATGTAACGCAATCAAATCCTTATTCGCAGTTACTACATGCTTTCCAGCTTTCAAGGCCTGCAAAATGTATTCCCGCGCAGTTGTGATGCTGCCCATAACCTCGACAACAACAGCAATTTCTGGATCATCCAGTACATCAGACGGATTGGTGGTTAGTTCAAAACCTTTTGTTTCATAACGGCGATTTTTTTCTAAGTCACGAACTAGCACTTTTTTTACCGAAATACGGTAGCCAGTTACTTGACTAATTTTTTCTTGATGCTCTTCTAAAATATGAATAACACCGCTACCTACCGTTCCAAATCCTAACACGCCTACTTGTAACTTTGCTTCCACTTGAAAACCTCCTTATTATTGTTTAACAAAACAGAAAATTTAACTTTTTTAATACCTACTCATAAAAAAAGTAATTAGTGATATTATACGCAACTTCACAGGGAAAAGTAAACCCTTGAAAGGAAAGTTTTTATTTTTAGTAGTTTCAGGAAATAGTTCTATAAAAAAAACACACCCGGCAAAAGCCGAGTGTGCAAATTATTTCGTTCGTTACATACAGTCTTATTTGAGACCGTATTTTTTGTTGAAGCGGTCCACACGGCCGTCTGCAGTCGCATGTTTTTGTTTACCAGTATAGAACGGGTGCGAATCAGAAGAGATTTCGACACGAAGTAATGGATACTCGTTGCCATCTTCCCATTTAATTGTTTCGCTTGAGCTCTTAGTAGAACCTGACAAAAATTTGAAATCAGTACTAGTATCAACAAATACCACTGGACGGTACTCAGGATGAATTCCAGTTTTCATTTCTTTTCAACTCCTTCGCCCTGAATCATCTGAAACAGAGTAATTAAGTGCTTTTACACACAGTATAAATATTATAACAATGTTGAAGCAAACAAGCAAGATTATTTTTGCACTTTAAAGATTATCCATTTGCTAAACACGTAGTTCAGTACAAGCACAATAATATTGGTCCAAATTTTCGCCCATAATTCGTCTACAGATAAATAACTGATTAACAGAATCATGACTAAAATATCTATTATATAAGTTAAACAACGAAAACCAAAAAACGAACTCGCTTCACGAAGACGATCTTTCCAAGTTGGCGTATAACTTTCAAAAACAAATTTTTTATTAGAAAAGTAGGCAAAAAGTACAGATGCGATAAAAGCGATTGTGTTTGCAATACGATAATCCCAGTTCAAGATATACGTACATAACCAAAATGTCACGATATTAATAACTGTTGCAAAACCGCCCATAATTAAATACATCAAAATACTATGTATCTGGTCCGTATACCATGGAATTTTATTTAACAATTGTCTTATTTTACTCATAAAATAACTTCTTTCTCAGTAAGATATTTGGTTTATTTTTTAAACATTTCCTCTTGTAAAAGCTCATAAAAAGCTTCATTATTCTCTGTTTTCTTCAAATAGCGCACAAAGCGTTCTGAAATATCTAGTCCGTCGCTTTGTTTTGGCATAGCCTTACGAATTTTCCAAAGTTGTTCTAGGCGTTCTTTAGACAATAGCAGTTCTTCTTTTCTTGTACCAGAACGGCGCATGTCAATTGCTGGAAATACGCGGCGCTCAGCAAGCTGGCGATCAAGATGTAACTCCATGTTACCAGTACCTTTGAATTCCTCGTAAATAACATCGTCCATTCGTGAACCGGTATCAACTAGTGCTGTTGCAAGGATGGTCAAACTTCCGCCTTCTTCAATATTGCGTGCTGCGCCAAAGAAACGTTTAGGACGATGAAAAGCAGCTGGATCAATACCACCAGAAAGTGTACGACCACTTGGAGGAATAACCAAATTATAAGCTCTAGCTAAACGTGTGATACTATCCATCAAAATAACTACATCCCGTTTTTGTTCTACTAGACGCATAGCTCGCTCAAGAACTAGTTCAGCTACTTTAATATGATTTTCCGGTACTGCGTCAAAAGTGGAACTGACAACATCTGCTTTTACCGAACGTTCAATATCTGTTACTTCTTCTGGGCGTTCATCAATTAATAAGACAATTAATTCAGACTCTGGATGATTAGTCGTAATCGCATTTGCAATTTCTTTGAGTAACACTGTTTTACCTGCTTTTGGCGGCGCTACAATCAGCCCACGTTGCCCAAAACCGATTGGCGAAATTAAATCAATTGTGCGCGTCGAAATTGGCATTTTTCCAGTTTCCAAATGAATTTGACGATCTGGATAAAGTGGTGTTAGACCAGGAAAATGTACTCTTTCTTTGGCTACTTCCGGATTTTCCCCATTGACCGCTTCCACGTGTAGTAAGCCAAAGTAACGTTCATTTTCTTTCGGAGGACGCACTTTCCCTGATACTTTATCCCCTGTCCTTAACTCAAAACGTCTAATTTGAGAGGCCGAAATATAAATATCTTCCGAACTAGAAGAATAATTAATTGGACGTAAAAAACCAAAACCTTCATTTGGAATAATTTCTAAAACGCCTTCCATAAAAAAGAAACCTTCTTTTTCTGCATTTGATTTTAGCAAAGCAAAAATAAGTTCTCTTTTCGTTAGTTTGCTATAATAAGCGATTTTATGCTCTTTTGCCAAAGCGTAAATATCTTTTATTGTTAAACTTTCTAAGTATGCAATGGACAATTTTGCCATATGTGTACCACCTTTTTGAGTTAATAATTTTTTATAGGTTTTTAGGAATAAATGGGAAAAGAGGTGAAATCGAGGCAGGCTGAAACGAACTGATTCCGCTCAGCCTCTTTTTATAATTTAGTTTCTACTGCACTAATACGAGTAATATCGGCGCCAATTGCAGAAAGCTTTTCGATAATTTTACTATAACCACGTTCGATATGTTCAACACCGTGAATTTCTGTTTTTCCTTCTGCTAGAAGCCCTGCAATAACTAGAGCAGCTCCAGCTCGTAAATCAGTTGCTGTAACTTTAGAACCTTGAAGTTTTACAGGTCCACTTATAACAGCAGATCTACCTTCTAACTTGAATTTCCCGCCCATTCGCTCTATTTCAGCTATATGCTTAAATCGGCTCGGATAAATCGTGTCAGTAACAACACTACTACCTTCCGCACGGGTTAAAAGAGCTGTTAATGGTTGTTGTAAGTCGGTAGGAAACCCTGGATACGCATATGTTTTAATATCTACTTTTTTGATTTTTTCTACTTCGCCAACAAAAATTGCATCTTCTTCAATCTCCATCGGAACTCCCATTTCTGTCATTTTGGCGATGATTCCTTCTAAATGGGTGGGGATGACATTTTCAATTCGCACACCTTTTCCAGACGCTGCAGCAAGCACCATAAAAGTTCCCGCTTCAATTCGGTCAGGTATAATTGTATGGTGACAGCCATGAAGGTGATCGACACCAGTGATTCGAATAGTGTCTGTCCCAGCACCTTTAATAATTGCTCCCATATTTGAAAGAAGGGTTGCAACATCAATAATTTCTGGTTCTTTTGCTGCATTTTCGATAATTGTTTTACCTTTTGCACGAACGGCTGCTAGCATGATGTTAATTGTCGCTCCAACACTTACAACATCTAAATAAATCCGCGCACCTTTTAGTTCGTCAGCGCGCAAATAAATTGCACCTTGTTCGTTCGTTACTTTTGCGCCTAGTGCTTCAAACCCTTTAATGTGCTGATCAATTGGACGCGGACCTAAATAACAACCACCCGGAAGCCCAATAACTGCTTTTTTAAATCGCCCTAGCATAGCACCCATTAAGTAATAAGATGCGCGTAGTTTCTTCACATTTCCTGTTGGAAGTGGCATAGAAATCATATTTGCTGGATCAATAACTGCTGTTTTATTATCATAACGGACACTACCGCCAAGTTCTTCTAAAATATCATAAAGTGTATGAACATCCGAAATATCTGGTAAACCTTCTAAAACTACTTCAGACTCCGCTAAAATTGCAGCTGGAATCAAGGCAACTGCGCTATTTTTTGCACCATCTACTTGCAAAGTTCCGGCTAATTTTTTGCCACCTTGTATAATCAATTTATTCGTCACAAATGTACCCTTCTTTCCTGAAGCATGTAATACTTACTCATTATCCATTAAATTGTTTTACTTTGCAAGATTCTTTCATCAAAAAAAGCCGGGAACAATTCGTTCCAAGCTTTTCATTATTGCGAAACATTTTTTACTGGTGCTTTTGCTAGCGCTTCTATATGCGGTTTAATCTTTTTAGAGGCGGTGTCTTTAATTAGCAAGGCTCCCGCGCCAAAAATAATACAACTATAATAGGTGATAATTCGCCATAAAACTAGCGCCATCAATAATTTTGCCGGACCAAGTAACATACCAAACAACAATGTAAATGTATATTCCGCACCACCTGCGCCTCCAGGAGTTGGCATAACAGTAGCAAACATAATAATAAAAGCATGATAAGTAATCGCCATATAAAGTCCAATCCCATTCACGTCGATTGCCTCTAAAATAAAGAAAGGTATAGAGAAATAAATCCATAATTGTAGTGTCGTGTAAAAACAACAGCGCACAATTAATTTCCAATCTTTCCCAATCCTGCTGCTTTCTTCATGGAAAGTAATAATTTTTTCATCTAATGTGTTTTTTAAATTCGCAACTCTTTCTTTTTTCATAAATAATCTAGTCGGAAGTAAGAGTCCATGCACTAATTTTGTAGTAAATTTTTGACTTCTGCCGACTAAAATCAAAGCTGCAATAACTACAACATGAACACCAAAACCAAGTAAAACAAGAAATTTAAGTTGTGTTACCCCTGTCATCAAGTAATGGATACCAAAAATCAAAATAACTAAAAAATTAAGTACAACCATCGCTTGATAAATAATAAATTTCACGAGTAAAACCGAACTTCCTCGACCTGCATCCATTCCTTGTTTTGTTAGCATTACAAGCTGTGCTGGTTGCCCACCTGTTGCCATTGGAGTAATTGTATTAAAAAATTGACCAATCATTGTAATTCGAAAAGAAGAAAAAAAGCGCTGTTCTTTATTTGCAGGTTTGGAAGCGGTTTGTAAAACTACTGCTTCTAAAAACCAATAAATAAACATAGCCAGAAATGCTGCCAAAAGCCACCACGGATTAACTTTTAACATCGAAGCAAAGAAAGTGGAAATATCTACGCCTTGAAATTGCCAAATAATGAAGCCAATACTAATCGCCAGTACAATAGCTATATTAAAAAGATTCTTCTTTGCGCTTCCACTCATGTACTCACTCCTTCGTTAATAATCCTTGATAAAAGGCCAACCATATTTTCGCTAAACGATCTTCTGAATAATAGGTTGCACCCTCTTTAGCAGCTTGCAACATTTCATTATAATAATCACCATCATGTTCCAAGCGTTCTATTGCTCGTACAAAACCAGGATTATCAACTTCTTTCACATAATAGCCAGTTAAAATTTCTTCATATAATTCTAAATTACGAAGCAATATAGGAACATCCGCACTCATAGCTTCTAAAATCGCCATAGGAAATAACTCATTATAGGATGGCATAAAGAACAAATCCGCCATATTAATACAAGCATTCATTTCAGAACGATCCACAATACCAATAAATTTCACATTTGCTGGAGGGTTATCATAAATTTTCTTAAGTTCTTCATACCCCGAAGTAATCTTCCCAAAAGAAAATCCCCCCGCCCAAACAAATTGCACATCAGGCATTTGTTTAGCAACCTCGATAAAATCAAGTACACCTTTACGATGTTGCACTTGACCAATTCCAATTACCGTAAACTTGTCTTCTGGAATTCCATATTTCGCCCGAGCAACTTCCTTATCTGCTTTTGAAATAGGGAAAAAACTCTTTTTGGAAACGAAATTCGGGATATAATGAATTTTTTCTTTTGGAATATCATATGCCGTAAGTTTGGGGATAAATGATGGATTCACAACAACAATCTCATCCATTCGTTTATAAAAACCAATCAAATATTTATAGAAAACGACGCGAGCAATCCAAGGCAATTTGAGACTGCCTTCCATCGTTTCTGGTAAAAAATGCACATAACCAACTCGGACTCCTCGTTTTTTCTTAAAAAAGGTCGAAAGAAAAAAACGGAAATCAACGGTATGGTAATGCGTGATATCCGATTTCTTAAAACTATTAATCTTCATATCAATCTCATCTGCATATCTTTCTTCTAGTAAATTCACAAGTTCGCGGTATGCTGATGCTACGCCTTGCCCTTTTACTTTTTCTGCTGATGATAGCATTGTTAACTTAATCACGCCGCGATGACCTCTCTTTCCTTTGAACGTGCGTAGAGGAAGAAAGTGAAAATACTTGAGAAGCAATTTTACTTTTTATTAATGTTGGCTTTACTTTAATTGTGCCGTTTTGTCGCTTTACACGGTATATCTCGCGAACCTCATTATATGTAGACTCAATATTGATGCCAAACTGTTCCGCCGAAATTGATTCTACTTTTACTCTTCCATTTTTAGCTACTAAAGTCGCAACTTCTTTATCAGAAAATATTTTAATTAATAAGCTTGCTAGTTCGTCATCCTCATCGAATAAAAAGGCTGTTTCTTTATCCGTTAAAAAGTCTTCAATACTTTCATCCCGTTTAGCTACAACTGGCAATGAGGCTGCCATTGCTTCTGCATAAGTTAATCCTTGCGTTTCTGTTGTCGAAGCACTAACAAATAAATCACCTAATTGATAATATAAACTAATATTTTCCCAGTCAACTGCGCCTGTGAAAATAACATGATTTTCTAATTGTTTGCTTTCTACTAATTTTTCTAAGTCTTTGCGTACTGGTCCGTCACCAACAATCACTAGTTTAGCATTTGATTTTGTTTCAAGGACTTCTGGCATCGCATTAATAATCGCATCAATATTCTTTTCATGCGCAATTCTTCCAAGTGAAAGAATAACAGAATCTACTTCTTGAATTCCAAGAGATTTTTTCAAATCCAAAATTCTTTGTTTTTCAACTGGAGCAAATGACGAAATGTCTGTACCAGTCGGAACAGTATACATCAATTTATGAATACCTTGTTCTTCTAAATGATGCCTTACTTTTGCAGTCGGAGTAATTACGGCATCATAACTATCACAAAAAGACTTTGTCATTTTACCAACCATTGAAGGTGTTAAAATTTTACCTTTTGCAATATAATGCAAGTAATCAACATACATTGTGTGATAGGTATGGATAGATGGAATATTATATTTTTTAGCAATTCGCTTACCCAAAAGACCTAATGAAAACTCTGTATGTGTGTGGATAATGTCTAAATTCAAGCGACCTACTAGCTTAATAAACTTATTCATTCCTGCAATTGCTACGCGACGTTCTGGAAAAAAGACAAACGGTATACTAGGTAAACGAAACACACGTCCTTCTTCGCTTTCTCTATCAGCGTTAGGATCCGTCGTTGTAAAAATATATACAGTGTGCCCTTGTTTTCTTAGTTCGTTTTCCATAATCATTATCGATGTAGCTACACCGCTAATTTGCGGACTGTAGGTATCCGTAAAAATCCCTATATTCATTACTATCGCCTACTCTCTTCCTCGTTGGTTCATTCATCATTTAGTATATTATTATAACATAACTCAAGTCATACGTATTATATAATCAACTACATTATGACTCACTTATCTAGATAAAACATGCGCCTAAAGCATGATTTTTGATCGGGAAATTACAAAAATTGGAGCCTTTTGACCAAAAGCTATAGTTATCATACCATATTCATCATAATAACGATAATTAATTTCCTTCTATAGTACTTAAAATTTACATAAAAAATAACTGGCCAAATCAACAAGTGATTCTAACCAGTTATTTTTTATATCATCATAAAGTTCGTCTTACGCTTTACCGTTAGAACCAAACTCTTGAATTTTTTCTGTTACAGTCTTGATAATCGCGTCCACACCAGGGCCGATTACTTTACGTGGATCATAAACTTTGTCATCAGTAGCTAATTTTTCGCGAACAGCTGCTGTCCAAACGATTTGGCATTCAGTGTTAACGTTGATTTTGCTGTGACCTAGTTCAATTGCTTTTTTAATTTGGTGTTCAGGAATTCCAGAACCGCCGTGAAGTACAAGTGGAGCACCTGTAAGTTCGGAGATTTCTTTCATTTCGTCAAAACCAAGAACTGGTTCGCCGTGGTAAGGACCGTGAACAGAACCTAATGCTGCAGCAAGTGCATCAATGTTCGCTTCTTTAACAACACGTAAACATTCTTGTGGATCAGCATAGTTGATTCCACCAGTAACGCCGTCTTCATCTCCACCAACAGTTCCAATTTCAGCTTCTACAGATACGCCTTTAGCATGCGCATAATCAACAACTTGTTTAGTCATTGCAATATTTTCATCAATTGGGTGGTGAGAGCCGTCGATCATTACAGAAGAGAATCCTGCATCGATAGCCGCTTTACAAGAATCAAAGCTTGAACCATGATCAAGGTGAATCGCAACAGGTACAGTGATTTTCAGGTCTTCTACAAGTCCTTCAGTCATTTTTACAACTGTTTTGAATCCTCCCATGTATTTAGCAGCTCCTTCAGAAACTCCTAAAATAACTGGTGATTTTTCTGCTTCTGCAGCTTTCAAAATAGCTTGAGTCCATTCAAGGTTGTTGATGTTGAATTGACCAACAGCATATTTTCCAGCTAATGCTTTTTTCAGCATGTCTGTCATGTTAACGATAGGCATAATACAATTTCCTCCCTCAGGAATTTAGGAAAACCATTTTTGATTTCCCCTAAGATTTGAATTTCCGCCGTGAAAAATAGTGGCAGCTATTTTCCCCTAACAAACTTATGATAACAGATTTGTGATGAATTTACCATAAAAACTAGAAAATTTTCTAGTGAAAACGCTTTAGCCTCTAAGACGGGCTGAAATTCTTTTTTCGTCAGCAAATACTTCTAACGCGTCTGGAATTACCTCTAATGTATATGGTGCTTTCCCTCCATACACACCATCATAACTCACATTTAAATCAGCGTCACTTTTCACTTCGACTTTATCAGCACGCGCATGAATTACATCTGGACTACTTAGATGTTTACCTTTTTTTATTGAAGCAAAAAGTTGGAATAACTTTTTCGGCGATACCTTTTTTAAAATTAGAAGTTCGAATGCTCCACTATTTAATTGAGCTGGCGGGCATAACGTCTCCATTCCTCCAACAGAATTGGATTTATTGACAAAAAATAATAAAATATCCCCTTTAAAGATTTTATCATTATAAGAAATTTCTACATTTACTGGAGATAATTTTGGAAGAACAGTGAGTCCGCTGAAAAGATAAGCAAGTCTGCCCCACTTGGATTTCATGGATTCTTTTACTGCATAAGTTATTTCAGTGATTTTGCCTCCTGCTGCGTTATTAATAAAAAATTCAGTTTCATTAGCTTTTCCAATATCTACGTGAATGGTTTCTTGTTTGGCAATAATGCGAAGCGCTTCTAATGGATCTTTAGCCATATTCAGTGCTCTTGCATAATCATTCGTTGTTCCTACTGGTAAGATTCCTAGTTTTGGTCTTTTTTCAACTTGCATTAAACCATTAACAACTTCATTGACCGTTCCGTCGCCTCCCGCAGCAATCACCATATCATATCCTGATTCAGCTGCTTGTCGAGCGATTTTCATTGTACTTTTTGGCTCTGGTGTTGACGGAACTAGCATTACCTCTAAATCAGCTTCTGTTAAAATTCTTTCTGCATCTGGAAGTAATTTTCGAAACTTATTTTTCCCAGCTGCTGGATTATATATAATCATCGCTTTCTTCTGCAAATTGCCGCTCCCTCTTTCCTTTAGATGTTTTTAGTTTCCTATTTTAACTGGGTACTGTCAACTTGTTTGACTCAAAATAAAAAACGGCTTATTTCTGTCACATCCAGAAATAAGCCGTCTAATTAAAAATATATTATTTATTGTTAAGTGCTGCACCAACAAAATCTTTAAATAAGCTTTGTGGGCGGTTTGGACGAGAAATGAATTCTGGATGATATTGACACGCGACAAACCAAGGATGATTAGCTAACTCAACTACTTCAACTAAGCGTCCGTCCGGGCTTGTTGCAGAAACAATCATGCCAGCTTCTTCCATTTGTTCTCTATATTCGTTATTAAACTCATAACGATGACGGTGACGCTCTTCTACAAGGGTCGTACCATAAGCAGCTTCAGCTTTAGTGCCTTGCTTAATACGTGCTGGATAAAGTCCTAGACGAAGTGTTCCACCCATGTTTTCGATATTTTTTTGTTCTGGTAATAAATCAATGATGTTATGTTTTGTTTCTGGTTCGATTTCTGCTGAGTGTGCTCCTTCAAGACCAAGTACGTTACGAGCAAATTCGACTGTTGCTAGTTGCATACCTAAACAAATACCGAAATAAGGTACTTTATTTACGCGTGCATACTCGATAGCAGCAATTTTACCTTCAATGGCACGATCACCGAAACCACCAGGAACTAAGATACCATCAACGTCTTTCATGATTTCAGCAACATTTTCTTTTGTTACTTTTTCGGAATCAATCCAGTCGATTTCGATTTCTGCATCATGGTCATATCCTGCATGACGAAGTGCTTCTGCTACAGAAAGATACGCATCTTGCAAGGAAACATATTTACCAACTAGGCCGATACGAACTTTTTTGGATAGATTTTTCACGCGGTGTACTAAGTTTTTCCAATCAGTCATTTCCGCTTGTGGCGCTTCTAATTGCAAGTGTTCTAGGACAATATCATCCATTTTTTGTTTTTGTAAAGAAAGTGGTACATTATAAAGTGTTTCTTCATCACGAGATTCAATCACTTCTGAAGCTTTAATATCACAGAATAGCGCAATCTTGTCTTTCATTTCTTGTGAAACAGGTTGCTCTGTGCGAACAACGATAATGTTTGGTTGAATTCCTAGGCTGCGGAGTTCTTTAACACTATGTTGCGTTGGTTTAGTCTTCATTTCGCCAGCTGCTTTGATGTAAGGAATTAAAGTTGTGTGAATATAAAGTACGTTTTCCGCACCAACATCCCCTTTAATTTGACGAATTGCTTCTAAGAATGGTAAAGATTCGATATCCCCAACTGTTCCACCAATTTCAGTGATGATAATGTCTGAATTGGTCATACGTGCTGCACGGAAAACGCGATCTTTTAATTCGTTTGTAATGTGTGGAATAACTTGCACTGTTCCACCTAAGTAATCCCCGCGGCGTTCTTTTTTAATAACTTCTGAGTAAACTTTACCAGTTGTTACATTGCTGTATTTATTTAGGTTGATATCGATAAAACGTTCGTAATGGCCAAGGTCTAAGTCCGTTTCTGCGCCATCATCTGTCACATAAACTTCCCCGTGTTGGTATGGGCTCATTGTTCCAGGATCCACGTTGATGTATGGATCAAATTTTTGAATGGTAACACTAAGTCCACGATTTTTCAGCAAACGTCCGAGTGATGCTGCTGTGATTCCTTTTCCAATTGACGAAACTACGCCACCTGTAACGAAAATATACTTTGTCATGTTAAAAAAATCTACTCCTTCCTGAAATGAAAAACTTGCAGGGTCTGACGATTTTCCTGCTGGGGTGGGAAATTGCCAGATAAAACAATATTGTGATTATCTATCTCGCGTACTAATCACAATTTCAAGTATTTTGTAAACCAAAATAAAAAACACTCCGCCTACTTCATAAAAGTAAGGGAGCGCTGATTCTCATAAATATCCGTCCCTATAAAAGGGAGCCCAAATAAAATACTACTAATGATAGCGATAGAAGTCAAGTCTTTATTTTATGAAACCGCCATCAATCCATTAAGTAGGCTAAAAAAATCAGACAGATACTTTCCCGATAAAATGGGTGTATCTATCTGATTAAAATTCAGTTATTATTTATCTTCTGGGTCTTCTGTGTAATCCCCATCAGTGTAATCATCTTCTACGGTTGCTAAATCACCTTCGATACCGTCTGGCAAATGGTCATCATCATCTTCGTCTTCATCAAGTAAGACATCCGCAAGAGAGATTTCTTCTTCACCAAGCTCTTCCACGATTTCTTCATCATCGTAGTCCACGTCATCGTCCAGGATTTCTTCATCTTCATCGTCATCATCTGATTTACGTTTTTTCTTCGGAGTTGTTTGCGTTTGTACTTCTTCATCAATTGCATCCATTGGATACCATGCACGAAGTCCCCACGTATTGTTTCCAAGCGAAATGAAGTTACCATCAATATTCATATCTGTATAAAATTGAACAAGACGCTCCCTTATTTCTGCATCTTTCAAACCTAGGAACGCTTGAATCTCTTTCACTAATTCAGGGAAAAGAATCGTTTCTTTCCGCTGTTCCAAAATAAAATGTGCAACATCAATTAAAGATAATTCACTACGTTCTTCTTGCGTTAAGTTCTTTAAATCCAAAACTGGCACGCCCTTTCTATCGTAATTCCAATTTATTTAGCTGTTATTTTTTCGTTCAGCCCAACTTCACTATTTTACATGTTATTCCTGGCAAGTACAACCTAAATTTTCCTAATTACATCAATTCTTCTTGACTATTTTATATCCGATGTAAAAGAATAGGATGGCCATTAAAAGAATTGGGATTGATCCAAGTTGAAAGTCGTAGAGAATATAGATTGCGACGCACAGAAACACGAAAAGCAGCGCCAATATTATTAATCGCTTCATCATATGCTCTCCCCGTTTTTTCAGTTACCTATGTTTCTATTAACTTTAGTACATTTTGGTTATGACGTCAACGAGTAACCTATATTTATAGGATATCACATTTTTTCTGGTGCAGATACACCGAGAAGTGTCAAACCATTTCTAAGGGTAATTTGTGCTGTTTTAATCAGTGCTAATCTTGCTTTCGTAACTTCTAGGTTGTCCATATCAAGTACTTTATTACTATTGTAAAAACGGTGGAATGCAGTCGCTAAATCATTTAAATAACGAACGATGCGGTGTGGAGCTCTTTTCACTGCCGCTTCAGTAACAACATCTGCAAATTCACCTAACACTTTTAATAAATCATATTCTGCTTCAGTTTGTAAAAGACTCATGTTAGCCTCTTTTGTAGCTTCTAAGCCTTGCTCTTTACCAGAACGTAAAATACTTGAAATTCTGGCATGCGCATATTGCACATAATAAACTGGGTTATCATTAGATGTAGATTTTGCCAAGCTCATATCAAAGTTCATATGCGTATCAGAACTACGCATTGCAAAGAAATATCTTGTCGCATCTAGGCCAACTTCTTCAATTAAGTCGCGCATTGTAACAGATTTACCAGTACGTTTACTCATTTTCACTTGCACGCCGTCTTCGAATAAATGAACTAGTTGAATGATTTCTACTTCTAGTTGATTCGGTGAGTAACCAAGCGCTTCAATCGCAGCACGCATCCGAGGAATATAGCCATGATGATCCGCTCCCCATATATCAATTAATACATCAAAACCACGCTCTAATTTGTTTAGATGGTAAGCGATATCTGGTAAGAAATACGTATAACTACCGTCTGACTTAATCAATACGCGGTCTTTGTCATCTTCAAAATCCGTTGTTCTTAACCAAGTAGCTCCGTCTAGTTCATAAATATAACCATTTTCGCGCAAACGTTCTAATGCTGGCAATACTTTATTTTCTTCATATAAGGATGTTTCTGAAAACCACTCATCAAAAGAAACACGAAATTCCTCTAAATCCGTCCGTAGTTTCCCTGTTTCAAATGCAAGTGCATCCACGCGAAAAATAGAACGGCGCTCTTCTTCACTTACGTTCACATATTTATCGCCATATTTAGCAGCTAAATCTTTCCCAAGTAAGATAATATCTGAACCACGGTAACCATCTTCTGGAAATTCAGCTTCTAAGCCTAATGCTTCAAAGTAACGCGCTTCTGCTGAAAGGACTAAATTATTAATTTGATTTCCCGCATCATTAATATAATATTCTCTGGAAACATCAAATCCCGCTGTTTTCATAATGTTTGCAAGAGAATCCCCAATTGCAGCGCCACGAGCATGTCCAAGATGCAAGTCACCAGTTGGATTAGCCGACACGAACTCAATTTGGAATTTTTCACCTTTACCAAAGTCTGATTCTCCGTACTTTTTATCTTCCGTTAGAATAACTGGCACTAAATCGGTTAAATAAGCATTATCTAAATAAAAATTAATAAAACCAGGTCCAGCAATTTCTACTTCTTTAATTAGTTTATTATCTTTTTTAAGTTCAGGAACGATACTTTCGGCAATTTGACGAGGTGCTTTCTTAGCAACTCTAGCAAGCTGCATCGCAATATTAGTCGAATAATCTCCATGCTTCTTGTCTTTTGGTACTTCGAGTAAAATTTCTGGTACTTCTGTTTCTTCTAAACCAACCGCTTGAACAACTGCTTGTTTGATATGTTCAATTAGTTTGATTTGGTTCTCTTGCATGACATTCATTCTGCGTCCTCCTCTATTTTCATTAAAACAGTATATGAGCCGATGTATTCGCCGTGGCTAAGTAAATCATATTGAAATGCAACTTCACTAAGCACATCTGGCTTATTTTCATATAGTTCTTCCATTGATACTAATTCTGATTCTAATTGTAATTTACCCGCCCCTGAATCAACAGAAGCAGTACTCCTCCTATTATCTCGGAAAAAGTGCATTCTCATATTTACAGCACCACTTCTCATTAAAAGCAGCTCGTTGTCAGCAATTTTAAGAACCGTGCGAATCGTTCCAGCTAATTGTTTTTCCTCATAATGCAGATAACGATTGCCTTTATCGCGGTAGAAAACACCCGAAACAGACATATCGGATTTCTCTTCTGCATCCATCTGACGGATGACATTGGTGATATGAATAGTTACATTTTTTCGCTCCATTTGATTGGCTGTCATATCGCTTATTTACCCCTTTCCGGTCAGAAGAATAGACGCATTATATTATAGTGAAAAACAGCATGAAAAGCAACAAGTTAAAATGATGATAGTCCGAAAATCATCAATATTATATCAAAAACAAACGGAATAACTGTGTCGAAAATTGGTTGAATGGTAAAATTGGAAATTGGTGTTAAAGCTATAACTAAGAAAATAAGCATTGCATAGCGTTCCACTGGCTCGAGTTTAGCTCTAGCTGACATCGGTAAGAATTCTACTAATATTTGGTACCCATCTAATGGCGGAATTGGAATTAAATTAAATACAAATAAAACAAGGTTTAATTGCACAAAAATCATTAAAAATGTTTCTGTCACTGAACCATAGGTAAAAAATGCATAGTTTAGAAAAAGTGCGTACAAACCAACGCCCAAAATTGCTAATAGTAAGTTGCTTACCGGGCCGGCGAGGGTGACAAGAATACTGCCAAGACGTCTTTTCTTTAATTTAAAACGGTTGACCGGGGTCGGTTTAGCCCAACCAAACCCAGCAATTAAAATCATTAATAAGCCAAACAAATCAATATGTACAAGTGGATTTAAGGATAAACGACCTTGATTTTTTGCGGTATCATCACCAAATGCTAGCGCTACTAATGCATGCGCCCATTCGTGAATCGTAAAGGCAATTAAAAGTGTAATTACAACATAAGGTATCATTTCAAGGGGATAAGCGAGAAAACTAGGCATAAGCGCCTCCTTTATCTTTTATAGAGTAATTTTTATGTGCTATAATGAAAAAAACTTTTATCGAGGTGAGAAAATGCCATTTGTTACCATTCAATTCTTAGAAGGTCGCAGTGATGACCAAAAGAAAGCTTTAGTCAGCGAAGTAACTGACGTAGTTTCTAAAAACCTAAAGGCGCCAAAAGAAAATATTCACGTAATTTTAGAAGAAATGAAAAAAACTGATTACGGTGTTGGCGGCGTAAGAAAATCTGATATTTAAGCATTATTTGAAGCAAGGTTTAACCGCCTTGCTTCTTTTATTTTTCTTTTAATGAATGCGCATGAATTAATGAAATCATTCTTTCAGCTATCTCCTGCTCAACTCGTCCGCTCTCAATGAAGTCAAGTGGATAATATAGTTTGATATCTGTTCGACGTTCCCGCCCGATTGCTTCAACAACTGGTGATTCAGTCGACAGTTCACGCAGTTCGCCATTGCCCATAAGCAGTTTTATAGGTTCTTTTCCGCTACCAACGCCTGGAAGATAATAATCATACGGCAGGTCACTAGAAGAATCAACTACTAAATAGTACGAAGGATCGATATCAGCTTTTTCTAACAATCCTTTTAATTCAGTGTATAGTTCAGCATCTTCTTTCGGATTATAATTAAGATACCTGAGCAATCTTCTATTTAAAAAGCGGCTACATAAATCACTCAAAATCGGATCCGTTTCCTCTTGCCAAATCGAGAAATAATACATTAAAACAATATCATCAAGCACAATATAGTCTTTTAAACTCACTTCATTTACAAAAAACGGTAAAACTTGTATGGGAGAGACTTTAAAATCATAACCCGCGCAATACAACTTCTTCGCTCGTTCGAGGATTTTCCATAACAATACTTCCCCACTCCGGCTCACTGGATGAAAATACACTTGCTGATACATTTGGTAACGGCTCATAATATAATCTTCCACAGCATGCATTCCGGAGTACTTCACAATAACCCCATTACCATCAGGGCTAGGTCGAAGCACTCGTAATATCCGTTCTAAATCAAACTTCCCATAACTAACCCCTGTATAATACGCATCCCGTAATAAGTAGTCCATTCGGTCAGCGTCAATTTGGCTCGAAATCAACTTAACTAGCGTTTGATTAGGGTAGTTTTTCTTAATAATCGAGGCAACCTTTAGCGGAAAATTATCGCTAACTCGTGAAAGCACTTCGCTAACTTCTGTATTGCCAATAATAATTGCTTGCGTATACTCCTCATGATCCGTGCCAAAAACCTTCTCAAATGCATGGGAAAATGGGCCATGACCTAAATCGTGTAAAAGCGCGGCACATAAAGCCACCATTCGTTCTAGAGGATCTAATTGTGGTTCTTTTGCAAAAGTCACATCAATAATTTGGCGAACAATCTCATACACACCTAAAGAATGATTGAAACGACTATGTTCGGCTCCATGGAACGTAAGCGAAGTCGTGCCTAATTGGTGTATTCGTCGCAATCGCTGAAATTCTTTGGTTGCAATTAAATCCCAAATTAACTTATCAGAAACATGGACGTAACCATGAACTGGATCTTTGAACACTTTTTCTTCAATTAACTTTTCCGTTAAATAACTCACGCTACCCTCTCCTTTTATGTAATTTAAGAAAGCACTTTATCATTTCGGGCAATTAAACGTTCATAGTAGGCTGGAAATAAATCGAGTTCTTCTGAAGTCAGAGTGCCTGATTCAAGTTCACCTGCATAATGACGCAAACTATTAAATAATCGTACTAAACATCCATTAACAGTAATATTCTCTTTCATTAAATCAGCTAGCGTACCCATAACTTCTGGATCCACATCTGGAAAACTATATTTGGTTTGCTTGTCTTTCCCACTGATTGCATAAAAATTGCGAATTAGTTCTGAGCGAGCGTCTTGATTGCCATCAACAGCTAAATAAATTTGAACAGCGACACCTTTCGCCATTCTACGTTGTGAAATCCCAGCAAATTTCTGTCCTTGTATGCTAAGATCATAGCTTCCAGGACAATAAGAATTCACGATTTCCTTCGCTTCAATTACTTCATTACAATCTACAAACATATCCTTAATCAAGGTAAACATAGTTTCATAACCCCGTTCAATCGCAATTCCACGTTCAGCGTCTGGAAGTACCATGGAGAGATTAAGCACACCTGCATCAAGTACAACTGCTAAACCACCGGAGTTTCGAACTACTACTCTATAACCTTGTTCCTGTAAAAAAGCAATCCCCTTATCTATATCTGGTAACTTAGAATCTTGTATTCCAAGGGAAACTGTTTTTTCATGAACCCAACCTCGAACAGTGGACGGCACCATTCTCGCTCCAACTGAACGACATAACGTATCGTCAGTCGCAAATGATTGAATAGCATCAAAAGCTGGGTTGATTGTTGTATTATCAATGAAACGCCATGATTCTTGCTTTAATAATGTGTTTTCAATGTCCATCTCTATGTCCTCCGTGATTTTCTTTTTGCTATTATAGCATATATGTTGCCACTTTAGTTACAAACGGCTTAAAATAGCCATTTAATCGTTATTTTTAGATTTTTGATGCTTATTTTACTTTTTTACGTTTAATGTTGAAAACTAAGACTGTAATGATTGATATAACAATAGATTTGGTAATTATATCTTTTTTCATTTTCATCGCCTCATTTCCTTTACCTTATTATAACAAACTTACCATACAAAAAAACCTAACTTCTGTAAAAGAAATTAGGTTCTGTATATCTAAAAGCCTAGGGAGCTTATTTAGCAAAATTTTACCAATCGTAACGGTCTTTCTTGTCGCGTTGACTTGTATGTTTCGGAGAATTTCCCCACATGCGATAAAGTAAATATCCAATTCCACCTAGTACAAGGACTGGGAATAAGAAGTGAAGTGTGATTCCAACAATATCCAGTACGATATTAAGTGCAATAAATCCTAAAATAACTGTAAAAAATATTTTCCAAAAACTGTTCATGATTTTTTCCTCTTTTCTAATTTTATTTGCTACTTGCAAGTGGAACACTGTTTATTTCTTTGGCTTGAACGAGTAGTTCGTTGTCTTGAACGACGATTTTATACTGTTTGTTCTTTTTAAGTTGTGTAGTTGACATGAAGTTAACTTGGTGACTGTTTCCTTGATTATCTAGACACGATTCGCGGAAAGAATACCCTTTGAACTTCGACTTGGTAACTTCTTTTCCATCGTTTTTGATTGTAACGTAATATGTATTTGCTGCTGATCCAACTGGTGCTGAAAATTCAATTACAACCATTGTTAATACAAAAATTGCAGCCAGTAAACCGAAAAGTCCCTTTTTCATTGTTTTTACCGTCCTTTTTTGTTGATAGGTTAATTATAGAGGACATCTAAAAAAGGAACGAACGGCTCTAGGCTGAAAATTGGTACATCCTAAGTCTTATTTTCATTCGGGTATAAAAAAACGAGTCTAGTATAGTTAACTAGACTCATTTTAAATTAATTTTTTTCAATCCATTTATAGTTTTCTGACCCAATTGGATAAGTTGTATAGTTTTTCAGATTGCTTTTTTGCAAGTATGCTCGGCCGCCTTGATATAGCGGAATGAGTACGGCGTTATCTTTCAGCAAGATTTGTTCAGCTTCTAGTAAGGCTTGCCATCTTTTTTCCGGGTCTGCTGAGAGTTTACCTTTCGCGCCAAGGACTAGTTCATCGTATTTCGCGTCTGAGAAGCCTGTATGGTTCCCTGGGCTGTTTGTGAGGAATAAGTTGAGATATGTTAGTGGGTCTTGATAATCGCCTCCCCAACCCCCTAGTAGTAGTTCAAAGTCTTGTGTAACGTCCGCTTGGAAACTAGCTTGGTTCGTAACATTTTTTAGTTTGATAGTTAGTCCAGGAAGGTTTTCTTCCAATTGATTTTGGATAAATTCTGTTTGTTTGCGTTGTAGAGATGTATCACCACTTGTTAAAGTCAGTGTTAATTCTGATTCCCCAATTTCTTTTAAGCCTTGTTTCCAAGCGCTTATTGCTTCTTGTTGATCAAATTTGAGTAAATCCCCGTTTTGTTTACGGAAATCTTCTTTTGTTTCTGGGTCAAACATAATGTCAGCAGGAACATCTCCATTTAATGCTTTGGAACCATTAGCAAGAAGTGTGTTAACCATGCCCGTTTTATCAATAGACATTGCTAAAGCACGACGTAAATTCAAGTTGGCTAAATCCGTTTTCACGCCATCTTTACCTTGATTCATCTTCATATAGACAGAGCGTCCAGTTGCTTCTTTATGGAAATTTTTATCATCTTTATATTGTTTAACAAATTCGCCGTCAAGTTCCACTCGGTCCAATTTGTTTGTATTGTATAAATTTAAAGCGGCATTAGTATCTTTTACGACTGTTACATGGATTTTTTCAGTTGGGACGTTCTTTTTATCCCAGTAAGTCGGATTTTTAACATAATCCCATGTCATATTTGTGCCATTCCAATTTTCTAATTTGTACGGGCCGTTGGAAATCAACGTGTCGCTTTTTGTTCCGTAACGGTCACCTTGTTTTTCTACAAATGCTTGATTTTGTGGGAAGAACGTACCGGTCGTTAGGAGCTCTTTGAAAATCGGCAGTGGATTTTCTAGTTCGATTTGTAATGTTTTGTCGTCTAACGCTTTGATTCCAAGTTCATTTGGTGACATTTCACCTTTCAAAATTTGGGTGGCATTTTTGACGATTTCTTCCATTTGTGGTCCGTATGCAGCGGCAGTTTTTGGGTCTACCACTTTTTTCCAAGCGTATTCAAAATCTTGAGCCGTCACTGGGTCGCCGTTTGACCAATTGGCATCTTTGCGAATTTTAAAAACAAGCGTTTTCCCGCCATCTTTTTCTTCTGGTTCACTGGCAGCTAGTGCTAGCGCCGGTTTCCCATTTTTATCTAATCGATATAATCCTTCAAAAATTTGATTGATTACTCGAAAACTTACACTATTGTCTGCGAGTGTCGGACTTGCATTTGGAATTCCACTCGTTTCCATGATGTTAACAACTTTTGCTTTCTTTTCTGATGTTACTTTTTCACTTTCCCCTTTTTCGCCAGACTGACATGCTGTAAGTACTAGTAAACATAACAAGCTGAGTGCCACTACTATTTTTCTGGCTGTTTTATGCAATATTTCTCCTCCTCTTTTGTAAGCGCTTTTTGATTACGCAAAAAAAATGACGGACTTCCTGCCAAATTCGCGCAGAACTTCCGCCACCATTATAAACCGGAACTGTATCACTTGTAAATAAAAACTGTTATATTTTTATTTCTTGTTAAGGTAAACTCCTGAACCAACTACAATAATACACATCGCCATCAACATTGCTAACATTAAGTAACTGGGATCATTACGCATAAACAAAGCAAGGATAAAACAGATTGTACCAGCTATATTAAGTGTAACAGTTGTGATTTTTCTAAGTAGATTTCTTGACCATGCATCAATCTTTTTAAAACCAATCATCGTTAAAAATTTAAAGAGTTTTTTTGAGTATTGAATGTAAGCTGCAACAACAAACATGAATGCTCCTACTGTGACTAAAGAAAATCTACCAGTTGGGATATCGTAACCTAGTGCGTATACAATAATACTCATTTGAATAATCGTTAGGAGTACTAACAACAGTCTAAAACAATATTCAAATTCAAGCAAACTCTCTTGGTTCACTTTTTCTTTCCCATAATATTCTGTTCCTGTGAACATAATCATTAAAAAAGGAATCAGAATTAAACCGAGCCACTTTTGCATAAACATATCTGGGGAGAAGTCCGTGCCGAAATGTACCGCCACTTCAGAAGGTAATAGCGGATATAACACAGCAGAAATTCCTACTGTGAAAAGAATTATCATACTAGGAAATATACCAACTTTCCTCATTCCCCTCACCTCTTCCAATATAATCACTGGCAGTAGGCGACAAGTTCCTCCCTTGTTTCGATAAGCTGCACTTTCTCGGTATTTGCTAATTGCTCTTTTGTTTTATCAAAACCTTGTTCAGATAATGCACGTGTCGCTGGTAAATAAACTAATACAGAAAAGCCTGCCCTACTTAACTGTATAACCGTAGTTTTCACACAAAAATCAAAAGCTAAACCTCCAACAAGAACTAAATCCACCTGTTGTTCCCGTAAATATTCTAGTACACCTGTTGAAAGCTGTTCAACAATATCGTGATAACAAGCGCCGTACGGATGAATGTCTGGCTCCATGCCTTTCCAAATAAAGTAATCATAATCAGTAACAACTGGCAAACCATCTAATAATTCAAAACCTTTTGTACCTGGTTCACAGTGTCTAACCCAAGTTCGGTCCGCATTTGGATATTCGAGTTCAGTCAACATTTCGTCTTTGGAATCAACTACCCATACGGCATTTTGCGGATGCGCGTCTTTACTACCAATTCGAATAGAAGCAAGACTTGCCATAAAATTAAGTTCCGGCACAATTTCGTCACCGCCCGAAACTGGTAATTCATCGGGACAAAGCGGCGTGAATCCTTTTTGCGCATCAATATCAAAAGCTGCAATTTTCATTTAATTTTCCTCCAAGTTTTTATACGTTAGTTGCGCGAACTGGCCGAAACGCGTTACTTCTTCTAGTTCTAGCGCATGTTCCTGGTCCTCTTCAAAAAGCGGAATTCCTTTTCCTAGAATAATAGGTGCAATCGTTATGACAAACCGATCAATTGCTCTCTCTTTTAAAAATTGCTTTACTAATTTCGCACCACCTACAAGCCAAATTTTTTCACCGTCAATGTTATTTAACCAAGTGTCTACTGTGCCGGCAACAAAGTCAGCGTATTCATCTTTTGTCCCAGCTTTCGTGTTGGAAAAAACATAGACATCTTTTTTGCTGTATGGGAATGTATCAGTGAGCGAGAAAATTTGTTGATACGTAGTCCGTCCCATTACAACCGTATCCACGTTATCAAAGAAGGCCTCATAACCCGCATCACCTTCGCTATCAACAGATTCTAGCCATTCTACGCTGCCAGTTTCATCCGCAATGTAGCCGTCCAAACTCACTGCAATATATAGCGCAACTTGTTTTTCACTCATAATCACTCAAATCCTTTCACTACTAATTTTCCAATCATTTTTCCGGATGAGATAATTTTGTGAGCTTCTTCTACCGTTTTTGCATTTAGAGGAGATAACATTTTATTTAATGTTGATGTTAAGTCTCCTTTATCTAGCATGTTCGCTGCTTCTGTAAGGATTTCATGCTGTTTGATTTTATCTTCTGTATTGTATTTCGAACGAGTAAACATAAATTCATAGCTGAAAGTAGCACTCTTGTCTTTTAAAAGAGACATCTTCACTGGTTTTGCAAGTTCCACGATTGAACAAATTTTGCCTTGTGGTCGAATTGCTTCTTGCATATCATCCCAGTGAGCATTTGTATTATGCAAACACAAAATAAAGTCGACACCTTGTTCAAAACCAAGTTCTTTCAATTGTTTTGTTAAATTTTCTCGGTGATTAATGATGTGATTTGCACCGTGTTTCTTCGTCCATTCTATTGTTTCTTCACGTGATGCTGTAGCGATGACATTAAGTCCAATGTTTGCAGCTAGTTGAGTCGCAATCGAACCCACTCCACCAGCTCCATTAATGATTAAAATGGATTTTCCTTTATCGGCCTCAACAATTCCCAAACGGTCAAAAAGAGCTTCCCATGCAGTAATAGTTGTCAGTGGCATTGCAGCGGCTTCTTCTAAACTTAAATGTTTGGGTTTCAAACCGACTAGTCGTTCATCAATTAACGTGAATTCGGCATATGCACCAGGTCTTGTAACATCGCCAGCAAAATATACTTCTTGTCCCGTTTTAAATAAAGTCACTTCTGAACCAATCTCCACTACTTCACCAACTGCATCCCAACCTAAAATCCTAACTTCATCTCCTGTTAGTTTGGTTGCTTCGCGTTGTTTAGTGTCTACTGGATTGATGGAAATCGCTTTAATTTTTACTAATAAATCATGATTTTCTGGCACTGGTTGTTTGATTTCCATATCCACGAAATCAGTTGATGCCTTTGTTAATCCTACCACTTTCATTTGACAACACCTCTCGTTTCCTTTTCCCGAATTTCTTAAAATAATGCACATTTAGATAAAAAAGCCTTCTCATTTTCACTGAGAAGGCTTTAAAAGTTATTTTTCGTCGAGTATTTCGCTATCTTTGAATTTCATTTTTGCATTACACGCTGGGCATTTTATTTTTAATTTGCCGCCGTGTGAATGAGTATGGTTGCTATCTTCAGTTTTAGCAAGAAGCATTTTGCCAGCTTTTTTTAGTAGCGGAATAGCGATAATAACACCGATGATTGTGAACATTGCTAGAACCCCGATAAATACTAATGTTACGGCAACTACAGCGATAAAAGTTTTTTTCAAAAAATGACCTAAATCAACTTGTTCTTCCATCTAAACCAACTCCTCTAATTGATACGTTAACTATATCATGAAGCGGCATTAATTGCAGTGATGATGGTGAGCGTGATTTCCTTCAAGTTGAATTGTACTATGTTCTAAAGAGAAATTTTCTTGTAAATACTGCTCAATATCTGCCAAAATTTTGTCCCGGTCAGCGTTTTCGCTTACGGTTAAATGAGCTGTAAGAGCATTAAAATCAGAAGTAATCGCCCATACATGTAAATCATGCACTTCAGTCACGCCATCTTGTTCTTGGAAGAAAGTTTTGATTGCTTCTGTATCTACGTTAGCTGGTTTTCCTTCCATCAAAATATGAATCGCATCCTTTAATACGCGCCAGCCACTAATTAAAATTAGCGCTGCCACAATAACACTGGCGATTGGATCGGCGATATTCCAGCCGAAGAAAATAATGAGCAGAGCCGCAGTAATAGCACCAACAGATCCAAGCAAATCACCTAACACATGCAAGAAAGCACTGCGCATGTTCAAATTTCCACTTGTATCACCTCTCATTAAAATCCAAGCTACTAAAATATTAACAAGTAACCCAATAACAGAAATAGTCATCATCCCTGCTCCAATTACTTGTGGTGGATCAAAGAAACGACCAATTGCTTCATAGAAAATAAAAACTGAAATCCCAATGAGCGTTAACCCATTTAAAAATGCTGCTAAAATTTCAAAGCGTTTATAGCCATACGTTTTATCAGAACTTGCAGCTTTTTCGCCGAACTTAAATGCAGCCAAACTTAAACCTAATGCCACAGCGTCAGAAAGCATATGTCCAGCATCAGAAAGCAGTGCTAAACTATTGGTCATAATTCCACCAATAACTTCAACTATCATAAAAGTAGCGATTAGGATAAAACTAATAAATAATGATTTTTTATTGGCATTATGCGTATGGTTGTGGTTGTGACCATGTGCATGATCGTGATTATGTGCCATATGATTACTTCCCCTCTGTAAAGACCTATTTTCTTTATATGCACATGTTAGCATATATACATTTTTAGTGCAAGCTTTCTTTAAAGAAAAAAACTTCTACTCGTGATTTAAGTAGAAGTTTCACACATATTTTATAAAATCTCTTCTTGTATAAATAGGCCTAATCCGCCAATATTGTGATGTTTTGCAATTTTATCAGCTTTTTCTAAAGCAAGTGGAATACCGTTTTCCATAGCTACGCCAATTTCTGCAAGTTCAATCATCCCAACATCATTTTCATTATCACCAAAAGCAATAGTTGAATTTAAATTAATGCAACCATTATCTGCTAGGTATGTAAGGCCTTTTGCTTTATCAATACCTTCATTCATAATATCAATTAAATTAGACGCAGAAGCTAGGACAGATAGCGGTAAACCTTGCAGAGCTGCTTTGATTTCTGCTCGTTTTTCTAAGTCAGACTCAATTACGAGCACTTTTAGTGGGAATTCACCTTCACGGAGCACGCTGAAAGGATCTGTTGTTAAAGTAATTGGAACTTGCTCATTTTCTGGTAAAGTTTTATTTAGCTCATTAAAAAAAGCGATTTTGCCAGTATTTGTTGGTCCAATAATTCGTTCTGTTGTATAAATATGGTAGTTAACGCCTAATGGTTCAAGCGTTTCTAGTACTGTATGTACCAAGTCTAACTCAATATTACTTTTATATAAAATTTCTCCAGTAGTAAAGTCACGTACTAAGCCACCATTACAAGAAATAACTGGTGTTTTAATATTGAGTTCATGGATAAATGGCAAAATAGCTAAGTCTAGTCGACCTGTTGCTAGGAAAAGGTTTTTTCCGTCTGCTTGCCAGTTTATTAAAACTTCTTTATTTAGGGGATGAATTTGATCTCCTTTTTTTACAAGTAATGTTCCGTCCATGTCTGTAATAACTGTATCAATCGCTACATTTGTCACTAGTTTTCGCACCTTTCTATAATTCCGTTAGTATGTATTTCGATTATAGACGAGTTTCACATGATTGTCACGTCGATTTTTGGTATAATAATTTGGAATGGAGGAAGATACTTAGTGAAGAAATATTTTATTACAATCATGATTTTACTTTTTGGTACGCTAATTCTTGCTGCATGCCAAAATAGTGAAGAGCCTAATAATTACGAACCTCCTAAAGTAGATTTGAAAGATCAAATACCAATTATTTTAATTCACGGGAGCGGTGGTAATGCGAGTTCTCTTGATAAAATGGCAGACCAACTAATGAACGAATATAAAAGTTCTAATGAAACATTGACTATGACTGTTAATTCAGAAGGAAAAATCAAGTTCGAAGGTAAGCTTACAAAAGATGCCAAACGTCCCATTATAAAATTCGGCTTCGATCAAAATCAAGCAACCCCCGACGATTGGTCCAAATGGTTAAAAATCGCGATGGAAGATTTAAAATCACGATATGGCTTTACACAAATGGACGGCGTAGGGCATTCCAATGGAGGTTTGGCACTAACTTATTACGCAGAAGATTACTCGAAAGATAAAACTGTACCCACTTTGCGTAAGTTAGTAGCAATTGGTTCCCCATTTAATGATTTAGACCCAGACGATAATGGAATGGATTTATCCTTTAAAAAGTTGCCAAATAGTACTCCTCAAATGGATTATTTTATTAAAAATCAAACAGAGGTCAGTCCTGATTTAGAAGTGCTTGCAATTGCAGGTGAATTAAGCGAAGATAACCCAACAGACGGGATTGTCCCAACGATTAGTTCGCTCGCAACCAGACTCTTTATGCCAGGAAATGCCAAAGCTTATATAGAAGATATTCAAGTTGGAGAAGACGCGGTTCACCAAACATTACACGAAACATCTAAGAGCATCGAAAAAACATATTGGTTTTTAGAAAAATTCTCTACAGACGAAACAGTAATTGAGCTAGATTACAAATAGGAGGGCCACAAATGTTGCACATTCAAGCAAAAATCCAAGTAAAACCAGATTTAGTAGATGCTTTTTTGACAGAAGTGAATTTAGTCATCCAAGGTTCGCTTTTGGAAGCTGGAAACCACGGCTACGAATTAGTTCGCTCCGTAAAGCAGGAAAACACTTTTTACCTTTTAGAAAAGTGGGCTGATGAAGCCGCAATTCAGTTTCATAATGAGACTGCGCATTATAAACTTTTCAAGAAAAATATTCCTGCTTTTTTAGCAGCACCAATTGAAGTAAATTTACTCCGCCAATTAGAACGGTAAAGCTTCATTGTGAATCAAGCGCATTTCAAGTTTAAGGCAAAGTATTATCTGATTGTGTTCCTTTAGGGGAATGCTCCGGATAATACTTTTTTTATAGTTTTCTCTTAAATTTTAGCCAATTAAAATACGCCTCTAAAGTTAGATTCTTCGGTCTAACTTTAGAGGCGCCGGACAGAGCCAAAACTTTTTTAATTCTTCAAATATCCATCTTCAATCCGAATTACACGGTCAACTAAGTCTAACACCCGCTCATCGTGCGTTACCATGATTGCTGCTTTGTTTTTTCGCTTTACTTCATCTGCAATCATTTGGACTACTTTATGGCCACGATTTGCATCTAAGCTTGCGGTTGGTTCGTCTGCTAAAATAATATCGGGATCGTTCATTAGCGCTCTAGCAATAGCAACGCGTTGCTTTTCACCGCCGGATAAGCTTTCTGGATAATTATTTTCGTGCGCGGTTAAGCCTAATTCTTGAAGAAGTTTATCTGCTTTTTCTTTTGCAGCTCGACCTTTTTCACCGGATAGTTCTGCAATTACGAGTAATTGATCCCGCACACTTAAATACGGAATTAAGTTTGCTCCTTGGAAGATAAAACCAACTTTCTCGAGCCGCACTTTTGTTAATTCTTTGCTTGTAAGGTCATTTAATGTTCTTCCGCCAATAGCAATTTCGCCTTCTGTCGGTGATAATAAAGCTCCTGCAATGGATAAAAATGTACTTTTCCCCGCACCAGATGGGCCGACGATTGCAACGAATTCTCCTTGCGCTACTTCTAAAGAAACATTTTTTAATACTTCGATGACTTGCTCGCCATCTTGATAATTTTTAGAAATATTTTTCATCATTAAAGTCATTAGTTTGCCCTCCCAATTGCTTCTAACGCGTCTACTTTGGCTACACGGTAGAGTGATAACATTGATCCGATGACTGCTACAACTAGGAATAATGCGGAACAACCGATTGCAAGTATTGGACTAAGTGTAAACGGCATGCTAGCTGGTAAAATTGCCGCGAGTCCAAATGTTAGCCCATTTCCAATCAATAAGCTGACGACTGATAAGAAAACAACTTGGGTAACGATGCTTCGCGCTAAATACGCTGTTCTTGCGCCGACTGCTTTTAATATACCAAATTGATTGATTTTTTGAATCGTAATGACATAAAAGAAAGCAGCTAGAACAAATGCAGCAATGACGAATAAAAAGGCAATCATCATCAGTAGCGAACCTTGTTCTTCTGAATAACCCGGAATGCCTTGAAGCACTTCTTTACTAGAGGAAAGTTCCATCGAACCAATTGATAGATTTTTAGCAGTATTTTCAGAGACATCCAGTGCTACAGCATTATATTCTCCTTCTGCGGCTTGATTTGTTTGGTGAACTAATTTCCAAGCGTCCCAACCAACGAAAATAACCGGGGAATGGCTAAATGTATTGTTTTTCGTAAAGGCAGTAATAGTGAACGTTTCTCCTGTTGCACTGTCTTTGATTTTACTACCTAGTTTATAGCCGGATTCTTTCAAAGAAATATCTGCTATAACTTCTTTAGTTTGTTGCGGCTCTTTACCTTCTGAAATGGCTGGTTTCATAAAGCCTGTTTTATCTATTCCGAAAAAAGTAATGTCTGTTTTTTTGTCTTTGTTTGGTGGTGTGATTGTACCCATTTGTACACCTAAGTTGGTGCTTTCAGATTTTTTAAGTTGCTTTGCTACACTTTCTGTTTCAGCTGCAGTTAAATTGGACCTCGTTAAGCGATTGTCTGAGTCTTTTTGTAGTACATAATAAGTTGCTTTATTTGATGAAATGACTGCTCCGTTATCATTTGCGAGCCCATTCGCTAGTCCTGTAACGAACAAAACGAGCCAGGCGATTAACACCATAATTAATCCAATTAAAATATAGCGTAGTTTTGCGTGTTTTAATTCTCTTAATGCCAAAAACATTCCGTTCAACTCCTTCTAAGATCTTACACTTAGTTTAAAGAAGTTTTGTAAACGGAATGTGAATCGGATTTTACAAATTTAGTTTTTTGGTAGTTTGACTTTGAATGTTGTTCCTTTTTCAGTATTACTTTCAACAGTGATTTCACCGTGATGTAACATAATTATTTTTTTGCAAATGGATAAGCCTAAGCCGCTTGAACCTTCTTCTCGGGTACGGCTTTGACTTGCTTTATAAAAACGTTCGAAAATCTTCGCCATATCTTCTTTACTGATGCAGGCGCCACTATTCCAGACTTCAACAAAAACATTGGTCGTTTCTTCATAAAGGCGCACCTGAATATCCCCGCCTTGTGGTGTATATTTAATTGCATTGTTGAATAAATTAGACCACACTTGATAAAGCAATTCGTCATCACCAGAATAGTTTATATCAGCCAACTCTAAATTTATTGTTAGCTCTTTCTCTCGCCAACTCCATTCGGTCATTTGGATTAGTTGGCGCCACTGTTCTGCTAATTGCACTGGTTCTTTTTTCCGTAACTCAGATTCTTGGTCAAGTGAAGCAAGTGTAAGTAACTGTTTCGTTAAAGAAGAAAGGCGTGTCGTCTCCTCTGATAAAACAGTTAAATATTCTTTTTGTTCTTTTTCGGTTAGTGTTCCTGAACCTAAAAGTCTAGCAAAACCTTGCATCGATGTAAGTGGTGATTGCAGTTCATGAGAAACATTTGCGACAAATTCTTGGCGGGCGGCTTCAGATTTTTCGAGTTCGCTCGCCATTTTGGCAAACGAGTCCGCCAGCTGACCAATCTCGTCTTTACGCCGGACTTCGAGCGCCACATCATAATTTCCTCTCCGGATTTTTTTCGTAGCAGTAGTAAGCTTCACAACTGGTTTTACTATGTATCTGCCACTAATAAGCACAAATAAAGTACTAATAATAGACGTGAAAATAAGTATCATCGCGAAAAAGATCCTAAGTTCACCGAATTGTTGTTCCGGATCTTGACGTATAAATAGCGCCAGTTGTTTCCCGTCCACCTTGACTGGAACTCCAATTGTATTTCTAACATCATTATCAAAAAATCCAGTAATAAAAATGCCCGTATCAAACGTATCAATTCCGTGATACGTCTCACCCGCTAACACTTGTTGAACTGTTTTGTTAGGTAAATCTTTTTTTCGAAACGCACCACCAAAATAAACCGATTGATCTTTGCCATCCGTCAGATACAGTTCATAGCCAAGTTCACCTACATTTTCCAAATACTCTTTTAGAGAAATCGACGCATTCGATTGATAAAATTGTTGGACTTCCTGCGCTATCTTAGCTGTTTTTTCATCATTAAAAGGCTTTAATTTTATCTGGTAATAAATGTTCGCAAAGAAAAAACCGAGCAGGCTACTGGAAAGAATGACAACTAGCATCGTCACAACTATTCGACTATATAATGACTTCATGTTGTTTCCTCCAATTTATAGCCAACACCGCGAACCGTGACAATCCGAATACCGTCCTTTTCCTCATCAAAATGGTCGCGCAAACGTTTAATATGTACATCTACTGTCCGGTCACTACCGTCATAATCTCGTTGCCAAATCCGCTCAATTAATTCTTCTCGAGTAAAAATCCGTCCGGGGTAGCTCGCTAATTGATATAACAGTTCAAATTCTTTTACCGGAATCATTCGTTCTTGATTGCCAATTTTTATGCCGTAACTTTTTTGGTCGATGGTGATATTTCCGATAGTAATTTTCGCTTCACTAGCCTGATTGGAACGTCTGAGTAAAGCCCTTATCCGAAAGATTAACTCTTCTGGTTCAAAGGGTTTAGTGACATAATCATCCGTACCAACTTCAAAACCACGCGATTTATCCGCAAGTGCATCTTTGGCTGTCAACATAATAACGGGAATATCAGGATAGCTTATGCGCATCTTTTTGCACAGTTCAAAGCCATCCATGTTTGGCATCATCACATCAATTACCGCCAAATGAACTTGCTCCGTTTCGACTATTTTCTCTCCTTCTACGCCATCAATTGCTTCTAAAACATGAAAACCTTCTGCACGGAGATAGTGTCCTACAAGTTTAAGGATGTGCCGGTCATCGTCTACTACTAATATTTGTTTCATTTTTTCTATTCACCTTACCGTCCTATTTTACTGCATCATATCAAACTTATGTGATTCGTTCAAATCCAGAATAGACGTTTAACCTATCTCCTCGGATAAAACCAACTGTTGTAATGTGCAATTCTTCCGCCATGTTAATCGCCAGTTCGGTAGGTGCAGAGCGAGATAAAATAATTCCGCATCCTAATTTAGCTGTCTTAACGAGGATTTCTGAGGAGATTCGCCCACTAAAAATAATCGCTTTATCATCTGTAGCTGTCCCATCTTTTAAAGCACGACCATATATTTTATCAAGCGCATTATGACGTCCAATGTCCATCCGACTATAAATAATTTCCGCCGAACTGCATAGCGCCGCATTATGAACCCCGCCGGTTTGATGAAATGTTGCGGAATTTTGCTCAAATTTTTCCATTAAGCGGAAAATCATGTCTGTTGTGAGTTTCAGACTTGAATTTTGCTTCACGTTGACGAGCGAGGCGTCTGATTGGAAGTAGAAGTTTTCCCGCGACTTGCCGCAACATGAGGTGATGTAGCGTTTGCCGCGGTACTTGGCATTGAATTTGTTAACAAAGTTGGCGTTAACTTTGGCATGACCAGTCGCTTCAATAATATCCACGGAATCAATGTCTCCCGGACCGCGAACAATGCCTTCCGATGTTAGAAAGCCCACGACTAAATCTTCCAAATACTCTGGCGTGCAGACGATGGTCACGAGTTCTTGGTCGTTAACGTAGATAGTTAGCGGATACTCGGTCGCAACACTTGATTCGATTTCTTGAAAAGTGCCAGCTTCAAAACGGCGAATTTTTTGACGCGATACAATATCCATCAAAAACCACTCCTTTCTAAGCCGAAACAGCGATACTAGGAAGTCTCGCTGTTTCAGATAATTATTTTAATGTCTTCCCTACTTCTTTCAAAAAGGTCATGCCGTAACGGAGCGCCCGGTTAATATCCGGATCTTTCAGTACCTTCATAATCGCTAACATACCCATGATTTCATCGTTTTTTGCACTTTCTTCTGCTTTTTTCGCTGCATCCTTCAAATTTGAAATCATTTCCTCGGTCTGCTCTGGTTTTGTATCGGTTAGCAGTTTACTTGAAATCATCATATTATTTATCGCATTTGTCATTGGTTCTTTACGCCATTCATTTAAAAATGTTTTCGTAATATCTCCCCGTGCCTTTATCGCGCTATTTAGAGCGTCAAGCGCACCCGACTCTTGTAGTAATTTCACCGTTTCTACTATTTCGATAAAACCAGAATCTTGTTCTGCAATGTCAGCTTTCATTTGCGCTAAACGTTCTTTCTCTAATTCTTCAGGTGTCTTCTTTGTATCACGAATTGTGGAAATTGGTTCTGCCATCAATGATTCCTCCCTTTCCCCTCGCATCCGCAGTTGCCACCACAGGCGCAGTTCACTTTAGAAATCGGTTGATAATCTTCTCTTGACCACTTGCGCTCCACCTCAGCCCCGTTTTGCGGGAATCTTTTACGGTTACGCGGATTATGATCTGGAAGTGGATTTTTCCCAATTTTTTCAAGTACAGTTAGATTTACCTTGGTTTGTTTATATGCAGGCGTTTTCGTTCGAACGTCCCCCGCACTTGAAGTCAGCAAATTGACTGCCGTTTCGCTACTTACTGAATGCATCGGCACATAGACTTCATTGCCTTTCATTCGCTCAGTAACAACCGCACGAAGCTTGATACGCCCATACGGCGAACTTAAACGAACAAGCGAACCACTTTCAATATCGCGTTCTTTAGCTAATTCATGAGAAACCTCCACGAATACTTCTGGTAATTTATAATCCAATCCTTTTGATTTATCCGTCAAATTACCCTCATGGAATTGTTCCAATAAACGACCATTATTAAGCGTTAAATTAAATTCTTCCGGGAAAGTAATCGGGGCAATATATGGTAATGTCGAGAACTGTGCTTTACCATCAGGGAAATTGAATCGTTCTTCATAAAGTAGTGGCATATCCTTCCCGTCCACACTAACTGGCCACACAAGACTATTAAATCCTTGCATTCGATCATAACGAACACCTGCAAAAAAAGGCGCTAAGCTAGCAATTTCATCCATAATTTCGCTCGGATGATTATAATTCCAGTCTGTTCTACCACATGCTCTTGCTACTTCTTGAATAATCCACCAGTCCGGCTTCGAATCTCCAAGCGGCTCTAACACTTCATAAAGCCGTTGTACGCGACGCTCTGTATTCGTAAACGTCCCTTCTTTTTCAAGTGATGGAGCAGCTGGGAAAACAACATCAGCAAATTGAGCTGTTTTTGATAAAAACACATCTTGAACAACAAAGAAATCAAGGCTTGAAAGGATTTCTTGCACATGATTCGAGTTAGAGTCCACCCAAGCCATTTCCTCACCAATCACATACATAGAATGAAGTGTTCCAGCTTCAATCGCATCAAGCATTTCATTATTTTTTAGACCAGGCTCTGGCGAAATAGATACCCCATAAGCTTCTTCAAAACGAGCGCGTACTTCATCGTTTCCAAGTGGCTGAATTCCTGGTAAAACATTTGGTAATGACCCCATATCACAAGCGCCTTGCACATTATTATGTCCTCTAAGCGGATAAGCTCCTGCACCGTGTCTTCCGAAGTTTCCAGTTACAAGAAGCAAGTTAGCAATAGCCGACGATGTATGTGATCCCGCAATATTTTGCGTAACTCCCATTCCCCAACAAACCGCTGTCCCGTCCGCTTCATGAATCATTTCCGCCACTAATTTGAGGGTCTCCACCGGTAGTCCCGTTTCTTTTTCGGCGTATTCCAGTGTAAATGGTTCTAAAAATGTTAAGTAATCTGCCACATTACTAATACGGTTATTCATAAAGACTTCATCATGCCATCCCTGATCAATCATATATTTCGCAACCGCTGTCAACCAAACAAAGTCAGTCCCTTGTTTTGGATGAATAAATAAATCTGAGCGCTCCGCCATTTCGTGTTTTCGCAAATCGGAAACAATCAGCTTTTGGCCACGTGTCTTCTGAGCTCGTTTGATTCTGCTAGCAAGCACCGGATGACCATCTGCTGGAGATGCGCCAACAATAATCACAAGTCCCGCACTTTCAATATCTTCTACAGTCCCTGAATCCGCGCCAATCCCAACTGTACGAGTAAGTCCATCCGAAGCAGGCGCCTGACAATAACGCGAGCAATTATCAATATTATTCGTTTCAAAGACTTGACGCGCTAGTTTTTGCATCAAATAGTTTTCTTCGTTGGTCGTTTTAGAGGAGCTAATAAATCCAAGTGAATCATTTCCATATTTGGCTTGGATTTCGCGTAGTTTGGTTGCAACTAGGTGAATAGCATCCTCCCAACTCGCCGGCACAAATTCATTTCCTTCGCGAATGAGTGGTGTCGTAATCCGTTTTTCACTATTAACAAAATCCCAACCAAATTTCCCTTTCACACACGTAGCAAATTTGTTTACAGGACCTTCCCCAGTTGGCTCGACTTTCAATATTTTACGGTCTTTCGTCCATACTTCAAACGCACAACCAACCCCGCAGAAAGTACAAACCGTTTTCGTTTTCTTCGTCCGCGTTTCCCGCATCGCTGCTTCCATTTCCGACACTGCAAAAACGGTTTGATAATTCGGCTCGACTTTTTTCACCATATCAATCATCGGTTCTAGCATGTCTTCATCAAGTCCCGTCATAAAGCCAGCTTGACCAAGCATTGATTTTTCCATTAAAGCGTTACATGGACATACTGTCGCACAAAGCCCACACGAAACACAAGACGATAAATTCGCTGGACGATCATCATCCCAAATAACCCTCGGCTGACTTCTTTCCCAATCAATCGAAAGCGTCTCATTCACTTGCACTTGTTGACAAGCCTCCACACAACGTCCACAAAGAATGCATTGATCCGGATCATACCGATAAAATGGATGCGAAAAATCATTTAAGTAACCCTTTTCCCGGTATGGGCGGTCTTGTTTTTCCACGCCAAGCAGTTCTGTTGTATTATGTACTTTGCAGTTGCCATTATTATTATCACAAACTGTACAATACAGTAAATGATTTTCCAAAATCCGGTCCATTGCTTCTAATTGCGCATCTTTAGCTAGTTCTGAATTTGTTTTAATTTCCATCCCATCTGTAAGATTCGTGCTGCACGCCCGCATAAGCTCCCCGTCAACCTCACACATACACGTGTCACAAGATTGAATTGGCCCAATTTGCTCACTATAACAAATATGCGGATGCTGTATTCCTTCTGCATTTAAATAGTCCAGTATTCGTGTTCCTTCGACCACATCCCGCGCCTCACCATTAATTCGCACTGATACTTTTGCGCCCATCACATTACCTCCTAAATAGAGAAAGCGTTTACAATTTTCGCTTATATTATAACAGTTCTTACTTGAAAATCACAGTAAAAAGACAGTTGATAATCGTTCTCAAATAGCACTACTATGCGATTCCCCTCACAAATCATGCTATATTCATTGACACTTATCCAACTTTTCTGTATTCTTTATAATAAAGCTATGACGAGAAAAGTACGACATCCGTTTTTTCAAAAAGAGAGTTCCCACTGCTGAAAAGGAACAAAAAACAATGTCCGAAAATGGCCTTTGAGCTTTGTCGCTGAAAATAAGTAAGCCACAACGGATTTGGCGCCCGTTATCAAACGCCGTAAGTATTTTACATAAATGCTTATTTGAGGTTTTCAGTGTAAGCTGAAAATAAATTAAGGTGGTCCCGCGTGAAATTTTTCTCGCCCTTATTCCAAGAGTTTTTTGGACGAGGGCGAGTTTTTATTTTGCCCTAAATTGCTCGAAATGGAGGATTTCAAATGACAAAACAGCTACTTGTTTTACAATCTGATTTTGGTATTAGTGATGGTGCAGTTAGTGCTATGTATGGTGTGATTAATAGTGTTAGTAGTGATTTACAAATATACGATTTAACGCATCAAATTCCTCAATTTAATATTTGGGAAGGCTCTTATCGTCTTTTACAAACTGTTCCTTACTGGCCTGAAGCTACGATTTTTGTATCTATTGTTGATCCTGGAGTTGGTTCAAAAAGGCGGAGTGTAGCCATTTTAACAGAAGACGGTCATTATATAATTACACCAGACAATGGAACTTTAACGCATATTGCCCACTACGGAACGATTAAAGAAGTTCGCCTTATTGATGAAGAGAAAAATCGCCTCCCACGGTCAGGCGCTTCTCATACATTCCATGGTCGCGATATTTTTGCCTATACTGCTGCGAGACTTGCTGCTGGCGTGATTAGTTTTGAAGATATTGGTCCTGAAGCCACACCTGAATCCATTGTTTCGTTAAGCCTAAGTGATTCTTATTTAGAAGAAGAACAGGCTTATGGAACAATTGATATAATCGACCGCCCATTTGGCAACCTTTGGACAAATATTCGCCGGACTGATTTTCTGCAATTAGGCGCAAAATACGGGGATTCCATTGAAGTTCTAATCAAACACCACGACCGCGTAGTTTATAAAAATTTCGTTACCTACAGCCGCTCATTCGCAGACTTACGGATTGGTGAAGCACTCATCTATGTCAATTCACTTGATAATCTTGGACTCGGTATTAATCAAGGGTCCTTCGTAGATGCATATTCGGTAGGCACAGGCACCAGCTGGAAAGTCTCTCTTAAAAAAGTATAAAAAACAGGGTCAATTATCCAAAATTGGATTCTTGACCCTGTTTCTATATTATTTCGTATATTCTTTGACAATTGGTTCTTGTTTTTTGTTTTTAAGGAACAAACTTAAAATCATCCCTAAAGCCGCGAAAATTGCTGCAACCATAAACGCAGCTCGCATTCCGTCCAAACTAGCATCTTGTGCTTTTTGAGCAAAACCAGCTGGATCAGTCGCCATAAGCGCTTTACCAGGCATATTATCTTTCGTCACATTTGTTAGTACAGTGATGAGTACCGCAGTCCCGATTGAACCAGCAATTTGACGAATTGTATTATTCACCGCCGAACCATGGTTAATCAAGTGGTTAGGAAGTGCATTCATTCCCGCTGTCGAAACTGGCATCATCGCCATCGAAATCCCGAAGAACCTCACTGCATAAAAAACAACAATATACCAAAGCGGCGTATCCATCGTTAAGAACATAAATGGAATTGTACCGATAGTTAAAATTGTAATACCAGTAATCGTTAACCATTTTGCTCCAATTTTATCGAAAATAATCCCGGTAATCGGACTCATTATTCCCATAATAATCGCACCTGGGAGTAATAATAGACCGGATTGAAGCGCAGTCTCACCACGAATTGTTTGAATATAAAGAGGCAACACAATCTCCGCGCCAATCATCGCCATCGTTACTATTGAGCCAAGAATAACCGATAATGAAAATACTGGATATTTAAATACATGAAGCTCAAGCATTGGATTTTCAATTACTAGTTGGCGCCAAACAAATAACGCAATAACGACAACACCAATGATTAATGTTGTAATAACAATCGCGTCCCCCCAACCATCATTACCAGCCGAACTAAATCCGTAAAGCAACGCCCCAAAACCAATTGAAGACATCACAATAGAAAGAAAATCAATTTTTGTATCGGTTAACTTCACTACTTTTTTCATTCCGAAGAAAGCTAAAATAATATCAATAACCGCAATCGGAATTAGAATAAGAAATAATACGCGCCAATCATAAGAATCCACAATCCAACCTGATAAAGTTGGCCCAATTGCTGGAGCAAACGCAATAACGAGTCCCATCAACCCCATGGCTGCCCCACGTTTTTCACGAGGGAAAATCAGCAAGAATATCGTTTGAAGTAGAGGCATCATAATACCAGCACCAGCCGCTTGAACAATACGACCAGTAAGTAATATAGGGAATGAACCCGCTACAGATGAAATAATTGTACCAATTGTAAATACAGTCATTGCCGTAATAAATAACGTTTTCGAACTAATTTTTTCAATTAAAAGTGCTGTAATCGGAATCATAATTCCATTGGTCAGCAAGAAAGCTGTTGTTAACCATTGCCCAGTTGCTGCTGTAATATGCAAATCATCCATAATCATTGGCAGCGCTGTCGCTAATAACGTCTGATTTAAAATTGCTACAAATGCCCCAATAATCATTGTTACTACTAATAAACTTCTACTATAAGATTTCCCATTAACATCAACGGGTCTTTCTACTGCTGTACTATTCAAAATTAATACCCCTTCCCATGTGGAAATTTCCAGATGAATAACAGTAGTATAATAAAAAAAGACCAACAAGTCAATAAAAATGACTAATCGGTCTAAAATTTATAAAAGTCCGTTCACACATGCTTCTAATTTATTCACTTCTTTGGTTAAACTTGCCGGCACATGTTGCTTAAGATACAACAATGTTCCTTGAACCATGAAATCTCTTGGTGCTTCGTTATTATTAATCTCACCAACAAGAGCATTCATCGATTCTTTATACTGCCATTTATCAGAATCAGCAATATCTTCCTTTTCTATCCCTACATTCAATTCCTCAAGTGCTTCTCTTAATTTAGCAAGACGCTTCTTACGGATTATTGTTTGATCTGGCACCAAGTTCTCTGTATCAGCTTCAGTAAAAATAATTTCTCCGCTCACCAATATATCTTTCACAAGCGCATCTAGCCTTCTTACAACATATGGAATAGCCCGTTCAATTAACCCCGAGTCCACATTCTTACTCCCACTCGCAAAAACATACATCGCCGCCATCCCACTTAGGAGCATCGTAATATCGTTAATATAAGGTTCCGTTTCCATACCATAAACCTCTAACAGCTGATTTTTAACCCATTCCATATTCTTAAGCCGCACATTCTGCAAGAACGAATTAAAATCATCATCAATCATCGTTTGCGAAAAAGTAATATTTAATATCTCTCCGTTTTCCGTATAAAAATGAATAATAATTTTCAAGCATTCCGTAAAGTTATCCTTCTTCGTTCCATCCAGTGCCATTGTATACTCCAAACGCTGATGCAAAACAGAATATTCCTGCTTAAAAATAACAATAGCGAGCTCCTCTTTCGAAGTAAAATAATTATAGAAAGTCCCCTTAGAAATACCAGCCGCATCCACCATATCTTGTACAGACGTTTTCAAATAACCTTGCTTTTGAAATACCTCTTTAGCTGACTTAATAATCCGCCGCTTCTTTTCTTTCAAAAAAACACCCCATCCGCCTCGTATTTATACCCCTAGTATAATATATTTATACACTCTATTCAAGATATGTAATAAAACCTTCATTAATTAGGTAGAAGAACGCATATCCCCCTCAACATAATAGTAATAAAACAAATAAAAAAAGCCTCGCATACTAGCGAAACATTCGATTTGTGAAGATATTATATTTAAGCCACTTGTCGGATTTGAACCGACGACCCCTTCCTTACCATGGAAGTGCTCTACCAACTGAGCTAAAGCGGCAGCAAAAGCCTTTCAAATAAAAAATGGCTCCACAGGCAGGACTCGAACCTGCGACCGATCGGTTAACAGCCGATTGCTCTACCAACTGAGCTACTGTGGAATAATAGATTGCCCGGCAGCGACCTACTCTCGCAGGGGGAAGCCCCCAACTACCATTGGCGCAGAGAAGCTTAACTACCGTGTTCGGGATGGGAACGGGTGTGACCTTCTCGCCATAACTACCAGACAATATTGAGTTGTTGAAAGATTGCTCTCTCAAAACTAGAGAAGAAAGTTTTCAGTTAGGTAACTTCGTTTCATTTTTTGGTTAAGTCCTCGATCGATTAGTATTTGTCCGCTCCATGTATCGCTACACTTCCAC
>NZ_JAARZJ010000061.1 GCF_014229245.1 Listeria farberi | reverse complement strand
ATTCCGTGTTTAACGCCTCCGCATATTCATTGAAAATTTCTTGGGTAAACTGCCCCTTAATTTCCGGATCAAAATTAGTACGGTCAAACGTCACATTCGCCAAACGCTCGCGCTCTGTCAGCCATTCTGCTTTTAGTCGCTCCAACTCGGAACCGTAAGCCGTTTTGTAATCATCTAGACGGTCTGCTAGAAGTTCTAGCGTTGCTCTTGCGTCCGCAACTACTTGGTAGGCGTCTAGTTTATAGGCTTGCGGACGACTGACATTGATGTTTAAAAATCGCGTCTCCTCCCAATTGAATGCCGTTTTGGACGACGTTGTAAAATCCGTGTACCGCGTGCCGATGCCGATAACCAAATCCGCATTACGAATCACTGCATTCGCCGCACTCGTTCCTAGAATCCCTGTCCCGCCAAGGTTATTTTTGAATTGAAATTCCACCGTCGACTTCCCAGCATGCGTCTCAACAAGCGGGATGTTGTGCCGTTCTGAAATCGCCATCAAAG
>NZ_JAARZJ010000060.1 GCF_014229245.1 Listeria farberi | reverse complement strand
CCCGTGATAGGTGCCGATTTTCCAGAAATAAAAAAGGTCATTCAAGAAGAAAATATAGGCCTAACCGTCGATTCACATGACCCAGTCGCTATTGCAGAGGCAGTGAATCAATTGCTTGGCAACTGCGCACTTAGAGATGAGCTAAGTCACAATTGCCTACAAGCCCGTGAAAAATACAATTGGAACCATGAAAAAAAGCTATTTTTAGAAATCTATGAAGAATTAGAGGATGGACATGACTAGAAAAAAGCCCTTACTTACATTACGTGACAAGACGAAATTAAAAAATAATCGCGATCAAGCCACAGCTATTATGAAATTAACCAAAAACTACTATCAACTCGATGCATTGGAACAGTGTACTGAATTACTTCCAAAGCAAGCTAGTATTCTGGAATTAGATGAACAACTTTCCAGCCACGCGATTTATTTTGCAAAATATGCATTGGCAAAAAAAATATACGTGCCAACTAAAGAACGCCAAAAAGAAGTTCAAGAGAACATGTTACACAATCACATCCAACAAGTAGAAACTGTAGAGAACGACCCAGAGA
>NZ_JAARZJ010000005.1 GCF_014229245.1 Listeria farberi | reverse complement strand
AGGACGAGGATTCACTTTCGCTCAACGAGCTGGATTCGCTTTCACTCAACGAGCTGGATTCACTCTCACTTTGAGACACAGACTCCGATTCACTTAACGAGATGGATTCTGATGTACTTTGCGAAATCGATTCTGACTCACTCAAGGACGAGGATTCACTTTCGCTCAACGAGCTAGACTCACTCTCACTTTGAGACACAGACTCCGATTCACTTAACGAGATGGATTCTGATGTACTTTGCGAAATCGATTCTGACTCACTCAAGGAAGAAGATTCACTTTCGCTCAACGAGCTGGATTCGCTTTCACTCAAGGAAGAAGATTCGCTTTCACTCAACGAGATGGATTCTGACTCACTTAATGATGCAGACTCGGATTCCGATTCAGACAAAGCAATATCAAAATACGGGATATCTTGTTCATCATCTGTTAATGTAATCTGTACTCCTGGTGTATTAGGATCTGTATCTACAACACTTGGATCTACACCATATTCTTTTCCATCTGACCCAGTAATCATATCAGGTACAGTAATACGATCTCCTTCTACTGCATCATCTGGGATAGAAATGCTCCCTCCAGGAACTTGACTCCCGTCTGGCAAGGTAGGATTTAATGCTCCTGCTCTTTGATACTGCTTTACAATATAGTCTTCTTTCCATTGTGGTATTCCATCACCATCTGTATCTGTGAGTGAAATATCCAGTACTGTCTCTGTAGTATAGCGTACTTCTTGCGTAGTCCCTTTCTCATAGATATATATATATCCTGTTGGTGGTGCATCAATTACTACTTCATCATAGGAAACAACAAGTTCTGCATCATCTTCTGTGCCTACAACTGTATAGGTAGGAGTATAAGCAACATCCGTTCCCACCGCATTGCCATTAGCATCTTCTTTCTTCAGTGCTCCCACTTTGGATACTAGAATAACATAATCACCGTTACTATCTGTTTCAATATTCATTAACCCATAGTCAGTTCCATTTAATTGGTCTTTTGCGTAATTGTACATATCTTCCAAGTAATATAATCCACTTGGTTCTTCTGCAAATAAGGTTCGGTCTCCAGTCGTTTGAGCCTTCCCATCACTATCTACCATTATTTTCACAGCGACTGGTTCTACAAGCACAGTAGTTGTCCCACTATATCTTCGACTTCCATTAGTAATAAGGCCTGTACTCATACCGTATCTCCATGATAAAGAAAGAGTCGACCTTTCATTAGGTACTCCTGTCCATTTAATCAAAGAATTTGTTACTTCTCCCCCGTCAGATATAGAATAAGCCCCATGTACTGAAGGTAGATAGCCCCCATAGCCATTAGGTATCTCTAATTGCTTAGACCACTTTACAGATAATGTGACTTGTTGATTTTCTATAATATGGTCATATACTCTATTCCTTGCTATAGGATATTCTATACTACTTAGCTGATTATTATTCAAATATAGAAAACCACATAATGTATTTCTTAATCCGCTTATATCACTTATCTGGTTGTTGTTCGCATATAAATAATTCAGTTTTACCATGTCTCTTAACTCATTTAGATTACTTAGCTGATTTTGTTCTACCTTCAGAGTCTCCATTTCTGTTAGTCCACTTAACCCACTTAGATTACTTAGCTGATTGGCGTTTAAGTTCAAAGTTGTTATTTTCGTCAACCCAGACAATGCACTTATATCACTTAGCTGATTGGCGTTTAAGTTCAAAGTTGTTATTTTCGTCAACCCAGACAATGCACTTATATCACTTAGCTGATTATTGCTTAAGTCTAAACTTACTATGTTCGTCAACCCAGACAATCCACTTATATCACTTATCTGGTTGCCACTCAACTCCACACTCCTCAAATCAATACCACTCAACTCACTTAGATCACTTATCTGATTGTACTTCATCACCAAAACATTCAAATGTGATAAATGATTCAGTCCACTAATATTAGCGATATTTTTATTATTGGCAGTCAAAGCGAAGATACTATCTAAATCGCTCTGTGTTACCGTATCACTCACAGAGGCTTTTCCTAATTTAGATCGTATTACTTCTGCTAAATTAGCATCTGGAAAGAGATCACTGATTGCTGTTGGTTGCGTGATGGTTCTTCCCGTCTTAGGCTTTGCCTTCTTCCTTTCACCAGCATTCGTTTCATTATTCTCCGCTGGATGTTGTGTATTTTCTTCTTGTTGATTCGGATCTGCACTCTCAGGCGAAGATGTTCCGCTTTCTACTGTTGTCTCTTCCCCCTCATTTTCAGTAGATCCTTCTGGAAGAGGAGGTGTCTCATCTCCTGCTGTGACCTCTGTTGCATCACCAGCATTTACTTCATCCGCTAAAACCAGCATACCTGGTGATGAAACGACTGTGAAAAATAAAGCAGCACCACAAAGCCACTGCTTTCCTTTCTTCCACATCCGCCAATTCTTTTGTTTTTGCTCCCTTTCTTTCCTCGAAAACCTCAAATTCTATTTCCCTCCTAGTAGCCAAAATAATTAAACTGTCACAAGTTAAATTATCTTTAACTTAGCTATAATAAAAATACGTTTCATGCATTCTTCCAGACATTTGGCGCTATCTATAGAAATAACTTGGAAAAATACATAAAAATAAGCAGGAATTTTGTATCCGCTACCATTTTTTAAATAACTCTGTACAATGATTCCTACTTTTCTATTCACAAATTTTGCATTTTTACACAACACCAGTATTAAACTTCAAATACTACGAAAAAAGAGAAAACAAAAAAGCGTCTTCTCTCTTAGAGTATCCTAGTATTACTTTAACCAATCTAACTCAATAACATTAAGTTAGATTCGCATAAATCATTACTCTCTTAAACTACTGTCCATAAAAACTGAGATTGGCAATTCTAAAATATATTTTTTAAAATTCTCATCAAAAGTTTTAAAAATTTCTTTCACTTTCACATTATCATCGATTAATAGATAAATGCCAAATTGTGAAAACGTATCATTTTTACAGTTATCTAAAGCCATTAATAAGTCCTGATATACTATTGGTGACATCGTTCTTCTTCTCTTAAGAATCTGAGCTTTATTTATTAATAAGCGTATGTTCTGTTCTTCATTAGACTCTGGTAGTTCTTCTAATATGTCATAAGCCAAGTCTAAAAACTCTGTTTTCTCTATTTGATTATAAGCCCTAATAAAATTAAGCGCTAGCCAAGTAATACTTTCTCTTAATTCGATTTGTTCTAAGTTTAAATTTTTAATTGACTCTCTAATTGCTAAGTAATTAATAAATGGTACATGAATTATAGTTTTTGCATCTAAAAAAATATATGGTACCGCATTTATGAATTCTTTATTTACTTTTATATAAAAAATCACCTGGTTTACAATATTATCACCGAAAATATTCATTACATTTTTATTTACTGTAAGAATAGGTAAAATATATCCTGCGAATTCATATTTCATTAATCGATCTTCTCCAGGAAAAATATAATTGTTCACTAAGTCATTAAGTTGTTGTATATCTTTGTCTGGGAGTTCAAAAAAATTAATATTCAAGGGTATATGATTATCGCTTATAATTGTTTTTAGATCTTTGAAAAAATTTAAAGTTTCTTCGTAACTACCAAAACTACCGGATGCCTCACTATTTGTAGCTTCAATACTTGACAAATCATGTCCATCAATATAAAGAGAACCATTTTTATTTAAGTCATCCATGAATATTAAGCAATTTAAGATATTATCTATATCACCTTTTAAATTAGTTCTAAATTGCACTGTCCTATTATCTGTATTTACTTCTAAATAGTTCTCATTATACTGTCCAAATAAAATCTCTATTATAGAATTATTTATAATCGTTTTTTTACCTGAAAACTTTATAGAATTCTTTGTATTTAATACTACTGACTCTTCTTCCGTTTTCGTAAAAAACTGAAGCTCTTCCGGTTTAATTCTTTTGACTGGAATTGGTAGGTTTCCATCAACTGTGTACAAAAACATACTATGTTTTTGCATATATTTCATCTGATTTCCTTTTTCACCAATCCATTTCATCACAAAATTAGTAGGCTCTTTTTCTTGAACATGCTGTAAACTAAATTTACTTTGGAAATCTTGATGGTACAAGAAATTTTCAAGAACTAAGCGAAAATCCGAAACATTTTCATCAATTTTTTCAAATTCTAATTTAATTGATTGTTGCGCTTCTTTCCCTTTCAATGCCTCCTTTATATCAAATAAAAGCATATCTTTATAGTAGATTTTCGTTTGTCTAATATTATTGGGATTCACATAGATAACAAAAAAGATAACTCCACTTTGATGAAAATAATTATTTAAATCTGCTACTTCGATAGGAAACTTTCTATTTTTTAAAATACTTTTATTAGTAGTAGATTTAATTTGAATTGCAGCTATACCTTTCATGTTCTTTTTCTTGAGCCCTGGTGTAGTATATATTGTCAGACTTCCATCAAAAGATGGTGTTTTATCATTTGATGGAAGATCGCTGTCAATGTACGGACTATCTAGTAAATACTGCTTAAGGCCAGCAATTCCAGCTTCTTCAATTTGCTTTTTATTTAATGCCACATTCATCCCAACTCCCTATTATCTAGTTTAAGTTTCCCTTTATATTTCATATATTCATAGACTTAATTTCTCTATCTTAATTAGACAAAATGAACTAATCAATCTACAAGTTGTACTTCAACTTTTTAAATTACAGTTACTCTGGTATACTAATTATAGTAGTAGTAATTGTGAAAAGATGGTGGCTAAATCCCATTAGGGGGTGATGCCTATGGTTTATAAAGGTTTTACTCCTAGAAAGGAATAACCGTGTCTATGTATGAAGCACTGACGTTTGCGGTGGTATTTGCCACCCTCGTTGTGTTGATTCTCGACTTTAACAAGCCAAAAAAATAACCATCTAACTCACTTTTGACGAGAGTTGTTAGAATGGTTATCTAAATCATATTTAACGAATGGTCACCGGCTTTTAAGCGGTGCTACTGCTGTGGAGGGAGTCATGTTAGCGCATGGCTCTCTTTTCAGTTGTATCATAACACATCTGAAGCTATTTTGGCAATATATGTGTGCACAATACATACTAATTCATTTTGGGTTTCTATTTTTTATTTAAGTGGTTCATGTTTCATTCCAGAATCAACGCCTACATTGTCTTTAAATACTAGTAGCGTCATATCATTATTAAGCATATAGATATATTCATATGTATACGCTGGATCATCTTTAAAAATAACATTAAAAATATAGCCACCTTGTTTATAATCTTTTCCATACTTTTTTTCTCTATATCATTTGGTGAAATTCCTTGTTTATTTATATAACTTTCAAATTGATTGTTTGCTTCTTTTTTATGGGAGCTTTGCGTGTACAAAAAGAAAGAACCACCTATAACTAATACACCAACTATTGCCAATGACAATACTAGTATTTTTTTTTCGTTTGGTCATAAAAACGCCTCATCTCTATACTATTAATTGTATATTTAAAGAATATCACAATATACTTTCATTTACACAGAACTTTTATGAATACATTAAAAAGGGCGCAACTCAAACTATAAAACCTTCCTACAGCTTAAAAGGTAGTAGATTTTCTAAAAATCCCACATACTGTTCCAAAATTGTCTATCAAGCATATTATTATGGGTCAGGAAACATTGCTTATGTGTACCCAATCAGTGGAACACTCTCTCCTTATGATTTAAGAGGTGGTGTATTTCAAAGAAAATACAAACCATCTAAAGTAGCAACATTTAAGTAATCTTTATAAATAAGCATATTTAATGGCAGGCACTCGAAAATTTATCGAGTGCCTTATGCATGGATGAATACAGAGAATTCATGTTTAGCCTTTTCAATAAATCAAAATGGTAAATCATCATCTGAAACAGTTATCGGTCCGTTTCTTTCTTCCAAAGGCTCGCTTGGTGAATTACTCGAACTTGGATGAATTTCTTTTTCAGGAGGGACAGAACGTTCATCTAGAAAAGGGGCTCTAGCTCCACCATTTGCGCTACTTTTCGGTTCTAAAAATTGTACACTTTCTGCCACAATTTCTGTGACATACACCCTTTTACCGTTGTTCCCCTCGTAATTACGCGTTTGAACACGACCATCAACTCCTGCCATACTTCCCTTCTTCAGGAAATTAGCGACATTTTCTGCCGGTTTACGCCAAACAACACATTGAATAAAGTCAGCTTCTCGTTCTCCTTGTTGGTTAGTGAAGGTTCGATTTACAGCTAATGTGAAAGTCGCAACAGCCACACCAGCTGGAGTGTAACGTAATTCAGGATCTTTGGTTAAACGTCCTACTAGTACCACTCTATTCATCATGATTCATTCTTCCTTCCATTAGGTCATTTATTTGTTAGAATGTGCCATCTGTTTCCTTTCTTTTAGTATTTTAACCAAGAGGTACAACGAATAAGCTGTCACAATTAAATAGTACAGAAAATGCCCACACTAACGATAATAAAACCGAAAAACAAGGCACTCCAAAATATATTCATACCTAGTTCTGTAAAAGCGTGATCTACTAAAAAACTAAATAATTTTGTATAAAGATTAAATCCAAATCCGAAAATAAAGTAGACAATCGTCCCAAATAAACTCATCGCTATTCCTCCGTTCTTTTTAGTTTTTCTTTCAATGCTTCTTGTAAAACTTTCGATAAACTTAATCCTTCTTTTTCTGCTTGATAGCTAAGCCAAGAAGGAATAGATACCATTTTTTTCACCGGTGTAGAACCATACTTTTGTAAAATCTCCCCGGCTGATACAGCTATTATTACTACTTTTTCATGCCCCTTTTCCCAGGAAACAGGTACATCACTTTTTCGATTAAGAAGCAACTGATATAGATTTTTCTCTAACTGTTCTTTTGCTGTCAGATATAAACTTTCTAAATCAGAAGAGCTTCCTTTAATTTCCGGAAATTGGGAACTGTGATAAAACCACTGTTCTTCCTTTCGCTTCACGGTAATAGGATATAGAAGTATATCACTCATAATAATCATCCTTACTATAATTAATTCTATACCTTATTATACCGCAGTTTTATATAATAGTATATAATTTATATATAAATATATACCGTCATCTCAATAATACACGTGCTTTCACCCCCATTAATTTACCCAACGCTTCTTTTTCTTCTTGCCAGTCTGAAGCAGCGATAATTTTATTCCAGGTAAACTTTCCTAACTCATATGCTTCATAAAAATAACCACGTTGCTTCAGAATATCTCGATGGATTCGGCCGTTACGCACCGAAACATAATACATGACAGAAAAAGTGATTGACCCAATTGTTTCTACCCGAAATTCTTTGTCCTGAAAGAAGCGTTTTAAGTAGTCTATTTCTACTTGCACTTGTTGCGAAGAAACTTCTTTGAACCAGGCTTTTTCAAACCAGGAATACTGGTACTTCGCTTTCTTTAAGTAATCTTTCTTCTCTAAAGAACTTCGACACTTGATCCACACGTTTCTTTTTGTTTGATCTAACACAGGAACTTTCCAATCTATAATAGCACCATGTCTTTTCTGCAAGTTCTCCAGGTCTTTGGTGTCATCAACTGCTAAAAGTTGCTCTTTAGTAATCAAATTTATACGCATAGCGCTGATTAACAAATCATGAAATACCTGGTAAAACGTATGATCATGTTTCGTTTCATTACGTATGATAAAGTCTACATGGTGAGCTAATTCATGAATACAGCAAATAAGAATATGACCGGCCGGCCGTGAAAACATTTTAATGATTATCCGATAAATATCTGATTGATAGACACCAGCAATTTTCCCTTCCCTCACTTCAAAATAAAACCAAAATTGTTGCATCTTCTCTACAACCTCTTTTGATTCCTTCTCTGCATAAGTTAAAACAACTAACTCCTTCAGTATTTTTCGAATGCGCTCGCTAGAATAGCTGACAGGTATCTCTTTTAACATAGTCCTACTCCTTTCTATCTACTGATAACAGCTTCTTTTTCTTTTTTCGTTTCATCTGAAGTGTATTTTCGTATGTCCTCTTTATCCATTGCTTCGAATCCATAGACTTTGATAAGTTTGTCCATTTCTTCTTTCGAATCCGCTTCAAAATGACCAATCACCTTCTCACGGTCCTTCATAATCGCTTGATACTGTTTTTTCGTAGAATCCGGAGAAACCTCTATTTTTGTAACACTCACCATTTGTTGTCTATCGTTCTTGAAAAATTGATTGTTCGCACTCGCACGTTGGACAACTTTTGGCAATTTAGGAATTCTTGTTACGTTTTGTCCAGGATTGTGTTTCTTTTGCAAATCATTCCAATCCTTTAGTACTTCCTCTTTTACAACAAATTTTCCTTCATGATATTCTTTATAGATATTTCGTACTTTATCAATAAAGGCTGGTATATTGGTTCCTCTGTCTTCCTTTATTAATTTTTCGAGTGTGAATTTGCCATTTTCACTCACACTAACCAAATCTTGCGCTAATTGACGAACAGTTGGTTCTAAGTTTAATAACTCTTTTTCTTTTGACTTTGTGCTGCCTGGTACAGAAAAATAGGTATGAACTTTCATACTGTTTGCTGCACCTTTTTCCGGATCAAAATTACTTTCTGCCTTATGCCAAGAAGCTAATAACTCCCAAGGTACTTGAAACTCTTTCGCCACTTGCTGATAGACCTCATAGTTTTGTTTAGGAATGGCATTGTTATCCGGAATAAGTGGCTTGAATGATAAAGCTCCTCCTTCTGCATACTCATATCCCATATCCTTAAATTGATCTATAAATTTTTGACCGGCCGGATCATTATCCACGGCTAAATTAATATCATAGACTTGTGTGGTTCGTGACATCAAAGTATGTTTTAATACATTTAAAACGGTTTTCTTTTGAAGGCCGGTCATTGCGATTAAACGACAATCAGTTAGCTCTGGATGCAATGACCAATAACTCAACATATCTATCGGACTTTCAAAAAAATATAAATTTTTCGGTTGTCCTAAAGACACATTAAATCCATAATCCTGTTCTGAGTTTAAGCCCACCCGTTTTTTTGTTCCTCGAAAACCATACTTTTCTTCATTTCTAACTATTCCTTGTACAGAAACACCGACACGTTTTCCACTTTTTCCCCAAACAAAAAGACAGTCTGTTTCACCTTTGTAGGTGGACTGTCTAATAAGCCCTTTCTCAATTAATGTTTTAACAATGGTGGGATGAATTCTTCGTTCATCAATCAAATAGGACTATACTTGTTCCGATGATTTATCATGGTTATATATATATCTAAACGGTTCTCTTGGAGCTTTTTTGAATTCTTTTTCTTCTTTAAATTCTCCGTTACTTGCCGTTTCCAACAAGAGATTCACTGCTTCATTCGTAGACTTATCAAAGAATAGTTTTACAAAATCAATTGCATCACCAGAGTTTTCTTCTTTAAACCAACAAAACGTGTTTGTTTCTCGAAAGACTACTAAACTTCCGTGATCCACTCCACGAAATTGCGTTCCGTTTCCCTTCTCTTGTTGCAAGTCATATCCTACAGCCTCACAAAAAGAAACAATATCAACATTTTTCGCCTTTACTATTTTTTCTTTAAAATTTTGCTTTATTTCATCCATTTAGCTACCTCCTATTTTAACGTTTTTTTCGTTAGAACCAACTCTAATGGTGGTTGGATCTACTGTCGTTTCCACATCAAAATAACGCATTTCTTTTTGAATTTTTATCTTTACTAGTAGATAAATTAACCATTCTTGAAACCCGACTATCATACCAAAAATCAAAATAGGTTTTTCTTGAACGATAAGAAGCCAGCCAGGGGCACTTAGAGAAAAAATGAATACGAGAATAAACAGAGATAATATATTTACTACATGCAATTTTATGTGGTTTATCTGATAAATAATTAGTGTACAAATGACTACTGGAAATAGAGCATATAAAGACGCGTAAACGAATCCCCATAATTCTTGTACCGTAAAAGATACAGTATCTAATTGATAATAATTAATCACTTTTTCTATCCCTTGAATCCAGATGAACAACCCTATTGCCAAATAGATAGATTGAAAAAGAATAGTGAAGCCCATATCGTTATCTTGCGGTGAAAAAATAGTAGTGATTATTTGCATTCTTTTAGGCGTTAGCAGACGTACTATTTGTACGTATAAAAGAAAATTCAAACAAACTAAGATGCCTAAACAAGGAATCCATATCCCCGTTTGTTGAGAAATTACAGCTTCATAAAAGGTAAAACTTGTTCGATATAAACCATAAATTGTCACACAAAAAATAAGTGCTTTATATTTATGCGTAACATTTGCTTTATTTTTATGCCATCTTCTTAAGCAAAATAAGCAAAATAAAAAGACCATCCATAATAGTCCTTGCAACCAAATCATATTCATTATTTTCGCTCCATTTCATCCTGTAGTTCTTGATATTTTCGTTGATTTTTCATACTGCGATAATCATGTTGCAGACTATCTCTAAGTTTTTTTAAAGTTCTTCTTGATAGACCAGTTGAATAGAAATTTTTGTTTTCACCAAACTTCTGATGAAAAGCATGTTTTTCATTTATCCGGATGTTTTTACATTCATTTAAGAAAGCATTTCCCATCTTGGCGTAAAACTCTTGCTCCTTATTTGTTTTATAATCTTCAAACCGATTAGCTTCTTTCGTTCCTTCTCCATACATTCGTTTGAAAAACTCTTTTTGATCATTCAGTGCTTCATTTAATTCATGACGATCTTCCGGGTGATACTGATTAACATACATATTTGTTAATACATCAATTTTTGGACGAATAGCATCTAAAGCATTCATATTGTACTTCCACTTGCGCATATCTTCTGGAAGTTCCTGGTAAATGCTTTTCATTAATTGTTGCATAGGAAGCGTTAGAAATTCATTCAATCGTTCTTCCGTTGGCAACATTCGTTGATTCACAAGTTCCGTCACTTTTATCAGTTCTTTGTCACGATCCATTAAATGATTGGCTACTTTCGATTTCATTAAATCTAGTGAATTCCGTTTTCTTAAACCTCTTCTTGCTTTGTAAATTTCGCCAGTCTTTTTATTTTTGAATGTACCGTATTCACGTGTGGGGTGTGGCTCTACGATAGCAATATGAACATGAATATTATCCGTATTGTAATGAATGGATGCTGTCCAAACTGCTGAAGCTTCCATATTTTCATTACGTAAAGTCGCAAGCATTCCTTTGCGTATAGATGCTTTTAATGCCACTTCATCTAAATAACCATTTGCTGGATTATAAATCCCTCCTTCTTTTAAAAATTGATTATCAAAAGAGATCACATCTTGCCACATGATCGAATCATTTTTTTGTGCTAGCTGGAATGACTCTTTTAACTTTTGACGTTCTTCTTTATTAAGATTATTTTTATTCGCTGTAAATAACCCGGAAGACTTTTCCGGGTTCTCCATATAGCGATGATATCCATCATATTTATTTGCATTGAACTCAGAAAAATGTTCATTCCGAATAGCTTTTTCTCGATCTACATAATCCACATACTTCGCAAATTTTTGGTTACTAGAAGAAATAAATTTGGATACGTTGACAATGCCTGGTCGACTCAATCAGAAGTTCCATCCTTTCCATTTTCAGCATATTCTTTCGTCTGTTCATCCTGTTTTGTTTTCCCAGCTTTTTTCTCCATATTCGCTTTAATCATGTCCTCTACTTTCTGTTTTGCTTCTACTAAAGGAGTAGTTGATTGGACCATTGTTAAGACGGCATGTGGTACACCTAAATGAAAAATCAACGTGTTGACTAGTTCAATCAATATTTGCGTATTTTTATCTGCATAACCTGTCCGTAATCGGATTAAACCGATATCTTTTTTCATCCGTTCATTCATGAATGTATTCTCTTTTTCTTCTAGCAACTTAGCATGTTCTTCAAATACTTTTTCAATAGTCTGCGAAGCTTTTAACTGAAATCGTTCCATTTGTTTTTCCAAATAAACCGTTCCATACAATGTTTTTGTTTTCTCTCGAAAATTGATGTGCTTTTGAACCATTTTTAATCTCCTCCTTCCAGTACTTGAACTACCTGTTTAAAAAGCTGATTATTAGAATCTACCACTTCGATAGTCGCTTGGACAAGCTCAGAAAATTTACTTTCCACTGCTTGAATTTCTGGTAAAACGGCATGTTGATTCAACACAGCGATGATATATTTATTGATTGATATGTTTGCTTCGTCTGCTCGATCTTTTAGAAAAGCAAAAGTAGTATCGGGCACTTTTCGCAAATGGAAATCTTTCATAATTAGAACACACCATCCTTTCAGTAAACCACAAATTTAATTGCATGCAGCAAAGACGTTTGTTGCCTTTTCGAACGATAATTTTGCGAAGCAAAATATCGCCCTCTTTAGCCGGAACGGATAAAGGGGGGAAAAGGAAAAGAGCATAAGGGAAAACTGGTATCACCTACGGGATAAAGTCGCAGTGCGACTTGTTTTTAGGTGGTATTAGAACGAAAGGCAAAACGCCTTAATTCTCCTCTTTTCAAACTATTTTTTACCACTATTTTTAGTGGTTTTATTACTTTTTTACTGTTTAGTTGTTTATTCTTTGGTTTTGCAACTAAAATCCGTTATAACCATTCGAGTAAATCTTTCTGTTTTTTCGCCTTTTCAATAGCTAAATCCAACTCGTTGTTCTCTTTTTCCAGTTTTTCAATGTTCTCTTTTTGCGTAACAATTTTTTGTTCATTTGCCTGTATTTCGCTTTTCATTTCTTGTTTTTGTTTCTCTGTTTGATAAGAAAGATTCGCTTGAATATCCCGATTAACTTCTAAGATTTTCACGTTGGATTCTTTTAATTTCTTTATCTCCTTCTTGTTTTTGGCAAGCGTTTTTTCCGATTGACTAATAAATATATTGATTTGTTTTGCTTCATAGTAGGTAACTGATTTAGCTTTGAACGTATCTTCATGCGGCACTTTTTCATTCGCAACATAAAAAGGTTCTATCATATCTTTGTCAGTGGAACTTGCACCTTCTTCGGTTACTAGTACCTTAATGCTTTTCCATTTTTTGGGTAAACTTTCTACAAATACCACGTAAAAAGTTTCATTTATTTTTTCCGTTGTAACAGGTAATTTCTTCTTGCTGTTGCTACTATCGGTAACTTCTATCGTTAAATTTTTTGCTGTCGCTGCATCCGGAATGGTCGCATAAAAATTCATTTCTACCAAATTTTTGTCCTCATAATAAACTTCATCGATGATCGTTACTTGCCGATGGGTTAAATCTAAACTGGTCCCAACAGTAGAATGTTTCACGCTAGTATAATCCGGAAAAACAAAAGCTGATACGATGAAAAATAAAAAAATAGATACCATTGCACCAGCATAAAATTGATATTTGGTTCGCTTTAAAGAAAGTTTTCTTGTGATTGCTTTCCACATTTTATAGACTCCTTTCTTACTAATTGGTTACTCTTCTTACCACGCCTTTAAAGGTTGTACTCCAATAGGAATTGTTCATTTCATCCACCCAAACACCTTTAGACGAATTATCATTGATGAATTTACCATCACCTAAATAGATCCCTACATGACCATTTACTTTATACGTATCAAAGAAAACTAAATCGCCTCGTTTCATATCTTTTTTCGAAACAGCTTTTCCTTTTTTCACTAGCGTATCGGTAGTAGTAGAACCGATAGGTCCAAGGTCAATTCCGGCTTCTGAATAACACCAACGGACAAAAGAAGAACAATCAAATTTTCTTACCTTGATGTCCGCAGCGTTTCTTCCTCCACCCCATACATAGGGTGATTTCCCTACAATAGTAGAACCTGTAGAGATTGCTTTTTCTACTTCTTTAGTTCCACCTTTTGTCGAACCAGTACCTCCATTGTCGCCGACATTCGCTTGTAAATAGGCCATGACATGTTGAACATATAATTGATCTCCATAAGCATATTGGCCATCTCTAACTCCACCACTTCGCTTCTGCCCTTTACTTTTTATCCGAGCAAATTCAACTGCCCTATCAGCTGTCCAGCCACCACCATTTTTGATGGACCAACCAATAAATCCACTACCAAAATTGTAGCCTTGAATAGCCGTTTCTTTCGGATTTATTTTTGCTTCTTTTTTCGCTTTTTTATACCCCTTACTAAAGTAAGCAACGCCCACTTTAATAGACTCTGTGGGGTCTGTGATAGTATTTGGTGGCAATCCTTTTGATTCACTACTTTGCATGATATCAGGAACAGAGCCACCAGACTCTTGCATAATCATGGCAAGAATAATATCAACACATTCCGGTATATCATTAGCGATACATTCCTTCTCTACAACCGAGCGATAGGCTTCTACAGCTGGAGAAATATTTAATGCTGATGGCACTTCTGTAACTTCTGGTTCTGATGATTCTCCACCATTAATAGCTAACAAAATTGCTAAGCACATGAACGCTGCTAATAAAAAAAGAGCTACCCAAGAATGGCGCAAACAAAAAGAAAGCCAGCGTATGGCTTTCTTTCCTTTATCCATGCTACTCATGTAATTTCGCACCTTGACCTTGTTGCATTAAATCAATAATTTGCCACTTGTTATTTACTTGTTTCATGGTAGCCACATATTGCGTTTTAATGGTCGATAGTGCTTTTCCAGCCTTGTCTTTATTGATGGTTGTTATCTCTGCTTTCCAGTAAACGGAATCGTTTTCAGCTGCCTTACTGCTCATGTTTTTAATGGACTCTACAACCGTTGTTTGGTATTGAGGAACAGTTGTCATGTTTTTCTGCTCGCTTAAGAGCGTTTGATAAAAACCTGGTTCTAACATATCTTTTACTTTTTCAATATGTTCTGTTGGTTTGTTCGCATCAAATGTAGGATAACGCTCTAAAAACCTCGCAAAAACTTGTTCGGCAGTATCCTGTTGCTTGTCTTCATCCGCCACTTTTGTGTCATCCACACCAGTTCCTTTTTCAGAAGTAGCCTGGTTCTTTTTCTTATCTATAATGAGTGGACTGTTTGTCTTTTCGGGTTCTGGAGTCGTGTATAAATAAGTTTTATACACATAGAAACCCATACAAACGAGCAGTATGATGATACATGCAAAAACGCCTTTTTCTTTCGGCGTATAGGTTCTTTTTCCTTCTTTCATCTTTTTTCCTCCTTAGGCTTAGGCACCACCAGCGAACTGTAGGTTCTCTTCTTCCGTAATTTCTACGTGCATGGTTAAGTTTTGATCTCCAGCCATACTTAATATACAGTCCCCTGTTTGAAATCTTGGGATGAGTTCATATTCACTTTCTGTTAGCTGCGTTTTGAATACAGCTTTGACCCTGTCCATCGAAGCGATATCGGTTTTAAAAATCATTTTATATGGACATAACCCAACGATTTGGTTCAACTGATTAGAAGCTAATACCATTTCTTTTGACTGCACATTATCTGCTTTTGGAAACATTCTCTCTAAACGTTGTGTAGCAAAAACAATACCAGCAAAAAATTTACGGGCTTCCGATAACATGGTGACAAAAAATTTGGCTGTATAAGCTTTTTCAATGTTTAAGTAATTGTGACACTCATCCATTACTACTAAGAATCTCGTGTAATCAAACCAATGTTTTTCTCTTGCTGTATAGGCGTTTTGTTCTTGTCGACCAAGTGTCGTCATGGTAGCCCATATTTGGGTAGTAGCGAGATAAATTTGAATATCGAATACATAATCATCGAATGTTTCCATGCCACCAGTTTCATAGAACAAAATTGGTTGTTTCGAAAAATCAGGAATAGTGGTATGACCGTTAAACATTTTTCCATAATTTGTCAGCATGGCTTTAAAAGCTTTATAAATTCTTCTATACGTTTTTTTGGTTTCTGTATCCTGCTCTTCGGCCATCTTTTTATCGATGTATTGAACCCAATCTTCTAAAATTGGGTACGCATTTTCAGGCAAATCAGTAATGCTTGTTTGCCCACTACCCCATAAACCAATATCTCGATAGAAGTCATAGGCTAATGCAGTGATATCGTCTAAATCTCCAGCATCGACTAAACCGTTTTTCAACTGATAGACCATACCAAGATTTTTTACGTGTTGCGAAAAAGACTGCTCTTCATCGACAATAAAACGACCATTGGCGTCTTTCTTTGAAACATTTGGATAAACCTGGAACAAATTAAGTCGTCCATCTTCTCCATTTAATTTAATACTATGTCCACCGATATCTGCAACCACCTGCGTAAACTCCCCAGCTTTATCAAACCCTCGAATAAAGTTTCCTTTTATCCCATTACTTTTTACCAATTTTTTGAGCGCAGTGGACTTCCCAGCTCCCATATCACCAGCAATAAATAAATTGTAGGCCAAGCGTTTTTCACTCTTATGAAAAAGATCCCAATAAACCGTTCCTCCCGTTCGTGTAAAACCGAAGTAATTTCCTGTAGGATCTTTTAAAAACGTCTGATCATGCGCAAAACCAAGTCCCATTGCTTCTGCCGGAATCTCATTTCCTGGATGAAAACTAGGCAGCGCTTTTTGTAAATCGTAACCAAGGAAAAGGCTTTGCCATTCTTCTAAGTTTTCTTCCAAATATACGGCACTTTGATAGCCTTTATTCGACAATTTCCTCCGAATATTATCTGTATGCTTTTCTAAATCCATTTTTGTAGCAGCAGAAACATAGATGCGTATATGACACATTTTAATTTGTTCTCCAGCGTTATTTACCTTATAAGCTAACTCTCGCGCTGCAGTTATTTCCTCCTGGAGATTATCTTTTTCTGTGATATCTATCGCTCGATTATATTGCGAAGTGTATTCTCCAACGGTTCCTTTCAACATGTCCCCAAAATCAGCTTCTTTTTCGGTCATATAATCCACTGTCACAATTGTGTCGATGAGAGATAGCACACTTTCCTTTTCTCCAGATTTAGCCAATAATTCATCATGATTTATCACATCTTTCATCCAGTTGTCTAGATAAATACTTGGATAACCAAAAACATGTAAACACGTTTGATAGGAATGACCCATGCGAATATGAAACTCATCTTTGAAGCTTATATTCCCTTGCGGTTGAATCGCCTCCAGAAAAGAGATTTCATCAAAAATCTCTTTTCTTGGTGCTTCTCCATTCACCACTGTAGCGATGATTCTTGTTTTTGTATTAAAATCAATATCATCCTGCATTAAGGTATCGCTAAATTTGGTTCGCAGGATTTCTTTTCGATTCTCTAGTTCTTGGACTGTAGGGGCATAGACGTACATATACACATCGTTTCTTCGTAAGGTTCTTTCAATGTACTGCAGCTTATCCAGCTCCACTTCGAGAAGTTCCGTTTGCCTGGCATTCTTACTTTTTTTAATTTTATCTGTAAAATACGCTTGTTGCATTTGGTTATCCTCATTAAAATTCAAAAATACTTCTTTGATCGGATATGGATAGTTTTTCATAAAATCCCAGTAAGCATCCGTTGTACGATAAAATTCTTCATCATCGATTAAATCAATATCGTATTTTTTCACCGTTACAATATCCATGAAACTTATTTTACTTCCATATTGAATTTTGATATAACCTTCTTCTGTTTTTCCCTGTATAACCATTTTCTTATCTAAACGTTGATACCGCTTCCTAGCAGCTCTATTTTTCAAAGGTTCTTTTTGCTGGACAGCTTTGGTCGCATCAAATTCCACCTATCCATTCCTCCTCTCTTCTAACGATTCTCTAGATTCCCGATGATATACCACATGCCTTTTTCGGAGGACCGTTAACATCACTTGGTAATTCTTCTTTTGTGGGACTTCTCCATTTGGTAATAGTAAAAAATACAAAGAAGCAGGAAAAACTCCAACAAAAAACGGCGCTATAACCGCATGCAAGGGAAGCGGTACGGAAAGAAGATATCCTATGCCGATAGAACCAATAATAATAAAACCATCTTTTACTTGTAGTTTGGTCCATTTTTGCTTCGCATTGACTTCACTTGGTACGCGTACTATTTTTCGTCCACTCATCCTGTTGGTCCTCCCTTCGTTGTATTTTTCATCACATCATAGGATTTTCTTGTTTTCTTCGCAAGGCTAGAATCATACGCTTTTTGTGCCGTATTTGCATACGTAGCTAAGGCTTTTTCTGGAAGACTTTGTGGATCAGTATCTCTTCCTTTCGCATACTGCAACATGTTCTCTCTGGCACTTGTCGCTCCTTTTGGATAACTTTTATGTGCGACTGCTGGCATTCTTTTCGAAGTATGCCCACTTAAAATCTCGTCTGCACGCTTACCTGGCGGTCGTGTCGCAAAGTTTTTATTGCTTTTTTCTACTTGCTGCGCTGCACCTGGTGAAGAGGTAGCATTTGGACTATCGGAAGGAAGATTGGATTTCTCACCTGGACTTGTTATACCACCAGAATTAAGCGTAGAAGGACGCTCACTAGCTGCAACACTTCCTATTCCATTCGTTGCTTCGGCATTACCACTAGTCGTCCTCTTCTCGCCTGCTGTATCATTATTGACTGTTTCATTCTTACCAGCCTGACCAGCAAGCAGACTCTCTTTATCCGCACTTCCTCCAGGACCGCTAGCTCTTTCTGCAAACCCATCTAACGCACCTTTTGCGCCACCGGCCAATACGCCACCGACCGTAGCTGCCTTTTTGGTGACTCCACCAGCTGTTTTCGCTAGTTTCTTCGACAAATCCGTTCCACCTTTGGCTAAATCGGTACCTGTTTTTGCTCCCACCGCAAAGCCAATGAGACTTCGACTGACACTTTTCAGACCTGCGTCTAGTCCAAATATTTCTTCTACAATATCTGGCCCATCCATGAACATAATAGACAGCACAATAATCGCAAAAGCTTTCATAAAGGAAGACATAGCACTCGCAGAGATAAATGCCATTGTGATGTCATACATGTACAACATAACTAACATAATATACAGAACCAGGAGTGTATTTCGTATCTTTAACAACAATTTTTTATTTCGCTGTCCTGTTTCTAAATCGGTTAATGCCGTTCCTAAGGTGATAACTTTGAGTATCCCTAGTGAGGAAAGCAGCATCATCGTTTTAGCTATGGTAAACCCTAAAACGAGTGCTTTTCCGACTAACTGAAATAACATGAGAAAGGGATGGAACGAATACCTGTAATAGGTTTGATCTTCCATAAAAAAATGAGAAGCCGGATCTGTCAACGTGTAAACGTTCTCGATTTTAGTTAGTTTTTTACTCAAAACAGCTTGTCCTTTATCAGACAGTGGACTATCATCAATAAAAAAGCCCCCCATATCAACACTTTCATTAATGTCCAGGAGATGCACATCGTTCATTGTTTGGATATCATTTCTTGGCTCTGGATTTTTAGTGGTCCATCCTGCCGCGTCGATCGCGTAGACATCCGTTATATTTTCTTGAATAATAGTAAGCGCCTGGTGTTGGTTGTTTGGTAAGGCACTTTTCCCAGCCATTAATAAATCGGTCCCTTGTCCCAGCAACCACGGGAGTGCAACAAATAAGGATATCGCAAATAAAGTAGAACTAACTATTTTATTTAACTCCTTATTCCCTCGTATAATCTGGAAACCTAAGTAAGCTATTGCGAGGGTCATTAAACTAAAAAAGATGCCTTTGTAGTCATTCATAAAATCATTAATTTTAGAGTCGTTATAAAAATCCAAGAATGCATACGCATCATTTAATCCTGAGGTTAAAGAGTCTAAAATATTCGCGAACATTTTATCCACCCACCAAATAAATGAACGACCTGCGGCAGAAAACCAGTCTGTTAAACCAAGTATTTCCTGGAACGTTTTCAGTATGTTAATAATCTCTTGATTATCCACCCATTAAGCACCTTCTTTCTCAACCAAATAACTTACTTGATCATAAATAAATCGGTGTTCTGGGGCTTCTAAGAACGTAATAATTTCTTCCATCGTATCAAACGCACTAAAACACGTAAATGCACTACTACTCGTGTTTTCTTTAATCATGGAAGAGATAAAATTATACTGATCTTTTGTTAAGACATTGGAAATAGGTGTTTCTGTATGATGAACTTCTTCTACATCATTCATCGAAAATTCACTCCTTTCTTCCGGAACTGCTTTCAATGGTACGCTGTCAGGCGCTTTACTGGCACTTTCTTCTGTAGTAAAGTGCAGCATTAAATCTTCCAACTGAATGTTTTGATGCGTGCTTTCTAACCCTAATTCATCAAAGGCCAGCTCTTTTTCAAAATAATCCAGCAAGTATTCATAACGGTGTAACATTGCGGTACCTTCATCCTCTGAAGCATAAATAGGAAAAGGTTTAACTTTTTTACCTTTCAAATCACGCCGTTTTTTCGTACGTAAGATGACACGTTCTCCTTCAACCAGTTTAGTTAGTTCTTCTGGCATCATTAAATCGCGACTATCCTCTTGTTCTCCGTAACTCTTATCCTCACTCATTGGATCACCATTACGATTAGGAGCAATAACACTAGTTTTACCCAGTTTTTCACTAAATACTTTTGAGTCATCTGGTGATTCGGACATAATATAAATCCAATTACCACACAGCTCTTTCATATCCTCTGCAGCATTTTCTCCGTATGCAGATTCCAATTTCTTAAAGCTTTGAATGACCAGGTAATATAATAATCCCCGTTCAAGTCCAACCCCCATATATCTTGGTAAATTAGGAATAGGTGGTACATTCCCAATTTCTTCGAAAATATGATGCACTTTTCGTGATAATTTACTCTTCTTGGATCTCACAGCTAATTCAGATAGAACAGCACTTTCTTGGGACAAGAAACTAGCAGCCAAATCATTTAGTGAGTCATCCCAATCTTTGAGTATGATAAACAAAGCTACAGGTTTATCGCCTTCTGATAATTCTTCAAAATCAAAATCATTTTGTGCTGTTAACTTGGCCACATTTTCCAATAAGTATTTTTGCAGCTCCGCTGTCGTCCCTGTATAAATAGAACTACGCGTAACCGATTTTGAAAATTTAATTGTCGCAAAGGATAATTGGGCCGGATTTAAATCGGGTAAATTCATGAAATAATAATCCAGTTCTGTTAATCCATCTTCATCAGGATCCCCAGCTAATTGAAGTAACATCATAGCACAAGTAAATAAGGTAACTTTTTCCGGTGTATTCGCTTTTTTACATTCTTCACATACAGCTAAAATAATTGCATTTAGCAACGTAATGGAGGCCTTTTGCCATAAAGGGTCTTTGGCTTCTTCATTATTATAAAAAGAAAAAGAAAGCGTTTGGGCGAGCATTTGGGCTTGAGCCACATCGCCTTTCCAATACGCTTTCTTCACTAACTCTAATGGGTTAAACCCAATACTCAAATGAGGATCCAGTAAATTAAAAACCTTTACTAGAAAACCAAATTTTTCAAATTCTTCCTTGGTATTTTTTAAAATGTTTCCTTTGATATCTAATATAACCACAGAATCTTTCTCTGAAGCACGCATAATACTATCCAAAAAAGGATACGTAAACGTTTCTGTTTTACCTGACTGAGTAGATGCATCAATTAATGCATTCGTTTTATTGACATCAATGTAAATGAATCCATCGTAATGGATAATAGGAATGCCCGCGCTCCCTTCATACGGCTGGTGATTCGTTGGTATTGCATGATATTGCTGTTTAATTTCATCTAAGGTTGTCCACCGCATGGTTCCTTTTAAGCCAAGTAAGATACTACGGAAAGACATCCGTTTCACATAGATTTTACGGCCAATAAAAAAAGCTGCAAGTAAATAAACGACGAGATATGCTTGCCACCATTGCCACTGAAACGTCCATAAATAACTCACTTGGAAAAGGGAACTGGTGGTAGCTGTAGCTTGCCCTTCTACTGTATTATGGACAGTTTGCTCTATATAACTTCCTAGTCCTCCACCTGTAGAAAGACTTTCTTGCAGAAGATTTCTAGCTGTTCCTAAAAGGAAGTTAAGTCCAGCTGTCACCATCAAAAAGGCGATGATTGCGTATCCGGTCAAAAACAAGGGGTGAGCAAACACTCGCTTCCATTGCTTGTACTCCTTATACAAACGATAACCTCCATTATTAAAGTAAGAGAACCCTAAGAATTGGTCCTCTTACTTTTTATTCATTATTTATCGCTCTAATTGTTCTTCCAACACACCTGTGTTTTGTTTCTGTTTATTTTTTGTTGGAATAACTATAGGTACCACTTGTTTTATGTCTTGCTCCTTTTCATTTTGCACATGCTTAGATTGCTGTTGTTCTCTTCGTTTTTCTAAATCCATTTTATCTTGAATGATTAGCTCATCTGGTTGAAAAACAACCACTTCTTGGATGGCTCTTTCTTGTTCGTATCTTCGAGTTTGAACACAGTGAGTTACCCCAATATTTTTTAACGCTCCACCTAACAAAGAAGCCGCATTCTCCGAATTTTTTCCACCAAAAGCAACGTATAGCTCATTGACAACATTCACATCGCTAGAAGCTCGATCTAACATGCCTTCCGCGACCACGTTCGTTAGGTCTGTATACAGCTCATTCCATGTTTCCTTTTCATTTAACTCAGCTACTTCTCCAAAATAATCTGTGAAAAAATACGATATTTCATTTTCTTGGATTTCTTTTTTCACTAACTCTTCCACTACATGTGCTATGTCTTCTTTGGATAAAGTCACTTCCGTTGACTCTATAGCTCTTCCATCTAAAACAGCTGAATTCACTTCGTATAGGTATTTATTTTGCGCAAAATCTAGCGCAGTATCTCTATCGTTTGTTAAATAGATCCCGAACGCAAGACCACTAATACCTGCAGAGTACTTTTGTTGATAAGCGAACTGATCAAAATTCGCTGTTGAACCATGAAAGAGTGGCTCAGAACTTAGCGTTGTTCCTGATTCATTTCCATTATTTGCCATAAAAACCTCTCCTAACATAAAAAAGAGGACACGCTTTTAGTGTCCTCTTTCTAATCTAATTAAATTTGTGGAGCCTCTACCGTAATGATTACCGTTTTAGTCGCTGTTCCTCCGTTTCGGTCTGTTACTTCATACGTGACAGAATAGGTTCCTGGTGTCGTCGTATCTACTTCATTACGAAGGACACGAATAACACTCGTTAGGTCTCCATCTTGTCGATCGCTTGCTGTAACCTCTTCTAGTGGATCAAACATTTCTCCGACAAGAATCACCTTATCAGTAGCCGTAATAATCGGTAAATCATTGTTGACAGTGATCTGAATCGTCACTTCTTGTGCTGCTTTTCCATAACCATCTACTACCGAATAGGTCACTTGATATGTCCCTTCTGTAGAAGTGTCTACATTGTTCGAAACGATGTGAATCGACGTAGTGATATCCCCTTCTTCTGCATCGTACGCGGATACATTTTCTAGTGGATCAAAAGAGGCGTCTAAGGAAACAGACTGATCTGTCGCCGTAATGACTGGACGTTCATTGGTAACGGTCACCATAATCGTTTTTTCGGCCCAGGCACCGTGACTATCTGCCACATGATACGTTACTTGATAGGATCCTTCTTCCTCGTTGTTCACACTATTCGCAGTCACTTGTATTGCGCTAGTGATATCGCCATCCTCTTCATCGCTTGCTGTCGCATAATCACTCGCATTAAAAGCAGAACCAATGGAAATTTCTTGATTCTCTGCATAGATAGTTGGTCCTTCATTCGTTTCTTCCGGAGTAACTGGCCCCGATGGTCCTTCCGGTAGTGTCGTTGGTGGGGTTGGGGGCACTATCGGTATTTCTGGTGAAACAGGTCTAGGCGATGTATTTTCCTCCTTTGGATTGTTTGGCAGAAGAATAGTTGGAGTAACAGACGCTACTTCTGACAACGCAGGAGGCTTGTCAGGAACTTTTGTTAAAGTTTGAAGGATTTGTTCTACTGGTGAATTCGCTACAACAGCGCTTCTCGTAACGCCTGTAGTAGCTGCTTTTTCTTCTACTTTTGCCATGACTGCGCCAAGTGTTGGATTCGTGTTCTTCCCATCCTTACGATTTGTATTGGGAGTAGCCTTACTTCCCTTTCCATCATTCATTGTTGTTTTTGGTGTACTATCTTTTTTTGTGGATTCATTATTCATACCTGTATACGCATATATACTTCCTGCCACTAAAATAACTGCCAGAGAAGATACAACGGTGTAGGGCACTGTTTTCTTAGAGCGTTTCTTTTTCTCCATCTTTTTCCACCTCAACCTTTCCTTTGTGGTAATCTTGTAAATGTTTTTCTGCTTCTTTCAACTTTGTTTCAAGCTCTGTTCGCAACTCTTTCGTTATATCCTTTCGTTGAAGTACTTGTTTGGTTTCCACCACCATACTTTGCGTTAATTTGTAGTCGGCAATATAGGCTTTTAAATCAGAATCCTCTGCATATAAATTTAAGACTTCTGCTTGTTGTATATTTCCTTTCGTCAAATAAGAAAAGCCAACAAATGCATAATCAATACGAGCGTATTTTAACGCTTTATTAGCTTCATATAACGGAATTACCTGGTCATAATTTTTTTCAAAGTAAGCAATATTTATCTCCAATAACACAGAAGCTTTTACTTGTTTCATTTCCTGTAACGCTCGTACATTCGCATCCTGAATATACACTAGGCGAATTGGTTCCCATTCTTCTGGATAATAATGAGCTATCTCCGAAAGTTTTTCTTCTTTCATCAACGTCTCAAAGCTAGGTGTTTTTTTATCATCTTCCATTTTGGTCTTCTCTGAAGGAAGTAATAAAAATAGCATCATACTACAAGAAAGCAATACGACACTGGCTAAAATAATCCAGCCTTTCCTGGATAAAGTAAAAAAAGAAGAGAATCGACTAATGCGTAATTGGATTTCTCTTTTTTTTGGTCGATTATTTAATTGTTTTGTTGGTTTTTCCAGCTTGGTTTCCTCTATCTGTGTTGCGGAAAGCACTTCTTGTACTTCAACGATGGGAATAGGTGGTGGGCTTTCAGGGATTACTTTCTTTTCCAGCTTTACTTCTGGTATAGGCCGTACTTCCTCTTCTAAGAAAGCTTGTTCTAATAATTGAATAAGGGAACGTTTTTCTTCCTCTGGTTTATCGGTGAAAACAGTATTTAACGTTTGATTCACTAAAAGAAGAATGTTCATTGGCCGTCCTTCGCCCAACATCACCGAAGCGCGAAAAGAAACTGGAATAGTTAGTTCTTGAATATGGTAAGAAAGAAGAGAAGAAATGCCTTTCTCCAACAAGGTTTCTTCTGCTTCTTGTAAAATAGTGTTACATGTCCGAAGTTCATAGTCCACTCCTCCTCGGATGATGGGACGAAGCAGCTTTCGAACTTTCTTCTCTACCTCAAATCGAATCGTAAACAACGGTTTTCCTCCTTATCCAATCGCTCCTTTAACAATATTAACGATAACTTCACACAAGATAACAATCGCTAAGCCAATAAAGATATTCATAATGCCTTCTTTTGCTTCTTCTACTTTTTGTTGATTTTTACGCATGTACGCTATACCATACAACGATAATTTTAATGCTGCATACGTACCACCTAAGCCTTGTACGATACGAATCAACGCAATGAATAAAGTAGTTAATTTTTCCATTTTCCTTCACCTCTTTTAATTAATGATGTTTGTTCTTTTCTGCATGTAGTTGTTTCTGTAAATCTCTGAGTCGTTCTAAATGAGGTCGATCTCGCTCACTAATACCGTATTTCGTTTGTTGTTCCAGATACTGAAGAATGATTTCATGTAAGCCATCTTCCTTATCGATTCCTTCTGACTCCAGATACAGATTGAATAGACTTTTAGTCTTATTGCGTTCTGCTTTCGTATATGTTTGTTTTTCCTTCATTTACACCACCTCCTCTATTTTCCAGTCGTAGGAATAATCCTTCTTACAAAACGCCCATTTCTTTACACTGCTTTTTCATCGCATAAAGCAATGTTTGATAATCGGCTTCATCAAAAATTAATTCATACTCATTCTCATACGCCTTATACTTCCTAAAATGAATATATTCGATTTTCCGTAACGGAATAGGCACTTGTTTCTTGGTTTGTTTTGTCTGAAGGAGGACCGTTGTTTTAGGTGCCAGTCGCTGTAATTCGAATAAAGCTTTAATAAAGTCCGCTTCATTAAATTGGGTAGGAATACAGACCGTTACTTGAAAATTGGGTAGTGGTTTCGGATTCGTTAGGTTTTTTCGATCTTTCGGCAAAAAGAGGGTGAGCTGAATTTTCTTTACTTCTTTCTTCATTCCTTCGCTCCTTTCCTTTTGAAATAAAGTTCCTGGACAAAGAGAGGAAGCGCTATTCCCCTCTTTTCCTATTTTCTTTATGCTTACTTACTCTTTATTCCAACGCTGTTTTCTATTTTGCACAAGCAAATAAACGCCTAGCGCAAGAAGAATCGTTCCTAAACTATATAATAGTAAATCTAATGAACTATCCCCTGTCGTTGGTAGGAATCCTTTTTTCATTGGCGTTGGGATTTTTTCATTATGCATCACTGTTTTTGTTACTTTCCCATCTTTCACCGTAAATGTGATAGTATTAGTATTCAGTTTGTAGCCTGGATTAGGAATTTTTTCCGTTAGCGTGTAATTGCCTTCAGGAAGCGTATATTTCTTCGCTTGTTTACCAGAAACCCATGTCACATCGATGTCTTTCCCTTTCACATTTAGCGTCGCTCCTGGTAGTTCTTCTTCCCCCGTGAGATCCTTTTTAGAAATTTCCACGGTACCTTTTTTCAATTTATTTTGAACGGATACGTTGGCCCAAACGATGTTTGTTTGGTCATTCTTATACGTTAATTGGAAGGATACCGGCGTTAAATCACGGTATTCTTTTGGTGTATTGGTTTCCACTAATTGATAACTGCCGAGATATAATTCTTTATTGGACTTAAAAACACCTTTCGCATCAGTGGTCACCTGATCCACTACTTTGCCTGCTTTCACTCGAACCGTACCATCTGGAGTTACGATGTTTTCTTTAGCGACAATATTAAACTTAATACCGGCTGCAGGAACGTGTTTGTACACAATTTTATCTTGTGTGGATTTTGCGGTATCGATCACTTCTTTGGTTTTGACTCCTTTGACTTTTCCTTTCGCAGCCATATCGCTGAAGGCTAGCGTGATCCTATTCCCATCATGTTCCTCACTAATAGTGAAGTTGATTTCTTCTCGGTTAAGTAAATAACCATTCGGCGCTTTCACTTCCACTAAGGTGTAATCGCCGTAGACTAACGTTTCTGGTAACACCAACGTGCCGTCAGCCGCAGTGGTAAACTCGGTTAAATCTCTTTCTGTAGGGTAGTTAATATGTTGCGAAATAAAGTTCCCTTCGCTATCTTTCACTTTAAATGTCGCGCCAGCGAGTGGAATCACTTTCCCTGTTTCTTTGTCTTTTTTGACGATTTTTACTTTCGCTTCGATGACTTTATCTTCTAAGATATAGTGGAATTGTTGCCCTTGTTCAGAAATGGTTACTTCAAAATCTGCGACAGGCTTGTAGCCGATTGGGGTCACGGTTTCGCTCACCACATAGGTTCCGTATGGAAGGTTTTGGAAAGATGCTTTTCCATCGAGATCCGTTGTTTGCGTTTGTGCGACAACACCCGTCGATTTTAGTTTCGCTGTGAATTCTGCACCAACGAGCGCTTGTTTTTGGCCATCTGGAAGACTAGCAAGCGTACTTTGTAGTAATGGTTTATTCGCGAATTTGATAAGATCAAATCCACCTTTGATCACGCGATCGCTAGCCGTTACGTTCGCCACAAAGACTTCGGTGGTATCATTTGTTTGATCCACACGAACGGTATGCACGGTTGGATCTAAGTTATAGCCAACCGGCGCTTGGATTTCTTTTACATATACCGTGCGAGAAGCGCCATTTAAGGCGATTTTATTGGAAAGAGCTGTTAAATCAGTCCCAATCGTTACTTCAGTTAATAGATCCGTCGCTGCCGCATCGGAGTAAATGCCGTATCGCGCACCTACCAACGTCGCATCTCCCTGCGCGTCATCGTCTGTTTCTGCATCTTGTTTTTTCAATTTCACTTGGAAAAATACTTGTTTATTTTCAAACGTCATATACGCCGTTTGACCAGCAGTAATCGTGATGTTTTGTGGTGTACGGTTAATGGTATAGCCGGCTGGCGCTCTGGTTTCTGTGACGGTATAATTCCCTTGGAGTAAATCATTCACTTTGATTTTTCCGTTCGCATTCGTTGTCACATGTGCGACCACTTGACCGGCACTATTTTTCACATCGTATTGTGCGCCAGGTAAGAGTTTACCATCCGACCCTTTTTTCGTGATTTCTACAGAACCGGTACGTGCTCTGAATTTTGCTGTAAATGCGATAGTGAAGGATGGATCATACCATCTTCCTTTTACCAATTTTTGATAGCTATCATTCGTCATTCGATATAAAATAGGAGAAAATTCTTTTAATGAACCACGTAAATTTCCGGAAACGTAGTTAGTATTATACGTTAGGGGAGCTGTCAGATAAAAAGAATCGCCACCTTTGATTGTGACCGTTCCACCTGTTTGTGTTTGCCCTGTAGTCACATTCTTAAAAGTGACCTGGCTCGGTAACGAAAAGGAGAATCTATTACGCGTATCTGCGTTTAACCTAATCGTTTCACTTCGTTGAACATTACTATTGATTTCAGAATCTACAGTAGTTTGAGAGAAATTCGCAGCTGAATCCGGATAATCACCTGCGAGAGCTTTCGCTTTCAATTCAGCATAACCTGCAATACTAGAACCCCCTTGATAAGAGCCCATATACATTTCACTTAGTACTAATGATGTGACCACGGTTCCTCGTGCCCAGTCTGAGCCAAAGATATTCCCATCTCCATTAATCCCATAATATAAAGTAGCAGCAATTTGATCATTATTGTAAATAGTTCCTCCATTATTGGGAGTCCCTGTTGGCGGAGTTGGTTTTGGATGTTCAATACAAAAAGCCTGTTCCCCATCCACTTCAAAATGACCCACAATACTTCCACCATAATTGACTTGTCCCAAGTAAACAACTGTAGCTGAAGCACGAGTGTTTTTAGATTTTAAAACGCCTTTTTTCAATGCCTCTTCTTCCGCTTCTGTTTTCTCTGTGCCATTAGAACTGAAAATCTGACTGGCATCTAGTCCTTCTCCAAACTCTGCCGCAAGGGCTTGGTGAGAAGGTGTTAAAATAGTAGACACAAAAATAATGGCTGCCAAACACAACGACAGCCATTTACTTAAATTTTTATACATAGTTAAAATTACCTCCAAATTTGTATTTTTATAGTTTATTTATTCTGTATATAATCCTGTTGGAGAACGAATTTTCATCCTTTCCACCTCTTTTCTGTACAAAAAAAGACACTCTTCACGATTGAAAAGTGTCTTTTTTATTTAGTTTTATTTCATATTACCAAGTGCCTGTTCCCCATGTATTCCCATCTTTACCATTAATATATCCTTTATCAGTCGACTCCCCTGTCCAACTATCTCCTGGCTTTAAATCATCATATTTGGAGTACCAACCATCCGATTCAGAACCACCTCCACTTGCTTTAGAAGAGCCAGATGAGCTTTTCGATTTACCTGCAGACGCACTAGATTTACTTCCACTCTTCGCAGAAGAGGAAGAAGATTTACCTGCTTGCGAACTACTACTTCCATTAGAACTATCTCCACTAGCTGGTGAATAACTACTCGCTGTTTTATTTCCACCAGTAGAAGTTGCATTGTCGTCGCTAGTTGTTTGATTATCGTTCGTATTCGCTGCCTGTTCTGTGGCTTGTTGTTGTGCCAATTCTTTCTGTTTCTGCAGCACTGCTTCTACTTTGGCTAATGCATCCGATAGCGTTTTCTTCGCTTTCGCTTGTTTAATCGACGCTACCTTTGTTTTTGCGGTCGTATAATTCGCTTCCGTTACGTTCGATTGCACTGTTTCTCGTTTGTCGTTGGTGTATAAAGCATTGACTGCTTTCGTTGCTTCTTCGATCGTCTTCGCTTGATTTTTCGCTTCCGTTAGTCGTTTTTGTTGTGCTTCTACGAAGACTGATTTTACCTCTTTTAATTTATTCACGGCTTTTTCCGCTGCTTCTAGCTGCGCATTTTCTACTAACGCTCCTGTTCCATCAAATAGACTCGCCACTTTCGTTTGCGCGTCGAGCATAGAACGAGCATAGCCAACATCCATCACGAGCGTATTTAATTTCGCCGCTGTATCGACAGACATCTCTTTACCTTCCAGTTTTTCTAAATGGCTTTCCATCGAAGTAATTTCTTTTTCTGTCGTCGCTTTTTGTAAGCTCTCTTTTTTATCGTCTGCATACCAGGCGTTTACTTCTTTTTGATAGGTTTGAATGGTTTGTTGTAGCTTTTTCGTTTGGGCTTGTTGCGCTTCTGCTTGTTTCTTTTCTTCAGCTTTTACACTATGATAGTGAAACCCAAGCGCACCCCCTCCTAAAATCACTATTCCAATGGCGATACTCACACCAATCATAAACTTTCTTTTTTTATCCATTTTTTCATCTCTTCTCTTTTTTATTTGTTCTATTTATCACAATCATGTATTTGTTTTTCCATTGTAGCTACGCTTGGACAGAGGGGAAACAGCCACCCTCCGCCAGAATGTTTTACTAAGGAATTTCTAGTCAAAGATAGAGTTTCTACTCTACCTCTATCCAAACGCAGCTACATGTGTATGTATTTATTTTACTAATGAAAAGTACTTTTATCTTTGTTTTGTATTAGCTACCCTTAGACAGAGACAGCAAAGCGAGCGCCTCTGCCATGTCTTGAAGAAAGTGTGGTCTTTAGCTCAGAGATTCGAGTTTCCACTCTATCCCTGTCTAAAGGTAACTGCGAGATTTTATTAATGTTCACAATAACATAAGCTCTAAAACTGTAAAAATATTCATTTAATTTTGATAATATTTTGTTCGTATTCAAAATATACATAGAAGTGGTTTTATATCATTTCTTTCCCAGGAAGCGACTCATCTACCCTATCCTCTACCTGTTCATAACACCACTTCTACATCGTTGATAAGTATGGTTTCTTTTTTGCTATGCTTGGACAGAGGGGGGAACAACTCCTCCGCCTTTTCCAAAAACGACTATTTAAGAGCATTTCCTTATCCGAAGATAGATTCTCCGCCCTACCTTTGTCCAAACGCAACTGTATATATTTACATTTACAGATAAAAAATGCTTCTATCTTACTTTCTATTAGCTACCCTTAGACAGAGACAGCTAATGCCTCTGCCATATCTTTGAAAAAACTGTGTTTTAAGCTCAGAGATTCGAGTTTCCGCTCTATCTCTGTCTAAAGATAGCTTTTTTGCGCCGTTCTTTTCAAAGCCGCAATATTTTACCAGCTACGCTTGGGCAGAGCGGGGAATAACCTCTGCCATTTCTAATAAGTTCTATATAAGGGATTTTCCTTTGGCCAAAGATAGAGTTTCCGCTCTACCTCTGTCCAAACGTAGGCCTTTTACATTCTCTTCTCTATCCTTAGTATACATCATCTGATAATAGAGAGAAATCGTTATTGAAAAATTCACTAACTTGTCACTTTTTCTTGTTTTTTTAGTTGCTTATATTAAGGAGATTTTGTTTTCTGTGTCTTTGAACTTTTATCAGACAACTATCCACTACCTTTTTATTTTTCTATTTCTTCACATACACATAAAATCCCCTTTTAATCTATAAACTAAAAAGCTTGTAAGAAACCGCCCAACCGCTTATGTTTTCTCACGATAAGTTAAAACTATATCGTTTCGTGTCATCTAACTAGCGAGCCGCATGCATCTTGATAAAGGGGCAATAAATTAAAACGGATTGACTAACTTATTGAAGTGCTCCCCATAGATATTTAAGCGTTTGTTATAGATGTGAATTTAAGAATCGCTCAAATTCGATTTTTGGAATTTTATATCTCTTTCTTATCTGATCATCTTTCATAAAGTTTTTAACGTATAAATATTTTTGATATGTAAGTTTTTTGGTTTTGCCTTGATAGAAGTTATCAAAATATAGATACTCTGGATACTTTAAGTTTAATTGACGCATAATCCTCTTCTGCCTTACTCCCTTTTGTTTCAACTCTACAAAATAATCATAATTCGTTCTTTCTTCCGAACCGATGTACTTATAACCTCGCAAAAAAACGCGTTCAAAAGAAAAATTTTTTTGCTTTAAATTCATAATGGTTTTACTTTTCGCGAATTTTATTGCCGCATCTAAATTATCTTCAACTATAGTTAATGAATATACTTCTTGTTTTGTAGGAGTATATTTAACACCTATCTCCATTAAGCACCTATCTAATTTCATCAGGAACATCCTCTCTATCTTACTGTTTCATCAAATTAAACCCCTGTGATACCCAATCATCTATTTGTGTTCGATTAAATAAGCGAATGCGATTATTGACTTTCCGGCTTGGCAATCCTGCATAGATACTCCAATGATAAATTGTTTGTTCACTAACACCTAAATATTCAGCAACTTCTTTCACTCTCATCACTTCTTTCATATACACCACTTTTTCTATTAAATTAGTTAAATATTCCGTACTCAATTGACAAAAATTAAAGAATATTGTAGAATATATACATACCGAAATAAACGCAATGAAATCTATAAAACGTCGGGAAACGTTGATTCATCATGCTTTTTTCATTGTGCATTAGAGCGGAATATTTAACTTACAATCATTATATTAAAGATTTATTTAATCGTCAACAAGTTTTTCTACACATTTCTTTAATTTCGTGTTTGAAGTTACTAAGGATGGTTGCTATGACTACGTTTGAAAGAGTTAAAGAACTTTGTAAAAAAAGAGGGATTACGGTTTCTCGCTTGGAAGAAGAAGTAGGATTTGGTAAAAACTCTATATATTCCTGGAAAAAAAATAATCCCTCTTCAGATAAATTACAAAAAGTTGCAGATTACTTCAATGTCTCCACTGATTACCTTTTAGCAAGAACAGAACACCCTTATTTAGATACTAATCCTCCAGAATGGGCAAATGAGCAAGATATTTTAGAACTAGGTAAATTCCTTGAATCTAATCACGAAATGCGTTACAGCGGAGTAAAACTCACCAAAGCAGATGAATTACAATTAAAGGGATTTCTCGAAGGATTATTCTGGGAACGCCTTGAAGAACACAAAAAGAAAAATAGAGGTTAGTTAATATCGAATGAAAACACCATACAGATAGGAGTATTTTTATTGAGTAGATATATTACCGATCTTGTGAATGATTTAGTTAACTCACTTAATACAAATAATCCTTATGAGATTGCTGACGTTCTTGGCTTTTTTGTAACTGAAAGAGAACTTCCTTCCACTATAGATGGGGATAGAATTATTATTGATTATTTGAATGAAACACACATTATTCTGAACAAACAACTTGAAGAAAACAAAAGAATGTTCGTGTGTGCACATGAGCTAGGGCATTGTTTACTTCACGAAGAAAATAGCCAGTTTTTCATTGAATATTCTACATATCAAGTCCTTGGACGATATGAGCGTGAAGCTAATGAATTCGCTACGAAATTATTAGCTTTTTACAGACTTACTGAAAAAATTTATGACACAACAACTGAAAGCATCACCCAAGAATGTGGTATCCCTTATAATATGCAAATATTCATAAAATTTTCCCAACCATAAAAGAACTTACATTCCCCTTAGGAGGATACTTATTATGAAACGACTTAAAGGCACCATTGGAATATATAAAAATGGCTGGCGAATGCGGGTTACTATTGGTTATGATAAAAATGGTAGTCCTATTCGCAAAGCAAAAATGACTTATTCTAAAAATGGACGAATTAGAGAAAAAGAATTAAATGACTTTATTTCCGAAATGGAAGCAATCAATTATTTTACACCTGAAAAAATCACTTTTAGCAATTTTGTTTACAATGAATGGTTTCCAAAGCATATACAAAAAAATAAAGCCCCTAAAACTGCCGAACTCTACTTAAGTATTATTGAAAATAGATTCATCCCCAAAATCGGTGGAACCCAACTCGCCAATGTGAAACCCATTTTCATCGTTAATATTATCAATGATATTTCTAGGCGTGATAAACACACAAATCAATCTGACACAGGCAAGAAAGAAATATCCCTCAGCACGCAAAAAAGTATACTTTTTGCAATAAAATCTGTCTTCAAAACTGCCGTTGAATGGGGCTTTATTCAAAGTAATCCTGCTGAAAAATTAAAAATACAAACAAGAGGAGCTACCAACAAAAAAAGAAATGATAACTACAATATAGAAGAATTTAAAAAGTTAATGAATGCTATTAAGCAAGAGCCTATTGACTGGCAACTTATCATGTATCTTGCTGTTATTGACGGAGCAAGAGAAGGAGAAATTGCCGCTGTAGAAATAGCGCATATTGATATACAACAATCTACCACTACTTTCCAACAAACTATTATTGAATTAAATAAACAAGGAATCAAAGTTCAAAATACAACCAAGAATGGTATCGCTAAAACTATTTCGCATCCACAGTTTGTTAATGAGCTATTAAAAAAATATATTTCTTCCCGATTAGAAGATAAAAAAATGGCTGGTAATCTATGGGAATGGAATAATCATCACTTTTTATTTTCCAATGAAGTTGGCAAACCTTTACGTCCTAGTAGCTTAAGACAGCGCTGGAAAAGATTTATTGAAAGGCATCATTTAAGATATATTAGATTCCATGATTTACGCCATACATCTGCCACCTACCTACTAACAAACGGAGCTTCTGTTAAAACCGTTCAAATGCGCCTAGGGCATAAAGATTATCAAACAACCATGAATATTTACGCTCACGTTTTAAAAGAAGTTGATCAAGAAGCCGCAGATACCTTTAATCTACTTAATGAATAAACCATGTAAAGAGACCATAGAATCTTATTTTCTATGGTCTCTTTCATCATTTCAGTCAAATAGAAGTAACCGTTTACTTCTATTTGACTGAAACTTAGCGGATAAGATTTCTTACATAAAAAGTCCTATCCTTTAGATTCAAGACGGACATTATAAATCTACATTTTACCATTATCATCAAGTTATATGGAGATGTATATTCTTCTAAAAAACTAAGCCAATTTACTTTTCCCTATTATAGATTTGATATATGATTATATTTTCACTCAGTTATACACAGCATTTCCTAGCTTATCTATCCATCTACTTCATTAAAAACGAAGCTATTTTATTCTTAATAGTTTAGGTATTTTTAACTAACTTTAATAAGCAAACATACAAAGAGACCATAGAATCAAGTTTTTCTATGGTCTCTTTATGGTCTCCCAGGCCATTTTTGAGGAAAAACAAAAACTCTTAAATCCCACAAAGCGTTGGGGCTCTAAAATGGGTTGTGAGGGTTTCGAACCCCCGACCCGCTGATTAAGAGTCAGCTGCTCTACCAACTGAGCTAACAACCCTCGTCGTATTCCGACAAAAAATATTATACCATAATTTGGTGTAAAAACACAGCCACAGCACCTTACCATGACTGTGTTTCTTAACTTAGTAAACGGAATGTAGTGGTTGTTTTCCTGCTAAAACTGCTTCGACGTTCGAGATCGCCATTCGTCCCATTTCTGTGCGGGTTTCTATGGTTGCATTACCGATGTGCGGCGTTAAAACGACATTTTCTAGTTTGCCTAGTTCAGCTCCAATTTTAGGTTCAAATTCAAATACATCAAGCGCAGCACCAGCAATAACGCCTGTTTCGAGCGCATTAATTAATGCAGATTCTTCTACAACAGGACCGCGAGCCGCGTTAATTAAAAAAGCACTCGACTTCATTGTATTAAGTGTAGTTTCATTCAACAAATGTTTCAAGCTCGGACTATATGCTGCGTGAATTGTCACAACATCACTGCGCTTTAATAGTTCATCCTGACTTACAAACTCCGCATCCCATTGTTTCGCTGCTTCTTTCGGGTGGTGCCCAGAATAAATGATTTTCATTCCAAAAGCAGCCGCGCGTTTTGCAACAGCCTGACCGATTCTTCCTAAACCTATAATTCCCAGCGTCTTACCGCTTAATTCCGTGCCTAAAAAGAATGTCGGTGCCCATCCTTTAAATTGCTCAGGTGTTTCACGACATAAACGGTCACCTGCTGAAATTCTTCGCGCCACATCTAAAATCAATCCGAGAGTTAATTCCGCCGTCGCTTCTGTGGATACATCCGGTGTGTTAGTTACCGCGATGCCCAGCTCCTGCGCTTTTTTTACATTAATATTGTCAAAACCAGCGCCAATATTCGCCACGATTTTAAGATTTTTTGCCGATTCCAATACTTTTGCCGTAATTGGGGAAGAAAGCGGGCAAATAATCGCATCCACTTCCGTTACATTTTTTATTAACTCTGCTTCTGTAATATTTTCCTCACCTGAAAAAGCCTTCACATCCCATTTATCTAGAGCTTCCATCGTTTCTGGTAGTAATTTTCCTGCTACAAATACGCTTGCTGTCATCTCATTCACTCCTCAAGTGCCATTTTTACCCTTATTTCATTGTAATCCGTTTCTTATGAAAGGTAAACGATTTTACGCACCTTTTCCTAGCAAAATACGATATAATAGAAGCGGAAGCGAGGTTTAAAATCATGAAAAAAATTACTGCGCCGCGGATTCCTGATGGGGATTTGACGGTTTATCCGAATGATACATATTTTATTGAAGATATTGGAGAAGTTAGTGAGCAAATCTTTAGAAAAACGACACTAACCGGGGAAATTTTCGAGCATTTTCATTTAGAAACGATTGTTTTTGATGGTTGTGTTTTTGATTCGGTTTCTCTTGTAAGCGCGAATTTGACTGATGTTGTATTTAAAAATTGCGATTTGTCGAATTTAGATTTAATGGGCGCCGTTATTCACCGGGTACGTTTTGAAAATTGTAAATTAATTGGTGTGAATTTCAGTGATGCTACGCTTAGAAATTGCGTTTTTGTTGATTGTTATGCGGATTATGTTGCCTTTCGTTATGCTAACTTGAAATGGGTGGCATTTGAGGCGGGTGCGTATACGAATAGCGATTTTAGCGGGGCTCAACTGGTAGATACCTATTTGGAACGACTTGACTTGAATAAAGCTCAGTTTTTGAATTGTGCGCTAAATGGTATTGATCTTAGTTCTTGCATTTTTGAGTCTATCACTGCGATGCCGCAAGATTTGAAGGGCGTGAGCATTGATTATTCACATGCTCCTGCCTTGATGCCGTTATTTGGAATACGGGTTAAATAATTGAAAAAAGATGGTTCCGCGTTACTTTGGAACCATCTTTTCATGTTTAATTAGCCATTCTTTTCGGGCAAGACCACCGCCGTAACCTCCTAATGCTCCGTTACTATTAATTACCCGGTGACACGGGACGATGAGGGATAATTGGTTAGCCCCATTTGCTCTTGCCACAGCTCGACTCGCTGTTGGCCGCCCTAGTTTTTCTGCCAAACTTTTGTACGAAATCGTTTCGCCTACCGGAATTCGTCGCAGTTCATTCCAAACACTTTGTTGAAATTCAGAACCGATATAACGAATTGGTGTCTTAAAATCAACTAGTTCACCATCAAAATATCTTCCTAATTCTTCTTCTACTTGTTTAATTACGGCTGTTTTTTCAGGGAAAATTGCTGCTTTCAATCGCATTCGCAGCTTTTTTATTTCAGTTTCTAATCCTTTCCGATCAACAAATTCTAGCAGAAGTAATTTATCATCATCGGAAATTACCAACATGGAACCTAGCTTAGTTTCAATCCAAGCAGAATACAAAATCGTTATATCTTTTGATTTATGAGGAACATCCCCCATCGTTTTTGAAAAAGCATCTCGGAACCCATTTCCAGACTCATAACCACTATCAAGTTGCGCATTAATAATTGAATCCCCACTCCGAATATGCTTAAAAGCAAGTCCAAGCCGCCGCGACCGCGCATACTCAATAAAAGTCATCCCAAACTGCTTCTTAAACTGGCGCCGCGCCGTATTTGCACTAATGGATAACTCATCAAAATCTTTATCCGTCCACTTTTTCTCTGGATTTTTCTCAATTGCATCGACAAGTAACTTCACAGCTGGAGACAATTTCGTCGGATTGGAGAGCGGTTCACAACGCTTGCAAGGCCGGTAAGATGCAAGTAGCGCCTCCTTTGCTGTACTGAAAAACTCACAATTTTCTTTTAAAGGTTTCTTCGCCGGACACGTTGGGCGACAAAGTATCCCAGTAGTTTTTACTCCAACAAAGAATACTCCTTCATAATTAGAATTTTTCTCCACTAACATATCATAATATTTATCAATATCCCGCTGATTTGTTATCATAAGGCTCCCCCTCCTTCGAAAATCCGCTCAACTTCCTGCTGAATCGCTAAATTAGCCTGAAAAAAACTAAACGGTCCATAGCTGATTCTTTTCACACCGATTTTTTGTAAGTCCTCGTTTGAGAGCATCCCATCCATCCTCATAACATTGACCGGAAGTGGCGATTCCTCCACAAATGCGCGAATTAATTTTGGTGATAACAGACCCGGAATAAAAATAGCATCCGCCCCAGCCTCCTTGTATGCCTTTGCCCTTTTAATCGCTTCTTCCACCAAGTCTACCGTCTCATCCCGCCCTTGGAAAAAAACATCTGTACGTGCATTGATAAAAATTTCCGTACTCATTTTCGCCGCTGTTTCTTTAATTGTCTTGATTTTATCACATTGCTCCTCAATACTGCTTAACCCCGGATTTGCAGCACCAATAAGCTGATCTTCCAAGTTCACGCCACAAACACCAATCGCCAGCAACCGCTCCATATTCTGAGCCAGTCCCTCTAAATCACTGGAATACCCAGTCTCTATGTCGACGGTCAGCGGCAAACTCACATTCGCGGCAATGCGTGAAACAATTAAAGACATTTCGTCAAAAGTTAAATGCTCCCCGTCCACAGCGCCGAGTGACTCTGCAATTGCATAACTGCTTGTCGCTATTACTGGTGCTCCGCCTTGTTGGATGGCTCTGGCAGAAGCGACGTCCCAGCAGTTGTAGAGGATTAGTGGGGTGGGTAGTTCGTGTAGGGATTTTAGTTTTTTAAAGTTATTTGTCATTGGTTTCAACTCCATTTGTTAGGATGGGGTTAGTATAGCAGGTGTGGGGATTGGGGGTGCGAGGAAAATTAACATGGATGTTTTTTTAAGGTAGTGGTTATTTAATCTTTTGTGTTTTGTACTTTTAGTTCGTGTTTTTCTTCTATACTTTTCTTTCAGTGCCTCAGAAAATCTCACTACTATGCTTATCGCATTTGAACTAAAAAACTCTTCTCAAACCTAAAAATCCTTATGTATATTAAGTGGTCTAAGTTTTACTTCTTTATCTTTGACTATTCAAATTACATTATATCAGAATAAGATAATAGCTATATTATCTTTATTGGAGGCAACATAATTATTTAATAGTGTATTTTTGACTTTACTTTTTGTATGCTGCGTCAGCTTCTCTTAATTGCGTGTTAGGGATGGAGCCAGGCAGTGTGCCGTCTGTTAGGAAATCTTGGGTGCCTTGGGTGCCTTCGAAGACCATGCTGATTTCGCCTGTGGTTGCATTTTCGACAATCATATAGTCTAGACCAGAAGATTTGTTGTATTCACCTGCTTTAACTACATAGTTATTTCCATTCACTTTTAAACGTTCACCTTTATCGGGATGCCTATAAACCCATTTCCCACTTAATTCAATTAAATCTATATCTGAAGTATTTAGCTGTGATGTCATTAATGTTCTCACCTTTCCTATTTAACTATATTTTCTACTTCTACATTTTCTCCATCTGGTAAACCAACTCGGTTTACAATAAAATTTTTATACAACGTAACCATATAACTCCCTTTAGGAATCCCTTCTTCTCGCTTAACCTCTTCAGCAATTTTATCAGCTAATTTTTGCTTAGGTACTTTGTCTTCTTTTGAGAAAAAAGCCATTGGGATAGAAATATGTTTGCTTTCAGGATCAACTTTGTTAAACAGAATGCGTAACTCTTCCGCAGAAATGTTTGGATTAGCTAAATAGGCTTCATAAGGGCTTAAATAATCATCATGCCAAACTGTAACAAAATAATACTTCCACTGATAACCACTTGGTGAGGTTTTACTTAAAGCTTCTTCTGTATAACCTAATAAATCATATTTTTGGGCTAATTCTTCTGTAAATTCATTTAAATGTTTGAATTCTTCTACATATGCCTTTGCGTATAATCCACCTACAATCGCTTGTTCAACTGTCCCTTCATCACTCGTTCCGCTTCCTATCTCATCTTTTTTATTAAGGAGAAATTTTACAATAACAGAAGTAGTAAACTGAATTGGTGCCTCGCTTTCCACAATAACAACCGCTCCATTACGTGCTGGCACTACATTATTTACTTTCACATCTGTTTTATATTTTGTTTGCATATAATTTATCGCTTCTTGCTTTATCTCTTCCTCATGCTTTTTCACTCGTTCTGCCGACTTCTCCCCGTCCACAAACGAAAATCCTTGACCTACATAATCCTGTACAGGAGTAGTACCTTCTTGCGCTTTCTCTTGCTCTGTTTTCTCATTCATATTGAAACATCCGGATAGTAAAAATACTGCTGCGAATAAACTTAGGATGATTTTTTTCATTTGTTCTCCTGTCTTTGTTCCATATTGTAGTATTTAATGACCCAAAACTCCTAATGTACACTAAGTAGTCTAAGATTCTCTCCCTCATCTTAGACTACTTGTTCCCGCACATAGTTAGTTTCTATTCTCTCTTTGAAATTCGTCGAAAGAATTCTATTTCATTTTTTCGGTTAACTTTCGATTTCTTCTCTTTTTCGCTCTTTATATTTGCCAGCCCCATTATCCCTTTAACGTCTAATATAAAATGCTTAAACACACAATTCCCGCGACTATACCGTCCATGTCCCTTGTGAATTTAGCATTAAAATATTTCCCCAATAAAATTTTTACCGATTTAATTTCTCAATTACTAAACATTGATACTTCCACGCTTTATTTGCTCTAATAAGATTTTCATATTTTTACTAGTTTTTACAGCTAACTTATCTAACGCAGAAATAGCAGCTGAATCGTTCCCACTTAATTGATGCTTAATATCTCCAAAAATCATTTCCGCACTATGGAAGATATTTGCTGCTGCTTTATTTAACAAAATAACATCACGGAATTTTGTACCATCAAATAATGCCGTGTCAATATAAGGACGGTAAGCAGCTAACACGTTTGGCAAATTTGATTGCAAATCTTTTACCGCACTTCCTACGCCTTTTACTGTTAATAGTATTTCTTGCAATTTTTTTATACACTCTCCTAATTCCTCTTTTGCTCGATTGTCTACATCTGTAAAGGGAATTTTCACCATTGAAAAGCCTGTTTGAAGATTTCTCAAGTGCTGTATAGCTGATCTAATGGCTTGTTTTAATTGATTGACAATACTATAAACCCCACTTAATGCTGGTATTAATAAGCTAGTTGTTTTATTAGTGAATGCTTTATAGTTTCTATCTAATAAGCGCTGTTTCTTCCCCATCCCGTCTTTCAAAGCTTTGGATTCTTTTAAGACATACGCTTGTGTCGCTGGCGGTGCTCCAACACTTTGGACTTTTTGCGTTGCGCTTAAAAGTTTATCTGCTTTTTCAAGTTCATTCGATACATACGTGACTTGGGAGCTAAAAGTTAATACTTGCTTAACGACCAAATCTTTATTATCATCCAATATTTTATAATGCTCTTTTAGTTCTGCCACCATTGCATCGCTCAAGTACTGATTATCAATTCCTTTAAACAGTTCCGGTACAGCCTGCATTTTGACTTTCGATACTTGATCCATTGTATCTTCTATCTTTAAAGCAAGATCTCCAACAAGAACCGGAATATCGCTCAAAAAACCTCCAACACTTAAGAAAGTACCTGAAACCACATCTAGCAACTCTCCTAATATTGGTAAAGTCCTCACTCTCTGCATCACATCTAATGCCGCAAAACATACTGGATTAGCTTCTTCCATTCCATCTCGAAACTCAGCATAATTAGCAAATGAAGTAATAATTCCTCCAAATTCTCCTTCCGCCAACAATCTTTCAAATGATTTCTGTAAAGAAACCGTTCTATCATCCAAATGACTTCCCTCATTATTCACTAAGTCAACAGCTGTATCTAAATAAAACTGCCCTGCATTTACTTGTTCCGTCATTCGTGTCCGTAAACTATTGGCTAAAATACGGATATTGTCCGGGTTCATATCGATTTTCTGCCCTTTTCCTCCACTTGTCAAAACCTTTCCACTCCAAATACCGACTGGAAGATAAGCATCCGCATCAATGGGGATTTTTTTACCGTTAACAGTGAGACCTGCATCATCATAACCCGTATGATTAGAAAGAATGGTTTGCAGCCAAGGGACATTATTTTGAAGAATGTGTGATTCTCCTGGTAGCCGATCTCCATATCCTGCCCCACGTTCCCCTAAGGTTAGTGGATCATATTCACTTAAATAGTTAGTAATTCTCGGATTATTTTTGTCGTACGTTCCTTTGGGTAGGATAGCTGGATTGTATGTGACGCTCCTTATGCCATCATTTTTAGAAGCTACATAATTAGATAAACCACCACCTAGAGAGTTTCCTGCGACATTTTTAATGTTATATTTTTGGCTTTCTTTTTTGTATGCTGCGTCAGCTTCTCTTAATTGCGTGTTAGGGATGGAGCCAGGGAGTGTGCCGTCTGTTAGGAAATCTTGGGTGCCTTTCGTGCCTTCGAAGACCATGCTGATTTCGCCTGTGGTTGCATTTTCGACAACCATATAGTCTAGCCCGGAAGATTTGTTGTATTCAGCTTCTTTAACAATATAAATCTTTCCATTAACTTTTAATTCTGTACCTTCTTTTGGATGTTGATAGACCCATTTCCCACTTAATTCAATTAAATCTGTATCTGATGTTTTTAACTTTGTTGTCATGTACCTTCACTCCCACTACTTTGCGATTTCTTCTACTTTTGCGTTATCCCCATCGGGCAAGCCCACTCGGTTTACAATGGCATTTTTATATACTCTTATATCATAACTTCCTTTTGGTAACCCTTCTTCCTGTTTGAGCTTTTCTGCTAAATCATCCGCTTCCTCTTGTTTAGGTAGCTTATTTTCTTTAGAATAAAATTCCATTGGGATGGATATATGTTCATACATCGGATCATCTTTCTCAAATAGATTCCTTAATTCACCTTCTGAAATTTCTTGATTTTTTAGATAAGCATTATAAACACTTGGATAGTAAACATCCATTGCTACAATAAAATAATGGTTGCTTATATAGCCTTCTGCAGCTGTCTTATCAATCGCTTCATCCCTTAGTCCTAATAAATCATTTTCTTTAGCTATTTTATTAGCAAAAGTATCTAAATGGCGAAACTCTGCTTCATATGCCTTTGCATATAAACCCCCGACAATCGCTTTTTCTACCTCCCCTTCATTACTTCTCGCTAACCATTCACCTTCTTTATTAATCACTTTTCCTACTATAATGGAGGTGTGAAATTTAATAGGCTCCTCACTCTCTACCATGACAACTGCCGCATTACGCGCGGGGACTACATTATTTACTTTTACATCTGTTTTGTATGTGTTTTTCATGTAGTTTATCGCTTCTTGCTTGATTTTTTCTTCATCCTTTTTCACTCGCTCTGCTGACTTCTCCCCGTCCACAAATGAAAACCCTTGACCTACATACTCCTGTACAGGAGTAGTGCCTTCTTGTGCTTTTCCTTGCTCTGTTTTCTCATTCATATTGAAACAACCTCCTAATAATAATAAACTTGCTAACAAACCGATGATTTTTTTCTTCATTTGTTCTCCTATCTGCTTCTGTATTTTATCCCTTTGGAATCTTAAGCTTTTCTGCATTTCCTTCTATTAGTAGATACAGTTCTTGAGGAGCTAGTGGTTTTTCTTGTACAATTCTGATTGTTGGGCTATAAATTGCTTGGTCTGCAAATCGAGCACCTAGTAAAACTTGTTTGGAATTGCGAATAGTATCTCCAATTGGGCTGTACTCTTTCGCCATGCTTCCCAAGTCATTTCCTATAATGAATTGTACTCCCATTTTACCATCTGATTTTAACATCTCTAGTAATTGTTTTTGCGTGTTTGATGATAACTGGTTGTATAGCTGAACAGTTGAATAAATAACAACGACTACAAGTGGCATATTTTTGAAGTATTCTTCTTTTGTTATTGTATTGTTTAATTGTAGTTCTTCTAAATATGCTTGTTCTGCCGTTTTAAACGCTCCGTATAGAAGGTCAATTTTACCCTCTATTCGTTCACTATTTGTAATGTAAGTTAGGGGGAGCTCTTTTAATTTCATTAACTCCATAGAAGGTGTATCAAAGATAACTAGCTCTCTTAATTCTTTTTTGACAAGTAGATGACTACTGTTTGTGATAATTTGCTGAACTAATTCTATAGTTGGCATGATGATAGCTAGATTGTGCTGTTCTAATGATATTCCTACAGGGCTAGCATACTCATACTCTAAACCAATTGGTAGTATTGATTTCATTTCAAGCATTTTCTTTGTTTGCATATGATCGGTAAAGTGAGTAAAACTTAATGTTTCTGGAACCATTGGTATACATTGTGGTTTTTTGCCTGTCCAAATTTCAGTCATTTTCTCTGCTTCATCTTGATTGTTCTTGATTATTTCGATTGCTTCGGCTCCATTATTTGGGAGCGCCATTTGGAACAATGTTGGTTCTTCAATCTTAATTAAACCTCGACCTGGTAATTCTTCAATGGTGTAGTCACTTTACTGCTTACCTCATTTTTCTCATTCAAGTGTAAAGCTATTTGCGTTTTAATGTTAGACAGTAGCTGTAGACGCATTGCATTTTGGTTATTAGCTGTAATCATTAAATGAATGCCTAAGCTAGCTCCTTCCCTTGCTATCTGAACTATAGTTGGTTCAAGGTTTGCTACAAATTCATCCACTTCTCTAATTGCATCATAGTTATCAATTGCTAGTAGAATAATTGGCCTTTTATCGCCACTTATTTCTTCATACATTTTCAAACTGGCTACGCTAAATTTACTTAGTAATTGTTTTCTCTCTTTAATTTCTCGACTAAGAAGCCTTACTAATTTTAACGTTTTCTCTGATTCATCAATGGAAAATGTATCTGCAACATGTGGTAAACCTTTAAGTGAAAGTAAACCATTTGTGCCAAAATCTAATAGGTATGCATGGAAAAATTCTGGTGTGTTTTTTCTTGCTAAATCAAATATAGCTGTTTGCATGAACGTTGATTTTCCGAAACCAGGACTAGAAAACACTGCCATATGTCCATTTTTTTCTAAATTCCAATGCAAAACGTTTTGTGCTTGTAACTGCGGTTGGTCCAGTACTCCTAATGTTAGTTCTAAATCCTTTTCATCTTTTTGCCAGTTTGCTTCAAAATCAACAGTACTGATGCTTTCTAACGAAATACGTTCCTCCAGTGGCGGCAACCAAGGTCTTGGCAATGCCTCAATCCCAGAAGCCTCCGTATACGCATGAATATGATCAATCACCGCATCAAGTTCACTCGGCAACTTAGTCAAATCATCCTTCTTATCTAATCCGCTCAAATCCTCTGTCAAAATATCATACTGACCCAAGTCATTAATCGCATAAATGGTCGTATCAATATAATCCGTGCTTTCCTTATCCGGCACATAATCCGCACCACTCCAAGCACTCTGGAACAATTCGTAAATCTCATTATTACCAACCTGCAAATACGAACGGCCTGGTAGTGTGATTTCTGCTGCGTCTGGTGTTTTCAAAATTTCGTTTGAATCGCTGGCGTTTTGTACTTTTAGGGCTAGTTTGAATTTGGAGTTGGACCAGATTTGGTCATCCACGACGCCGCTTGGTTTTTGGGTTGCTAGGATTAAATGGATTCCGAGTGAACGCCCGATACGTGCTGTCGAAACGAGTTCTTTCATGAATTCTGGTTGTTCTGATTTCAACTCGGCGAACTCATCTGAAATAAGGAATAAATGCGGCATTGGTTCGGTCGCTTTTCCTTGTTTATATAGTTTTTGGTATTGGTTGATGTGGTTAACATCATGCTCGCCAAATAACCGTTGCCTTTTTTGCAATTCGGCTTTGATGGAAGCTAGAGCACGCATCGATTGCGCGCCGTCCAAGTTTGTAATTGTTCCTAGTAAATGTGGCATATTTTTAAATAAGTTCGCCATACCGCCGCCCTTATAGTCAATCAGCAAGAACGCGACTTCATATGGGTGGAAATTGACGCCAAGTGAAATGATATAAGACTGAATGATTTCTGATTTACCAGAACCAGTCGTTCCAGCTACCAAACCATGCGGCCCGTGCGCTTTTTCATGTAAATTCAGTTGAACAATGTCGTCTTTCCCGCGTAAGCCAAGTGGCACAGCAAGGCTCTTATAGGTTTCATTTTTCGCCCAGCGTCCAGCAATGTTTAACTCCTCGACACGCTCCACACCATACATTTCAAGGAAAGTAACGGATTCTGGGATCGAGTTTTTCAAGTTTTGAAGATGGTTCAGTGGCGCAAGAGCACGGCTGATTATTTCTTTGTCAAAATCTGCTGGCAAATGGTCTGGCACGAATGCTCGGTTTACTAGATCGCCTTGTTCCAAAATAATGTTCCCGCTCTTCGCATCACGAATATCTACGACCGTCTTCACGTGTTCTGGCAAGCTCTCCATTACATCCTGTACAAATACTAAAGAAACACCTAGTTCGCTTGGATCTTCATTGAAGAATTCCATAACCGTGTGGTCTAGTACTAATTTTTCATCGGTAATTAAAACTACAAAATGTGGCGTGAAGTATAATTTTTCCTGCTTACTCGCTTGTTCAGTAAGCGCTTGTTTACGTTCTTTTAAAATTTGATAAAGAGAATTCAATACTTGGTCGCGCGAACGTTCATGGTAAACAAAACCACGCACATTCACATCACGCATATTCGCATGCGGTAACCAGCGCATCCAGTCCCAATCCGCCTTCTCTTCTTCTGGGAAAATGTTAACAAATTGCAAATCATAATAACTATGAAAAAGGGACGTTTGCATTACCAACATTTGAAGTTGCTCTAATACTAAATGACGCGGCCCGATATACCCCACCGGTCCGTGCATTAAATCTGTCGCAACTGGCACTTCATTAATTGATAAATATTGTCCTTTGATTTTCACAGCTTCATCAATAAGTTCATCTTTGTCCTGGCTAAATTCTTCTTGTTGGAATTCGACGGAAAAACTGCTTGCTTCTGTGCCGCGTCCAACCCGGAAAGTCAAGAAATCATGGTGAAACATTGTTTTTTCATAAATGCGTGAATCCACGCGTAACGCCATTTTTTCCAGTTCAGTTACATCTGGATAGTGATAAGTTAAAGCGTGACGCTGTTTCTCGCTTGTTTCGTGTAATTCTCTTGTTTTTCGTTTTAAATATAAATCATAGCTCTCAATTCTTTGTTTCGAATCAATTTTGTATTTTTTGCGTGATTTTATGTAATTAATAATCGCCATCGTTATCGTTACTGCTGACATCGCGATGGTCATAATAATATACAGCCCACGAGGTTGGAAAATAGAAATCATCACAGTAATCGCAACCATGATAAGCGGGGGTAAAATAATTTTAATTAAGCCATCTGTTGGTTTGGATGGCTTGCTAGAGGGTTTCGCCATGCTGATTTTCTCTTCTGGTGCCCGGTAAATAATCCGCGGGGAACGGTGATAATCTGGATAGTCTTCACCGAATGAATTGTCCGCAGCAAATAAAGGCGCTAATTTGCTCGTCACGCGATTTTCTACAGCAAGCACACTAATATCTTCTTTTCCGATTGTAATCGTCACACCGTCCGTATAGAGCTGATCGCCCGGTTCTAGAACGCAGTCTTCTGTCACTAAAGAAAAATTATGATAAATTTCGCCATTTAAAACTTGTAATTTAAATAGTTTTTCCTTCGCATCACGCAAAAGTAAAAAGTCTGATTTTGTGCCATCAATCGTAACATCATTCTCCGTTCCCGCGCCAAAGGCTACAGAAGTGTTCATGACGACATCATACACTTGCGTATCTAGGTCTTGGCAAAGATAAAATGCTAGATTATCCACTTTTACCACTTGATTCACTTGAAGTGCTGTTGTACCGACATTCCACGAGTTTTCGTCATATTTAACTTCCATTGATTCAACTAGTTCTGGATAAGTAATTTCGTGTTCGATTGTATTACCAATTGTCACGACTTTTTGAGGAGACAAATGGTGTTTATGACATTGCTGCCCGTTAGTAACAATTAATAAAGCCTCTCTATTCATGGTTCATTCTCCCTTATTTTGCCTCTGTATTTGTTGTTTCATCTGTTTCCTTTGTTTGTGTATTAACTTTTTCATCATATTCTTTTAAATTTTCTTCTAATGTTTTTAGTTTCTCTACTTTTTCATCACCGCTTAGTTTTGCATCACTTTGTACTTGTTCCATTTGTTTCGTTAAGCTGTACATTGCAAGCGTTGGGTCATCTAAAAGTTTCGCAATATCTAGTGACTTACCAAATTCACCGCGACCATTATAAATCCAGTAAAGCAAATTTTTCGGATCTGATTTTAAACTAATAGTATTCATAATGTTTTCTTTCTTTTTATCACTCATTTTTTCGCCGTTAACGTAGGAATAAGCAAGTTCGTATTGCACTGATTGCGGCATTTTTTCAGGATCCACATTCTCAAGCCCTGTAATCACTTTATCGTAGTCTGTTTTAAGAAAATTCTCATTCGCTGTAAGTAAATCGTTTTGAAGTGGCACTTTGATGAACGCAAAATAGCTCACTGGAATAGCCAGTAAAATCGCTACAATAATAAATCCAACAGCAAGTCCGCGAAAAGTCCCGTATTTTTTCTTTGGAACGATTGCCATATTTTTTTTCACAACCTTATGTTCCTTTATATATGCCTCTTCTAAAATAGCAGCAATATCTTGAATCGTTTTTGCATCTAAAATACTTTTTTCAAACTGAGTCCCTCTAGCACCCGAAAGCGAGCCATTATATAAATTTTCAAAAGAAAACTTCTTGGAAAACATCGCAATCGCAAAACACTGATATTGCTTAAAGAACATTTCTTCGGTCAATTCATATGGTGGTAAAATATTCTTAATCCCGCGGTGAACGATGCTCGGGACTAAATTTATATCAAAAATCAAATTATCGGGATGCAAGAAAAAAGTATAACGTGTATTCAGTAATCCACTTAAATCCGCAATATTCCGCAACGCTCGTAACTTGTCTTCACGTTCCATTTTGCGAACTTGTTCAAAACCATAAGTATGTTCAGCAATCTCATAAGAAATTGTGTAGGAATCACTATCACTCGTAATTTTTGCTGGAACGAAATGAGCGGCTTGTTTCTCTAATAATTCCAGTTGTGCCAACTCTTTTGCACGTGTTTTTGATTTAGGAAAATTAACGCTCCACGCTAAATCTTCATAAGTAAAATCGTAAGCTGTTCCGTCCATTTCTGTTGTCTTATTCATCGTTTTCATTCTCCTTTTTTTCTATAAAATTTCTAAAATATCGCCATCAGCAATTTGAAAATCAGTTAATTTATCGTCATCACTTAGTAAAATTGCTTTGTTCGTTGTTTTTATCGTGCATTTGGATAGATCTTTGTACTCTATTTTGAGTGTATCTGCTAAATTGATAATTAATGCTTTAATCGGCTGATGCACAGGGATGCGCAAATCATACTTATCTGCACCCCAATTAGTGAAATCAACTGTTACATTCATATGTGTATTTTTAACCATTTTGTTTTCCCCACTCTCTATTCAAATACATTACGGGCAGCCACATAAATTCCACCTGCTAAGGCCAGAAGTGTTCCAGCGATTGCACCTCCAACTGTTTTTTGCTTTGTCTTTTTAGTTTCATCTTCCGTATTAGTTGTTGTCATAGTTGTTTCGTTCGTTGCTGTAGCTTCATAGTTTCCAGAAAACAGCTTTTCTTTTGTTAGCTTCACGGTTTCTCCAGAGGTTGGCTCTTCTTCAAAAAGAGAATCCTTAATACGTTCGTACTCCGCTTTTTCAGCTTCTTTTTGTTTAGCCACTTTTTTATCCCACTCATCTGTAAAAAGAGGAAGACCATTTTTATCAAGCTCTGTTTCTTCCATTTCTTCTAACTCTTTCTTTTTTTCTTCATCGGTTTTTTGAAGCCGATCAGTTTTAATATCCATTTTTCCGTTATTTTCAAGATAGCTATCCGATTCAGCAGCGAGTATATTTGGAGAAAAAATAAAACAAATGAGTATTAATAATGTTCCCACTTTAATTTTCATCCAGATATTCCTCCTCTTTTTCGTTATTTTTAGAACGATGCCATACAAATAGATTAAGTGCAGCAAATAATACTGTCGCGCCGATTAAGCTGTACACAATTACAATATAGTCTTGTTGCATACTTAAAATGCCATTTAATAGTTGCTCCATATATTGCAACGGCGAGAACTTCCTAAATGTCGCAAAAATCGACTCATTATCAATATTCAGCCCAACTGCATCTGTCAAAAATAGATATAAACTTAAAATGAGTAGAATAATCGACATACCAATCATATTAAATTGTCGGAGTAAGTATGAAAAAGCAGTTACAAGCCCTATCATAACTAGCACACAAATCCCAATCCACAAGAACATCCCGATTTGTCCTACTTCAAAAATAAACCCTGAAACAGCTCCAATCACTAGACCTTCAATTATCGCTACACAAACCATTAAGAAGGTTATTGGAATATTTTTAAAGACAATCGACATTTCTTTCTCAAAGTCATTTAATTGTTCACGTTTTTTCTCTTGATGTGAAATTACATAGCTTGTGAAAATCGCGAGAATCGTACAAATTAAAATCATAAAGTATGGCATTGATTTATCCCCGGCCACAATCGTTCCAGCGTTCATCTTATCTACAGGATTACTCAAGAAACTATAAAGATTTTCATTTTGTCTATCCCCAACTCGACTATTGTTCATCACTTTTGCAAAATTTTTCTGGAATGTTTCGTCATCTTTCAATTTTTCACCGAGGTCATCTGACAAAGTAGCGGCTTCTTCCACTAATGTTTTTCCGCTTTTTTGGATGTTTTTTGCTTCTTTATCAATCGCTTCAAAAGTGTCATAAACCACTTCAGCTGATTTCAAATTCCCTTCTGATGTTCCAGCAAGTGATTCACTTTCTGCTAGCAATCCTGCAAATTCGGAACTTAGCTGAAGAGCTACCATTGCTTCTTCGCCCGATTTGTCTATCACAACATCGTTTTCTTCCATTAAATCTTTGCTGGTATTACGCCATGATTCAAGGTTTTGAAGTGTTAACACCAAATTATTATTTAGATTAATCGCTTCCTGAGTTGTTTCATTCAACCGATTTGTCACATCTTCTGATCTTGAATTTGCTTCTGCCATCATGGATTTATAATCAGTAATTCGTTGTTCAAAAGCTTTAATTTTTTTCGTGTAATCCGCTACAAATCTATCTGTTGTAAGATTTACAAAACTTCCTATTACATCTTCTTTATTAAACATGTAATAGTACGAAGAATTTTTTGCCGCGCCCTCCAATGTCATTTCATAATTGCTGAAATCAGGCATTTGACTCGAATCACCCGCGTCAATCCCGTAGTACAAATCAAATAAAGTCTGTAATTTATAGTAATCTTTCACTGTTTTTGTAATTACTTTTACAGAAGATTTAGTTTCGCTTAAATAAGTTGACTCTATAACGTTAATTGGCAACATTTCTTTCCTAACTAACACCGGATCCCCCACTGGTCCTTCCGGATTCGGGTTGTCTGGATTAGTTGGAATAATAGGTAAATCCGTGGATTCTATCTCTTGTTTTTCATACTGTTGCAAATAAGCATTCCAATTCACAGCGCCAATTAATGAAATGGTAGCTCCTTCGTTTAATTTTGCAGTCCCCGTGATTTTTATTTCTACTGGAGTCGCTGAAGCTGGCAAAGTAAGCTTCAATCCATTTTCATCAAATGGTTCTTGTTGAACTAATTCTGTTTGACCATCCACATTAACTGTACAAATTATATTTTCAAAACGGAAATTCTTGTCTAATGTAAGAAAAATTTCCGAATTATATTCATTTTCCGGTACGAGATACTTACTACTCTCAATTGGTATACCTTCTGTTTTTAATTTATTAATTGTATCGCTTTTTAGCGTATCAGTTGGTAGTGTCTTTTCGTCATTTGTAAAGCTAAAATCCTCCCCAAATGCACTTCGATGACTGTTGTAATATTCTTTTGAAAGTATAATAATATTTTTATATATGTCTTCATCTAGCCCAATCGAAGCGAGCTGTTGCGAATTATAAGTTGGCAAAGCTTTGATTTCTTTCACAAGCATTTTGTTAAAACCGGCGTTAATATCTTCTCCCGTTAAATCTTTTAAGCCAATTTCATTTAATTTATCCGAGTATTCATTTTCCTGTAAAATTCGTAACAAATCATTGTAGACTGCGGTTCGAAAGTCGTTATTAAGCGTCCCAATAATTTCCGCATCAAGCGCTTCAATTCGTGCATTTGTGTCCGTGATATAATTCTGCAGCCCTTGAGTTTGAGATAACAGGGAATTATTTCCTTCTAGAACCTGAAATTCCCACCTCATTTGATCATTGGCTTTTTCTAATGCTACCGTTTGTGTCCTGATATCGTCCGCCGAAAGAGCACCGTCAAATGACTGCAAATTCTCAGTGAATTTTGCGCCAAATGGTGCATTCATTTCTTGCGTTTTTGTAAAACCATCCATATTTTTCATGTATTCTGCATTTTCTTTTTTAGAAATATTTAAGCTTTTTTCAAAGTCTTTCATGATATCTTGAAATCCCTTGAAACTCTCTTTAGAATTTCCTGTGTAGTCTTGTACTGTTTTAAACTGGTCTGTATAGCTCGATAATGGATTGTTTATATCTTTATTGTAAATTGCGTCGTATTTTTTCTCTTCTTTTACTAATGCGCCTATATTGTCTTGCGCTTCTTGTAGAGTGGTTAAAATGCTCGCAAAATAAACATCAATAATACGCGTGTTGAAATCTTCCAATACAGACGCAGCTGTTTTTTCAGCTTCTGCTTTTAGGTCGCTATTTCCAACGTCATTTACTTTGTAACTAATGGTTACTTTTTCTGGTGCCTCAGATGTCATAGATAATGCTTTTTTAGAAAAATCACTAGGAATAACAATCATCATATTGTATACATCTCGTTTCAAGCCGCTTTCTGCAACACCACGACTTACAACGTACCATTCATGTTCTTCATCTTTTTCAATACTTTTAACAAATTGATTTCCAAACTCTGCTCGTTTTCCTTGGAATGTGTCACCTTGGTCCTCATTAACAAGCGCGATAGTCATTTTATGCGCTTTTTTCGTATTATTTTTATCATCCTTACTCGCTCCTTGATTTAAGGCCAAATAAGTAATTCCTGCCGAAAGAAAAATCGCCAAGACTAAAAAGAGTAAAATACTCCATTTTACTTTCTTCATTCATGTCCCACTCCCGCTGTGTCTTTTTTTATATAAATGCCTTTTTAGACATAAGCTTTCTATTTTAGAAAAAGCCATGCAAAAAACTGCATGGCTTTTCGTAAAGCATCCAACGATATTTGTATGTATGCTTCACTGTTGAATAATTTTTAGAATCCAAAGTTTTGAGAAAGTTGTTGATCGTGCTCTTCTACTGCATTTGCTGTCTTCTCAAGTTGATCATTAATTTGATCCATTAAGTTTGCGAATTCAGTTACTTTTGGTTTTAATTGTTCAAATTGCTCATCAAAACGCATAAAAGCTTGACCTTCCCATTCGCTACGTAGTTGATCTTGTAGTTGGCTTAAACGACTTAAAATATCCTCAATATCTCGACCACTTTGACCATAAGTTTTTGCACGATCGCGTAGTTCGTTTGGACTCATACGAATTTGACCTGACATTCACTTCATCTCCTCTTATTTTCTATTGTGAATAAGATATCACATTAAAATTATATCATGAATTCACAAAATAAAATGTGACAAAAAAGTGAAAATACACCCACTAAAACACTGATAATAAACGTTTTTTGGATTGCTCACTCTATTGAAAAGAGTATTTTTTCACAAACAAACTCTTCGATGATATATTTTTAAACTTCAATCATATGAAATGTTGTTTTTTACAGATTTATAAGTTCTCTTTTCTTGGGGGAAATGCTGTTATTTTTATACTCCTAGAATTTGAATACAAAAAAGCTTCTTGAGGAAAACTCCTCAAAAAGCTTTTAGAATTATTATTAAGCTAGACGCCAAACACTTTTTACGACATGCGTTTGAGCGCGATCAGGACCAACAGAAAACATGGAAACTTGTACACCAGTAAGCTGTGCAATACGTTCCATATAATGACGACAATTTACTGGCAGATCATCTAATGATGTAACCCCAGTAATATCTTCTGTCCAACCTGGAAGTTCTTCATAAACAGGTTCGCAACGAGCTAAGTCTTTCAAACTTGCTGGGAACTCTGAAATTGTTTTTCCATCTAATTTATAAGCTACACAGATTTTAAGTGTTTTAATTCCAGTCAAAACGTCTAGTAGAGTTAACGACAAATCCGTTAGTCCACTTACACGACGAGCATGACGAACAACCACACTATCAAACCAACCTACACGACGCGGACGACCAGTCGTTGTACCGTACTCATGGCCAACTTCACGAATAGTGTCCCCGATAGAATCAAATAATTCTGTTGGGAAAGGACCATCTCCAACACGTGTTGTATAAGCTTTAGCCACACCAACAACATGGTTGATTTTTGAAGGACCAACACCGCTACCGATAGTTACACCACCAGCAATTGGGTTACTTGAAGTTACAAACGGATATGTTCCTTGATCAATATCAAGCATAACCCCTTGTGCACCTTCAAATAATACACGTTTGCCGTCATCTAATGCATCATTTAAAACAACTGACGTATCACAAACATAGTCTTTAAATTGTTGACCATATTCGTAATACTCGTCTAAAATATCTTCTAGTTTAAAGCCTTCCAGCTCATAAAAACGTTCTAGTAAACGGTTTTTCTCACCAAGATTATGCTCTAATTTTTCTTTAAAAGTTTCTTTATCGAGTAAATCGATAATACGAATACCAACACGAGCTGCTTTATCCATGTACGCTGGCCCGATACCTTTTTTCGTTGTACCGATTTTGTTTGCGCCTTTACGTTCTTCGTCAGCTTCATCAATGCGAATGTGATACGGTAAAATAATGTGCGCGCGGTTAGAAATACGCAAATTAGAAGTATCCACGCCTTTGTCATGAAGATATTTTAATTCCTCCACTAAAGCTTTTGGATCAACAACCATACCGTTACCAATAACACTAATTTTTTCTTTGTAAAAGATACCTGATGGAATTAAGTGCAATTTGTAAGTTACGCCATCAAACTTAATTGTATGACCCGCATTGTTTCCACCTTGATATCTAGCAATCGCTTCTGCATTCTCGGAAAGAAAATCCGTAATCTTCCCTTTTCCTTCATCGCCCCACTGTGTTCCTACAACAACAACTGAAGACATTTAAACACCTCATTTAATTGGTCTTTGATAGCTATGATTTTTTCATAGCCTCTTCATTTTCCACTATACATTGTACCGTTTGCCACTAAAATAGTCAATGGATTTACGAACATTGATTTGTAAGGTAATTTTATCGTTCGCTTTTTTAAACATTTTAATAGAAAACCAAAGTGCATTTTTAGTAATACGATACCTTTTTGCGTAAAATAAAAACCTTGCGAACTCCAAATCTAATTAGAATTTCACAAGGTTTCCTTATTAAGCCATTGCGTCGTCGTAACGCACTTCTAAATTCACAAACTTATTGTATTCTTTTACAAAGGCTAATTTCACATCACCGACCGGACCGTTACGTTGTTTTGCAATAATAATCTCAATCGTACCGTCATTTTCACCTTCCCGGTCATAGTAATCTTCCCGGTATAAAAAGGCTACAATATCCGCATCTTGCTCAATCGAACCCGATTCACGAATATCTGACATCATTGGTCGTTTATCTTGGCGTTGCTCCACACTACGAGACAACTGTGAAAGGGCGATTACTGGTACTTCAAGTTCCCGCGCCAAAGCTTTTAACGACCGAGAAATCTCAGAAACCTCTTGTTGCCTATTTTCGCCGCCACGACCGCTCCCAGCAATAAGTTGCAGATAATCAATCACAATCATACCAAGACCAGTTTCTTGTTTTAAACGGCGGCACTTGGAACGAATCTCATTCACCCGAACACCTGGCGTATCATCAATATAAATCCCAGAATTAGAAAGTGTACCCATCGCAATTGTCAGCTTTTGCCAATCATCGCTCGTTAAAGCACCTGTCCGTAAATTCTGCGCATTAATATTACCTTCCGCACAAAGCATCCGCATGACAAGTTGTTCCGCACCCATTTCCAAACTAAAGATAGCAACATTCTCGTCTGTTTTTGTCGCAACATTTTGCGCGATATTTAAGGCGAATGCCGTTTTACCAACAGAAGGACGCGCCGCAACAATAATTAAATCATTCCGCTGAAAACCAGCTGTCATTTTATCCAACTCATTAAATCCAGTCGGAATTCCAGTAATATCACCTTTACGATTGTGCAAAATCTCAATATCATCATATGTTTTAACAAGAACGTCTTTAATATTCTTGAAAGCTCCGACATTTTTACGTTGCGAAACTTCCAAGATACTCTTTTCCGCTTCGTCCATAAGCATATCGAGCTCGTCTTCGCGCGAATATCCATCTGTGGCAATTTGGGTAGCAGTTCTAATTAAACGTCTGAGAAGCGCCTTGTCCTCGATAATATGGGCATAGTATTCCAAGTTAGCCGCAGTCGGTACAGCACCGGATAATTCCGTCAAATAAGGCAAACCGCCCGCATCTTCTAAATTACCCTTGGCAGCAAGCGCCTCATATACTGTTAAAACATCGACAGCCTTCCCGTGGTCGTTCAAATCAAGCATCGTTTCGAAAATGATTTGGTGACCAGTTCGATAAAAATCATCCGGCATTAAAATTTCAGAAGCAGTAATCAGCGCATTTGGCTCAAGAAATATCGCGCCCAGTACAGCTTGTTCGGCTTCAATATTTTGTGGTGGTGTTCTGTCCTGGAAATTATTATCCACTGTCTTACGCTCCCTTAAGAAAAATTATTCTTCACTGACATGTACATCAAGTGTTGCCGTTACTTCATGGTGCAGCTTCACAGGCACCTTCGTATGTCCTAAAGCTCGAATTGCTTCTGGTAGATCCATTTTGCGTTTATCTACCTTAATACCATGCGTTTTTTCAAGTGTTTGAGCAATTTGTTTAGATGTAATGGAACCAAACAATCTACCGCCTTCACCAGATTTCGCTTTTAATTCCACTGTTAATTTTTCCATTTTTTCTTTCAAAGCTTTTGCCTCAGCTAATTCTTCGGCAGCTAATTTATCTTCTTTTTTCTTTTGAGCTGAAAGTGTGCTTAAAGCCGCATTGCTAGCTTCGACCGCGTAACCATTTTTAATTAAAAAATTGTTTGCATAACCATCTGCAACATTTTTTGTTTCACCTTTTTTACCTTTACCTTTAACGTCTTTTAAGAAAATAACTTTCATAATTATGTTTCTCCCTTCCAATACGCATCAATGGCGCTAATTAATTGTTTTTCTGCTTCTGCAATTGTAACATCTTTAAGCTGTGTGGCCGCATTCGATAAATGTCCGCCACCGCCTAGTTTTTCCATAATGACTTGCACATTGATTTGTCCAAGCGACCGCGCACTAATCCCGATTAATTTATCCGGACGTAGCGTAATAACGAAGGATGCTTGCACGCCTTCCATCGAAAGCATTGTATCTGCAGCCTGTGCTGCAATGACCGTACCAAATTCCTCGTCTTCACGCCCAGCTGCAATCGCCATTCCATCATGATAAATTTCAAGCGACTCCACTAAACGACTCCGCTGAGTAAAAGTAGTAATATCTTCTTTCAAAAATTGCTGCACTAAAATCGTATCCGCACCAAGCGACCGTAGATAACTAGCCGCATCAAACGTGCGCGACCCAGTCCGAAGTGTAAAGTTTTTCGTATCAACGACAATTCCGGAAAGGAGTGCCGTCGCTTCAATTTTCCCAACTTGCTCTAAGTCAGGTTGGTACTCAAATAGCTCCGTAATCAGCTCGGCCGTAGATGACGCATATGGCTCGATATAAACCAGAACCGGATTACCAACAAATTCCTCTGAACGACGGTGATGATCGACAACAACCACATTCGTAGCAGAATCAAGCAGTTCCTTATTAATAACCATCGAAGGTTTGTGCGTATCAACTACGACAAGCAAACTCTTTTCTGTGATATTTTCCAGTGCGACTTGCGGCGTCACAATATTTTTAATCACATTTGGATATTCTTCAATTTCATTCATTAGCCGCTTCACATCAGGGCTCATTTTGCCAGGTTCAACAACCACATAAGCATTCCGGTTGTTCATTTCAGCAATTCGCATTACACCTAAGCTTGACCCAATTACGTCCATATCTGGATAGCGGTGTCCCATAACAAAAACTTGATCACTTTGCGTAATCAGTTCTTGTAAGGCTTGCGAGATCACGCGTGCCCGAACTCGAGTCCGTTTTTCCATCGGGTTCGTTTTTCCACCATAAAATCTAACTTTTCCTTCAGGCTGTTTAATTACGACCTGATCTCCGCCTCGCCCTAGAGCAAGGTCCAAGCTTGACTGAGCCAAATCTGCTAACTTAATCAAATCATCTTCCTTATAGCCAATCCCAATACTTAAAGTCAGCGGAATATTTTGTTTTGACGTCCGCTCACGAATTCGGTCCAAAATTTGAAACTTCTCTTCCTCTAATTGCTTCAACATTTCTTCAGTCAAAAAAGCCATAAAGCGATCTGTCGAAATTCGCTTCAAATAAATACGGTGCTCCCTGGCCCAGTTAGTCAACATGGAAGTCACTAAGTTATTTAATGCACTACGTCGTCTGTCATCCATTCCTTGCGCCCATTCATCATAATTATCTAAGAAAATAACCGCGAAAACAGATTTATTCGCTTGGAATTTCTTATTCAAATCATAGTACTCTGTTCGGTCGTATAGATACAAAATCCGCTCTTTACGCTTAACAATCGTATCAAAACGATGATCACGCCAAGCAATCGACATAATTCCCTTTTCATCATTTCCAGTAATTACATCCAAAAATTCAGGTCCCACTTCTTCTAAAGACTCCCCGATTAGCTCTGTTTTATCAAAGTATTTAGACATGAACGGATTAACCCATTCGATTTTATAATGTTCATCATACAGCAATATTCCCATCGGCATTTCTACAAGCGCTTCTTCTTCACTACGCTTAATCCGGTACGTTAAATTAGAAACATATAGTTGAACGTCCTCATTCAGGCGATATTCAAAATAAAACATCGCAACTGTAAGAATAATTCCACCAACAACAATTAACGCCGATAACCACCACGAAAAAAAGAACGTGATTACGCTCAAAATAATTGTCGCTGCAATCAGACCGTATAATGGATATTTAAGCATTCGTTTTTGAAAATAGCCTGACATTTCATCCAGCTCCCCATTTTTTTACATACTTTTGTCTGAAATTGAGTATCTATATCATAACATAAAATTAACTAACAATTCATCACTATTATTTTACCTATAATTCCGTGTTTCATCAAATTCAAGCTAACCTTCATACAAAAAAAGCGACCTAGAAGGCCACTTTTATAAACTCAAGCTTTTAATTAGTTTCGATGATGCATAACAATTTTCTCCGTTAGACATCTTCACCACGCCTTTTGTTGTATCTAATTCATGAATATTTTTCTTGTTCACAATATACGAGCGATGGCATCTATAAAAGGATTCATCCAACATTTTCTCAATGCTTTTCAGCTTACCATAAAACTCCACTTGGCGATTTTTGCCATGTAAAATTACTTTATGAATTGTAGGAGCTGTTTCGAAAAACAAAATATCGTCTAAAAGTTCATGAATAATCTTTTTATCTGAAACTTTAAAGGTAAAGTACTTCTGCATATCTTGGTCATTAGAAATACGTTCTTCAGCTTGCTTCATACAAGCTAAGACACGATCTTGCAACATATCAATATCATCTTTAATAATATAATCAAGCGCTTCCACCTTATACGTAAAAGTCATATAGCTTAGTTCCGCATGTGTTGTAATGAAAATAATGAAACCACGCGGATCGAATTTCCGAATTTCTTGAGCTAATTCAAAGCCATTCATGTCCGGTTGTCCTAAATCAATATCTAGAAAATACAATCCCATACCTTGATGTCTAGGCATTCGTGACACTAACTCAAATGGATCTCCTGTTGAAAGCTCTAACTTCATATCAAAATGTTCAACCATTATATAGTCTTCAATATATTTTGTTAACCTTTCTCGCTGCATTCTGTTATCTTCACAAATAAAAACCGGTAGCATAAACTCATCCCCATTCTTCTACATAATTTCTAATTCTTGAATAACTTCTCTATTAGTCACTTTTGTGTCTAAGGCAACATGCGAATATTTTTTCATAATCTCCCGCAAACTAGCAAGGCCTAAACCCCGACCTTCTCCTTTTGTGGAAAAACCTTCTTCAAATATTTTATAAATTGGTGGCATATTTACAGGTAAACTATTCGCAAACACAATAATTATGCTATCACCTTTTTTCACGAAAGCGATACGAATAACTGGATTTTCGCAAGTTAGCGCTGCTTCAACAGCATTGTCTAGCAATATTCCAACAACTTTACACAAATCTATAATATCCATCGAAATTTTATCAATCGGTTCAACAACTTCCAAAATCGCATCAATTTTCAACTCTTGAGCTCGTATTAACTTAACTGCCAATAAGCCCTTTAGTTCAATTACATGAATATTTTGAAGCAGTGAAATCTTATAGTTATTCGATTCAATTGTTTTATTTATAGGTACAATATTATTTTCAAAGTAATACTTCAAACCCGGCATATCATTATTATCGATATATCCAATAAGCGTTGATAGGATATTCACATAATCATGACGAAAAACGCGCATTTCTCTATGCAGGGACTCTAATGTAGTAACATAATCCTGTAACTGTTCTAGCTGTTCCTTCTGATTTTGTACTTTAAGTTCGTTGGTTGCTGTATTAATAACAACCGTCACAATAACTATTAGCAAAATGGTGTATCCTGTAAAAATTAGTGTATTAATTTTCAAAACTGAACCATCGAAACCTGCAATTGACCCCGCGTATATATTCATATAGAACGCTAATACAGTAAGCGCCACGATAGAAAAAATAATATACGCATATTTTCTATGTTCAACAAATCTAGAAATGTTAACTTTTTCAACCAGTTTTCTAAGAAGAAACGAAAATACTAACAAATTTGCCAACATTCCCGCGCAATAAATTAGCGTTGGTAATAATTCATTAAAAATCTCATCATATTTAAAGTTCAAGCCTGGTACTAAAATAAAACCTACTATAGAATCACTGATAGTAAGCAAAATAATAACCACAAGCGTAATAGAACCTGAAACTACCACATTTTTATTTTTCCAATATAGGGCACTTACAAAAATTATCAACACAAAAATCATCGACCAGTATTGAACTAATGTAAATAAAGGGAAGGCTAGCATAGCAATTGCTATAGTAACCAATCCCTCTTTAATTGAAAAAACTTTGTTTGTCAAAATCTGGATTGCTATAAAAATACCCGTTATCTGTATAATTGCCATCAAAATACTAAACATATTAATCCTCCACTGTCTAAAATATCTATGTTTAAATATGTAAGTTTGCCTTCTTTTTATTTTAGCATGAATTTTGATGTTATACAGTTTTAAATTTATTTATTTTCGTTTTTTTCTTGCATTTTTACAAATGGACTTTTTGGTTCGTATACAAACATGAAACAAGCTTTACTCATAGAAGAATCCGCAACTTTCATGGATTGTTCTTCTAGCTTTCTAGAAAGGAATTTACCAACTGATTTATTCATATTTTTCATAGTTCCGATACCTCCTTTTCAATAGTTTGTAAGTAAGTGGATTAATACTTATCACCTGAAACAAAGATCCTACCATGATTAATGTTTTCATCTCTGCGAATGGTATTAGTAACGCAATTCCCGTTAAAATTAGCGTCCCTATCATCGCTTTTCTTTTTAGTTTTTTTCGGTGTTCTTCACCGATTAAAGGCAAACTTTCTGTGTCTGCCGGAGCGAATAAAAACATGTTGAGTAGTATAAATGCAAATGTGCCTAAAACAATCCAATTATTAGAGGGCAAATTTTGGAAAATAAAAGGCGCAAGCACAAACATTGTTAAGCTAATTAGTGTACAATTCAATGTTTTGGTTGCGTGTAATCCAAAAGAATACCGTCTGAGCCATAAATATGACAGATGCACTGTCACCGTTTGCAGTAATAACCCTGTTACTAAGGCAATACCGTATACGATTGCAAACTTCATGACATTAATTAAAATTATCTCTAGCCCATATTTTACTTTTAAATAACCTTCTTCGTCATCTTTCCAGCGATCTTTTGAAATCAAAACATCCGCCATTTTTTCTGACAAAGGTACTTTTGCGGTAAAATTACTCAACTAATTCACCTCCACTAACATTTTACAACGAATTTAGTCATTATAACCAAAAATGTAATGAAATGTCCGATTCTTGTCATGAACGACTTAAAAATGGTCAAATCAGCAATTTTTTGGATACATTTCAGAATTTTCAAACGTGTAAAAAGAACCTATTAACAGGATTAAAGACCCATATTAATTCTTAATTTTAGTAATAATATTCATAAAAAAAGCAACCTATGAAAGAATAATCACAGGTTGCTTTTTGCTTAATTAATCGTCTTGCTCTGTTTGAAGGACTTCTAATGTCTTAGCATTTAGTTTGATATCGTATTTTTGGTTGTCTTGTTTTACTGTTACTTCATAATATGTGGTATCTAATTCCCGCTCTATGTTCCAACTTGTAACGTCGCCAGCTTGTTGATTAATTGCTTTATCCATTGCTTCTTTCGGTGACTTAATCCCATCTAAAGTAAGTTTTTCGTTTTCTTTTTCAGCACCACCAGCATCTTCTTTATCAAGCTTATCTGTTTCATCACTCAACTGTTCTTTTGTTTCAGCATTGAATTTCATTTCATATTCATTGTCATTTGAAATTCCATCAACAGTATAAACATATTTTCCCAGGCTTTTCTCTAATTCAACGCTAGATATTTCTGCATCCGTATGTTTGTCTTGGAATGCCTTTACTGCGTCTTCATAACTCATATCAAAGCTTTTGTTTTGCAGGCTATCTGTTGAATTACTATCATTACTACTGCTTTTACTACTTGTTGTTTCGTTACTGCCATTAGATGAAGAAGTATCCTTATCATCATCTCCAAAACTACATGCCGACAAAGCACCTACTAGTAAAACTGTCATCCCTACTGTCGCTATTTTTTTATACATTTTGTTTCCCCCTGTGCATTTTTTTCTTCTATTTAAGAATAACATAAAAGCAAGCTGCTTAACGTCCACCTTAAGCCCTAAGTTTTCTCCACATAAAGTCTTCCTTTTAACAAAAAACAGTCTAGAAATGAATTCTAGACTGTTAAAATTAACTTATTTTTCTTCAGCAACAAATGGTAGTAAAGCCATTTGGCGAGAGCGTTTGATAGCAACAGTAAGTTTACGTTGATATTTAGCGCTCGTTCCAGTTACACGACGAGGTAAAATTTTACCACGTTCGGAAACGAATTTTTTTAGAAGTTCTACATCTTTATAGTCGATATGCGTAATACCATTGGAAGTAAAGTAACATACTTTTTTCCGACGGCGTCCGCCTCTGCGTCCTCCAGCCATTGAAAGTTCCTCCTATCTTAAAGTTCAAACCGCTAAAATGAATTTAGAATGGTAAATCGTCATCAGAAATGTCGATTGGCTTACCATCACTTGCAAAAGGATCATTGTTAGTGGATTGATAATTTTGATTTTGAGATTGTTGCTGGTCCTGTCCGAATCCACCGTTATTAGTAGGTGCTTGTCCGAAGTTATTTCCACCGTTATTATAATTATTGTTGTTATTTCCGCCTTGATAGTTATTATTTCCGCCACCGCCATTAGCATTGCGCGGCTCAAGGAATTGAACACTCTCAGCTACAATTTCTGTCACATAAACACGTTTACCATCGTTTCCCTCGTAATTACGAGTTTGAACCCGGCCATCAACCCCTGCCATACTTCCCTTCTTCAGGAAATTAGCAACGTTTTCTGCTGGTTTACGCCAAACAACACAATTAATAAAGTCAGCTTCTCGTTCTCCCTGTTGGTTAGTGAACGTACGATTTACAGCTAAAGTAAAAGTCGCAACGGCCACACCAGCTGGAGTGTAACGTAATTCAGGATCTTTTGTTAAGCGTCCTACAAGTACTACACGATTCATCATGCAAAACCAACCTCCTCTCGTTTAGTAAATCAAGGTCCTAGCCCTGAATAAATTCTTATGCTTCTTCTTTAATTACCATGTGACGAACGATATCATCAGAAATTTTTGCTAAACGGTCAAATTCGTTGATAGAATCTGCTTTATCAGCATTCAATTTCACGATGTGGTAAAAACCATCACGATAGTCATTGATTTCGTATGCTAAGCGACGTTTACCCCATTCTTTTGATTCGATGATCTCCGCGCCATTTTCAGTTAAGATTCCGTCAAAGCGTTCAACAACAGCTTTTTTCTCATCTTCTTCAATATTAGGGCGAATAATGTACATAATTTCGTACTTTCTAGCCATCTACTCTACACCTCCTTGTGGTCTTAAGCGGCTCTGATAAGGTATGTAATCACACCATATCCCTGAAATTAAGACTGCCTTTAGCAAGCCTTAAAATCAAGAGCGAGCAAGGAATAATTTATAATTACTCACAATAAAATATTATATCATAGCGCAAACTAACCAGCAAGATATTTCTCGAAAATTTCTGGTTTGAAAACACTATAGCATATCTTAAAAACAGCGACAATACTTTTTGTGAAAGTCGTGTTTTAGCGAGAATCACCAGTTTTTCAAGGCTTATTTTAAATTTTCCCTAGTTATCGGCATTGTCATACATCTAGGACCTCCGCGCCCCCTAGAAAGCTCTGAGCTAATTACTTCATGAACCTTAATACCAGCCTTTCTTAAAAGATCATTTGATACATGATTTCGATCATATGTAATTACTTCTCCCGGGGCAATTGCAAGCGTATTAGCGCCATCATTCCATTGCTCTCTCGCTGAAACAATCACATCTTCTCCGCCACAAGGAATAAAATCAACTTCTGGCACTCCTAGAACTTCGGCAATTACACGCTTAAAATCTCTACGCGGAGTGATTTCTAGCCCGTTTTCACTTTTTTCTAAAATATAGACATTTAGTTCGCCTTGCTGGTTTTGAATAGCAGGGTGAATTGTAAACTGTGCAAAATTGACCATTGTAAAAACGGTATCTAAATGCATAAATGATCTTGTTTCTGGTATTTCAGCTGCCAGTACTCGCTTGATTTTTGGAGCGCGACTAAATAAACTTTCTGCTAGCCGTTCAACCGCACGCGCATCAGTTCGCTCAGAAACACCAACGAGAACCGTTTCCTCATTCAATACAAGCTCATCTCCGCCCTCTAATGGAAAAGGCTCTTCTCGACCAGACCATATCGGGATTTCTTGACTACTAAAACGAGGATGATGTTTTAAAATAAGCTCAATAAATAGCGACTCTCGTCTTCTTGCAGGTTGGAACATTTTGTTAATTGTTACACCACTGCCAATGACTGCAGCCGGATCACGTGTAAAATATAAATTAGGTAACGGATCCAAGAAAAACGGATATTGTTCGTCCATCATTTCATTTAAATGTTTCTTTTTACGTTCTGGAATTTCTGATTTTTTCAATCCGGACATAAGTTTTCGAATCATTTCTTCTTCATCAAAAGACATCAAATAATCATGTACATAGAGAGCACTCTCATCCATTTGATTAGATTCTTTAATCATTTTCGTTAAAAAATGTTCTTTATTACTAGCTTCTTTTAAAGCTTCTGCTGCTAATTTTTCTAAGTAGAGCACTTCAATATTCGAGTCTTGCATCGTTTTGACAAAGAAGTCATGTTCTTTTTGCATCATTTTTAAGTAAGGTATGTCATCGAATAACAACGACTCTAGATATTCTGGCGTGATATTTTCCAACTCAGAACCTGGTCTTTTTACAAGGACCGTCTGCAGTTTACCAATTTCGGATGTAATATTTAAAACATTTTCCATTTCTATCACCTCTTCCTAAACAATTACCCCAAAACTTATCATTTATACATTTCCCGGGAAATAAAAAAACACGGAAATTAATCCGCGTTTTTTTGAGCCATCTTACTTCTAATAAAGGAAACAACCATTGGAATTACCGAAACTACAATGATTCCGATCACAACTAATGAGAAGTTGTCTTTAACGATTGGGAAATTCCCAAAAAAGTAGCCTGCAAGTGTACAAAGCAGAACCCAAACAGTGGCTCCTAAAATATTATAATTGATGAAATAGCGATAATTCATCCGACTTGCTCCTGCAACAAACGGTGCAAATGTACGAATGAACGGCATAAATCTAGCAATGAAAATTGTTTTCCCACCATGTTTATTGAAAAACGCCTCTGCTTTTGCCATTTTTTCTTGATTTATTAATCTCCCAAACCAACTGTCTTCTGGTATGGAAGTTCCAATTTTTTTACCGATTTGATAGTTCACTGAATCCCCAATGACTGCAGCTAACCAAAGTGTGATAATTAGAGGCACAATATGTAAAATTGAACCATCCAATACGGATAAAGCTCCCGCGGCGAATAGTAATGAATCTCCTGGTAAAAACGGAAATACTACTAGACCAGTTTCTATGAAAACAATCAAAAACAAAATGATGTAAGTCCAAATTCCAAAATTATTTATAATCTCCACTAAATGTTGGTCAATATGCAAAATAAAATCAATGATGTACGTAATAAAATCCACCAGGCACTCACTTCCTTTTCTTTTTTTAAAAGTCAAAGTTCATTTTACCACAAGTTAACTCTCCTTGTATCAGACTTGTGACTTATTTATCAATTTTTAACAATTAATTTCTTTTCTAAATGGATATTTGGTTAGCTCAGTTATTGCCGTAATTTTATGAGTTATAGTCAAAAAAGACTGAAAAAACCGTTTCTCCTTTGGTTTTTCCAGTCTATTAGTATTTTTAAGCGTAGTCTCCAGGTTTTGTTTTACTTTTCATTGCTACACCAAAGTCTGTGTAGATCCGTTCTGTTAATTTGTTCCCTTTCAACTCTGCAATGTGATGAGCTAAGATTTGAAAAGGGAGTATCATTAGGAACGGCGCTTGGTATTCGTCTAAATCTGCTGGTATCCCCAGCGTTCGGTCATTTTCAGCAGTGCCAAATTTAATAGTATACGTAAACGGGGTATACTTAGATTCATAATCACGTAACAATACTAAACGCTCGGTAACTGCGCTCTCTGTCTCTAAGAAGAAGATTCTATGTTGCGGGTTAACTTCTAAATATGGCCCGTGCATAAAAGCCTCTAAATCAAGTCCTTGTGACGGTACACGGACAGTTTCTGAGAATTTTGTTTCAAATTCTTTGCATGTTCCAACAGTAGGACCATATCCAATTGCTGTGAACTTCGGTGCAGTAGCAAACTCTTCTTGCCATTTTTCATAAAATGCTTCTGTACCTGCAATTGTTGCTGGAATCGCATCAGTTGCTAGGCTAAATGCTTTGATTTCACTGTTAAACCGAGTTACATCAATTTGCGCTGTTTTATATGCGAAATGAAGTCCTGTTAGCATTAATGTTAGCACAGTTGCTGTAAAACCTTTTGTTACGTAGCCAACTCGTTCTTTTCCACAGCCAATATCAAGTGTAATATCCGCAAATTCAGCAATTTCACTCGTTACATCACTAGTTAGAGCCACTACTGGTACAGAAGCTTCTTTTTTCACACGTTCTAGCGCGGAAATGGTCGACGTGCTTTGCCCACTTTGCGAAATACCGATAACTAAATCTAGGTGACTTGATAATTTTTCGTAATATAGATGATTGAATGGTTCTTCAATTGTAATACGGACATCTGCTAGATTTTCAATGTAATATTTGGCGCTTTGAGCTGCATTCAAACTTGATCCAGTTGCTAAAATCAACCATTCTTTTGCGCCTTTTTTTACAAGAGATTCTAGTTTTTCTGCATTCGTTTGGAAATCTGCTAAAATCGATTTACACATTCCTTCTTCTTCGTTAATATAAGTCATCATTGTTGGTTTCATTTTAAACTTCTCCATTCGTTACTGTTTCTGCTTCTATGTTTTCAGCAGCTTTTTGTTCTAAAACATATGCACGGTTAGCTACAAGTACAAATGGTAAGTAAATAAGCGTTCCAACGACGATAATTGCGATTTGTAAAATGGAAGCGCGAATGTCCCCACCTGTTGCAAGATACCCTGAAAGTACTGGTGGCGTTACCCAAGGAATCAAAATATAAGTCTGGCTAATCCAGCCCCATGAAGTTGCGAAGTACGCCATTGCCGTTGAAGCTAGTGGTGCGATAACTAGTGGAATACCGTAAATCGGGTTGAATACAACTGGCAAACCGAACATAAGTGGTTCACTGACATTGAAAATACTAGGGATTAAGCCAAATTTTGTTACCATGCGATGATCTGGTCGTTTTGAGGCAATGAAAATCGCGATAACTAAACAAATAATTGTTCCGCCACCACCCATGTATACAAAAGCATCTAAAAATGGTTGGGTAACGATGTTCGGTAAAGTTGTTCCTGCATTCACCGCATCAATGTTTTGTTGTAAAGAAGTTAAAAGAACTGGTCCAGAAATCGCGCCTAATACGAACGCGCCGTGAATACCGAAGACCCATAAGAATCCCGCTAAGAATACATAAAGTAGAATTCCTGGTAACGTTTGGAACCCACCAACTAATGGAATTTGTAGAACTTTTACGATAATTTCTGGGATACTCATTGATACAAAACTAACTACAAGTACTTCAATAATTGCTAAAATACTTAGCACTAAGAATGATGGAATTAAAATGTTAAATGATTTTGCAATTGCTGGTGGAACACTTTCTGGCATAGAAATTTTTAATTTTTTACTTTTCGAGAATTTTGCAAGCATGGTGATACTGACTAAAGCAGCGATAATCGCAAGGAACATACCCGTTGAACTTGTCATTTCTTGTGTTAAAACGCCGCCAGCTTCAAAGGATTTTCCGTCAACAGACATTAAATGAGAAGAAGCTGGGATTAAGACAACATAGGCAGCTACGGCTATAACCCCTTCCGTACGACCTTCCATTCCGTATGATTTAGCTAAAAAGTTACCAATTAAGAACGCTGCTAAAATCGCCATGATACCAAGTGTTGCATTATAGACTTGAATACCTACACCCAAATAATTTTCTACATTGGGAATGAATTTAAGCAGACCGTTTTCTGGTTGAAGCAACACATTATTTACAAGTAAGAAAAATGCTGCAATAATCGTAATCGGAATCATCGCTGCAAAGCCATCACGAATTGCCATGATATGCTTTTGGGATGAAATTTTTTGGGCAAAAATTGATAATCCTTCAATAAATCGACTAGATAAACTTCTCTCTGAACTCATTTTTTTGTCCTCCTATAACTTTCCTGTTATTTTGTTTAAATCTGCTACAATTGACATCCATTTGCCGGCATTACCGACCCAAACTTCCTTATAAGTTGCATTATTAAACTCCGGCCAGTATGGTTCATCTTCATTTCTAAAAGTTTCCATTCCAACTGGTATTTCTCCTGTGATTTCGCCATTTAGTACACTGTATTGCTGTGCGTAGCGATAACCTTCGCCGTGCATCATTGATTGTCCAAATGGGTTCATTCCTATTACCCACTGCAATTGGCCTTCTGCAATATTTAAGAGCGCCTTGTCTTGCAAAATCTTCCCAGCAATTGATGCCGCTTTTCCTGCCGAAAGTAAAATGGCGTTATTTCCTCTAAACGAGAACCAAATCGGGAATTTTCGCAACGCTATCTCATCATTTATTTTGATACCTTGTTCGTATTGCAATTGGTATTCTTCTATCGCTCGTTCATCAATGAGTAAATGCTGTAAGTGAAAACTTGCTTCGTCTAAATACTCCTCTTTTTTGTAAAGTCCTGCCGGAATGAGCGGATATGGTTTAGTGAAACGTGTTACTTTTTTCAAATAGTCACCATACATTTCGACCGCCTGTAGCCAAGTTTGTTTTTCGGCGTGATCTGGTTGCGTTTCAAGAGCCGCCTCAAGTGCCAGTAAATAAAGATGTTCACGTGCTTGATGATTAAAATGCTGAATAACTTTGTGTGATTTATCTCGGTAGAAAAATCCTTTATAAAGTTCATTCGTCTCGCTGTCCCTAATTCCAGCTTTTTCTTGCGCTTCTAACATCAAAACTAACCACTCGGCCGCTTTTTCTGCGTATATTTCTTTGTTTGTTAATTGATAAACCATCGAAGCCGCCCACGAAGCAGTCGCATAATATAGACTTTCTGAGGTTTGATACGTATGCTCCCAGAAAATCGGTTTTTGCCCAGTTCCATGTTTTTCCAGTTCCGCAATCGCAAAAAGCAAATCTTCTTCCGCAATTCTTATTAAATGATTCTGCATAGTGGCGTTATCCTTGATTTGATTGCCGATATACGCTTCAATCCCAGCACAATAAAAATTCTCATAAGCTTGATTATGAACCCGCGCGATTGCGTCATCCATGCCACCAACAAGGCCATCCGTCCATCTCGTCATACCTGCACTTGTCGCTCTAAAACCATCTCCAAAACGTGTTTTCAAAATAAAATCTAATCCCCACTCGCCTTCTTCTAAAAGGCGCATCCGCAACATTTCATCTTTTTCAGATAAACTCGCAGCCATTTCATATAAAGCCATCGTTACTTCCGCTGTTTGAATAAGTTGTTGTGAGACATCACCTGCGTCATGCCAGCCACCATTGAAAGACAACTGTTTTCCATCATGTTCAGCGATAATATCCGCGTGACAAGTCGTATGTTTCCCAAAAATCGGACAACCACAACGTTCACAGAAAATAAAATTAAGTGATTTCCAGATAGAAGATTCCCAAATCACTTCGGAAGTCCCAATTTGGAAAATTTCTGTTTGCATATCAGCAAATTTTAAATAATACTCACCCAAAGTTTGTAAATCAGAAAAGTCGAGAATACGAAAATTTCCTGTTTCTGTGGTATTTTGGTAACTTTTTCCAGTGAAAACTACTTTATCCGTTTCTTTTTCGTGAATTGTAAAGCTAGTTGTTTCTAGTTTATTCGCACAAAACGCCACTTTTGGCATATCTTTGGAATAACCGTTGTGGGAATAAATTAGCGAATTATCTTGCGGAATCCAGCCCTTGGAGATTTCTGGCTCACTAATTTGCTCTAGTTTAATTTCACTAATGAATAATTCCATTGTTCCAGCAGTCAGTCGCTCCGGGCCATTCAAATAATAACTAAAACTAATTTCTGTCATTTTATCCCGTGGCAATCCTTCAATTTCAAAAATCACATCGTTCCATTCCTGGTTAATTAAATTCACGCCATGAACACCTTCGCGCCCATATATATCAGGTACTTTCACGGTTCCATCATTTTTAAAACTAATCATTAAATATGGATTCGTTACACCAGGAAAATCTGGAAAAACTTGAATTCTCATCCGATTAAAGCTGTTCCAATCTTCATTTTGGAGTGGCGCATATATGAGAACGTTACCAAAATTGGTGTAATCACCGTCATCTGGCGCACCTGCTGGCCAATGTGGCATAACGACTGGAGAAGTCAACTTAATCTCGCCTTGATCAGATATAATAAATTCTCCAGCACCTTGATGTGAAAAATCCAAGGAAACCTGTTTTTCAGAGCTAAACAATGTTCTACTTGATAAAACTTGTTTCTTTTTCGCTATCGTTTCTAGCGCATGTTCTGTTTCAATTGGAAGTGGTCGATGAATAATACCTGTTTGCACAATTTGTTGCTTCATTTTCGGCTTCATTCTTGTCCTCCTTCATTTCCTAGTCTCATTCCAATAACTGCCGCCCCAATTAAACCAACTTTATCCTTTTCAAGCTGTGAGCGAACAACGCCTTTTGTAACAAAACGGATTGTATTACTTTGAAGATTAGCTAGTATCTTTTGGAAAAAAAGCTCGTTTCTTGTCACGCCTCCGCCTAGAATGACACATTCTGGATCTGTCGTCCGAACCATATTCATAATTAAATTAGCTAGCTGAAGCGTTGCGTTATCAATGATTTTTTCAGCAAGTTTATCTTTTTGTTCTGCTGCATGAAGAACCATTTTTCCAGTTAATTCGGCTTTATTATCAGCAAGAAGGGATGTAGGATACTCATTTAAATGTCTAAGCGCTTCTTCTTTTATTCCAAGGCCAGAAGCAAGACGCTCCACACAGCCGCGTCTGCCACATCCACATAGTACATCGCTATGAATATCTACGACGGCGTGACCAATTTCACCAGCGTTAAAGTGCCCACCTTGTGTAATCCGTCCGTCTACCACAAATCCAGCAGCAAGACCAGTGCCAACATTTAAATAAATAAAATCGTTTGTTTCTCGCCCCCAACCAAATTGTTTTTCAGCCATTGTTGCGCAAACTACATCATTACCAAGCCTCACTGGCAATCCCGTTTTCGTTTCTAAAATTTCCGCTAGTGGTGTCGGATTTGTTTTTCCTGGTTCGATTTCTAGCCAAATGCCCGCCTTGTAATTTACGCGTCCTACTAGGCCCACACCAATCCCAACTTGTTTTGTTGCTATAAAACCAATATTTTCCGAATAATCATCTAGCGCATTTAGCAGAACTTCTACCGCTTTGGCTTGATTTTCTGTATTGCTCGGGTAGCTTTTGGAGTGCAGCACCTCCCCATCTTTTGTTACTTCACCGATTAAAATTTTAGTGCCACCTAAGTCAATGCCGATGACAGATTCTTGTATGTTCAACTATTCCACCTCATTTTTGGTAACGTTACCAAATTAAAACATTTGTTGATAGCGCTTTCTAACATAGAATAACCGGATAATTTTGATATGTCAACCCTTTTTTGCTTATTTTTGATAACGTTACCAAATTTCGCTTGTTATTTAGACATAAATAGGCTACACTTAAAATAGCTAAAAACGCTTACGAGGTGAATATTCCTAATGAAAAAAATAACTATACAAGAAATTGCGAAACTTAGTGGTGTTTCTGTTTCTACTGTCTCACGAGTCATCAATAATAGCCCCTCGGTTTCAGCTGTGAAACGCAAAAAAATCCAAGCTATCATTGATGAACATAATTACACACCTAGCGTATTTGCTCGTGGAATGGTTAATAAGCAGACAAAGAATATAGGCGTTATTTTACCAGATATTTCTAATCCCTATTTCATTTCACTTATAACGCAAATTCAAAAATTCGCACTAGATTATATGTTTTCAACGATTCTGTTCAATACAATGCTTGCGGAGCCAAATAATAAAAATAATCAACATTCCCTAACTGAAGAAGATTACTTGAAAATTATTTTAGAAAAACAAGTGGATGGTTTACTTATTTTAGGTGGCGAAATTGATAAAGAAGTTGTTCCAAAAAACTACATCAATGCTTTAAATCAACTAAACAAAGAAATTCCCGTTGTTGTTATCGGGTCAAAAATTCCTGAACTCAACTGTTTATTTATTGAGCGTAATTTAAAAAAAGGCGTAACAACTTTAGTTAGCCATCTAACTGCACTTGGTCATAAAAATATTGGTTTTATTGGCGGAGAAGCTGGTGTAAAAATCACCTCCTACCGATTGGAATCTTTTAAGGCTGCTATGGCTAATTACAAACATCCGGTTAATGAAAAGTGGATTGTTCTTTCTGATTACTATACAGCCGATGGTTATGCGGCGATGACTACACTTCTGGAGAATAGTCCTACTTTACCTACCGCTCTTGTAGCAATCAATGATAATGTTGCAATTGGGGCGATTAGGGCGATTAATGACGCGAAACTTTCTTGCCCTGAAGACATCGCAATTGTTAGCTGTGATCAATTTATGAATGGCGATTACCAAACTCCGCGTTTAACTTCCATGGATCAACACAATGAATATCTTGGTAAAATGGCTATTTTACAACTAATTAGCGCGATTAACGGTCAAGTCGAGCCAATGATAATTAATCACAATCCAGAATTAATTATCCGTGAATCATGCGGCTCTAAGCTATAACGAAAGGAAGGTCCATTTGGAAAAATACTTAATTTGTTCTGATTTAGACGGAACATTACTACAAAAAAATCAAACAATTTCACCAAAAACACTAAACTTATTGCAACAACTAATAGAAGAAGGTCACCATTTTGCCGTTTCCACTGGTCGAATGTATAATTCCGCAACAGACTTTGCCAAACTCGTTCATCCAAAAGCAGACGTTATCGCCTCAAATGGTGGCGTAGTGGCAGTTTCCGGCGAAATCATTCAACAAGAAAAAATGAAACAATCTGCATTACTAGAAACATTTTTATTATGCCAAGACCATGATTTACCCGTGTTTTTCTTCTCGACTGACACCGTTTACTACACTAAAAATCCACCTTATTATTTTACTGATGAAGAGGATAAAGGTCGCGTAAATGCAACAAAACTCGTTGCAATTAAAACAAAAGAAACCTTCTTGGAACATGCTGACCAGTTCATTAACGGCATTGTCATTGAAGAAGAGGATTTCGATAAACTTGCAATCCTTCGAAACGAATTAGAAAAACTATCTGATGTTTCTATTCTTTCTTCTCATGCAAATAATATCGAAATTTTGCCCAAAGATATGGATAAAAAATATGCCGTGAAAAATCTCGCTGCTCATTTAGACATCAAACCAGAAAATGTCATTACTTTTGGTGATGGTGAAAACGATATTGGAATGCTTGAAGTAGCTGGTGCTGGGGTCGCAATGGAAAACGCGAGCGAACTCGTGAAAAAAAGCGCCGATTATGTAACAACAGCCAATGACGCCGACGGAATTTACTACTTTTTAAAAAAATATCTTTCATGTTAAAACAAAAACGCTACCCACATGGACAGCGTTTTTGTTTTATTCTTCTATTGAAGCAGCTTCTTCATAGTTAATTAGTGCAATTAATCCACCAACAGCTAGTAACACGATTGGTAGTAAGAACATGATGGAAATCGACATGGTACAACCAATTGCAGCTGCAACCATCATTGCTCCACCAAGACGAGGTTTATGCGAAACAACAAACGAGCCTGCAAGCCCCACCCCTGAAAGCACAAGCGAACCAATCGTTAACATATAGAAGAAAAACGATTCCTCTTCTAAAGCCTGTGAAATATCAGGAATAACAAGAACCATCAAACTAAATCCAATACCCATTGCCGCCCCTAAAAAGCCAAGTAATCCTTCAACTTTCATGATAAAAACTCCTTTTTCATACGCATTTTCTTTTATGTTATCATTTTAACAAAAAATTGAATAGTTTTCAGCTTAGAAAAATAAAAAAAAGACCGACAATCAAGTCGGTCCAAAAAGGGAGTTTAGGATTTTAAGGAATTCTACAATTAGCAAAAAGGGAGTAAAACTAATTGTATTCCTTGCTTACAAGTTCTATATTAAAGGTCAATTATGAATATTTCGCAATAAAAATATTAAAAATTTGTTAATGTTTCACGTGAAACATTAATTTTTGTTCCAATTATGCATGGTTTTGCTTCGATACTATGACCGATTTCCTTAGTTCGAAAAACAGGCAACTTATATTTTAATCCAATCTGTTGATATAAAGTGCCTATTCTGTCGTATTCCCCATTTTTCTCAGCCTCAGTGTGTTCTCCCACAACTATTCCTGAGCATTTCGAAAACACATCTAACTGTTCTAATTGCGCTATGTAAGAAGCAATTTTCGCCTCTTTTCCACCTAAACTTTCTAACAAAATTATTTTGTTCGAGACATCAGGCATAAATTCCGTTCCTGCTAGTTTCAAAAAGCAGCGGATATTACCACCCACGATCTCACCCGTGCTCCATTCAAAATCAGTAAGGGAATTCCCATTTATCGCAATTTGATTCTCGAAAAACGCGTTTTTGAATTGAGCTCGTTGTATCTCGCTAGCTTCACTTACTAAATTTCGCAGTAAGTAATTAAAGCCAGGCCGTTTCGTCTTCGCAAGAATTGCATTTAATATCACGGTTAAGTCACTATAACCGATAAAAGGCTTGTCTGCTTTTTGTATAATGTCAAAGTTAAGGTATGGTAATACTTGATTAGCCGCATCCCCGCCCGAAAAATCAAAAATCATTTTCACATCCGGATTTTGATATAGTTTCATTAATTCAGCTGCTCGTTCCTCAGGAGTACCACTAAAAGGCGAACTATCTGTTTGAAAAATAGTCTTCGCAAAAATCACCTGAAGTCCAAATTCCTTTTCTAAGACTTGTTTAAGACGCTTCAGATCCTTCTTGTCTTCCTTTTTTCGGCCATCAGAACAACAAATTATCCCTATCAAGTCACCTTTTACTAACATCCGCTCACCACCTATTTTTACCTCAGTATAACATAAAAACAGCTTGAGCAGATGTTTGCCCAAGCTGTTTTTAATGGATTTTAGATCACTAATGTGATTAAACGATCTTCTAATTTAGCTTCTTTAGAATCAGTGATCATTACGTCTAAATATGAACCTGAGTTTGTGATAACTACTGGAGTTGTTACATCATATCCAGCTTCTTTAATACTTTCAATGTCAAATTCGACTAATAGTTGACCTTTTTCAATTACATCACCTTGTTTAACATGTGCTGTAAAGAATTTACCTTCTAATTGAACTGTATCCATACCGATGTGGATTAATACTTCTGCACCGTCTTTAGTTGTAATACCAATCGCATGTCCAGTTGGGAAAATAGTTGTTACTGTTCCCGCTGCTGGAGCTACAACACGTCCAACAGATGGGATAATTGCTACACCTTTTCCAAGTGCACCGGATGAAAATGCTTCGTCTTTTACATCTGCTAAAGTTACGATTTCGCCAACTACTGGAGCTGGAATTGTTTCACGTTCGATTAAAGTTTCGCCTTCTGTTACGTTAGTTTCTTCTACAACTGCTTCAACTGGATCTTTGAATCCTGCTACATAAGTTAAGATGAAACCAAGGATGAAGCTGATAACAATTGCGATAACTACCCACCAGAATGCACTTGTAATACCAGCGCCTGGTTGGAAGAAGTTAGGAAGACCGAAGATTCCAAGTCCACCCATGATATAAACTTTTGCACTTACAAAACCAATGATTCCACCACCAACAGCACCTGCGATACAGCTCATGATAAATGGTTTTTTCAGTGGTAAAGTAACCCCGTAAATCGCTGGCTCAGTTACACCAAAGATACCGGAAATAAATGCTGGAATACTAAGAGATTTGATTTTTTTGTTTCTAGTTTTGAAGAATACTGCTAATACTGCACCGATTTGGGCAAAAGAAGCACCGAACATCATTGCAAGCACTGGATCTGAACCAAGCGTTGTTAAGTTGTTGATTGCCACTGGAATAAGACCCCAGTGAAGTCCAAAGATAACGAATACTTGCCAGAAACCACCTAAGATTAAACCAGCAACAACTGGGCTTAAGTTATAAATCCAAATTGTTCCTGCTCCAAGTAATTGACCAGCCCAAGTTGCGATTGGTCCGATTACAAGGAAAGTAATTGGAACTACTACTAATAGTGTACAGAATGGAACTACGAAAGTTTTAATTACATCGGGAATGATTTTTTTGAAGCCTTTTTCTACTTTTGAACCAAAATATGTTGCTAAAATAATTGGAATAACAGAAGATGCATAAGACATCAAGATAACTGGAATTCCTAAGAAAGTTACGTGAATTGGAGATTCAAAAATTGTTCCTGCAAAAAGTGTGTAAATTGGGTCACCTGCTGAAATACCTGCAAGCGTCGGATAAACTAGGGCACCACCAATTGCCATCCCTATAAATATGTTTCCGCCGAATTTTTTCATCGCTGTGAAACCTAGGAAGATTGGGAAGAAGTAGAATAAACAATCCCCAATTGCATAAAGTAGTTGGTAAGTACCTGAAGTAACTGTAATCCAACCAAATGCTGCAAACATTGCTGTGAAACCTTTAATCATACCTGTTGCGGCTAATACACCTAGAACTGGTGTAAATACGCCGGAAATCATATCGATAAAACGGTTGAAGATATTACCACTTGCCGGAACATTACTATCGTCTCCTTCAGCGGAAATACCACCAACTTCTAATACTGCTTTGAATACGTCTGGTACGTGGTTACCAATAACTACTTGATATTGACCACCACTTTTAATTACGGAGATTACTCCATCAAGCTTTTCAATTTCTTTTGTGTTCGCAATATTCTCATCTTTCAGTTTAAACCGAAGTCTGGTAATACAATGGAAAACACTATTAATATTTTCTTTTCCGCCGACATTTTTCAAGATGTCTTTTGCTAACTGTTCATATTTCATTTTGACGACTTCCTTCCTCTTTTTGGTTTTTTGGGCAAAAAGAAAAACCTAAGCTCATTCGAGGACTCCACGCATACACGTGTCCTACAAATCAGCTTAGGTTTTGCCCAATGAATTGGTAACAATCCTTTGTGATGAGATAAATATATCATATAAAGAAAACGGTTGCAAGCCTTTTTTTAAATTTTTTTTATTTGGGGAGTTTTAGCGCTCCCCAAACAAGTCAGTGCCATGTATTTCAGTCGCTCCTGTTTCTTTTGTAATCCATTCCATATTGTGCGATTTAATTCCTCCACCTGGTAAAATAATGATTCGTCCTGCTGCGTAATCAATATATTTTCGCCAGTGAACAAAAGTTTCTTCGGGAAGTTTAGCACCGTCACCACCGTGCGTGAGAATTCGCGTAACGCCTTGCTCAGCTAACCAGTCTATTGCCGGTAATTTTTCTATTTCTACTAACTCATCAAATGCCATATGAAAAGTCACTTCTAAACCTTTTGCGGCTTTCAACAATTCATTTATGGCTGGTTTATCTAATAATCCCGCATCCGTAATACAGCCGAAAACCACGCCATCAGCTGACAATTTCTTGTACATCAAAATATCCTCAATCATAATCGTAATTTCTTCTTTTGTATAGATAAAATTTCCTTTTCGGGGACGGACCATTGCCATTACACTTACATTTTTTTCATGGCAAACTTGCGCCACATAGTTCGTAACCCCGTAACTAACCGAAGTTCCGCCCTCCGCTAGATTATCACAAAGCTCAACTCGATTCGCTCCAGCCGCAATAACCTTCTCTAAGTTAGTAGTGTTTTCAATGCATGCTTCTTTTAAAACCATCATCTACCCTCCAAAAAGCGCGAAAATAATATTTATTTTCGCGCCCATTTTTATTATAAATGGAAAATCCGATCAGCGAATTTATCTTCAATCGCAAAATTGTATTCGTAGCCACCATCAATATTTGCACTACGATAAACAGGGGGCGTATAGCCTTTTTCAAGCATAAGTTCCACTGCTTCATAGATTGTCTGTTGAAGAAGCAGAACAGCTGAGAATGATGATGTGCCACAAACTTTTCCTTCTAAACCGTCTAGTTCAAGTGCCGCATCCCCTTGGACCGAACGATTATCTAAAATAACATCCGCAAACTCGTACAACAGTTTCCCAGAAGAGTGTCTTGAAGTTGCTGTTTGCGAGGCATCAAGCGCTGTTACAACAATTAATTTACAACCCTGTGATTTAATCCATTCTGCAAGCTCGATTCCCATCGGATTACGCCCCGAATTAGAGATAAGAAAGAAGATATCATTTGGTTTTGCTTGTAATCTATGAGTAAGCAAGGAACCAACGCCCTCAATAGATTCATAGTAGCCACCCGCGGGATCCATAATAACTTTTGACGGAATAAGTCCTCCAGCTCTTCCACATACTTCAATTGCTGCTGCATAAGAGTGCCCGCTACCAAATGCTTGAATAATCCCATCATTCATAATACTGTCTGCCACTAGTTTTGCCGCTTGATGAATACTTTTTGCCTGCGTTTGTTCTAGTTCCTCTGTTAATTCACGTGCTTTGTCAAAAAATGTTAAGCCCATTTTGTCTATTCCTCCAATTTTTATATTTTAACCTAGAATTTTTAGGTTAAATAAAATAATCGCGATAACCATTACTAATAATATTGCCTTCGTAGATGTCATTTTTTTATGGCCTAAAAGTGCATAGATTAGAGCCACGAGTAAAACTGGAACGAGGGAAGGCATGATTTGATCGAGCATATCTTGCATTTTAAGTTCTACTTTCCCTGACTTATAAACGAAAGGAACAGTTGCTTTAATTACGGTTGGTATTAACGCTCCGACGACTGTAACTCCCAGTAAAATTGCCGCATCGGTTAACGCGTTAAGTCTGTCCGCGAATTCGGTTACTAGTTTCGCACCCTGCTTATAACCTAATGGAAGTAAGGTGAATCTAGCTCCTACAACTAAAATATTAACCAATACCCAAATAACCACACCCGTCACATTACCTTGAAGCCCCATATACGCTGCAATTGATCCAAAAATGGTTGGCAAAATAACACCAAAAATCGTATCACCAACACCAGCAAAAGGTCCCATTAAACCAGTTTTCAATCCAGTTACAACTTCTTTTGCTGCTTTCTTTTCTCGTTCTTCAATCGCCATATCCATCCCTAGAATCAAACCGCCGACCATAGGATTCGTATTGAAAAATTGGTTATGCATATTCATCATATCTTTTAAGTCATCATCCGTTTTATAGAGCTTCCGAAGCGTTGGCAAAATACTATAAAGATATCCAGTCGACATCATACGTTCATAGTTCCAACAGATTTGGCTGGCAAACAACCAACGAAAGTTTGCTGCTATTAAATCGCGTCTTTTGAGGACTTTCTCAAAATCCTGCTCAGTCTTCGTATTCGCCATCTTCATTCTCCTCCCCAACTAGTGCTGCGCCATTTGCCCCTACAGCCACTGGATTTTTGAAATTTTGTTTGAAGTAGATGATTGCCAAAGCTACACCAATTAGTGCGACACCTAGCATTGGTACTTTTAGATAGGCAGCTGCTACAAAACCAATGATTAAATAGGCAACGAATTTGTTTGTCGGTAAGTAACGAAGGAGAATCGCGATACCAACTACCGGAAGAATACCACCAGCTACCCGAAGTCCACCCATCAGCCATTCTGGAATCTCATTAAGAATGAAATCAACTACGCTTTGTCCGAAAGTCAACATGATAAATACTGGAACAGCCCGTGATAAAGCCCATGGTAGCGCCCCATACCAAATGTTCCTTTTAACTGCTGAGATATTTCCCGAAGCAATGTTCGAATCAATCCGGTGCAAGAAAAACGTATTAGTAAATCTTGCTAAAATATCTAATTGAACCATTAAAAGCCCCACTGGAATTGCAAGTCCAATTGCAAATTCCGCATCTTGACCAGATAAAACAGCAAATACTGTTCCTACAATTGCTCCTGTTGTAAAGTCAGGAATCGACGCGCCGCCGTATGTACCGACACCTAGAACCATCAGCTGTAAAGTTGCCCCAATCGCAAGTCCGAGCACCATGTCACCCATAATGATTCCAGCGAGCGTTCCTGTTATTACAGGGAAATTAAGCCCAATTACTAAAGTTAAAGCATCAAGAATGGTACAAGCTGCGAGTATAACTAACAATATAATCTGCCAAACTGCTAAATCCATTGTAGTTCTCCCTTCTTATTACTTATTTTTTAATAAACTTGCAAATTCGACCGCATCTTCACTCGGAACCATTTGAGCAGTGATTTTTATGCCTTTTTGAGATAAATAATCAAAATCTTCCAAATTTTCATCTGTCACGCTTACTGATTTTTTGATTTGATGGCTCCCTGCTTTAGTCGACATATTTCCAACATTGATTTGGGAAAGTTCTACGCCCGCATCCACTAATCCGCGAAGAGCACGAGGTGATTTTACAATTAAGAAAACTTGTTGACCTACATATTTGCCGTTATTAATATTAGTTGCTGCACCTTTTACTGTCAAAATGCTTAATTTAACACCAGCTGGCACTGCGGTTTTTAAGGCAATTTTTTCCATTTCATTTTTCACAACCGCATCATCAACAATCATGATTCGCGTTGCTTTTATAGTATTGGTCCACATTGTTGCTACTTGTCCGTGAATTAGTCTCTCATCTACGCGTACGTGTTTAATTCCGTTGCTTCCCATCAGTCCTCTTCCTCCCCATCGTCACTTACTATCGTATGACTCGCTTTTAATTCCACAAATTGAGTATTTTCTTTTGCACCAAGCATCGCTCCCTCCAAACTTTCTCCAAGGCTAAGTGGAATGATTAATCCTAGCGACAAACCTGATATAACTTTGACTTCTGGATGTTGCGCACTAAATATTTGAGCCGCATTACACGGTGTCCCACCAACAATATCAACTATGATAGCGGTTTCATTTCCAGGTGAATAAACAGCCGTGTAGGCATCTAATACATCCGTCACCCCCATTTCTTCAGTAAAAGTAATAGGTGAAATATTGGTTGTTTGACCGGTAATCATTTGACAGCTATTTTTCACTTCCTGCGCGTACCGGCCATGAGCTGCGATAATATATTCCAAGTAATTAACTCCCTTCTATTGTTTTTTCTTTTCAATTTCAATAGAGTAAAAATTATGCCGTAAGTAGCTTTCAATATATTCATAAGGTTGTCCCTCTGGCACATAAGTTATTCTTTCAATGTGATAAAGTGGTAATTCGGAGTCAATTTCGAGTAATTTGAAATTATTTTTGTCTTTTACGGGAAATTCGACTTGAATTCTCTCTTTCATCGCTTCATGCAGTATATTAATACCATAAAGCTCTTTAATAACTTCAGATAAAGAATTAAACCTCTCAAGATTCGTTAAGTCTACGTTGATTAAATTGGATTTTGCCATATAGTTGTTTTGTACTGTCCAAGGTACATCATCAATAAGACGGATTCGTTGAAAATGAACAATCATATTTTCAGGGGAGATTTGCAATTTTTTAGCAATTCGGGCATCCTGAATTTCATTTATTGCAACTACTTTTGTATGTTCGTTAGTAATTTTTGTTTTACGATTGAATCTTCCGTTTGGCACTGTCGTATATTCATTAAAAATAACTTCTTCGTTAATAATAGACTTACTCACGTATGTGCCTTTTCCTTGGTAACGAGCTAAAATCCCGGCTCTTACTAATTCATGTAAAGCGCGAACCACCGTTGTATTACTAACATTGTATTTCTTTTTTAGTTCATCTTCTGAATAAATTTTTTCTCCTGGCTTAAAAGTTCCGTCATTAATTAATCGCTTAATATCATTGATTATAATTGCGTATTTTGGTTCTGCCATAACAAATTCCCCCTAAAGCATCCCGCGCGTTAACACGTTAAGTTTTAGGTTAATGGTACCATGATAATTTTTTGATTGCAAACAAGAATTTACTTGCTATCACTGAACTTTTTATTAATAACCGGTTAACACGTTAAGTTCATTTTTATAGTACCACGGTCATTACATATATGCAAGCGTTTTCTTTTTTTATTTTTTCTAAAACAGGGTATACATAAGTAATCTGTATCAAAGGGGGATATAATGGGGACTTTTTTTAGTAAATGGGGGAAATGGATACTTGTTCTTGGTTTGGTATTCAGTGTATTTAGTGTTTCTACAGCTGGTCAGGCGGCGGCAAAGGAGACTGTGATTAATAAGCAAATGGTAACAACTGCAAGCCTTAATGTTCGTTCGACTAATGCGACTTCTGGGAAAGTTATTGGCTGGCTAAAGAATAATACAAAATTCAAAGCAATCGCAAAAACATCTAACAACTGGTATCGATTTAGTTTTAAAGGGAAAAACGGCTATGTATCTGGGAAATACGTAAAAGCTGCCACTGGAGCACCAGCTAAAACGCCAACCACATCAAAAATTGTGCAAATGAACGTACCTTTAATCGTTCAGCGCCCACAATTACCAACTGGCTGCGAAATCACAAATATTGCGATGATGCTACGCTATGCTGGGAAAAATGTCGATAAAGTCAAACTTGCTAAAGAAATGAAACGTCATAAATCCAACCCAAACTATGGTTTTGTTGGGAATCCTTTTTCTAAGAGTGGCTGGACGATTTATCCTCCTGCTTTAGTGAATCAAGTAAAAAAATATACTGGTTCAGCAAAAAATATGACCGGAACGAATTTGTCTGGTATTAAAAATCAGCTGAATAAAAAACGTCCGGTTGTAGCTTGGGTTAGTAATTTTCATGGTTTTTCCGTTCACGCAATCACTATTACCGGTTATGATAAAAACAATTTTTACTATAATGACAGCTGGTCTGGTCAAAAAAATGCGCGAATTTCGCAAAGTTATTTTAATACTTGTTGGAGCAAACAAGCTAAACGTGCGATTTCATATTAAAATAAAACCCCCACTTTCGATGATGAAAGTGGGGGTTTCTGATATATTAGTCGATATCTTTACCATTTGTTTCAATTACTTTTTTGTACCAGTCGAATGATTTTTTCTTCGAGCGGTTTAATGTTCCGTTGCCTTTGTTGTCGCGGTCAACGTAGATGAAGCCATAACGTTTTTTCATTTCGCCAGAGCCAGCGCTGACAAGGTCGATGCAGCCCCACGGTGTGTAACCAAGAAGTTCCACGCCGTCCTCGATTGCTTCGCCCATTTCGCGAACATGTTCACGCATATAGTCAATTCTGTAATCATCAGTGATTGAGCCGTCTTCTTCCACAGTATCCACTGCACCTAAGCCATTTTCAACGATGAAAAGTGGTTTTTGGTAGCGGTCATAAATAGTATTCATCGTAATACGTAGACCTAACGGATCAATTTGCCAACCCCACTCGCTTGCTTTTAGGTATGGGTTTTTTAGTGTTGCGAAAACATTGCCTTCTGTTTCTTTGTTTTTCTCTGGATCTGCGCTTGTTAGACGAGAAGAATAGTAGCTGAATGCGACATAATCAACTGTGTGCTCGCGTAATGCGTCTAAGTCGCCATCTTCCATTTTGATGTTAATATTGTGTTCTTTGAAGAAACGTTTAGTGTAGCTTGGATAGTAACCACGTGCTTGAACATCAATGAAGAAATAACCCTCACGATCCGCCTCGATAGATTTCCAGACATCTTTTGGATTACAAGTCATTGGGTATGTGTTACCCGCTGCAAGCATACAACCGATTTGGTTTTCTGGGTTGATTTCATGGCCAAGTTTTGTTGCAAGAGCAGATGCAACTAATTGGTGATGAGCCGCTTGATATTTAACTTCTTCTGGATTCTCTTCGTTAGTAACATCTAACCCCCCGCCAATGTATGGAAGATGAAGAATCATGTTAATTTCATTAAATGTCATCCAATATTTTACTTTATCTTTATAACGTGTGAAAATAGCTTCACAGAAATTTAAATAAAAATCAATACATTTACGATTTTTCCAACCACCATATTTTTTGAAAACTTCTAAGGGTGTATCAAAATGGTTGATTGTAACAACTGGTTCGATGCCATATTTGTGACATTCATCGAAAACTTTGTCATAAAATGCTAATCCTTTTTCATTTGGTGTCGTTTCATCACCATTTGGGAAAATACGTGGCCAGCTGATAGACATACGGAAACATTTGAATCCCATTTCTGCCATTAATTTAATGTCTTCTTTATAACGATGATAAAAATCGATTGATTCGTGACTTGGATAAAAACCATAATCAGTAGCAAGCGCTTTCGAAGGATTGAATAAAGCTTCCCAACGTCCATCCTCTACTGTTGGAAGGATATCAACAAGTGAAAGTCCTTTACCGTCTTCAAGATAAGCTCCTTCACATTGGTTGGCAGCAACTGCTCCGCCCCATAAAAAGTCTTTAGGAAATTTTGATTCTGTCATTTTGTGTATCTCCTCTCACAAATATAATTTACTTCTTTACTATAGAACATGTAATGCATTACAGAGCAAGCAATAATTTGAAATTTTTTTTAAAGAGCCCCTAAACCCTTTAAAAATGAAAAAAACTGGCACAGAAAATGAATTCCATACCAGTTTTAAAAAACTATAACAAGTGATTCATATGGCCAATTTCCATTACCCAATAAGAACCAATAACTACGATAATCGCAATAAGAGCTGCGAATAAAATATTACCAATTTGAATTTTGCCATCGCGGCCTTCTGTCATGTGCATGAACATCAGAAGCTGTAGGGCTGCCTGAATGAACGCAAAGATGAAAATAATAACTACCTTAACATTTGTTGTTAGCGTTGAATAAAGAGCCACCCAGACTGCTAGAAGCGTTAAAATAACAGATAGCGCAAAGCCAATAATATGTTTCCAAGGAATGCCATCTTCAGCATGTGCTGCATTTGGTTTATTATTTTGTGTCATATTAGTTCACCATCCCTAGCAAATAGACACCGGTGAAAATGAAAATCCACACAACATCAAGGAAATGCCAGTATAAACTGGAAATAAATACTTTTGATGCTGTTTTTGGCGTCAAACCATGCATTTTAATTTGAATTAAAATAAAACTAATCCAGAAAATCCCGATTGTTACGTGAAGTCCATGTGTCCCAAGCAGAACGAAGAATGCCGACCAATAAGAACCAACTTGCATCGTAACACCCTCTGTCACATAGTGCGCAAATTCATACAGCTCAAAACCAACAAATCCAGCACCAAGAATCAATGTGATAATCGAGTAAATCGTCAACATTTTCACATTACCTTTACGCATCTCACCAATTGCTAGACCACACGTAAAACTACTTGTTAAAAGTAAAAACGTCATTATTAAGACAAGCCAAAGCTCAAACATTTCTGCTGGTGGATGACCCGCATTTGAGCCAGCCTTCCTCATAACAAAGTATGTCGCAAACAACGTCGCAAACAGCGCGATTTCGGCGCCAAGGAAAATCCAGAAACCAAGAATATTTAATCGACCTTGTTCAGACCTATATTCAATTGGTAGATTTTTATTTGTTTCTACAGATTCCATGGGTTCCCCTCCTTCACACCAGTCGCAAGTTCGCGCGCATTATGTTCTTCTGTTTCTTTAATTTCATCCACTTCAACATGGTAGCCATCATTATTTTGGAACGAACGATAAACCATACATCCTAAAATACCAATAAGCCCAATAATTCCTAACCAATACCAGTAAAAGACTAAACCGAAACCTGCAATGAAGAAGAAGACAGACATTACAAACCCGACCATTGTATTGCTTGGCATATGGATTGGTTTATAATTTTTATCATTTACATATGGATTACCATTTTGTTTTCTATTCCAGAAATCATCCAAGTCATTCCATTCTGGTAAAACAGCAAAGTTATATTTTGGAGGAACTGCAGAACTTGTAGCCCACTCAAGCGTACGAGCATCCCACGGATCACCAGTAACTTCACGTTTAGAATTTTTGTGGCTGTAGTAAATGTTGTAGCAAAGAACTAAGAATGCTACACCCATCAAGAATCCACCCACTGTGGAAATAAAGTTAAGCGTTGTCCAACCATCGCCTTGTACGTATGTGTAAATACGACGAGGCATACCATCTAGTCCTAAGAAATATTGTGGGAAGAAACAAACGTTAAACCCAACAACAAAAATCCAGAAAAACCATTTACCAATTTTTTCATTCAGTCTGTAACCGACCATTTTTGGATACCAGTATGTAAGCCCGGCAAAGCAGGAGAACACGGTTCCAGCAATTAATACGTAATGGAAATGGGATACTAAGAAATACGTATTGTGATATTGATAATCGGCCGCAGCCATCGCAAGCATAACACCAGTTACCCCACCAACAACAAAGTTAGGGATAAAGGCAAGCGACCAAAGCATTGGCGTTGTGAAGGTTATTCGCCCTTTGTACATCGTAAAGAGCCAGTTGAATATTTTAATCCCCGTCGGAATCGCAATCATCATCGTTGTAATAGAGAAGAAGGAGTTAACAAGCGCTCCTGAACCCATTGTAAAGAAATGATGGACCCAAACTAGGAAACTTAGTAAAGAAATAACTACCATCGCAGCAACCATTGCCGGATAACCGAATAATTTTTTCCTGGAGAACGTAGAGATAATTTCTGAGAAAATACCGAAAGCTGGCAAAATAACAATATAAACTTCCGGATGTCCCCAAACCCAGAACAAGTTGGCCCACATCATTGGGAGCCCGCCATTCGTGAGCGTGAAGAATGCTGTCCCAAACAATCGGTCAAATGACATTAGTGCAAGCGCTATTGTTAAAACTGGGAAAGCGAAAATAATAATCAAACTTGTAATTAATGAAGACCAAGTAAACATTGGCATTTTCATCAAAGTCATACCTTTTGTACGCATTCGTAAAATCGTGACGAAAAAGTTAATCCCCGTCATCAGCGTACCAATACCAGCGATTTGAACACCTAGAAGATAGAAGTTAATTCCATATCCAGCGCTAAAATCTGTCGCAAGTGGCGCATAGTTTGTCCAACCAGCATCTGGCGAACCACCAATTACGAATGATAAGTTAAATAGCATCGCTCCCATAAAGAACGTCCAAAAACTCAAGTTATTTAAAAATGGAAATGCTACATCGCGCGCACCAATTTGAAGTGGTACTGCAATGTTCATCAATCCGATAATAAACGGCATCGCCATAAATAAAATCATAATCGTTCCATGTGTAGAAAATACTTCATTGTAATGCTGTGCGTCTAAAAATTTCATGTCCGGTAAAGCGAGCTGGGTACGCATCATTAGCGCATCCACACCACCACGGAAAAACATTAAGACAGCAGCAAGCAAGTACATAATACCAATTTTTTTATGATCAACGGAAGAAATCCACTCTTTCATGAGCCACTTCCATTTTTTTGTATAAGTTAGTAACGCAACAACACCAATACTTACCAGTACGATAGATATCTGTGCACCTAAAATCATTGGGTCGCCAGTTACGATAAACTCATTCCATTTCATGTCTTATGTCCCCCCTTTAGTTCCCTGCGTCATCCGATTCTTTTTTATTAAATTCATTTGTTTGAATATCTTCTTCCATTTTCTTCATTTCGTCTTCGCGGTGTTTGTCCTCATGGTAACCTTCGCCGTTTTTAATAATTTGTGGCTTCATATCATGTCGCTCAAATTGTGGATTAGTTACTGTAACAGGACGAACTGGAAGCATAGGTTCATCAGAAATGGTTGATTTTGTGTTTGGATTATGTGGATTTGTCATCTCATAACCAAAACGTTTGTAGGCATAGAAAACATACTCTGGATCAGCTGCTACATCAACAAATGCTAAATGCGTACCAGAATAAGTTTTTTTCTTAGAGCTTCCAGGAATTAAAAGACGATCATATATGTCTTGTGTAATAACTGGTGAGCTTGCTTTCGTTTCTTTTGCCCATTTTTTAAAATCTTTTTCAGATTGAGCTATTACATCAAAGCGTTGATCCGCAAAACCTTCACCGTTGAAGTTTGCGTTACGACCTTTATACGTACCAACTTCATCTGCTTGTAAATACAAACTCATTGTCATTCCTGACATCGCGTATTTTTGTCCACCTAATTGTGGTACCCAAAAACTTGTCATCGTATCTGCAGAAGTTAATTTGAATAATACAGGACGGTCTGTTGGAATGTTTACATAGTTCACTGTTTCAATTGACTCATCTGGATAACTAAAAATCCATTTCCAGTCTGCACTTGTCGCATAAATAACAATTGGATCTTTATGCGAAGTCACTTTAGGCGCTTCTTCTCCTGCATAAATTGTTTTTACAGTTGGAATAGCTAGAGCAATAACGATAGCAACTGGAATCAATGTCCAAAAAATTTCTAGTTTTTTACTACCATGCATATCTGGCTCATAGTTTGAAATGTCTTTCCGTTCGCGGTATTTAACCAACATAATTGTAAATAATACAAAAATCGTCAAAACAATAACCAGCATAAATATAATCGAATAAATTATTAAGTCCGACTGACCTTTAGCAACTGGCCCTTTTGGATTAAGTACCGTCAAGTCACCACAACCACTTATAAGGCCGGTAACCCCAAGTAGTGCCGTAAGCAGCAAAGATTTAAGTACCTTTGACACCCGAATCCCCTCTTTTCCTTTTGATGTTTTCTAATGTGTATTTTTGCGCAAAAATACCATTACCGGAGTGCTGAAAGAAGCTTGTTAAAACTCCTATGTAATTGAAAAAATGCTTTTTCTATGTGATTCTTTTAAAAAGCTCACAAACTTTTTCTGAATTGATTAGCATTTTCAGAATCACTATGTTCATACTCTAACTCATTATATCTGATTTAATACCTTAGTTCAAAAACCTGATATATTAAATATTTCACAAACTTTTATTCTGTTCACTATTCCCTTGATTGTGAAATTTAAAACAAAAAAAGCAACAAACAATTTATCTTAGTTTGTTGCTTAAATTTTATTCAGTAATTTGTACTCTCCCCGTATGGAAAGGTAAATGCTTAATACCAAGTTTTTCCCACTCATTTACGAGTTTTTCGGCTAGTTCTTTCGTTTTCGAGAAAGCTATTCCGCAGTCGCCGCCACCAGAGCCAGATGATTTTCCTGCACCACCCATGTTTTCGGCTGAGTCCGCTAGTTCTTTTAATAAGCTGGTTTCAATATTTACGCCAGCTTTTGTTCCGAGTTCTTGGAGAATGCGACGATTTTCTTTAATAGATGAATAAAGCAATTCCTCATCTTTCGTATGGAAAGCTTGAATTATTTGCTTCATAATCTCATTATTTCTAGTTAAAAAATGTTGATAATTCTTGCTATCTTCTTGCTTAAATGCATGAATTTGCGAAACTAGTTTTCCGGTACTTACAGGTGTGCCCGTCCAACCTACAGAAAAAGTCGGTACTGGTTCTTCTAATGTTTCGATTTGAAGCATTGGCCACGGTTCTTTCATAAACCATTCGAGCGATTTATAAGCTAAACGATGCTTCACCCACTCCTGATCAAACGTGGTATAAGCAATCCAGCCACCATACATACAAGAAGCAATATCACCACAAGAACCATTACCTTGCACAACTAAATGTGAAAGGGCAGCTAGTTTGAATTTTTTAAGCATTGATATTTCTGGATAAAATTTCGTCATTAGCGCGTTGATTACAGCAACTGTTGCCGCTGCGCTTGAACCTAGTCCATATTTTGCGCCAGAATGGTCGATTAACTCTGTTTCAATAACCATTTTCACAGGAGTTAGCTCGATTCCTTCTGATTTTAGAAAAGTTGTCGCGATATTAATTGCTTCAGCTGTAAAAGTCCAATGTTCCCCATCAGGTTTAAGTTCGCCACCAACTGGCCATGAAACTGGATTTTCATAGTGTGGAATCCATAATTCATTGCGTTCACTATCTTCAAGTGTCAGCGTTATATAACGGTTAACTGCGGTTAGAATGGCTGTATGACCAGATTCTACAACCGCATATTCACCAGCAACATATAATTTTCCGGGTATTTTAACCTGTAGTTTATTTTTCATCTGATACAACACTCGCTTCCTTACCAGCGTGGCAAATTAGAACGTTTTTAGCCAAACCTGACAACTTCTCTGCTACAATATTTTCATTTGCACGCTCACAAATAACTTTAACATTTGGTCCAGCATCCATTGTAAAATAGGCCGGTATGCCATTTTCGCGTAATTCTCTAACAGCATCCATTATTTCTAGCGACAGAGGTTGAAAATAAGTGAAAGGAGGCTCTGCACCAAGCGTTGTCGCATGCATTTTCATTCCATTTCGTTCTGTAATTTCACCAACTTTGATGAAATCTTCATCTAAAATAGCTTGTTTCATTTCTTCCAAGTCTGTTTCAGCAGCAGAAACCCATTTTTCGAAAAACGGGGATGTTTCAACAGTTAGGCGCATTCCATCCCGACTGGAAACTTTCTTTTCTTTGTCAGAAACAACTGCGACTACAAGCGACATTTTGTCACATAGTTTATTCGTAAATGGAACGGCAAAAGAATCACTACCGTCAGCAAGCTCTCCTTTTTCCCAAATAACAAAATCGCCGAATACGGAACGAGAAGCAGAACCAGAACCGAAACGAGCCAGCCTGGAAATATATTCTTTTGAGTCTTTCCTACCAGCTGCACTAGATCCTGCAAGCGCAAGAGCTGCAAACGCAGAAGCTGATGAAGCAAGTCCTGCCGCGGTGGGGACGTGATTTTCGGAAGTGATTTTTGCTTTTGCTGAAATACCGAATTCTTCACGCATTTTATCTATAAAACGAGCTACTTTTGTATCCGTTTTTTGTTCATTATTTAAAATAAATGTATCTTGGGCTAAGTTTTCATCCCATTCTACCGTTGTTTTTGTATAAAATTTATCTACCGTGAAGGATAAACTACTGTTTGCAGGTAGAATCAAGTGTTCATCGCGTTTTCCCCAGTATTTAATTAGCGCCACATTCGTGTGTGCGATGGCTGTCGCTCTCATAGCTACCTTCTCCAATCGTAAAAATCCATTCTTGTGCAGCTCCAGCATTATGAAGCGCCTTCGTTATTTGTTCAGCGATTTCTTGATTTTTTGCTACAGCGATAATACATCCGCCTCTACCGCCACCTGTAAGTTTCGCCCCGTCTGCACCACTACTTCTAGCTACTTTAATTAATTTCTCTAAACTGCTGTCACTAACTGTCAAAGTTTCCAAATAAGATTGAGCTTTATTCATTGCAGCACCTATTTTCATAGTATCTGCATCGCCTTCTAAATGAGTCTTTATTTCCCGGGAAATATCGCCAAGATGGTGAATTATTTTCCCAATCTGCGCTTGATTTTCTTTATATAAAATTTGAACATCCTTTACCGCATCTCTAGTTTCACTTGGAACTCCAGTATCTGCTACTACGAATGTTATTTTTTGGGGAAAGTGCATAATTTCTAGTTTTCGATCTCGCTCATACCAGACGGGCTTTTCACTCACGACTGTAATCGCATCAACTCCACTAGCATTTCCATGGGCAATTTTTTCTGCTGCATTTACAATAGCTAATAATTTTTTCGGGTCTAATTCTTGCTTAAAATATTTATATAACCCGCGAGCAATACTCGTTGCTACAGCGGCACTTGAACCTAAACCTCGGCCAATTGGAACGCCTGAAGTTACATGAATAGATACACATTCACCTTTACCAATTTCGTTTAAAACATCTACTACTAATGCTTTGATTCCTGCTAAGAAATCAGGCATATTGTCTAAATCACCTGTAAAAAATGCCGAAGAAAATTTGGTTTTTGTAGAAGTTTCTACATTTGTCGTTACTATTGCTTGTGTAAATGGGACTGAAATCGCCGGTTCTCCGTATACAACTGCATGTTCTCCGCATAATATCATTTTAGCTGTCCCAATGCCTGTAGCCAATGCACGCCAATCCTTTCTCCATCAAAATAATACAAACTTTAATACTTCATGATACCATAATTTTTTCACTAAAACCTTATTATAGAACTTTTTTTGACCCAAAACAATGACTGGCGCAACTTTTCCCACGCCAATCACCTTTTAAATATCCATTTCTTGATATTGATGTTGGAAAATACACATCCGAATTGCATCGTGGTATGTTCCATCAACAAAAAATTCATCAATTAGCTCGCCTTCACGAATAAAACCAACTTTTTCATAGACATGAATTGCTTTTTCGTTTACTTTATCGACGACTAAATATAGTTTATGCAGATTTAGTACGTGAAAAGCGTATTTCATCGCGAGTTTTGTGGCAGAAACAGCGTAACCATGTCCCTGAAACTTAGGATCAATAATAATTTGAAATTCCGCTCTTCGGTGAATATAATCAATTTCCATTATCTCAACTAATCCAACCATTTGACCATCTAATTCTAAAATAAAACGGCGCTCTGATTGGTCGTGAATGTGCTTATCATATAGCTCCTGAAGCTCCACAAACGCCTCATATGGCTCTTCAAACCAATAAGACATTATTTTCGCGTCATTATTTAACCGGTGAACAAATTTTAAATCTTCTCGTTCAAGCGGTCTAAGTTTTAAATCTCCACTCATTTTTCCACTCCTAAATTATAAAATTGGTGATAGTAAACTGGATAGAACTTCTTTTATACGAGTCAATAAAGGTTTATTTTCCATATCTTTCATCGTAAATAGTCGGCTATCTTCAAAATCTTTCTCAAAATCTCGTTTTAAATGATGCATAGCCTCGCTTTCATCATATAAGAATACCATTAATTCATGATTCAATCTAAAACTACGCACGTCAAAATTGGCAGTCCCAATAGCTGCACGTGTCCCATCCACTAACATAGCCTTCGCATGAACAAAAGAATCATCAGCATAAGCATACATTTTCGCGCCTGCTTCAATCATTGTTTTTACGTAAGCATTACTTCCGTGAAATGAAATCCCGCGATCTCCTTTACCAGGAATAATTACTCGCACGTCAACACCACTCATCGCAACCCGGCGAATAACCGCAAGCGACTCCTCATCTGGAACAAAATAAGGCGATACAATCCAAACTGATTCTTTAGCGGAATCAATCAAATCAAGCATCGAATCACGAACCCATTTTTCTTTATCATATGGTCCACCGTAGATAACTTGAGCCCATTCATCACCCACATCATCAGGTGAAAAGTACTGTTTTAAACCAGTTTCGCTAATAAACTCATCAGCAGCACCAGCCTTATTTTCCATGTAAACCCAATCATTTAGAAAAGATTCTTGTAGTTCGATAACAGCTTGTCCTGTTATTTTAATATGTGTATCACGCCACACACGAAAATCGGGCGTATTAGAACGATATTCTTCCCCAATATTTAGCCCACCTGTAAAACCAATTTGGCCATCAATCACTACAATTTTACGGTGATTTCTTAAATTGACAGTTCTTACAATCCACGGTGAAGCAATTGGATCAAACGCGTGAATACTAACTCCAGCTTCTTTTAGAGGAGCTAGAAATGCTTTATGAAGTTTACTTGAACCTAGTCCATCAAACATAAATCTAACTTCCACACCAGATTTCGCCTTTTCCACCAAAATATCACGAATCTCGGTAGAAATCGCATCTGTTTTAAAAATGTAATATTGAATATGGATGTGGTTTTCTGCTTTTCTCAGCGCGTCTAAGAGCACTGGAAAAGTTTCTTCACCATTTGTTAGTATTTCAATTTTATTTCCTTTAATTGGCTCTATGGATGTTAAATGCGCAATTCTTTTAGATAGCTGTGGTAACTTTTCATTGGTGTTATTTGGAATTGCATGAATCGCATTAATTAGTTTAGCTTTTTCCATTACTTGAGCTGTGCTGAATTTTCTCGTTGCTGGATTTCTACCAAACACAAGGTAACTAATAGTTCCGAGTACAGGTAAAAAGAAAATAACCGCAATCCAGGCGACTTTTGAGCTAGTATTCCGTTGATCAAACAGTAGTAGTCGAATTGCAATAATAACCCCGCATAATTGGATAATCCCGCTTGTTGCTATAAATAATATAGCTGCTTGATTGATTAAAACATATTCCACTAAAAATAAAACTACTGCTATAAACAGAAATTGAAACAGTTTGCGCATTTTTTTCAACTCTTCCCTTTTTTAGACGTATTAAGGATATTATACATAAAATATAATCAAAAAGCGCTTTTTGCATTAAAAAAAGCTGGAAAATCGTTCTAATTCGTAAATTAGAGTCATTTCCAGCTTTGTTTTATTCTTCTATATCGCTTCCAGGGGTATCTTCAAAACTTTCATCAGGAACTTGTGTGATTAATGTTTCGTCAATTTCTTCCTCAAGCTCTACTTCATCTTCTTCTTTTGGCACTTTTGCAACAGTGGCTACTTTTTCATTCTCATCAAGACGAATGAGTTTAACACCCATTGCACTACGACCAGTTTGAGAAACAGTATCGATTTCAAAACGAATTAATACACCACTCACGGTCATTAGCATTAAGTCCTCTTCACCAGTAACAGTTTTCATTGCTACTAAATTACCATTTTTCTCTGTAATTGTAACAGTTTTAACACCCATACCACCACGATTACGAAGTGGATATTGGGAAGCTGGGGTTTGTTTACCATATCCTTTTTCTGTTACAACGAGTACTTTTTCATTATCTTCAAGTACTTCCATACCAATAACTTCATCATCTTCACGAAGTCTAATACCACGGACACCGGCAGCTGTACGGCCCATTACGCGAATATTTTCTTCTGGGAAGTAGATAGATTGTCCATGTTTCGTTGCGATAATCATGTTTTTAGTACCATCTGTCATTTGAACGGAAATTAGTTCATCGTTTTCGCGAAGTTCTACAGCACGAAGACCACTTTGACGGATTTTCGCAAATTGAGAAAGGGTTGTACGCTTCACAACACCATGTTTAGTAGTGAAGAATAGGTAGCTGTCATCAGTGAATTCGGATAGATTTATCACCGCATTCACTTGTTCTTGGCTTTCGATTCCAAGTAAGTTGATGATTGGGATACCTTTCGCGGTACGACCGTATTCAGGCACTTCATAACCTTTTGAACGATAAACTTTACCCGTATTAGTGAAAAATAGTAATGTATCATGCGTGCTCGTTGCGACAAGGTGTTCTACGAAGTCATCTTCATGTGTAGACATTCCTTGAATACCACGACCACCACGACGTTGACTACGATACGTCGACAGTGGCAAACGTTTAATATAGCCACGTTTAGTTAGCGTAATCGCCACTTCTTCTTCAGGGATTAAGTCTTCATCTTCAAGGCTCACTAAATCACCAGCCAAGATTTCTGTACGACGTTTATCCGCATATTTAACTTTGATTTCTTCTAATTCTTCACGAATAATTTCAAGAATACGTTCATCATCAGCTAAAATAGCTTTTAAATCGTTAATTAATGCCACTAAGTTTTGATATTCTTCTTCAATTTTTTCACGTTCTAAACCTGTTAAACGTTGCAAACGCATGTCTAAAATGGCTTGCGCTTGTTTATCAGAAAGGTTGAACTGTGTCATCAAGCCCTCTTTAGCAACATCGGAAGTTTTTGATCCACGAATTAATTTAATAATCGCGTCAATGTTATCAAGTGCAATTCGTAAACCTTCTAAAATATGAGCGCGTGCTTCTGCTTTACGAAGCTCAAATTCCGTACGGCGTCGAATAACTACTTTTTGATGTTCTAAATAATGATAAAGTATTTCTTTTAAATTAAGTACTTTTGGATGGTTATCGACCAGTGCGAGCATATTAATACCAAAAGTAGTTTGAAGTGCTGTCATTTTGAATAAATTATTCACGATAACACTTGCACTAATATCACGACGAACTTCAATAACAATCCGCATTCCTGAACGGTCAGACTCATCATTTAGGGAAGTGATACCATCGATTTTTTTCTCACGAGCTAATTCAGCAATACGCTCAACTAGGCGCGCTTTATTCACTTGGTAAGGAATTTCGGTAATTACGATGGTTTCTTTACCATTTTTCTTTTCTTCAATATCGACACGACCACGAACAGTAATCGAACCACGGCCACTTTCATAAGCGCGACGGATTCCACTGCGTCCCATGATCATCCCAGCAGTTGGGAAGTCAGGGCCTGGGATATATTCCATTAAATCACGAATAGTAATTTCTGGATCATGACTAAGCGCTAAAACGCCGTCAATTACTTCACCCAGATGATGGGTAGGAATATTCGTAGCCATACCAACCGCAATACCTGACGAACCATTGACAAGTAAGTTAGGAAAACGCGCCGGTAAAATAACTGGCTCACGTTCAGAACCATCATAGTTATCAGCGTAATCAATGGTGTCTTTGTTAATATCACGAAGTAATTCCATCGAAATTTTTGACATACGAGCTTCTGTATAACGCATTGCTGCTGCCATATCACCATCGACCGAACCAAAGTTACCATGTCCATCAACTAGCATATTACGGTAACTAAAATCTTGCGCCATCCGAACCATTGTAAAATAAACCGCTGTATCGCCATGGGGGTGATACTTACCAATAACTTCCCCAACAATACGCGCTGATTTCTTGTACGCTTTATCAGAAGTCATACCTAGGTCATTCATCGCATATAGAATACGACGGTGAACTGGTTTTAATCCGTCACGAACATCTGGTAGGGCGCGGGCAACAATTACACTCATCGCATAGTCTAAGAATGATGTCCGCATTTCTTTATTTAAGTTTATCTCTGTTATTCGTTGATTTGGTGTTTCTGCCATTGTTAGAGAAACCTCCCTTTCAAAAGTAAGGCTGAATCTAGTTCATACCTTTTAAAAACAATTAATAGCCCAAATATTACCCGGGAAATATTTATTAAACATCCAAGTTTTTAACGTATTGCGCGTTGTCTTCAATGAATTTACGACGAGGTTCCACGCGGTCACCCATCAACATTTCAAAAGTTTCATCGGCATCAATAGCGTCTTTGATATTCACTTGAAGTAGTGTACGGTGTTCTGGATTCATGGTTGTATCCCAAAGTTGTTCTGGGTTCATTTCTCCAAGACCTTTATATCGTTGAATGCTGTATTTAGTGTCTCCATCAAGGCTTGCTAGATAATCTTCTAATTGTCCGTCACTATATACGTACTCGATTTGTTTACCATGCTTAATTTGATAAAGCGGTGGTTGTGCAATATAAATATAACCTGCATCAAGCAGAGGACGCATATAACGATAAAATAGCGTAAGAAGTAATGTACGAATATGTGCACCATCAACGTCGGCATCAGTCATAATAATTAATTTGTGGTATCGAGATTTAGAAACATCAAAATCTCCTCCAAAACCGGTACCCATCGCTGTAAAAATAGTTCGAATTTCTTCGTTAGCTAAAATACGGTCTAAACGAGCTTTTTCCACGTTCAAAATTTTACCACGAATTGGCAAAATCGCTTGGAATAAACGGTCACGACCTTGTTTAGCTGAACCACCAGCTGAGTCACCCTCAACAATGTAAAGTTCACTAATTTCAGGGTTCCGTGAAGAACAGTCAGCTAATTTACCAGGTAAACTAGAAATTTCTAAACCACTGCTTTTACGAGCAACTTCACGGGCGCGCTTAGCAGCCAAACGTGCACGAGAAGCCACAACGCCCTTCTCAACGATTTTTTTAGCTACGTCTGGGTTTTCCATCATAAATTTATTTAAAGCCTCAGAAAACAGCTTATCCGTGATAGAACGAGCTTCTGAATTTCCAAGTTTTGTTTTTGTTTGTCCTTCAAACTGTGGATCCGGATGTTTGATGGAAATAATCGCTGTTAAGCCTTCACGTACATCTTCACCAGAAAGGTTGTCATCACTATCTTTAAATACTTTATTACGGCGCGCATAGTCATTAATAACACGTGTTAATGCTGTTTTAAATCCAGATTCATGAGTTCCGCCTTCATACGTGTGGATATTGTTCGCAAATGAAATAATATTGCTTGAGAATCCAGTATTATATTGCATGGAAATCTCAACCATAATGTCATCACGTTCACCTTCCAAATATATTGGTGGCTCATGAATAACATCTTTTGCTTTATTTAAATGCTCCACATAAGAACGAATTCCGCCTTCATAGTGGAAATCTTTACGAACTTTGTGCTCTTCACGTTTATCTTCAATCGAAATTGTTAAACCACGATTCAAGAAAGCAAGTTCGCGTGTACGAGTACGAAGCGTATCAAAATCAAATTCTGTTGTTTCAGTGAAAATTTGCGGATCTGGCGTAAAGTGAACAATAGTTCCACGGTAATCTGTTTCACCTTGTACTTCCATATCCATCACTACATCACCGCGTTCAAAACGTTGGTAATATTTTTGACCTTCACGGTGAACGTATACCTCAAGAGAAGTTGACAGAGCGTTAACTACCGATGCACCAACTCCGTGAAGTCCACCAGATACTTTATATCCGCCGCCGCCAAATTTACCACCAGCATGAAGAACCGTAAAGATTACTTCTACTGTTGGGCGACCAATTTTTTCGTTAATCCCAGTTGGAATTCCGCGTCCATTATCGCGAACAGTAATGCTATTATCAGCTTCAATTGTAATTTCAATTTCTGTACAGAAACCAGCAAGAGCCTCGTCAATTGCATTATCAACAATTTCCCATACAAGGTGATGGAGCCCACGTTGGCTAGTTGAACCAATATACATACCAGGTCTTTTTCTTACAGCTTCTAGACCTTCTAGTACTTGTATTTGATCTTCGTTATAATCTGAAGCATTTTCATGTACATTTGTGATATTTTCTTCTGACATTAATTATTCCACCGCACTTTCTTATTCATCAAATTATATTAACCTAAATTAGGATTTTTTTACTGTACCTTTTTCTACATAAAATGTCGTTGCTTGTTTGAGCGTATTATGATCGATTCCGCTCGTACTTGTGGTTGTTACAAAGGTTTGTACTTTCCCTTCAATAGCCCCGAGCAAATGCGATTGACGGTAATCATCCAGTTCACTAAGTACATCGTCAAGAAGCAGAACCGGATATTCCCCAGTTTCTTCATGAATTAGGTCAATTTCTGCTAATTTTACAGAAAGCGCTGTTGTCCGTTGCTGGCCTTGCGAACCAAAATCTTGTACATTTTGCCCATTAATATAAAACAGAGAATCATCCCGATGTGGCCCGATAAGTGTGACACCACGGTCGATTTCTCTTTGTTTGATTGATTCCATTTTTTGAAGTAAATCCGCTTTCCATGTGTCAGGGTTCTCTCCATTTAACACAACAGAAGCTTTATATTCGATTTTAAGCGTTTCTAATCCTCGTGAAATTTGGTGATGAATCGGCGCTGCATATGCCTCTAATTTTTGAATAAAATCAGCTCGTCTTTTCGTCAAGTTAATAGCGACATCTGCAAATTGCTCTGTTAAAATATCCAGCAACATTGGATCAACTCTGCGTTTCATTTGTAACATCTTCAAATATTGATTTCGTTGCTGTAAAATCCGCTGATACTCACTCAAATTATGCAAATAAATCGGCTGCATCTGCCCAATTTCCATATTTAAAAATCGGCGCCTAACTCCTGGAGCACCTTTCACAAGCGATAAATCTTCTGGGGCAAAAATAACCACGTTTAAATTACCAACATATTGACTTAGTTTCTTTTGTTCCAGATGGTTGACCTTAGCTCGCTTGCCTTTTTGAGTGATAGCAAGCTCTAAAGGCACTGTTTGCCCGCGCTTTACTATTCGTCCTTCCATTTTGGCTTCTTCTTTTTCCCACATAATAAAATCTTTATCATTGGTTGTCCGATGTGATTTTGCAAGAGCAAGCATTAATACAGCTTCCAAAAGGTTGGTTTTACCTTGTGCATTCTCTCCAAGGAAAACATTCACAGACGGGGAAAATTCTAGTTCTAAGTTTTCATAATTACGGAAATTTCTTAAAACAATGCTTTCTAAATGCATCTGCTATTATCCTTGCTCAATTTTTACTTTTCCAACACCAGGAACTAAGATTATATCACCATTACGAAGCTTTTTCCCCCGGCGATTATCTTCTTCTCCGTTGATGTAAATCGTATTTTCACTAAGGTACGCTTTTGCCATTCCTCCAGTTGAAACTACATCAATCATTTGTAAAAGTTGACCAAGCGTTACGAACTCACTATTTATCTTTACTGTTTCAGCCAAAAATTTCACGCCCAATCTTTTTTTATCACTACCTTCTATTTTACTAAAGTTTTGCCAATAATACAAAGAATATTTTCATATATTCGTTTTTCAGCTTTTTTTAGTAAAACTAATGGGGGGATATTATTTATTCAAAAAAAGAAAATATGAGCTTCTGTGGCGTTTTTTATTTTAAATTGCTATTTTCGTCGGATAACTGCTTTTTTTTGCCAGGCTCCTGATTTATATCGCCATACTCCGAGCATCGTCGCAGTAATCCAAGCCACTGGGGTCGCCCACCAAAGCCCAACATAACCAATATAAAGGGATAAAATAAATCCGATAGCAAGCCTAGAAACTAACTCAAAAATCCCCATTGCTAAAGGTACCATCGCATCTCCAGTGCCACGCAGCGTTTCTCTTACAACAAATAAAATCCCTACAACGACGTAAAATAGCGACACTATAAGTAAGTAACTCACACCAATATTAATAACTTCTGTTTCACTTGAATCTACAAATAATAATAAAAACTGACGCGCAAAAAGCTGAACTAAAATTGTAATTCCAATACTGATAGCTGTAACTACTTTAATTCCTGACCAAAAGCCTTCGCGCACACGATCAATTTTTCCAGCACCAATATTCTGACCAGCAAACATGGAGGAAGCCGCTCCGAAAGCGATTCCTGGTTGATATGTAAGTGAATCAATTCGACTCGCCGCCGTGTAAGCCGCCACAACCGATGAACCAAAACCATTAATTAAACTTTGAAGGGCCATATTTCCGATAGAAATAAAGGATCCTTGTAACCCAGAAGGAAGACCAATTCGCACCATTTCTTTAAGTAGTGGGGTGGACAACTTGAATTTTGCACGCTCTATTCGCATAAATGGAACATGACGATAAGCATAGTAAATAACTGCGATTGCTGCTGCAGTTTGAGAAAGCACCGTCGCAATAGCAGCACCACGCACACCCATATCCATATAAACAACAAATAAAAAATCTAATGCAATATTCATTAAAGACGATAAAATTAAAAAAATCAGTGGTGTAATCGAATTTCCTAGTGCTCGAAGTATCGCCGCCATCCCATTATACAAACTCATCGGTAAAATCCCAATAAATAGGGTGGTTAAAAAAATAGTAGAATCATCTAAAATATTAGCTGGTGTTCTAAGTAAAATTAGTAGTGGCTTTGCAAGTAAAACTCCTGCAACGGTTAAAATAATCGCTGAAAAAACCACTGCATAAGTCGCCGTAGCAATAACATCTTTCAAACGATCATAATCTTTAAATCCAAAATACTGCGCAACAACAACGGAAATCCCGCTCATAAGTCCAATAATCAAAGAAATCATAAAAAAATTGACCGAATTTGTCGCACCAACAGCAGCCAGCGCATCCACACTAACAAATTTTCCAACAATAACTGCATCAATCATCGTATAAAATTGTTGAAATAAGTTTCCAATCAACATTGGCATTGCGAATAAAAAAATTAATTTTGTCGGATTACCTGTTGTCATATCTTTCATCATGCTAAGAATTACCTCCATTTGCATAAATATACATTTCTATCCAAAAACTGTACTATAACAAAAAAAGAATCCGCCTTGAAACCAAGACGGATGTGCTTTTTTGCGAGATTAGTAAGTCCTAACCGGCGTGATTAATTGTAAAATTTCATTTGGATTGGCTGCATCTTTTGGTCGAAGTACAAAAGGTCTCATTGTACCAGAGAAGGAAATTTGAATATCATCACCTTCGAAAGCACGAAGGGCATCCATCATGTATTTACCGTTAAAAGATATTTTAATTTCTTCGCCAGTAAAGCTTTGGCTGAAGACATTTTCAGAAACATTCCCAACTTCCGGAGAATTGGAGGATACTTCTACTTGACCATTTTCGAGTGTCATTAATTTAATAACGTTATTACGATTTTCGCGAGCAAGTAGGGAAGCACGATCAATTGCTTGTAAAAATGCTTTGGAATTAATGACAAGTTCTGATTTAGTATCAGTTGGAATTAAGCGTGATGTATCTGGGTAACTACCTTCAAGTAAACGAGAGTAGAATAATAAATCTTTTAATTTAAAAAGAATTTGGTTGTTTGCAAGGGTCATTTCAATGGATTCACTTGCATCGTCTAAAATTTTATTTAGTTCAGCTAAGCTTTTTCCTGGAATAACAATGTTGTATTCTTCATCAATGTTTGTTTCAAGTGGAATTTCACGTAATGCTAAACGATGACTATCGGTCGCAACTGCGCTAAGTTTGTTATCTTTAATAATCCAGTTTACCCCAGTAAGTACTGGGCGAACTTCGATAGCAGAAACAGCAAAAACAGTTTGTCTAATAATGTTTTTAAGGACATTAATAGGAATTTTAATATTTTTACCATCTGTAACTTCTGGTAATTTTGGGTATTCCATTGGATCTAAGCCGTTTAACGTAAAGGATGCTTGGCCAGAACTAATATTCGTTTGATAATTTGTTGTAACTTCAATTTCTACATTTTCTTCAGGTAAACGACGCACGATATCTCCGAAGTACTTGGATTGAAGAACAATACCACCAAAACTTTCGACTTCTACAATTACTTCATCATTTTCAATTAATGGAATAAATGCTTCGATAGAAATATCAGAATCACTACCAGTAAGGGTTACACCTTCATCATTTACGACTATTTTTATCCCCGTTAGAATTGGAATCGTTGTTCTTGCAGAGATGGCACGAGTAACTTCATTGACTGCTTGGACAAGACGATCACGCTCAATAACAAATTTCATGAGTATCCCCCATTTTTTTATATTTTGTAAAATCTCAAAAACCTTTAATTAATTAATAAAAAATCGTAGTAATAGTAACAGGCGCTGTGGATTTGTGGATAAGTAGGTTGTAAGCCATGCGACATAGAGTTTTCCACATGTTGATAACTTGTGGGTAAGTATGTTCCAGTTATCCACATTATACACAGATCTATTAAAACATATTTTGTGACTTTCTTAAATTTTTTTCAATTTCAGCAAGGTCGTTTTTCAACACTTGATCGGTTTTTAGTAGCTGCGATATTTTTTCGTGTGCATGGATGACGGTTGTGTGATCGCGTCCACCAAATTCATCACCGATTTTTGGTAATGAGGCATCTGTAAGCTCTCTTGAAAGATACATAGCGATTTGGCGGGGAAAAGCAATACTTTTCGTCCGTTTTTTTGCTTTAAAATCTTCCAAGCGAACGTGGAAATATTCGCCGACTGTTTCTTGAATCCCACTAATCGTAATGACTTGTGATTTTGAAGAGGGGATAATATCTTTTAGAGCTTCAGCCGCAAGTCCAGCTGTTATATCTTTATTAACGAGAGAAGAATAAGCAACTACTCGAATGAGTGCGCCTTCTAACTCGCGAATATTCGAATCAATTTGGTTTGCAATGTAAAGCATGACTTCATTTGGAATATCAAGTCCGTCTGCTTTTGCTTTTTTACGTAAAATGGCGATCCGTGTCTCTAAGTCTGGTGGCGTAATATCAGTAATTAAGCCCCATTCAAAGCGGGATCTAAGCCGATCTTCCAGTGTAGGAATTTCTTTTGGTGGTCTGTCACTAGAAATAATAATTTGTTTTTGTTCGTCATAAAGCGTATTAAATGTATGGAAAAATTCCTCTTGCGTTCCTTCTTTACCAGCTAAAAATTGAATATCATCAATAAGTAAGACGTCGACATTCCGGTATTTTGTACGGAATTCTTCGGTTTTATTATCTCGGATGGAGCTAATAAACTCATTAGTGAATTTTTCGCTGGAAAGATACATTACTTTGGCATTATCTTTATGTTGTTGAACGTAATGACCAACTGCATGCATTAAATGTGTTTTACCGAGGCCAACTCCGCCGTAAATGAAAAGCGGGTTATATGCTTTTGCTGGTGCTTCGGCTACTGCAAGTGATGCTGCATGAGCAAATCTGTTCCCTGAACCAATGACAAATGTATCAAAAACATATCTTGGATTAAGCATATGCTTTCCAATTTCAATGCCATCTTCATCTAATGCTGGATTTGGCTTGATAACAGTGTATTCAAAGTTTTCTTCCTGCTCGCCATCAATAAAGCGGACATCAAATAAGCGACCAGTTATTTCTTGTAAAATGTTAGCGATAAATTGAGTGTAGCTCTTCTCTAACCAATCGCGAACAAAATTATTAGGCGCTGAAATAATAAACGTGTTACCTTCAAGTGAATGAGCGGTTGTTGATTTCATCCATGTGTCATAACTAGGTTTACTCATATTTTTTTTAACGATTTGCAGTGTTTCCTGCCAGATGTCTTCAATTGATTGCACTAGTAACCCCCCTTTTTTATGTAAAGTAAATGGATGATCTAAAGTTATCCACAGATAGAAAAAGCCATGGATAAGGTTATCCAAACACTGTTAAAAAATTATCCACAAAGTGAAATTGTTTTGTGGATAACTTTATTTTTCCCCAGCTATATTTCTATTCGACAGGAATTATAATATCAGAAAATCACTCTGATAGCAAGGACTTACAAAATCTATCCACAAAACTGTCCAGATGTGAAAAACGGTTGTCCACAGCTAGTTAACTTGTGTATAACTTGTGTGTAAAGAAATCTGTAACGAAATTGTTAGAATTAATTATCCACAAGTCAATGTGTGTAAGTAACCACTAATTGTGTATAAGTTTGAACTTAATTAAAAGGTTATCCACAATAAAAAGCTTATATTAACTACTTATCCACATTTTCTGGGAAAGGAATTCATTGTGCCAATGTGTTAAACTATTTAGCAGAATACGAAAAAAGACAAAAGATGAGGTTGTGAAAAATGATATTTCAACGGCTTTTGAAAACAAGAGATACAGAGTTTTATCGAGTTATACAAAACGGGAACATTGATGATGTGTTTGGTTATTTACTTATTCACGACAAACGGGAACCAGCAGAAATTGATGATTTTACAGTATTTGCTAAAAGTAATATAAATAAAGAAGCTTTTTCAGTAAATATAAAAAAAAATCATGTGTACACGATGTTTTTTCATTTTACCGATTTAGAAGAAGAGCAGGAAATTCCAAAGTTTACCAAAGTAATTCGTTTTATTGAAGGACTTCTATCTTTTCAGCCTGAAACGAGTCATTACGTTGATAACTATTTAATAAAGGAGAAACTAGTTTTTGAATATCCGGCTGAATTTGAGAAAATTGGTGAATTCGCACGATATTTAGTAGAGGTTTCTGGACGTAAAATAATTATTCCAGATACTACTAGAGAAAAATATATCTATTTGACTCAATAAATTTTGAAAAATGGTTTTTCTCTCTATAAAAATATGATATGATAGTGAACGGAGTCTAAATAGAAATTCGTCTAAATAGTATTGACAAAAATGACCAGTTCACGTATAATATCTAAGACTGTCTAATAGATAAATTCGATTGGACCCTTTCATGGGAGGTGTAATTAATGAAAAGAACATATCAACCAAGTAAACGTAAAAGAAAAAAAGTACATGGTTTCCGTACGCGTATGAGTACTAAAAACGGACGTAGAGTTTTAGCAAGTCGTCGTCGTAAAGGAAGAAAAGTTTTATCTGCGTAGACCACTGAAAACGACTCAGTGGTTTTTTTTTTGAAAAATCACTGAGTCAAACGGCCTTATACTAAGATATGTAAGAAGATGGAGAATGTATGAAAAAAAAATATAGAATTAAAAAAAATGACGATTTCCAAAAAGTATTCCGAAGAGGAAAATCTTTTGCTAACCGTCAATTTGTTGTATATACTTTAAGGCAAGAAGGATCAAATCATTTTCGAATTGGTTTATCGGTTAGTAAAAAAATTGGAAACGCTGTCTGTCGGAATAGAATTAAACGATACATAAGACAATCATTCCATGAACTAGAAAGCCAAATCAATCCTGAAAATGAATATATTATCATCGCCAGAAAACCGGCGGCCAATATGGATTTTCATGAAGTGAAGAAAAGTTTGATTCATGTTTTAAAAGTAGGGCGTGTTTTAAAGCAAAAACCAAACAATTCAAAATGAGTGGAAATTTGAAAAAGGCGAAATTGGAGGTTACATCAATTTGAAGAAGAAAAAGCGATTCAAACAGAAGTTGCTCATCGCAAGTCTTGTAATCGGATTAATGGCTGTGCTTTCGGGTTGTGGCTATTCAACTGATCCAATTACATCAGAATCAACTGGATTTTGGAGTCACTACATTGTATTTCCATTGTCCTGGACTATTACTTGGTTTTCCGATTTATTCGGTGGAAGTTATGCAGTCGGAATTATCGTTGTTACAATTTTAATCCGTCTACTTATCATGCCTTTAATGATCAAACAGCTGAAAAGCCAAAAGGCCATGACAAACTTACAACCGAAAATCAAAGAACTACAAGAAAAATACTCGTCTAAAGATAATGAAACAAAACAAAAACTACAACAAGAAACAATGCGTCTATATCAAGAAAATAGCGTAAATCCAATGATGGGTTGTTTACCATTATTAATCCAAATGCCTATTCTACTAGGATTTTACCAAGCGATTAGTAGAACAGCAGAAATCAAAACAGATTCATTCTTATGGATGCAACTGGGAAATCCAGATCCATATTACATCTTACCGGTTGTTGCGGCATTAACAACATTCTTATCATCAAAAATTTCTATGATGGGGCAAACACAGCAAAATAAATCAATGGCGATGATTGTTTATATCATGCCAGTAATGATTCTATTTATGGGTATTACTTTACCTTCTGCACTTGCTCTATACTGGATTATCGGTAACATTTTCACCGTATTCCAAACACTTTTAATAAATAATCCTTTTAAAAACAAACGTGAACAGGAGGCGCTGGCGGCTGCTCAACTTGAAGAAGAACGCTTGAAGAAAAAAGCAGCTAACATGAAAGCTTCCAAAAAAGGAGGTAAGAAAAGAAAGTGAGAGATATAACTGCGCAAGGCTCAAATGTGGAAGAAGCAATCGAAAATGCATTAGCCACTTTAGAAACAACACGCGACAAGGTCGAAGTTGAAGTTTTAGATGAAGGTAAAAAAGGTATTTTCGGAATTGGTTCAAGACTAGCTATGGTAAAAGTAATTGAAAAAGAAGATGGTATCCAAGTAGCGATTGATTATCTTTTAGATGTTGCTACCAAGATGGGTGCAGTAATCACGATTGATGTTGAAGAAGTTGGTAAAGATGTGAAGTTGCAAATTAAAGGTGATAGCCTAGGTATGTTAATCGGCAAACATGGTCAAACCCTTAATGCTCTTCAATACTTAACACAATTAATTGCGAATAAAACAACGAGCCAATACAAAAACATTATTGTTAATGTAGGGGATTATCGTGAAAGACGTCATGAAACGTTAGTAATTTTAGCAAATAAAATGGCAGATAAAGCGCTTAAAACGAAACGTGCAGTTCATTTAGAACCAATGCCTTCATTTGAAAGAAAAATTATTCATGCTATTTTAAGCGAGAATGAACAAATTGAAACGCATTCTGAAGGACGCGACCCTTATCGCTATATTGTGATTAAGCCAGTTCGAAAATAAATTCTTAGACTGAGGTTTTAACGAACCTCAGTCTTTTTTTAGGAGGAGAATCAAGTGGTAGTTTATAAAGATTCGGTTCATGAAATGTGGCAAAAATATCGAACTGAGCATCCGATGATTTCCAATAAGTTTGAGGCATGGGCTTTTGGTAACTCAGCTCAGATGGCGAATGAGCTTGGTGGACTTGTTATTGACGGAATAAAAACCGGCACGAGTAGCTTGTTCTATTGGTATGATCAAGGCGGGGAAACAATGCCATCTGTTGGTTCACATGTAGTGCTTTTAGATGGTAATGAAGAAGCGATGGGAATTATCAAGTTAATAGGTGTAACGATTATGCCTTTTAATGAAGTGCCGGAAACGTTTGCTTACTTAGAAGGAGAGGGAGACCGGACGCTGGAATATTGGCGTAAAGTACATACTTCCTTTTTTACTAATGAATGTCTGGAACTTGGAATTCCTTTTGAAGAAGATGCTCTGGTTGTTTGTGAAGAGTTTGAGGTTGTTTATAAGTAGAATGTTTCACGTGAAACAATAGAAAGAGTACTGCGACTCATGCAGTACTCTTATTTTTTATTGCGCACTTCATTGGGTAAGAGATTAAATGTTTTTTTGTATAAGGAGTAAAAGTAAGTCTTATTACTAAAGCCAACTTTTTCAATAATCAACTCGATTGGAGTGGAAGTGGTTTCGATTAAAAGATTTGCTGCGAGCATTTTTTGTTTATTGACTAGTTCTGTAAAAGTAAAATTGGTATTTTTTTTAATAAAGTTACTGAGATAATTTTTATTGTAACCTAATGTATCGGCGGCACTTGTTAATGTGATTGTCCGATAGTTGGATTCTATCAGCTTGATAACTTCGAGCATGGTGGAAGTAGTGCTTGATTGTGTGTTAGTAAGATCATCAGCTAAATATGTATCGCATTTACGTACCAGTTCAGTGAATAGAATTGGTAAATAAAGAGTGATAATTCGTGATGAAAATTCTTCTTCTAGAAAATATTCTGTGATAATTTGGTTTAAAATTTGTTGGATATGCGGAATTTGCGCACTTTGAAAAATAATATATTTCTTTAAAGATTGCTCGCTTACGCTGGAATGAAGAAGAAAGTCGAATAGAAGGCTATTTTTTTTCTTAATACTAGTTAGCCATTCTAGGCTAATTTGTTGGTCACGAAAAAGGATGTTGATGAGAATGTCATTTTCGCCTGTTGCTTTGATGGAATGATGGCAGCCGCTATCTAAAAGTAAAAGTTCTCCTTCATGTAAAGTTTCTTGATTTCCTTCAATGATCTGTTCAGAGCTTCCTGAATACATATAATTTAGTTCAAGAAATTGATGTGTATGGTACGGGTAGTCTGCAAATCGGTTGTGTTTGCTTATATAAATGTCTTTATTTTTGAAGAAATAATCGTTTAATAATTCCATGCTGCCGTTCTCTTTTAAAAAGGAGCCATTGGGTAAATCGGGGACAAAAGTACCAGTGCTTTTTTGAATTTTTTCTTTTGAATTTAGACGGAACAATTTTTTATTAAGCGCTTCCATTTCACAATCTCCTTCTGTAAATTTGATACTTTAATTATAAACACAGGATATTGTAAAGCACAATCATTAATTGTTTAATATAAAGTAAGCGCTTAACTAAAATGAGTAGGAGGGTTAAAAGAATGGCTGGATCGAGTACAAGTAAAAAAGGAACGATAGCAGTATCTTTGACGAACTATTTAGATTCTGGATGTATTGTAGCGGGAGCAAGTGGACTAACTTTATGGGCAACACAATTCGGACTTAACAGTTTTGCAGTGGGATTACTTGGGGCGGTGAGTGCGAATGCGTTTGGTTCTGCAATTGGCGCGCTTATTGGTGGTCATTTAGCAGATAAATATGGACGGAAATTTATTTATACGTATAACATGTTAGTGTATATGCTTGGGGTTACAATCATTATGTTTGCAATGAACTTCCCAATGTTATTAATTGGATTTTTAGTTACAGGCCTTTCAGTTGGGGCTGGGGTGCCGGCTTCGTGGACATATATTTCTGAAATGGCGGATCCTAGTATAAGAGCTAGAAATATTGGTATATCTCAATTTGCTTGGTCATGTGGGCCAGCAATTATCTTTACTTTAGGAATTATTGTATCTCCACTTGGGCTTTTAGGTAACCGCTTACTTTTCTTATCTTTATTGATTGTAGCCTTTGTGGCTTGGCAGTTGCAGCGCAAACTAGAGGAGTCGAAGGACTGGGAAGCGGAGCAAGTGAAATTGAAAGAAAGTGGTAATCGTTTGGAACATCCTTTTAAAACAGCATTTTCTAGTATAGTAAATGTAAAATCAGTACTTTTCTTAGTGGGTGTGTACTTGTTTTGGAATTTAGTAGCGGGTGCAATGGGATTCTTTATGCCGTTTGTATATGAAACGGTCGGTGGTCTTTCTAATACACAAGCGAATTTATTGCAAGCTGTATTATGGATACTCACAGCAGCTTCTACATACTTTGGCTTTGCTAAATTTGGTGATCGAGTAAGTCATCGTGGGTTGTTTTTTGTAGGGGCTTTAATGGCAGTTGCTTCTTGGGTTGTACTTACTTTTGTTGGAATGTCTTGGGTTGGTTTATGGACATTTGTTATTTTATGGGGTATTTCAGCAGGGATTGGTGCACAAGCTTTTTACGCACTTTGGTCAACAGAACTTTTTCCAACAAAATATCGTGGTGGGGTTCAAGGCGTGATGTTTTTCTTAGTTCGTGGTAGTACAGGTGTCTGGTCGATTGTGTTCCCAGTAATCTTGGCAAATCTTGGCTTTACTGTGGCGGGGACAATTATGATTGGTTTACTTACAGTGTCGCTTTTAATCGGTGTAATCTGGGCGCCGAAAACACGTGGCAGATCACTTGATGATATTACGAAGGAACGTTACGGAAATACAATTGATTAAAGAAAAGGAGCTAGACCAGTGAAACATTATGTTGCAGTAGATATTGGTGCATCAAGTGGTCGATTAATTCTAGGGAAACTGGTGAATGAAAAATTACAATTAGAAGAAATTCACCGTTTTAAAAATGGCTTTACGTACCGAGATGGGCATGAACGCTGGGAAATTGATCAATTGATACAGGAAATTTTTATTGGCTTGGAAAAAGTTAAGCAACTGGGAATTTCGGAATGTGTGCTTGGTATTGACACGTGGGGCGTTGACTATGTTTTGATAGGGGATTCTGGAGAAAAGTTGGCAGACCCAATTAGTTACCGCGATAAACGAACGTTAAATGCGGTGCAGAACTTAACGAGTGAGTATCCACGAGAATATATTTATAAAAAAACAGGTATTCAGTTTATGGAATTAAATACTCTATATCAGCTGTATGTGGAAGAGCGAGATTTGCTAGAACGAGCGGAGAAAATTTTGTTGATTCCTGATTATATTGGTTATGTGCTCACGGGGGTTAAGGTGGCAGAAACAACAAATTCATCGACTACCCAAATGCTTAACTTGCGAGAACAATTATTTGATAAGGATTTACTTTCGCATTTGAACATTGATGTGGAAAAATTTGCGCCACTGACGGATGCAGGGACATATTTAGGTGAAGTAAAAGAAGATTGGCTCAAGATGTACGATATCCCTAATTGTGATGTAGTAACAGTGGCAACACATGATACAGCTTCGGCAGTGGTGGGAACTCCGGCAGAAGGAGAAAATTGGGCATTCTTGAGTAGTGGAACATGGTCGCTAATAGGGATGGAACTAAATGCGCCAATTAATAACGAAGCAGCTTTTAAAGAAAATTACACGAACGAATGGGGCGCATATGGAACTTATCGCTTTTTAAAAAACATTATGGGACTTTGGATTGTGCAAGAAATTGCGCGCATGGACGACTATCAGCATAGTTTTGCTGAGATGGCTGAGGAAGCGAGTAATTATCCTTATTTCAAGCAAATTATTAATGTCAATGATGCGAGATTTAATAATCCGGAAAACATGGTGGATGAGATTAAATTGTATTGTCAAGAAACTGGACAAACTGTACCAGAGACGATTGGTGAGCTGACAAATTGTGTGTATGGAAGCCTAGCGCTTTATTATGCGCTAGAATTAGAAAAAATGGCTGAAATTACTGGTAAGAAAATTGAAAAACTTTATATTGTCGGTGGTGGAAGTAATGTGGCTATGCTAAATCAATTAACAGCTAAACTTGCAGGGATAGAAGTGTTTGCGGGGCCTTCAGAAGCAACAGCAATTGGAAATTTAGTTGTACAAATGATTAATCAGGGTGAAATCAAATCTATGCGTGCGGGAAGAAAAATTATTCGAAATTCATTTGAAATTGGCGAATTTTCTTGTGGCGATGTGAGGTTTGAGGAAATAAAAGAAAGATTTACTAAGGTACTTGAATTTAATTAGGAGGCTTTTAGAATGGGACAAGAAACAGAAGTTAGTAAACGATATCAAGTGGCGAAAGAACGTTATCAAGCAATTGGCGTTGATACGGAAAAAGCCTTGGAAACACTTAAAGACATTAAAATTTCGATGCATTGTTGGCAAGGTGATGATGTTAAAGGTTTCTTAAATCCGGACGGTGAACTTACTGGTGGAATCATGGCGACCGGGAATTATCCGGGTGCTGCTCATACTCCTAAACAATTACGCCAAGATTTGGAAAAAGCTTATTCACTTATTCCTGGAAAACATAAACTTAATTTGCACGCGATTTATGTAGATACAGATGAAAAAGTAGATTTAAATGAAATTGAACCTAAGCATTTTACTCCATGGGTAGAATGGGCGAAAGAGCAAGGTTTGGGTCTGGATTTCAATCCAACTTTCTTTTCACATCCAATGTTTAAAGATAATTACACATTAGCTTCACCCGATAAAGAAGTGCGTGATTTTTGGATAGAGCACGGGAAACGTTCACGGAAAATTTCCGAGTATTTTGGAAAAGAACTTGGCCAAACAAGTATTAATAATTTCTGGGTGCCTGATGGTATAAAAGATTGTCCGATTGATCGCTACACCCCGAGAAAACGTTTGATGGAGGCTTTAGATGAAGTTTTTGCAGAAAAACTAGATGAAAAATATACACAAGAAGCTGTAGAAAGTAAATTGTTTGGTTTGGGTGCAGAGGCTTATACAGTTGGTTCGCATGAATTTTATATGGGTTATGGAATTACGCGAGATAAACTGATTTGCTTAGATGCGGGACATTTCCATCCAACAGAAGTTATTTCTAATAAATTGTCTTCTTTGGCGCTTTTCAGTAAAGGTGTAATGTTGCATGTGAGCCGTCCGGTCCGCTGGGATAGTGACCATGTGGTGATTATGGATGATGAATTAATTGAAATTGGTCGGGAATTGGTGCGCAATGATTTACTTGGAATTACAAATATTGGTCTTGATTTCTTTGACGCAACAATCAACCGGATTGCTGCATGGGTTGTTGGGACTAGAAATACCCAAAAATCATTGCTTAAAGCTCTTTTAGAACCTACAGCCGATTTGAAAGAAATGGAACTGGAAAATGATTTTACATCTCGTATGGCAATTACCGAAGAGTTAAAAGACTTTCCATTTGGCGATGTATGGAACTACTTCTGTGAAATTAATGGTGTCCCAGTTGGCCTTGACTGGTTAAAAGAAGTAAAAGCTTATGAAGAAGATGTATTACTAAAAAGATAGGAGATAGTGACGATGACAAAGGATATACTTGATGCTGTTTTTATTAAGGAAATGGCAAAAACTACTTCAAATTTATATCGGTTAGGCTGGGACGAAAGAAACGGTGGCAATATCACTTATTTGCTTGATGAAAAAGAAGTTGCAGAATACTTAGATGTAAAGCAAATTATCCGCACAATTCCAATGGACTTTGATGGTGAAAAGCTCGCTGGTAAATTTTTCTTAGTAACTGGTTCGGGCAAATATTTTAAAAATGTTGAAGAAGCTCCAGCTGTGAATTTAGGTGTAATTCAAGTAAGTGAAGATGGAAAAGCAGTTCATTTGCTGTGGGGCTACACAGACGGTGGACTACCAACGAGTGAACTTCCAGCGCATTTTATGAGTCATATTGCAAGACTTTCTGTTGATCCGGAAAACCGTGTTATTATGCATTGTCACGCTACGCATTTGCTCGCGATGACATTTACACACGAGCTAACGGAACAAGCATTTACAAGAACTTTGTGGCAAATGTGTACGGAATGTTTAGTCGTTTTTCCAGAAGGTGTTGGGATTATTCCTTGGCTGGTTCCTGGTACGAATGAAATTGGAGAAGCTACATCTGAAAAAATGAAGGAAAATCGTTTAATTGTTTGGCCACATCACGGGATTTATGGTGCGGGGCAATCAATGGATGAAACATTTGGATTAATTGAAACCGCCGAGAAAGCAGCAGAAGTTTATACTATTGTGATGTCACAAGGCGGTATTAAACAAGCGATTACAGATGAACAATTGAAAGCACTAGGTGAAAGATTTGGCGTTGAAGCAAAAGCCGGTTATTTAAATAATTAGGAGGTAAGAATAATGGAACGAGTGGCATCTATTATGTATTTATATCCTGGTAATCAAGAAGAATATAAAAAAAGACATGATGAACTTTGGCCAGAAATGAAAGAGGCCTTAAAAGCACATGGAGCATCTAACTATTCGATATTTTTAGAAGAAAAAACGGACACGTTATTTGCTTATGTGGAAGTTGAGAATAAAGCTGTTTATGACAAAATAGCAGAAACGGAAATTTGTCAAAAGTGGTGGGAATATATGGCTCCAATCATGAAATCAAATCCTAATCATAGCCCGGTCGCGGTAGATTTAAAAGAAGTTTTCTATTTAGCATAAGAAAAGAGACATGACTTTAATGCAAAGTCATGTCTCTTTTTAGATATTTTTTGGTAAGCGGAATATGAGTAGGAAACAAACTATGAGTAGAAAAATATTGACGTACATACTCATTTGCAAACTGTCTGAAAAGGCGCTTGCTTTTGAGGTGGCTGTTGTATTTCCTAATGTACGGAAAAAGACCGAACCGACCACAGCAATCCCAAAGGAAGAACCAATTCGCTGCGCTGTATTAAACATACCACTAGCTCCGCCGCGATCTACACCGGTCACTGTGGAAAGGGTAAAACTATTCAATGGTGCAATAGTCAAACCACTACCAAGCCCAGAAATGAAAAGTGGTAGGAATAAGAGCCAAGCAGAAAAAGCGCCGTCATTGAGATGAAAAACTATAGAGACGGTGCCAAGACCGACAATAACAAGCGAGACCCCTAGCATTAACAGTTTTCTTCCTAGTAGCGGGATAAATCGGTAACTATTGGACGCTGCCAGTACGCTACCTAATGCAAAGGGACTAATTGCAAGTCCAGATAAAATAGCTGAACGATTGAAACCAGTTTGCCAAGTTAGCGATAGAACGAAGAAAATACTAGTAAATGCAGCAAAGTATACGAGAGATAAGAGCATTCCTGAGACAAATTGATTGTTTTTAAGTAAGTTTGGCGCAATTAATGGTTGGTTGCCTTTCTTTTCTTGATAAACACTCCATTTGTAAAGAATGATGAAGAGTGGGATAGAAAGCGCCATTAAAAGATAGTCGATTGGTTTAAAATCATTTGCACCATTTGAAATAAGTGGGAAAAGTAATAGTAAAAGTGCGATTGTCAGTAGCCCAACTCCAGGCAAATCGAAGCTGATTTTTTTCGTGGAGACAGTTCTTTTAGGGAGATAAAGCATTGCTAAGACAAGTGTTACTAACACAAAAGGTACGTTAACGAAGAAAACTGCGCGCCAACCGTTTGTAGCTCCAAAAAGTTCAATTAAAAGTCCTCCTGTAAGAGGTCCGATAGCAGTTCCTACACCAATAACAGAGCCAAGAATTCCGAAAATTTTCCCAAGACTTTTTCCAGAATACATATCCATAATTGTGGCATTGATTTGTGGGAAAAATAACCCGGCAGCAAGTCCTTGTATTACCCGGGAAATAATGAGACTATTTTCCGAACTAGCGAAACCTGCAGTTACACTCATAATTAGAAAGAGCGTAATCCCGATAATGTAGATGTTTTTTCGCCCAAATTTATCGCCAAGCCGACCAGCTAAAATAAGAACGAGGCCAAAAGCGAGTGCATAACCTGAAATAACCCATTCAATTGTTTCACTTGTAGCATGTAGAGCAGTCGTAATATCGGGTAGGGCAACGTTGACAATGGTTGTATCTAATAATGAAATAAAAGCTCCAAGCATAATTGAAATAAGTGCTAAAGTTTTACGTTTATCCGTCTGTTCCATGAATCATTCTCCTTTTTGAAGCTTTTTGAGATATTTTTCATTATAAACCTAATAACTCTGATGATAAAGAAAGAGCAAATGTTTCACGTGAAACATTTTACTTTGAGAGGGAGATTTGATAAGCTTTTTTTATTAAAAAGGCGGGGGTTAACATATGGAAAATCGGAAGCAAATGATAAAAACAGAACGACTTTTTTTAAGCGAAATGACATTGGCTGATACAGAAATTTTGTTCGGTTATTGGTCGGATGATTCGGTTACTAGATATATGAACATTGAACCTTTTCAAAGTTTGCAGCCTGTAGAAGAAATGATTCGAATGCTGAGACAATTAGAAATTGAAGGAAAAGCACTTCGCTGTGTGATTATTTTGCAAGCAACAGGGGAAATTATTGGTACATGTGGCTTTAATTACATTGATCATGAAAACCATCGGGCAGAAATTGCCTATGATTTAGGGACACGTTTTTGGAAAAGAGGTTATGCGACGGAAGCAGTGAAAGCGTTGATGGAATGGGGAAAAGAATCTTTTGAATTACATCGTATTGAAGCAAAAGTAGACCCAAGAAATACAGCTTCTATAGTATTGTTAGAAAAGCTTGGTTTTTCGAAGGAAGGTTTACTGCGAGATTATGAAAAAATTGGTGAGGTATACCAAGATGTGCAATTGTTTTCATGGATAAATGGAAATTAGCAGTAAATGTGTCGAATTTTTTACTAAATAGTGTAGATAAACCAAAAATTGTTATATCCAAAAGATTTGCTCTTGTTTGTTCTATTTAGTTATTGCTAGAATGAAGTTATCTAAAATAGTTAAGGAGATTACACAATGACAAAAGAATATTACTTTATCAAACCAGAGTTAAGTTCTCCAGAAACAAAACAAGAAAACATTGATTCTTGGTTAAAGACACAAGATAAAACTTTTTATGATGCACAAATTGCGCAAGAACGTGATTACTGTTTCTGGTGTAATATTGTAGAAACGGCTAAACCAAATTCGCGTACGAGTTATACTTCGATGGCATATACATTAAATGAACCAAATATGCTCAATTCGACCGCTAAAACAAGCTTTGTTTTATCAGAAGAAGAAGTATTAAATATTCACACTTTATCTGTGGTTCGTGAGGGTAAAGTAATTGATAAGTTGGATGACATTAATGTAAAAGTACTGGACTATGTGCGTGATGAAAATCAAGCAAGTTTTAATGATGAGAAAAAAGTAACGGTGCTTATTCGCGACTTACATTTAAACGATATTTTTATTATGGAGACAACAATCGAGCGTAAATATGAAGAAAGCAGCATTCGAAATGACTTTTTCCGCTGGATTTATTCGGCACCAAATTCCTACTGGGCTTACGGGAAATACCGTTTTGAATTGAAAAATGAAACGGAGAAAAAATTAGAAGCGAATTTCCATTATTTCCGAGATGAAGCGGGCACTATTTTAGAAAAAGATAAAGTGATGGTTCCGCATAATGAATCTTATACAATTGAAAAAGAAAATTATATTGGAGAAGACCCGAAAGAGCTTGAGATTGTACCTTTCATTGATTTTGTTACAGAGCAGACGTATCCGGAAATCACCAAAACAATCAGTGACATTTATCAAAAATTCTATCAAGTAAATCTTGCTGATTTTGCGGCTGATTTAGTGACTGAGTTAGATGCGCTTCCGTCTTTAGACCATAAAATCAAGCATGCCATCGATTTTGTTCAAAAAGAAGTGTACTATTTGTACAATGAAGCAGAGATGGATGGGCACGAGCCGCAAGCTGCTGAAGTAACTTATAATACAAAACAAGGGGACTGCAAAGCGAAAACAGTTCTTTTGAAAGTGATTTTAGACTATTTAGGCGTGAACTCGGAGCTTATTCTAGTTAACTATGATAGTGATGTATTCTTGTCAGTTTATACGCCATCACCATTCAACTTTAACCATGCGATTTTAAAAATAACACATGAAGGTCAAGTTTACTTTGTTGATGCGACGATGAGTAATGACCAAGGATTTTTAGCTAATCGTCAAAAAAATAGTTTTATGTATTATTTGGAAATTAAAGCTGGTACGGAATTACAAAAACAAGAACCATTTGAAGATGAAGAGCCAGCTGTGGAAGAAATTTTCCGTTGTGATGTGAAAGGGAATGTGGCTGAGGTTGTCTTTGAAAGAAAGTTACGTGGAGGAATGGCGAACGGATCGCGTGATATGTTTAAAAATGAGTCTAATAAAGAGATTATCAGCCGTTACAATTTTACAACGTATAAGTGTATGACGCTGTATAAAAACTTTGAAGAAAATGAAATTGAACAGCATTTTAGTAATACTTCTGTTCAAATAGTTGAAGATAATAAGGATTTAAATGAACTTTCTATAGTGTATAAAGCGACTATTACGGATCCATATGAAGTTGAAAAGAAAAAACGTTATTTACACTACTGGAACTATGGCAACTTTATCGATGATACTGCTGAAAAACATTTCCATAAAGATTTCCCGTATTGGATTGATCGGAATAAAATTAAAACAGAGATACATTTGACGACAGATAAGTCAATTGACCAACAAGAGAGCTACACATGTCAAGAATGTGACATTAAATCTAAGTATTTGAAACATCGTATGACGAAGAAAATCCACAAAAATGGTGCATCTTGTTATTTAGAGTATCGTCCATATCATAACCTTGCTATTAAAGGTAAAGACTTGGAAGAATATATTAAAGCTAATAAAGAAATCCTCAAAAGTAACTGGGGTATCGGTATTGATATCATTGAGGATGGGTTGTTTAAGAAGTTAGGTAAGTTATTTAAATAAAATCAAAAAAGCATTCCTTTTCGTCAAAGGAATGCTTTTTTTGTTAAATGGTCCCGACTGGTCTCGAACCAGCGACCCCCACCATGTCAAGGTGATACTCTCCCAACTGAGCTACAGGACCAAGTAAATTCAGAAAATAAGCTTAGGAGTTTATTTTCTGAATGGATTCACGTTCAATCATTTCGGTTTGGATAATGGTTGTTTTTGGGACATTTTTATCTTGGTGGATTAAGCGGAATAATAAGTTAGTCGCTTTTTTTCCTAATTTGTTAATAGGAATGTCAATAGAAGTAAGCGGTGGTGATAGGAAAGACGATGCTACTTTATCATTATAGCCGATAACGGAAAAATCTGCAGGAATTTGCAAATTTTTGTCCGCGGCCATTTTATAGATACTAAGGACTTTTAAATCATCAGTTGCGAAAACGGCGGTTGGTTTATCCGAACCTTCCATTAGGCGTAGTGCGGCTTTGTAGCTGTCTTCAATGTTATAGCCGCTATCAATAATCCAGTCGTTACGAAGATCTAATTTGTGATCAAATAGACAACTTCGAAATCCAGCGAGCCGATCAATCGAAACATGATAATCAAGTGGTGCGTGAATACAAGCAATTTTTTTATGACCTTGTGTGATTAAATGTTTAGTTAGAGCATAACTATCACCAAAATTATCTGTATCAACAGAATAAATATTTTTGTAATGGCCTTCTACTTTTCCAGTAACAACAATAGGTATATTATAAGGATCTAATTGATGAAAAAAATCTTCATCAGCTGGGGAACTTAACATAATTATGCCTTTAATCATTTTTTCTTGGATTTTCGAGAGACATTTTTTGAGTTCGTCTTCACTGTTTTTGGCAGTCTGAAGGATGAGGTCAAAATTTTCCAACTCAGCTTGAGTGGATATGGATTGAATTATTTCGGAAAAAAATGGGTTCCCTGCTGTAGTTGTTGTTGAGCGATTTGAGATAACCATGATAGCATCAAAGCCAGAAGAAGTAAGTGCGCGAGCTAGTTTGCTTGGTTGGTAGTTGAGTTCATCAATCGCTTCTAATACTTTTTGCCTAGATTCTTTGGAAATATTAGCTTGATTGTTAAGTACTCTAGATACCGTTGATTTTGAAACTCCCGCGTGTTTTGCTATGTCATAAATGGTAGCTGCCAAGGTAATCTTCCTTTCTCTATTGTTTCCGGTATCGGTTCCGGTCAATATCATCCATGTTTATATTACTCAATTTTACGCTAAATGTCCAACTAGATGTAATGGAGAGATAAAAACCCAATACTATCAACACATTAGAAAACTCATTTAAAATTCTGTTTGACAGAAAGCGCTTTCCATACTATAATTCTTTTTGTGGGAGCGCTCCCGGTTAGGAGGTAAATGATGACGAATTTAAGAAAACGACTTTCGCGGTTATATTCTGAAGATGTGGTTGAGAATTTAGCAACGAGAATTGAAGAACGGGTAAACCAAACGAAACAAAGAAAGTTAGTACGAAAAGATAAATGGGACGAGAAGGATATTGTTTTAATTACATATGGAGATCAGTTTAAAGAGGAATCCAAAAAAACGTTACCAACATTTAAGAAAATGTATGATCGTTATTTAAAATCGACTTTTGAAGTAGTGCATTTCTTACCTTTCTATCCTTATTCATCGGACGATGGGTTTTCGGTTATTGATTATAAGGCAGTAAATCCGGAGCTTGGTGATTGGACAGATATTAAGGAAATGGAACAATCGGCGCGCTTGATGTTTGATTTTGTTTGTAATCATATGTCTGCAAAAAGTGATTGGTTTAAGCGGTATTTGGCGGGTGACGAAGAGTTTCAGAACTTCTTTGTGGAGATGGATCCGGATGCTGACCTTAGTTCGGTTACAAGACCACGCGCCACACCAGTGCTTACGCCATTTCAATTTGCTTCTGGTAAAGAGGGTTATATTTGGACGACGTTTAGTGAGGATCAGATTGATTTGAACTTTGCTTGTCCGGAAGTGCTTTATAAGATGATTGATGTTTTAATGTTCTATCTAGAAGAAGGAGCAGAATATGTGCGACTTGATGCGGTTGGATTTATGTGGAAGGTGCCGGGAACAAGCTCGATTCACTTGGAAGAGACGCATGAAATCGTGAAATTATTTAGAGACCTAGTAGACATTGCAGCACCGGGGACAATTATTATAACGGAAACTAATGTGCCACATGCTGATAATATCAGTTATTTTGGAAATGGTGAAAAAGAAGCGCATATGGTTTATCAATTCCCACTTCCGCCACTTGTGCTCCATGCGATACACCATGGCAATGCGGAGTTTTTAAGTAATTGGGCGAAGAATTTAGAGTTACCAGAAGGCAAGCGGACATTCTTTAATTTCCTTGCCTCACATGATGGAATTGGATTAAATCCAGTACGCGGCATTATCCCAGAAGCGGAAATTTTGGCGTTAGTGAATGATTTGGAGGAAGAAGGCGCGCTCGTTTCATATAAGCAAAATCCAGATGGTTCTATGAGTCCTTATGAGATTAATGTGACTTACATGGATGCATTAAGTAAACAGGCGGACACAGATGATTTGAGACTGGCGAGATTCCTTGTGGCTCATGCGGTATTAATGTCTATCCCAGGCGTCCCAGCAGTGTATATTCAAAGTATTTTAGGAAGCCGCAATGATTATTCAGGCGTAGAAATAACTGGCCACAATCGCTCCATTAATAGAAAGAAATATGATTTGGAGGAAATTGCAGTTGAGTTAGAAAAAGCTGGCTCCTTACGAAAAGAAACTTATGATGCGTTAACAAAATTAATTAGCACCCGAAAAGCGGAATCACTTTTCCATCCAGAAATACCGATGGAAGTTTTAGAATCCACGGCGGAATTGTTTGTTATTAAGCGATCATCTGGCGCGGAATCGATTATATTGATTCATAATTTATCAGAAAAAGAAGTGAAGTATTCACTAGACAGCGGTGTTTATACAAATCTTTATACGGGCTCCACGGTAACTGGGAGCGATTCCATAAAGCTTAGTGGCTATGAATTCTGCTGGCTAAAAACCAAAAATTACAGGGAGGAACAAAAATGAAGAAAAAGAGTCTTGTATTACTTGTTGTTGTGTTGGTTCTAAGTGCGGTTCTAGCTGCATGTGGGGGAAAAGGGTCTAGTAGTAAGGAAGTAACAGTGGAATTTATGCATTCATCCGTTGAAAAAGAGCGTTTAGATGTTATTAAAAAATTAATTGCTGATTTTGAGAAAAAAAATCCAACAATCAAGATTAAACAAATTCCAGTTGAAGAAGATGCTTTTAATACAAAAGTAGTTACACTTGCTCGTTCTGGTAAATTGCCAGCAATCATGGAAGTCAGCCAAGATTTTGCCAAAGTAATGGATAAAGATGAGTTAATTGATCAAGATGCAGTGAAAGAAGTTATTGACTCTATTGGAGCGGATAACTACTACGAAGGAGCAACAAACTTAGTACGTTCTGAAGATGGTAAAAGCTATATCGCTGCACCACTAAGCGGTTGGGTTCAAGGTATTTGGTATAACAAAAAAGCTTTAGCCGATGCTGGTTTTGAAGAACCAAAAAACTGGGCGGATATTGAAAAAGTAGCGAAAAAATTCACAAATAAAGCAGATAAAAAATATGGGATTGCTATTCCAACAGCAGAAAGCACAATGAGTGAGCAAGCATTTTCTCAATTCGCACTTTCTAACAAAGCGAATGTTTTAGATGCAAAAGGTAATGTAACGATTGATACACCAGAAATGAAACAAGCGCTTCAATATTATAAAGATCTTTCAGCATATACAATGCCTGGTTCAAATGATGTAACTGAAATTAAAGATGCATTTATGAATGGAACTGTTCCAATGGCAATGTATTCTACGTATATTCTTCCTTCTGTTTATGAAGAAGGCGATCCGTCTAACATTGGATTCGCAATTCCGGAAGAAAAAGAAAAAGCGGTTTATGGTACAGTTTCTGGTTTAACTATTTCAGCAGGGCTTGATGATGAGCAAAAGAAAGCAACGAAGAAATTTGTTGAATATTTATCGCAGCCAGAAAATATGGCAACGTGGGTATTAATGTCCCCAGGTGGTGCGCAACCAGTAAATAAAGAAGTAGTAGAACAAAAAGCATATAAAGAAAATGAAGTAATCAAATCATTTGGTGAACTTCCAAATGAAATTGCAGCATCATTCAATGACATCCAAGTTTTCGGGCTTGTTGACGGTAAAAATCTTACAAAAATGGGAGATATTACTAGCTCAGGAATTATCGCACAAATGGTTAATAACGTAACTGTTGGTGGCGGTGATGTTTCGGCGGACTTAAAAGCAGCGCAGAAGAAAGCTGAAGAAGGTAAATAATCAAATAGCGGGGAGAGTTGAGTCTCCCCGTCTTTTTTAACAGTTTAGCACGTCGCTTTTTGATTTAAGGAGGCATTATGAAAACAAAAGTATATAAAAGATCCGACTTTAAGTTAGCTATGATTTTACTTGCGCCAAGTTTTGTTTTACTGGCAGCACTTGTTTTATATCCGATGATTTCAAATATCCAGATTAGTTTTTTAGATATGCCGCTTAACCCCAACATTAAATCGGTCTTTGTTGGTTTACAAAACTATATAGATATTTTAAAAGATCCAGAGTTTTATAAATCACTAGGTCTTACAGTGGCTTATACGGCACTTGTAGTAGTTGGAAGCACCGGGATGGGACTACTTGTGGCGATATTTTTTAACCGCGAATTCCGCTTTAGAAGAACGGCTAGGTCGCTTATTATCTTGTCTTATGTAACACCATCTATTTCTCTTATTTTTGCATGGAAGTATATGTTTAATAATGGTTATGGTGTGATAAACTTTATGACTGTAGATGTGCTTCATATGTTCAAAGAAGCGCCGTTATGGTTTGATAATCCAGTTTCTAGTTTCTTTTTAGTAACCTTTTTTGCGATATGGCGTTATTTCCCGTATGCATTTATTTCGTTTTTGGCGATTTTGCAAACGGTGGATAAGTCGCTTTATGAGGCGGCTGATATGGACGGAGCGAACATTTGGGATAAATTCAAAATCGTTACTTTGCCAGCGATTATGCCGGTACTCGCAACAGTTATTACGCTTCGGGCGATTTGGATGTTCTATATGTTCACCGATGTATACTTACTCACGAATAAAGTAAATATCCTTGGAGTTTATTTATATAAAACAGCATTTGCATTCAATGATTTAGGAAAAGCAGCAGCGATTTCTGTCATATTATTTGTCATTATTTTTGTTGTGATTATTTTTGCAAGAAAGCGGGTGGATTTGAATGGCGGTAAGTAGTAAAAAGTCAAAAAGAACGAAGAAAATCGCGTTTTATGTGACGATGGTTGCATTTTTATGTATCACGTTGTTCCCTTTTGCGATTATGTTAATGACTTCATTTAAGAGCAGCAAAGAAGCCATTTCTACGCATCCAACATTTTTCCCGAAAGATTTTACATTCCAGCATTATATTGATATTTTTAATCCAGATATTTTTCCGTTTTTAACGTATTTTAAAAATAGCTTGGTGGTTTCGGTTTTTGCGGCGGGAATTGCGGTCGTTTTGGGAATTTTAGGCGCTTATGCGTTGTCGAAATTACGCTTTAAAGGGCGGATGACGATTAATGCAAGTTTTTATACGGTTTACATGTTCTCTGGAATCTTGTTAATCGTTCCATTGTTCAAAATAATTTCGAGTTTGGGATTGTATGATACAGAAACAGCTTTAATTATCACGATGGTTGTACAAACACTACCTACCGCGGTATTCATGCTAAAAAGTTATTTTGACACAATCCCTTCTGATATTGAAGAAGCAGCAATGATGGATGGGTTGAATCGCTTCCAGATTATTTTACGGATTATCGTTCCGCTTGCGATTTCAGGTATTGTTTCTGTATTTGTATATTGCTTCATGGTAGCTTGGAATGATTATCTGTTTGCTTCGATTTTCCTATCTAGCTCAGAGAAATTCACGTTACCAATTGGCTTAAACACACTATTTAGTACACCAGATTATATTTGGGGTAGAATGATGGCGGCATCGCTTGTAACGGCGCTACCAGTTGTTATTATGTACGCAATTTCAGAACGATTTATCAAAGGAAACTTAACTGATGGTGGAGTTAAAGGATAAGAAAGGAAGTAATTTAACATGAAAAAATTAGTAGCGACTGCCCCTCGTGTGGCGGAATTAGTAGAATATCATGATCGTGAAGTTTTAGAAGATGAAGTAAAAATTAAAGTGGAGTTCGCTTCGCCAAAACATGGTACAGAAGTGGTTGATTTTAGAGGAATTAGTCCTTTTATTGATGAAGAATTTTCGCCTGAATGGAACTTATTTGTTTCACGTGAAACAAATAGTGCGCGAGGCATTGTGTTTGGCGAGTTTCAGCTAGGCAACATGGTCGTTGGTGAAGTAGTTGAATGTGGGAGCAAAGTGACGGAATATGCGCTTGGGGACACGGTTTGTTCGTATGGACCGATTATGGAAACCGTTATTGTGAAAGCTGTCGATAATTATAAATTACGTAAATTGCCAAAAGGAGCTAATTGGAAAAATGCAGTGTGCTATGATCCGGCTCAATTTGCGATGAGTGGCGTGAGAGATGCACATGTTCGTGCTGGGGATTACGTTGTCGTTGTTGGACTTGGCGCGATTGGTCAAATTGCAATTCAACTAGCGAAAAAAGCGGGCGCAAGTGTTGTTATCGGGGTCGATCCTCTTAGTCATCGTCGTGAAATCGCTGAAAAACATGGAGCAGATGCTACGTTTGATCCGATTACGACAGATGTTGGCTTAGAAGTGAAACGCCTTACTGGTAAGCTTGGCGCTGATTCTATCATTGAAACAAGCGGAAACGCAGCGGCACTTCAAGCAGCACTTCGCGGTATTGCTTATGGTGGAACGATTTCTTATGTAGCATTCGCGAAACCTTTCCCAGAAGGATTTAATCTTGGACGAGAAGCACATTTTAACAATGCAAAAATCGTCTTTTCACGTGCGGCTAGTGAGCCAAACCCGGATTATCCGCGCTGGGACCGCAAACGTATCGAGGAAACTTGTTGGGAACTACTGATGAATGGCTACTTAGATTGCTCGGATATTATTGATCCAGTTGTTCCATTCGCTGATTCGGCGGAGAGTTACATGAAATATGTCGACCAACAACCTGATTTGAGTATTAAAATGGGAATTACCCTTTAAGGAGCGATAATAATGAAATTAGGCACACAAAACCAAGCATTTTTCCCGGAAAATATAGAAGAAAAATTTGCTTATGTAAAAGAAATGGGCTTTGAAGGTTTTGAAATTGATGGTAAATTACTTGTTGAAAATTTGGACGAAGTGAAGAAAGCTATCGAAAAAACGGGGCTACCTGTTAGTACTGCATGTGGTGGCTATGACGGCTGGATTGGTGACTTCATTGAAGAGCGCAGATTGAACGGTTTAGAAGAAATTAAGGCGATTTTAGAAGCTTTAGCAGAAGTTGGTGGGCAAGGGATTGTCGTTCCAGCGGCGTGGGGGATGTTCACTTATCGTCTTCCGCCAATGGTTTCACCGCGAAGTCAAGCTGGTGATTTCAAAGCAGTAAGTGAATCATTAATTTATTTGGATAAAATTGCTGGAGAAACTGACACGAAAGTTTATCTTGAGCCACTTAACAGATACCAAGACCATATGATTAATTTGCTAAGTGATGCGCAGAAATATATTGATGAAAATAATCTTGAAAATGTAGAAATTATCGCTGACTTCTATCATATGAATATTGAAGAAGATAGCATTCCTGCTGCACTTGAGAGGTATAAAGATTCGATTGGTCATATTCATGTTGCTGATAATCATCGCTATCAACCAGGAAGCGGTAGCCTTGATTTTAAAACAAGTTTTGATCAACTGAAAAAGAATGGTTACAACGGATTTTTAACTTTTGAATGTCGTGTTCGCAGTGAAAATCCAGAACAAGCTTATAAAGATGCTTTAGAACACTTAAAAAGCTGTTTAATTTAAAATAGAAAATCCGTCCCAATTAAAGCGGACGGATTTTTCTAAAAGGAGTTTCGGATATGAAGAAAAGAGTTGCAATCATAGGAGCTGGACAAGTCGCCGAGAAAGTCCACGCTGCGTATTATAAGACAAGAAATGAGCTGGAGCTTGTAGCTGTTTGTGATCCAAGTATGGAACGGGGCGAAGCATTCCGTGTGAACAATGGCTTCGAGAAACATTATGCTACCGCAGAAGAGATGTTTGCGGTTGAGAAAATCGATATTGTTAGTATTTGTACACCCAATCGCTTCCATTTTGACAATGTGATGTTGTCACTGTCGCATGGTGCAGCTGTTATGTGTGAAAAGCCACCTGCAATGAGTGCAGCGGAAGCGAAAGCAATGTGGGATCTGGCGAAAGAGAAGGATGCGATTTTGGCATATGATTTTCATCATCGTTTTTCCAGTGAAGCGCAGTTTTTGAAGAGAAATTCAGCGCTTTTAGGGGAAATTTATTGTGTGAAAGCAACTGCGCTTCGTCGTTCTGGCGTGCCAGGTTGGGGAACTTTTACGAATAAAGAAATGCAAGGCGGGGGTCCGCTGATTGATATGGGAATTCACATGCTTGACGCAGCGATGTTTGTCCTTGGTTTCCCAAAAGTGAAGAAAGTAACGGCAAAAAGTTTTCAAAAAATCGGAACCAAGAAAAGTGCGGGGACATTTGGTTCGTGGGATCCGGAAAAATATACAGTGGAGGATTCTTTATTCGGCTTTATTGAACTGGAAAATGGCGGATTGATTGAGATTGATACTTCTTTTGCACTCCATATTAAACCGGAAAATATGCTAAATGTTGCTTTTTTTGGAGATTTAGCAGGAGGCAGTTTATATCCGGCTGAAATTTATACAGATAATGCAGGTGAATTTCAGTTGTTAGAGAAGTTAGAACAATTGGACGAGAATAAACATGAAAACAGTATGAAAGCTTTTGTGGATAGTGTTCTTGGTGTTGGAAAAATAGAGCTTGCTGGAGCGGAACAAGGTTATATAATACAAAAAATTGTTGAAAGTTTATACGAATCGGCAGAAAAAGGTGAGAGTGTTTCTTTATGAGGAAAATAATCGAGAAGGAATTTGCATTAAATTATCTAAATAAATATGGTAGCCAGATGACTGTTGGCAATGGCTTTTTGGGCGTTCGCGGTGCTCTTGAAGAAGAGTATCCTGAGCAAGTGCGAGGTATGTACGTGGCGGGGATTTACAATCGTCCGAGCGGTTCGATGAGTTCGGAACTTGTGAATTTGCCAGATGTGACGCGTTTCCAAGTGATGCTCGATGGAGAAACTTTTTCGATGCAAGCAGGGAAAGTGCATGTGTACGAACGTTATTTAGATATGAGTACAGGAGAATTAGTGCGAAAAATCACTTGGGAAAGTAGCGCGGGCCAAAAATACCAACTAAATTTTTACAGATTTGTTTCCAAAGCAGTAAAGCACGTTATTGCGGCTAAAGTGGAGATAATGCCTTTGAGCGGGGCCGCGCTAGTCAAAGTAAAGACGGGGATTGATGCGCAGCAAACCAATTTTGGAACACAGCAGCTAGCGGAGTCGAGTTTGCGGATTTTTGATGAAGCACTAATGGTTGGTGAATATGAGACTATTGAGAGTAAACAACGAATTACAATAGCCACAAAAGTAAACGAAAAAGGGATTTTCACTGCGAAAAATCGGCAATTGATGACGGAAGTAGAGCAAGAAATTGCGGAAAATCAACTATTTACTTTGGAGAAAATAAGTTTGGTTCAAACGTCGCTTGATCAAGCGGATGCGGAACTTCCAAAGGCGACCTACGCAGAACTGAAATCTGCTTCGGAGGAACTATGGGCGGATTTTTGGAAAGATGCAGGAGTTCGAGTTGAGAGCAGGAATGATTTTGACCAGTTTGCGCTAGATTTTGCGTGCTATCATTTAGAAATTATGACGCCAAAAGATGATTTTCGCTGTAGTGTTGGTGCTAAAGGATTAACTGGGGAAGGTTACAAAGGGCATGTTTTTTGGGATACAGAAATTTTCATTATGCCATTTTTTCTTTATAACCAGCCGGGAATTGCCAAACAACTACTGCAATATCGTTATCTTCATTTGAAAGAGGCAAAAGAAAAAGCGTTGAAAAACGGCTATAACGGTGCACTTTACCCATGGGAAAGTGCATTCTCTGGCGAAGAAGAGACACCGGAATTTGCAGCAATTAATATTCGGACTGGAACACGCCAAAAGGTAGCTTCGGCGATTTCGGAGCATCATTTAGTGGCAGACATTGCTTATGCAGTTTGTGAATATGAGGCTGCAACGGGCGATGCGCAGTTTATGGCAGAATGTGGTGCGGAATTACTCCTTGAAACAGCAGAATTTTGGCTCAGTCGCGTAACTAATCGTAATGGACGCTTGGAAATCCTTGATGTGATTGGACCAGATGAGTACACGGAGCATATCGATAATAATACTTATACGAATTATATGGCCCACTATAATGTGAAAAAAGCGCTGGAATGGAATAAAGACAAAACAGATTTTGTGGCTCGTGCAGAAGATTTTCTTGAAAAAATCTATTTACCTGTCGCTAGTAAGTCCGGCTTAATCCCGCAAGATGATACTTTCTTAGAGAAAGACTGGATAAACTTAGATAAATATAAGGCTGCACAAGGAACACAAGGAATTTTACTAGATTATTCTCGTCAAGAAGTGAACGAATTACAGATCTTAAAACAAGCGGATTTAGTGATGTTATTTTACCTGTTTCCGAAGATGTTTGCGCCAGATGCTGTGAAGAAAAACCTAGATTACTATGAAAAACGAACAATTCATGATTCTTCTTTAAGTAAAGCAATCCATGCAATTGTAGAAAATCGAACTGGAAATCGTGCGCAAGCTTATCAATTTTTCCAAGAAGCTTGCTTAATTGACCTTGGAAGTGAGCCACATTCATCAGATGATGGGCTTCATGCTGCATCACTCGGCGCAATTTGGCTGGCGGTAGTTTTCGGCTTTGCTGGTATGGATACTAGTGAGGAATTACTTGAAATGGCACCAAACTTACCAGACGCGTGGCAATCTGTTGCATTTAAATTCTTCTGGAAAGGCGAAAAAATCTCAGTGAAAATCGCACCAAACACTTTACAACTTTCAAAAAATACAAAAAGCGTGCTAGAATTAGTTATCTACGGAAAAAAACAGCATTTAACGGATACATTAATCATTGAGCTGGATCAGAAGGATGTGTCTTTATGAAAATTGTTATTGCACCAGATTCATTTAAAGAAAGTTTGACGGCACATGAGGTGGCAGAGTATATTAAAGAGGGCTTTCAAGAAATTTACCCAGACGCTGATTACCATTTACTCCCTGTCAGTGATGGCGGGGAAGGCACACTAGAGATTTTGAGTAATGCTTTAGGCGCGAAAAAAATGAAAATCGATGTATCTGGCCCTTTTGGTGACCCGGTTTCAGCGCAAGTTGCTTTTACGGATGGAAACAAAAAAGCTTTAATAGAAATGGCAGAGGTTTGTGGTTTACACTTGGTTCCAACGAATAAGCGCGACCCACTTCAAGTAAGTACTAAAGGAGTGGGAGAGCTAATTTTGCATGCGATAAAACAAGGTGCGACCGAAATTATCATTGGAATTGGTGGAAGCGCTTCAAACGATGGCGGGATTGGTATGGCCAGTGCACTTGGTTATGAATTTTTAGATGCGGAAAATAATATCGTCAACCCGATTGGCGCAAATTTAGCTGATATAGCAACCATTCGTTCTGAAAAGGTTCCAGCTGAACTAGAAAACATCACAGTAAATATTGTGACGGATGTCGAAAATCCGCTTTGTGGAGAGTCGGGGGCATCGTATGTGTTTGGTCCGCAAAAAGGGCTGGCAGCAGCAGATTTAGCCACAGCAGATAAAGCAATGCGCCATTTTTATCAATTAGCAAACCAAGCGATGATTACAATGCCGCGCGCTGGTGCTGGGGGCGGTATTGGTGCTGGACTTATGACGTTTGCAAAAGCTAACCTTTTATCGGGAATTGATTTTGTCATTGAAGCTCTTCAAATCAAAACCGTTTGCGAAGATGCTGATTTGGTCATTGTTGGCGAAGGGAAAATGGACGGGCAAACCGCACAAGGGAAAGCTCCTGTTGGCGTTGCGAAAGTAGTGCCGAAAGAAACACCAGTTTTTGCAATTTGTGGAAGTGTTGGTGAGGGTCTTGAAGCAGTATATGAAGTCGGAATCAGCGCAGTATTTCCATCCATTGCCAAACCAGCATCTTTAGAAAGTATCCTTAAAGAAACACCAAATAATTTAAGAAGAACCGCACGAAATGTTGCGGCAGTTTGGAAAGGACGAGTAGAATGACAATAGCATTAAAAGGAGTAGTATTTGATTTGGATGGAGTCATCACAGATACAGCGCATTATCATTACTTAGCTTGGAAAAAAACAGCTGAGAGTATTGGAATCGAATTTGATGAAGCATTTAATGAGAATTTAAAAGGAGTAAGCAGAATTGACTCCCTACTTCTTATTTTAAAGAAAGATGGGCGAGAAAATGATTTTACAGAAGAGCAGATTGAGGCTCTTGCGGCAGATAAAAACGACTTCTATGTGAGCTTGCTAAAAGAAATTACGCCAGCGGATGTTTTGCCAGGAATTAAAGAACTTATAGTAGCTCTTAAAAAGCAAAATCTTAAATGCGCGATTGCTTCTGTTTCAAAAAATGCTCGTACAGTATTGAGTGCGCTTGAAATGGAACAAGAATTTGATTATATTGTTGATGCTGCTAAAATCACTAAATCAAAACCTGATCCAGAAATTTTTGTAGAAGCATGTCGCGGTTTAGCCTTGGAAACATCAGAAGTAGTTGGGATTGAAGATGCCCAAGCTGGAATTGAAGCAATTAACGCAGCTGGAATTGTAAGCGTGGGTGTTGGTTCTGGACTTCGTGATGCGGATATGACAGTGAAGAGTACAGGTTTGCTAGATTTACGCATTTTAGAAATCTTACATAGCAAATAAAATGTTTCACGTGAAACAAAAGTGTCAAAAAATGAACAAAAAGCAAGATATATTGCTATTCTAAAACCCTTTACTTGACCAAGATACAACTTTGGAATATTCTGAATGTGAGGTGGATATGTATGGCGATTATTTTTGCAAAAGAAGATGACTTGGAAGAGATTATTAGTAGCCATCCTAAAATATTACTTAACTTTTGGGCAGAGTGGTGCGCACCGTGTCGCTGCTTTTGGCCAACACTTGAGCAATTCGCTGAGATGGAAGAAGGTAATGTCCAAGTTGTGAAAATTAATGTAGATAAACAACGCGCATTAGCTCAGAAATTTGATGTAAAAGGAATACCAAATTCGCTTGTTCTTGTTGATGGAGAAATTAAAGGCGGGATTGCTGGTATTGTCAGTTGTGATGAACTTAGAAGCAGATTTAAAAGTTTGGCAAAATAAAAATTCCGCGATACCAGTTAATGGTCGCGGAATTTTTTGTTTCACGTGAAACATTTATTATTTGAAAACGCGGAAACGATCAGCGTCATCGATGAATTCTTTTTCGCCAGCTTCTTGAACGATGTTACCAAACGGCATTTGCGCGCGTAAGTTCCAGCTTGCAGGAATATTCCATTCAGCTTTAACGGCATCGTCAATTAGTGGGTTGTAATGTTGTAGAGATGCGCCAATTCCAGCGTTTGCAAGAGCAACCCATACTGAATGTTGTGCAATACCTGAAGATTGTTCAGACCATACAGGGAAATTATCTGCATATAACGCAAAGTTTTCTTGTAGACCTTCAATAACAGCTGTATCTTCAAAGAAAAGAACTGTTCCGTATCCAGCACGGAAAGAACCAACTTTTTCTTCAGTAGCTGCAAAGTTTTCAGCAGGTACGATAGCACGTAATGTATCTTCTACAATATTCCAAAGTTTCTCATGGTTTTCTCCTAAAAGAATAACAGCGCGAGAACTTTGAGAGTTGAAAGAAGATGGGCTGTATTTAACTGCGTCTTTAATAATTTCTTCAATTTTGGAATCCTCTACGGAAACGTTTTTGTCTAGTGCATAAATGGAACGACGAACTTTAATAGAATCTAAAAATGTATTAGTCATAATAATAAAACTCCTCTGTTAATGTTATTTACTTACATAAGTATAGCAACTATTTATTAATTTGCAAGCGTTTTTGTCGGAAAAAGATTATGTAAGCGCTAAACCGTTTCGGGCTCTTATAAAAAAACTTTTTTAGCTAAATACTTGATTTTGAGAACGTTTGTTCGTATAATGAATTTAAGAGGTGATAGTTATGGTTACGGCAATCCGGAAAGAGCAAGTGCAACCAGAGAAGAATGCTGCTTTTTTGACGAGTCGGCCAGAAGTGGATTTTTTAGAACGCGAGAGCTTTTTCATTACATTAAAAGACGCCACGAAGCGAGAATGGCTCGTTCGTTTAAAATATTTTCAAGAAGTAGATACTTCTTCTTTACGTCTAACTCGATTTGAATATCCTGCTGCCTTCCTTGGATTTGGAGAGGTTGAAACGCAAGATTTGGTGCCGCTTGAAATAGATATGTTAACAGAAGAAGTTGTTTTTAAAGACATTGTTGGGTATGAATATGTAATTGAATTTAGAGATATTATAGATGTGGAATTATTGTAGAGACAGTCGTTTATTCGGCTGTTTTTCTTGTCAAATAGACAATCAATATGTATAATGGTTGTTATGACAATTATTGTTAAGACAATGAAAAGGAGATAAATATGCGCGGATATTATGATGAAATCTCATTTGATGTAAATACGACAGCGAAGAAAATGCATTTATTTTTGCTGCGTTCGATTGCAAGCTATGATGTGACACCTGAACAATGGTCTGTTTTAGAGGGTATTGAAGCGAACGAGCCGATTTCACAAAAAGAGATTGCACTTTGGACGAAAAAGGACACGCCAACAGTGAATCGGATTGTCGATGTTTTACTGAGAAAAGGGCTTATTTTAAGGGAAGTTAGCACAGAAGATAGACGGATTTCGCTTTTGTCATTAACAGATAAAGGAAAAAAAGAAACGAATGAACTTCGAGATATTGTGGAGGCAAGTTGTGAAAAAATGTTTGCTGGGATTACTCGCGCGGATTTGGAGCAATTCACGGCTATTTTAAAGAACATTTCTACTAATATAGAGTAAAGAGGGATAAATTTTGGAAAAGAAGACAAGACTTTGGACGAAGGACTACGTATTTTTATTGTTAGGTAGCGTGCTTTTATATATTGGGTTTATGGTGTTTATGCCAACTTTACCAGCCCGTATTATTGAACTTGGCGGGACTCAAATGGAAGCTAGTTTAGCGGTTGGGCTATTTTCAATTGTCGCCTTACTTATGCGGGCGATTGCGGGAAGTTGGAATGATAAATTAGGACCTAAAGTATTAATTATTGCAGGTTTTTTGATTTTAATTTTAACAACAGTTAATTTTTATTGGTCGACAGCGGTTGCTGCCCTTCTTATTTTACGGCTTTTTCACGGAGCTGGCTGGGGTATCGGCACAACGTCAATTGCGACAGGGGTATCTAAATTAGTACCGCCGAGCAGAACGGGAGAAGGAATTGGCTTTTATGGGCTTACGACTGCGCTTGGAATGTCACTAGCGCCGATTATTGCTATTTTAATTATGAATTATTTTTCTTTCGATGTTTTAGTGACTTTTTCGCTTGTTTTGATGGTGTTTATTTTACTTTTAATGACACAAGTGAAAATTCCAAAGTCAGAAAAAATCGTACATCAAAAAATGAAATTATTTGAGAAAACGGCGCTACTTCCAGCTGGACTATGTTTATTAATGGCTATTCCGCTTGGTGGAATCCAGACGTTTATGATGGTCTACGGGACAGAAATTGGGATTTCAACAACTTGGATTTACTTTATAGGGCAAGCTATTATGGTGCTTGTTAGCCGTTTGTTTGCTGGACAGCTTTATGATACAAAAGGACATCGATTTGTTATTATTCCGGGAGCATTTGCCATGATCATTGGGATACTTATCCTTTCTTTTGCAACTGGAGCAATCAGCTTATTTATCGCATCACTGTTTTTTGGGCTAGGTTACGGCATGTCGCAACCTGCACTCCAAGCACTTGCCGTTGACAGGGCTGCACCTCATAATAAAGGGACAGCGAATGGTACTTTTCTTTCGGGGATGGACATTGGAATGGCTGTTGGTAGTTTTGGTTTAAGTATTGTTGCGACTTACTACAATTATGCCATTATGTACCGCACAGCAATTATTGCGCTTGTTGTATTCTTTGTGGTGTATTGGTTAACTTTAGGGCGAAAAGTGAAAAATAGCTAACATCTTTTGTGAAGCTGTTTTCAAATTTTATATGCGCGAGAATTGCTTCAAATAGCGGATTCTCGTGCTTTTTTAATGTCAGAATGTTTAAACATCACATTTATTTGGAGATTTAGTATAAATTTTCTGAAAAACAGCTTTGTTTCTGCTATAATATACAAAAGTACAAAAGGCAGTGTTTACTTTTAAGCGCTGAAAAATCCGAATATTGTGTAGAATATCACAGGTTCGGCTTTTTTATTTCTTAAGAACAGAACTTCGAAAAGCATAAGTGTAACGAGGAAGGCTCATATCTGACCAATAAGTTATTCTATTATTGGTGAAAATTTTTGTAAGTAATCGGGGAAATTTGATGACAGGAGAGATGTTGAGTGGAACGTGTTTATAATTTTTCGGCAGGTCCGGCAGTTTTACCAGTACCGGTACTTGAAAAGGTTCAAAGGGAGCTACTCTCTTATAATGGTTCAGGAATGTCAGTAATGGAGCTGAGTCACAGGTCAGAATTATTTCAAAACATCATAGACGATGCGGAGAGTTTAATTCGAGAATTGATGGGGATTCCAGAAAATTACAAAGTACTATTTTTGCAAGGTGGCGCAAGTTTGCAATTTGATATGGTGCCGATGAATCTTGCAAATGGTAAAAAAGCAGTCTATGTAAACACTGGATCTTGGGCGAAGAAGGCAATTTCTGAAGCTAAAAAAATTCAAGGTGTTGAGGTGGAAGTAATTGCCTCATCGGAAGACCGCAATTTCAGCTATATTCCTGAAATTCCTACAGTTTCTAGTGACACGGCTTACTTACATGTAACCACAAATAATACCATCGAAGGAACGGCAATGTTTGATGTGCCAGACTCAGCTGTCCCGGTCGTTGCAGATATGTCCTCTAATATTTTATCAAGCGTTTATGATGTGAAAAAATTCGGTTTGATTTATGCAGGAGCGCAAAAGAACATTGGTCCTGCTGGCTTAACCCTTGTTATCATCCGTGAAGATTTAATCGGGAAAGTAGAGGGGCTTCCTTCTATGTTAGATTTTAAAGTACAAGCCGAAAATGGTTCTATGTACAACACACCACCAACTTTTGCTGTTTACGTAGCAAAATTAGTATTCGAATGGATTAAAGAACAAGGTGGTGTTGCTGGAATTGAAGCGCTAAATCGCAAAAAAGCGGCATTATTATATGATTATATTGATCAATCGGATTTCTTTTCTTCACCGGTCGAACCTTCTGCAAGATCACTCACGAATATTCCTTTTGTGACGAATTCTGCAGAGTTTGATAAAGCTTTTGTCAAAGAAGCTGAAGCAAATGGTTTTAAAAACTTGAAAGGACATCGCTCTGTGGGTGGGATGCGAGCAAGTCTTTATAATGCATTTCCAATTGAAGGGGTTGAAGCACTAATCGCCTTTATGGAAAAATTTGCAAATGCAAGAAAAGGGGGAGAAGTACGTGTTTAATATCCAAACGTTTAATGCTATCGCAAAAGAAGGCTTAAAGACATTTGATCTTGAAAAATATGTGATTGATGCAAATCAGCCAGCAGACGGGATTTTACTACGGAGTTATAACTTACACGATTTTGACTTTCCAGAAACAGTGAAGGCAGTGGCTAGAGCTGGTGCAGGAGTTAATAATATCCCAGTAGAAAATTGTTCTGAAAAAGGGATTGTTGTATTCAATACACCTGGTGCTAATGCCAATGCTGTAAAGGAACTAGTTCTTGCAAGTTTATTCGTTTCGGCGCGTCCAATTTTGGAAGGTACGGAATGGGTGAAAGAACTGCCGGCCGAAGATGATGTGGAACAGAAAGTCGAAGCTGGAAAGAAAGCTTTTGCGGGAACAGAACTTGCGGGCAAAAAACTTGGGATTATTGGCTTAGGTGCAATTGGTGCATTGGTAGCAAATGACGCTTTATCGCTTGGGATGGATGTGGTCGGTTATGATCCATTCGTTTCGGTGGACACTGCTTGGAGAATTTCTAAAGAAGTGGAACGTGCGATGACGATTGAAGAAGTTTTAGCAACGTGTGATTATTTGACGGTTCATGTGCCATTAACGGATAAAACTCGTGGCATGTTCAATGCAGAAACGTTACAATTAGTGAAGGATAATGCGGTCTTACTAAACTTTTCACGTGGTGAGTTAGTGGATTCAGCATCTGTGAAAGAAGCTTTAGATGATGGACTTTTACGTTTATATATTACAGATTTTGCGACAAAAGAATTATTAAATCATAAAAAAGTGCATGTATTTCCTCATTTAGGCGCTTCAACAGAAGAAGCCGAAACTAACTGTGCTAAAATGGCTGCAAAAGAATTACAATATTATCTTGAAACTGGTAGCATTAAAAACGCTGTTAACTATCCAAATGTGGAAATGCCTTATAACGGGCATCCGCGAATTGGTATTTGCCACAAAAACATTCCGAACATGGTCGGGCAAATCACGACGGAGCTTGGGAAGTATTCCCTAAATATTTTAGACATGATCAACCGTAGTAAAAACGAATATGCCTATACCTTAATTGATATTGATAAGGAAACGCAAGCTAATTTGGAACAACTGAAAAGTGATTTATTGGCTGTCCAAGGGGTTTTGCGTGTTCGAGTTATTGAACCATTAGGTGTGACAGTTTAAAATTATTACCCGGGAAATAATGAGAGCATGAAACTTTATGGTTATTGCCAGACGGGTTCATGCTCTTTTACTAAAAAGGAGGATAACAATGGTAAATATACGTCCATTTAAAGCATTACGTCCAATTAAAAATCTAGCGGAAAAGGTAGCTTCGTTGCCATATGATGTACTTAATTCGGAAGAGGCGCGTGAACTTGGTGATGCTAATAAGTATTCTTTTTTACATATTGATAAAGCGGAAATTGATTTAGATCCGGCAATTTCCCCGTATGACCCAGCTGTTTATCAAAAGGCGGCTGATAATTTGGAGCAATTTGAGTTGGACGGATGGCTTGGAAGAGAAGCGAACCCGGCATTTTATATTTATCAACTGACGATGGATGGCCGTCCGCAAACGGGACTGGTTGTTTGTACGTCGATTGATGATTATTTGAACGGAAAGATTAAGAAACATGAGCTGACTCGTGAGGAAAAAGAGTTAGACCGGATTCGTCATGTAGATGTTTGTGATGCAAATACAAGTCCCATTTTCCTTACTTATCGTGGGAAAGAAGCGATTAATACACTTATTGAGTCTTGGGTGAATGAAAATGAACCTGAATACGACTTTGAGAGCTTCCACGGGGTCACTCATAAGGCTTGGGCAATTACAGACGCTCATATTCTAGAAGACCTGTCAGCGGCGTTCTCGGAAGTCCCAGCACTATATATCGCAGACGGTCACCATAGAACGGAATCTGCTGTAAAAGTCGGCTTGAAACGGCGTGAGGAATTTCCAGACGCCGGACCAGAAGCAGAATTTAATTTCTTCTTATCAGTTGTTTTTCCAGAAGATCAATTAGAAATTCTTGATTATAATCGGGTTGTGAATGTGCCAATGGAAGCAGATTTCCTTAGCAAAGTAGAGGCTAGTTTTGATGTGGAGAAGGTTGGAAAAGAAGCCTTTAAACCAGAGAAGCCAAAACAAGTAGGGATGTATTTAGACGGAAATTGGTACAAACTTACGGCGAAAAGCGATGTGATTCCAAGTGATGTTATCGGTCAGCTGGATGTTTCGATATTACAATCGCAAATTTTAACGCCGATTTTTGGAATTGAAGATATTCGTCGCGACAACCGCATTGATTTTGTTGGGGGAATACGCGGCTTAGAAGAGTTAACTCGTTTAGTGGATAATGGCAGTCATTCGGTGGCATTTGCGATGTACCCGCCGACAATGGATGATTTACTTAATGTAGCAGATGCCGCGGAGATTATGCCACCAAAATCGACTTGGTTTGAACCGAAATTATTAAGCGGGCTGTTTGTCCATGATTTAGAAAGTAAGTAGTTTTAAGATGAAGCGAATTAGTTATTTTTATTCTGCGGAAATTGAGTCTGAGATTAACCTAGAGATATGGAAAGTGTTTATGAATCAAAGTGAAGCTGAGCGAAAAATCCATTTTGATTATACAGGTATCGTGTTTGATATTCAGCTAGGAGAAGTCGGGAAAGTGGACATGCCAGAGTCGGTTCAAGCGCTAATTGATAAGAATGGGATGGAAGTTTTGCCAATTTTAGTTGTAAATGAGGCAGTATACAATTATGGGGAGTTTTCTGTGATTGATACGGTTGAGGAATTACTGGATGTGGGTCTTTCTATTCAAGTGGAAGAAGATTGAGATCAAAAAGTCGGTCGGGAGTAATTCCGACTGGCTTTTTTAATTTCATTATTCTTAAAAAACAAATGAAAAATTTTTAACATAGAAGAAAGAATCAATTTCAAAACAAAGCGATTAATTTTTGCTATTTATGATAATATAAAAGTGTCCGATTAAGTTAAACGAAGGAGTGAATAAAATGCCTCATTTGAAAGACTATACGATTGGTATTCAACATATAAAACAGCTAACGTCGGAAATTTCACTTGGTACAAAGTTAGTATTCGCCATTTCTGGTCAATTAACTATCAAAATCTCAGAACAAAAATTTTACTTGCAAGAAGGTGATATTTTAGTTCTTGATCGTAATACTTTTTATACAATCGAAGGAAATGAAGATAATTTAATAATTGATTTAACCATTTCGGATACTTTTTTTGCGCATTATTATGAGGATTATTTTCAGCATTCTTTTAAATTTTTCTCAAAGGAAAGTGACCCTGGGAGAGAGCGGGTTGTTGCCTCTTTGAGGAAGTCTGTTAGTGAACTATTGATTGCTTCGGCTACAAAAAAACGAGTGAATAAATTAGAGGCGCAGTCAGCTTTATTCCAGGTTTTGTTGTTACTTACACGCTTTTTAAAAAGAGGAATTCCATCTTCTGGTAGAAAAGAGGTTAATGACAAACGTATTTCACGAATTATTCGAGAAGTGGAAGAACGATTTGATGAAGCTTTGTCGCTTCGTGAGTTTGCGCAAAAAGAGTTTTTAAGTGAGGCGTATTTATCGCGTTATTTTAAAAAGACCACTGGGCTCGGTTTTTTGCAGTATTTAACAGAGGTCCGCTTGAAGCATGCGACTCAAGATTTGCTCCATTCTGCAGAAAGTATCACGGAAATAGCGCTAAAAAACGGTTTTTCGAGTCAAAAGCATTTTTCGGAAGTGTTTAAATTTCATTTTGAGTTAACACCTACTGAATATCGAGTGGAGCATCATTCGGAAACTAATTTGCTAGTAGAGAAGAAGGCGTCGCAACTTGCTAATAGTATAGAACAAATTACGCCATCACCAGAAATTTTAGTGAAACTAGCACGCCTGTATCATGACGTAGAGTCAGGTAAGGAACTAAATAAGGCTCCTTTTGAAAAAAAGAAAATTGATATTATGGAGAAAACCACTCGTTCCCTTAGTAAAAATATGAATATTTTAACGATTGGCGAATTGAAAGAAGTACTCCAAGATAACGTGCAAAAGCAGATTATTACGACACGGGATGAAATTGGGATTAATTATATTGGTATACGTCATTTGTTTAGAGGAACAACATTTTTGCCTGAAACAGAGACAGATGAGCTAGTGCCAACATCTTCCCCTTATGCGAATGCAGATTTGGCGCTTACCTTTTTAAAAGAGCAGAACTTGCAATTGTTTATTCGCTTGGAATACCAAGATATTTTGGGAGATGAAGATGTCGTTTTAGAACGATTGGATCATTTTTTAAGGCATTCGATGCAAGTTTTTGGTCGAGAATTTGTTTCTAAATGGCATTTTATGTTTTTTGAACCAAAAAATACTTATGCAGACAAAGAGGAATTAAAAAGGATTTATTTGAGAGTGCATCATTTAATAAAATCACGCTTTCTCTCTATCCAAGTCGGAAATTTTGTCCCATTTTCATTGTCGAAAAATGAAGTTTCAAAGCGACACACTTGGTTTTTAGATGTGGCTGATGAAATGGATTTTATTGCCTACAATGCGAATCAAAATGAAGCAGTGGATTTTTCGAAGGAAGATATGAAGTCGTTTATGATTTCAGAAGATTATTGTTTGTCAAAAACACTGAAATTGAAGGCTTTTTTGAAACATCATCATATTAATAAACCACTTATGCTAGTGAATTGGAATACGCTCACAGGAAATACGCGGTATACGAATGGTACATTTTTCCGCGGTGCTTTAGTTTTAAAAACAATGCTAGATTTAGCACCTGAAGTAGATGCGTTAGGGTTCTGGATTAATACGGAACTACATGAAGGTGACGATAGCCAGCTGAATATTAGCTTAGATGGGATTGAAATGTTCCACTTTTTTAACGGAAAAAGACCGGCGTTTTATGCGGTGAAGTTTTTGAGAAGGCTCAAAGGTGTTGTGGTCGCTGAAGGTGCGGATTTTATTATGACGAAGCATGCAGACGGATATCAGCTTATTTTGATGAACTGTGTGAATATTAACCCGAGATATTCTGTAGAGGAAAGATTTACTAAAGAAGAACAGAAAGAACTTCATATTCGAATAATGGGACTTCAAGCTGGTGAGTACCAAGTGTGCAAATGGCAATTCGACCGCGATAATGGGGCGCTTTATTCGAAGTATTGGCAGCTTAATAGTAAATATGGTCTGGATAAAGAGATTTTGGATTATATTGTTGATGCCTCTCAGCCGACGCTTACTGTGAGTGATGAAACGATTACGGAAGATTGGTCGTTTTATGCTTATTTAGATATTAATGCGATTCACTTTTATGAGTTTAGAAGTACGATTTAACAAGTTCAACCCTTTTGGTTGAACTTTTTTCATGCCCTTAACACCGAATTTTTGACATTGGCTAACTCGGTTTAGAAAAGAAGAAAATTTCAAGCTAAAACTAAGCAAAAAAGCAAACTTCTTTTTGTTTGTTTTTTTTTATAATAAAGGTGTAGTTAAAGATACGGATGTTCTGGCCAGCAGAAGTATTAAAAATGGAGGTTTGGACAATGAAAGAGAAATTATTTCAAAAACTAAACGAAAAACGAGATCGAATGATAGAAATTCGCCGTTATTTACACGAACACCCTGAACTTTCTTTTCATGAGGAGAATACGGCAAAGTATATTGCGGATTTTTATAAAGAAATGGACTGCGATGTGCGGACACACGTGGGTGGAAATGGCGTTGTTGTAACAATTGATACAGGCAAGCCGGGTAAGACGCTTGCTATTCGCGCTGACTTTGATGCTCTTCCAATCACGGAAGAAACAGGTCTAGCTTTTGCTTCTAAAAACCCTGGTGTAATGCATGCTTGTGGTCACGACGGTCATACTGCTTATATGCTTATTTTGGGCGAAACTCTTATTGAAATGAAACAAGAATTAACAGGGAAACTTGTTATTTTACATCAACATGCGGAAGAAACTCCTCCTGGTGGCGCGATTCAAATGATTCAAGACGGGGCGCTGGATGGTGTGGATAATGTGCTTGGAATTCATGTGATGTCTACAATGAAAACGGGCGAAGTTTTCTACCGTGAGGGTGCAATTCAAACTGGTCGCTCTTATTTCAAACTTAAAGTGCAAGGTCAAGGTGGACACGGCTCATCTCCGCATTTAGCAAATGATGCAATTGTTGCTGCGAGTGAATTTGTAGTAGCTGTGCAAACAGTAATTAGTCGCCGTTTAAACCCATTTGATGTTGGTTCGATTACGATTGGTTCTTTTGATGGGAAAGGTAGTTTCAATGTCATTAAAGATGCTGTTGAGCTTGAAGGTGATGTGCGTTCGATGTCTGAAGAAACACGTCACATTATTCAAAAAGAAATTACGCGTATTGTTGGCGGCATAGAAGCAATGTTTGGCGTTACTTGTGAACTTGATTACAAAAATGATTATCCTGTTTTAAATAATGACGAAGCTTTGACTAACTTTGTTGTTAAATCTATTAAAGGGGCGAAAATTCCAGAAATTACGGATGTTGTACGTTGTGAACCGCAACCACCATCAGAAGACTTTGCTTATTATGCACAAGAGCGACCAAGTACATTTTTCTATGTGGGCGCAATGCCAGCAGATGGGCATTTTTATCCGCACCATCATCCAAAATTCGACATCAATGAAGATTCATTATTAATTGCCTCAAAAGCAATGGGAGCTTGTGTGGTAGATTACTTAAAAGGAGAGAAAAACTAATGACTTCAACAGCGTATAAAGGCACAAATAAACTAATCGTTGGAATTGTTTTTGGTGTTATCACGTTTTGGCTATTTGCTCAATCAATGGTGAATATTGTTCCAGCAGTACAAGCCGACCTTGGTATTTCCTCTGATTTACTTAGTATTGCCATCAGCTTAACCGCGCTATTTTCAGGTATTTTTATTGTTGTAGCGGGTGGTATGGCTGACAAATTTGGCCGTGTGAAATTAACTTATATCGGACTTGTTCTTAGTATTATCGGTTCACTGCTACTTGTTATCACTCAAGGGTCAACGCTACTTATTATCGGCCGGATTATTCAAGGTCTTTCAGCTGCTTGTATTATGCCAGCAACCCTTGCCTTAATGAAAACTTATTTTGACGGGGCAGATAGACAAAGGGCACTTAGTTACTGGTCGATTGGCTCATGGGGCGGATCAGGTATTTGTTCGTTCGCAGGTGGCGCTATTGCAACATACATGGGTTGGCGCTGGATTTTCATTATTTCCATCGTATTCGCACTGCTTGGAATGCTACTTATTAAAGGTACTCCAGAAAGTAAAGTTGTTCAAAATACAAAAGCAAAATTTGACTCATTTGGACTGGTCCTTTTTGTTATTGCGATGGTTTGCTTAAACCTTATTATTACTCGTGGCTCTACATTTGGGTGGACAAGCCCGATTACTATTACTATGCTCGTTGTATTTCTTATTTCGGCGGGATTATTTTTCCGGGTGGAGCTTCGACAAGCAAATGGATTTATTGATTTTTCGTTATTTAAAAATAAAGCTTATACAGGTGCGACACTTTCCAACTTCTTGTTAAATGCAGCTGCTGGAACACTGGTTGTTGCAAATACTTATGTACAAATTGGTCGCGGTTTTACGGCGTTCCAATCCGGTTTACTTTCTATCGGTTACCTTGTCTGTGTGCTTGGAATGATTCGTATTGGTGAAAAAATTCTTCAACGAGTTGGTGCACGTAGACCTATGATTTTAGGTTCTGGAATTACTGCTGTTGGTATCGCATTAATGGCGCTAACATTTATTCCAGGCATACTTTATACAATATTAGTATTTATTGGATTTGCTTTATTTGGTATCGGACTTGGTATGTATGCAACTCCTTCAACTGACACAGCTATTTCTAATGCTCCTGAAGATAAAGTCGGAGTAGCTTCTGGTATTTACAAAATGGCAAGTTCGCTAGGTGGTTCATTTGGTGTCGCGATTTCTGCTACAATTTATGGGGTGATTGCACTTTCAGGAAATATTGATTTAGCAGCAATGGTAGGGCTTTTAACAAATGTTGGTTTTTGTGTTGTTTCACTTATTTCTGTGGTTGTAACAACACCATCAGCAAAAAAAGCACTTGAATTAAAAGCTGCAAAAGAATAGGGGGTTGTATTAATTATGCGTACTCAGTTAATGAACATGCTCCAAGAACGAAAAGATGAAATCACTCAGATTAGACGGCATTTACATGAACATCCTGAATTATCGTTTCATGAAGCAAAAACAGCAAAATTCATCCAAGATTTTTACAAAGGAAAAGACGTGGAAGTGGCAACAGAAGTGGGAAATGGCCATGCAGTTGTAGTAACGATTAAAGGTGGTAAACCAGGAAAAACCATTGCATTACGTGCTGATTTTGATGCTCTTCCGATTGAAGAGCAAACTGAATTGCCATTTAAATCCAAAAATCCAGGCGTGATGCATGCTTGTGGACATGATGGACATACAGCTTATTTACTCGTTTTGGCAGATTGTTTAATCCAATTAAAAGACCACATTCCAGGAACGATTAAAATTGTGCATCAGCATGCCGAAGAAACACCACCCGGCGGAGCGAAAAGCGTTGTCGAATCTGGTATTTTAGATGATGTTGATCAAATTTTTGGTATTCATGTATTTCCATTTGGTGAAAGCGGGCAAGTTTATTATCATAGTGGCTACGCGATGGCTGGTCGCACTTATTTTAAACTTAAAATTCAAGGTGTTGGCGGGCATGGTTCGTCTCCGCACATGGCGAATGATGCGATTGTCGCAGGTGCTTATTTTGTGACAGCCATTCAAACAGTGGTGAGCCGCCGCTTAAATCCATTTGATACTGGCGTTATAACGATTGGTTCATTTGATGGTAAAGGTAGTTTTAATGTTATTAAGGATGCGGTGGAATTAGAAGGTGATGTGCGCTATATGAACACGGAAAATCGTGATAAAATAGACGCAGAAATTCACCGGATTGTGGCTGGTATTGAAGCGATGTTTGGCGTGAGCGTGGAACTCACTTATACGAACGATTACCCGCCGCTATACAATGATCCAGCAGTGACGGAACAAGTGGTAGCTAGTCTACAAAAAGGTCTAGGAGAGTACTTAACGGACATTTCTCCGTATGATATGCTTTCCGGATCAGAGGATTTTGCTTATTATTTACAAAAAATTCCGGGTGTATTTTTCTATATTGGTGCAAAACCAAAAAATACCGCGCATGCTTATTTTAACCATCATCCGAAATTCGATATTGACGAAGATGCGTTATTAGTTGCTGCTAAATCAGTTGCCGACGTCGTTTTAGCTTATTTTAAATTGAATGGGTAATAGCTTTGAAAAGAGCATAGTCAGAAAAAAACTCTGGGTATGCTCTTTTCTTAAGTGGTGGGACTATAGAAGAGTGGAGTGAAGTCAAATGAGTCAGGTAAAAGGAGAAAAGCAATCGTTAATGGTATTACTTGTTTTATTTATAGGCTATACCAGTGTATACGTGGATAAATACACTATTGGAATTTCACTTGTGACTGTTTCTCAGGATTTAGGATTTGACCCAAGTCAAAAGGGATTGATTTTAAGTGCCTTCTTTCTAGGTTACACGCTTTTTCAAATTCCAATGGGGTATTTAAATAATCGGATTGGTGCTCGACCTGTTCTTGCTATATCAATCATTATCGTTGGGTTGTTTCTTATTATTTTTGGTTTTGGCTATTCCTTGCTGTTTTTGGTTGTGATTCGTTTCTTGTCTGGAGCGCTCGGACATGCGGGTTATCCACCATCTGTCAGCAATTATATTTCTCTTCATATTCCATTAAACAAGCGAGGTTTTGCGCAGTCAGCAATGCTCGCTTCCTCTGGTTTTGCGGCATTTATTGGTCCACTTTTAATTGCGCAACTATTGCTATCAGTCGGTTGGCGTAATACTTATTATTGGATTGGTATTGTGGTGATTTTCATCGGGTTGTTAATTTTATTAGTAGTTCCAAAAGCGCCAAAAATCGATAAAAGCATGCAAAAAGAAAAAATCAAAGTTCCGCTCTCTGAACTTTTAAAGGATAAACAGCTGTGGATTCTTTTATTATCGGCACTCTTTATAAATGCAGCGAACTACGGTTTAACAAGTTGGCTGGCTTCTTATTTGAATGAGGCGAGAGGAATCTCTATTAGCGAAGTGAGTTACATTAGTTCTTTAGCAGGGCTTTGTATTTTAATTGCGGGTGTTGTTGGGGGCTATTTTATTAGTCGATTCTTCAAAGGGAAAGAGCCAATTGTCATTTTTACATTTAGTGTACTCGGAGCGTTTACGGTGTACGGGGTATACTTGTTTGATCAGTTAATGCTTTCAATTGTTTGTTTGTGTTTATGTAATATTTTTCTAATTATGGCCTTTACTACCTTAATGGGGTTGCCGCACAAATTATTTAAACAGAGCCACATTGCGACAAAATATGCAGCTATTAACTCGGGTGGGGTTTTAGGTGGCTTTTTCGCACCGATGATTATTGGGGATTTAGTAAATGCGACAAACTCTTATCAATCCGCTTTTCTCTTCTTAGCGCTCACTTTCTTAATATCAGGAATTATTGTTCTAGCAATTAAAAAACGTTCGGTAATCAGCGAATAAAAAATGGGAGGAAAACCAGGTAGACTAGGTTTTCCTCCTTTTTTAATTAAGCTAATCCGCCATTGGTGAAAACTGTTTGACCATTTACCCAGCGTGCCGGTCCAGCTAAAAAAGCTACTGTTTCTGCAATATCATCAGGTTGTCCTAAACGTTCTAGCGGAGTTGCTTTTGCTAAGTTTTCAATTGTTTTTTCATCTTTCCCCGTTAAAAATAGCGGGGTAGCGGTTGGTCCGGGAGCGACGGTGTTAACAGTAATATCTTTTCCGCGAAGTTCGCGCGCTAAAATTAAAGTGAGCGACTCGACAGCGGCTTTGCTAGCAACATAAGCCCCGTATGCCGGAAAACTGGTGCGCGTTACCGAAGTGGAGAAATTAATAATCGCGCCCCCTTTTCGAACTCTTAGGGCTGCTTGTTTGGAAACAACGAAAGTTCCTCGCACATTGGTACGTTGAACCAGATCAAAATCTTCCATATCTAAAGTGGCAATAGGACTTAATTTCATAATGCCTGCCGTATTTATTACAACATCTACCCCACCGAAACGGGCTGTAATTAATTCGAATGCGTCAATCATTTGCGCTTCGTCAGCCACATCACCACCAACGCTAATCGCTTCCCCACCAGCTTTTACTATTTTTTCGACAAGTGTTTCTGCTCTTACTTTATTACCTGAATAATGAACAGCAACCGTAAAGTTTTGTTCGACTAACTTTTCGGCAATGGCTTTCCCAATACCGCCAGATCCCCCTAAAATAAATGCGACACGTTTATTAGTCATAATCTATTCGCTCCTTCATTAGTTACTTTTTTTGTTATAAGTAACTTTATAGTTGGAAGTATACTCCTTTTGGTTACTTTGTCAAGGATTTGTAACCTTTTTATTTTCCTGTATAATTAGAAACAAAGAATGAGTGGAATCGAGGTATTACAATGGCGAGATTATCCCAAGAAATTATTTTAGATATGGCAGAACAAATTATTTATGAAAAAGGGATGGAAAAAACGACACTTTATGATATTGCGGGAAATTTGAACGTCACGCATGCGGCACTTTATAAGCATTATCGAAACAAGGAAGATTTATTTCAAAAACTAGCGTTACGGTGGCTAGAGGAAACTTCACGCGAGATTTTTGCCTGGGCTCCGAATGCGGAGCAAACACTAGATGATGCGCTTCACGACTGGCTTTGGCTTTTAGCGGATACCAAGAAAAAACTATATAAAACTGATCGGAAAATGTTTTTACTTTACACAGATTATATTGAACAAAAGGAAGAGTTAGTGAAGAATCACGTAGCACATTTAGCGCAAAAAGCAGAGGAAGTTAGTGGCCGGTCGAACCAAGGCGACGCGATTATAACGGCATTTATTTATTTTCACAACCCTTATTTTGCGAGCCGCTGGGAGCAAGCGGGATACGCGGAATTATTTGAGCGTGTTTGGCAGGTTGTGAGATAGGAAGAGAGGACAGTGCTACATGACAGAAAAAACAACTTTGGCTAAACAAATATTACATTTTAACGAAACACTTTCGAGTAACTTAATGGCTTTGCCGGCCGGGTATCGCGTAATTAATCCATATGAGGGCGATCAAAAAGAACTAGTGCGAAATATAACGACTAGGTTTTATCAGAAATACTACAATGATATGAAACCACGCCGAATAATATTCGGAAGTTCACCTGCTCGCCGAGGCTCTGCTGTGACAGGCGTTCCTTTTGAAGATGCCAAACATCTCCAAAGTGAAACAGGCATTTTTATGGATACATTTTATATAAACCAGTCTTCATCAGATTTTTTATATGATGTTATGAATGAATACGGGGGTTGTGAGCAATTTTATAGTGACTTTTATATGAATTTTGTCTGTCCGCTTGGGATTGTTCGTATAAACGCAAAAGGTAATGAAGTCAATTGTAACTATTACGAGAATAAGCAATTACGAGAGGCGCTAATGCCGTTTATTTTAGAGTCGATTCGTAATCAAATAGACTTTGGAATGGATATTTCGGTTTGTTACTGCATTGGTAGCGGAGAGAATTTTAATTTTTTATCTCGAATAAATGAAGAACATCATTTTTTTGAGACAATTATACCTTTAGAACATCCACGTTTTATTATGCAGTATAATTCTAAAAATAAAGATATTTACATGAAAAAGTATCTTTCGGCTTTAAAGAGGTGAAGGTGAACTATATAAAAAGAACTTCTCTTTGATAAAGAAGTTCTTTTTCTTTCCGCTAATTTTCCTTAAATCCAATCTCCATCAATTTCTCTGTATCTTTCAATCGTTTCTCCGCAGTACCCGCATCCAAAGCAATTGAAATCACACGTTTTCCTCCGCGTTCAGCTGTTCCGATGAAGCAATAACCAGCTTCATCCGTAAAACCAGTTTTCAGTCCATCTAACCCTTGTATTGAACCGAGTGAGTCATTGGTAGATTCAAGTTTTGCCCCTTTGTCGGTTATGATGCTAGATTTGGAAGTTGTCTCTAACACTTCAGGATGAGTGGAAATTAATTTAGATGATAGCAAAAATAAGTCCTTTGTGGTAGAAACAGCCATTTTACCGTCAACATCGAGTCCGCTGGCACTGACAAATTTGGTTTTATTCGATAATCCTAATTTTTTAGCCTCATTATTCATTTTTTGGGGGAAATTAGCATCGTCTAAACGGTTACCTAGTGTCTCGGCGGCATCATTTGCTGACATAACGAGCATAGCGTTATATAAGTCCCGGACTGACCATGTTCTTTTTTGTGTAATTGCGTAAAGCGAAACCGCGGAAGGATCATCTAGCCGAACAAGGTCGAGCTCTTCATCCCACGATAATTCATTGTTATCCACAGCCTCTAAAACTAAAAAAGCAGTCATTAATTTTGTTAAACTCGCGATTGGCATGACTTTATCGGCATTTTTTTCGTAAACCGCTATGCCATTTTCGACTGAATAAACCGCGGCAGCATTTGATGATAAAGATACAGTTGGTTGCTTCGCGGAACACGCTGAGAGTAGTAATAGACCCGTTAGTAGTATCCATGTTAGCTTATGTAATTTCATTATTTTGCCTCCTTTTGACTTTAGTATAGAGTAAAAGAGTTGAGTTAAATCCAAGGAAGTGGAAGGATATGTTAAAGCTTTAACGAGAAAATTTAAGTTTTCTTAACTAGTAGAGATAAAACTATTGTTATTCACATGTGGATAAGTTAAAATAGTAGGGATGAATTTTTATTAATGGTTTTTCTGTGGATATGTTAATAAATCTATGGATAACCTTCCAAATACTAACAATTTAATTGCTTTGGTCAAAGCGGAGCGTAAGTTGTTGAAAATGCACAAAATCACGTGCCAAAATTTATTCAAAATAGGATAAGGCTTATTTGAGCTTAACTTCTAATGAGAAAGGATGAGTAAAGAATGGAATTTGATACTATTGCTGCAATCTCAACACCGCCGGGAGAAGGGGCCATTGCTATTATTAGATTAAGCGGTCCAGAGGCGATTCAGATAGCGGATCGTATTTTTTATGCCAAAAATAGCTTAAGTGAAGCAGACAGTCACACAATTCACTACGGTCATATAAAAGAAGACGGCGAAGTAATTGAGGAAGTAATGGTCACGGTTATGCGTGCCCCGCGTACTTTTACACGGGAAGATGTGGTGGAAATAAATGCACATGGCGGAATCGTTTCGGTCAATCGCGTCTTGCAACTATTACTACGAAATGGGGCCAATTTAGCTGAACCAGGTGAATTCACAAAGCGAGCATTTTTAAATGGAAGAATTGATTTGTCGCAAGCGGAGGCTGTGATGGATTTAATTCGCGCTAAAACAGACCGGGCGATGGGCGTTGCAATTCGGCAAATGGACGGGAATCTTTCGCGGTTGATTCGCAATTTGCGTCAAGAAATTTTGGATGCTTTAGCGCAAGTCGAAGTAAATATCGACTATCCGGAGTACGATGATGTGGAGGAAATGACCCAGCGAATGCTACTGGAGAAAACAGAGCTAGTTCGCGCTTCCGTCGAGCAACTTTTACAAACAGCAAACCAAGGGAAAATTCTCCGCGAAGGATTGGCAACGGCTATTATCGGTCGACCAAATGTTGGGAAATCGTCCTTGCTTAACCAATTAATTCAAGAAGAAAAAGCGATTGTCACTGATATTGCTGGGACGACGCGAGATATTATAGAAGAATACGTGAATGTTCGCGGTGTTCCGCTGCGTTTAATTGATACGGCCGGAATTCGCGAAACAGAAGACATTGTTGAAAAAATTGGTGTAGAACGTTCAAGAAAAGCCTTGGCGGATGCCGATTTTATCCTGCTAGTATTAAATCAAAACGAAGAGCTGACAGTGGAAGATGAAGCGTTATTTGAAGCAGCTGCGGGTCATAATTATGTGGTCGTTTTAAATAAAACAGATTTGGAAACAAAGCTTGATATAGATAGAGTGCGTGAACTTGCGGGAGAAAATCCAATCGTCGCTACTTCGCTAGTTAACGATGAAGGTTTAGAGGCTTTGGAAGAAGCAATTAAAGCACTGTTTTTTGCTGGGGACATTGATGCAGGTGACGCCACTTATGTTTCAAACGTTCGGCATATTGCCTTACTTCACCAAGCACTTGAAGCTTTAAATGCCGTTACAACAGGAATTCAGCTCGGTATGCCAGTGGATATTGTCCAGATTGATATGACTCGTGCATGGGATTTACTAGGTGAAATTACTGGTGATTCTGTCCAGGATGAATTACTCGATCAGTTATTCAATCAATTTTGCCTTGGAAAATGATTTTTTAGGAGATGTTTTTATAAAATGCAAACCTATGATGCAGGAACTTTTGACGTCATCGTTGTTGGTGCAGGCCATGCGGGAGTAGAAGCAGGTCTTGCCAGTGGCCGGATGGGCGCCAAAACGCTGATGTTAACGATAAATTTAGATATGGTCGCTTTTATGCCATGTAATCCTTCTGTTGGAGGGCCAGCAAAAGGCGTAGTTGTGCGCGAAATCGATGCTCTTGGTGGCGAAATGGGTCGCAACACGGATAAAACGTACATCCAAATGCGGATGCTAAATACAGGTAAAGGCCCGGCTGTTCGCGCATTACGTGCTCAAGCAGACAAATGGGATTACCAACACGAAATGAAACACACAATTGAAAAAGAAGAAAATATCACTTTGCGCCAAGGACTTGTTGACCGTTTAGTGATTGAAGATGGCGTGTGTAAAGGCGTTATTACAAACAGTGGCGCAATTTATTATGCGAAAACAGTCGTTATTACTACCGGAACTTTCTCACGTGGCGAAATTATTGTCGGTGAACTGCGCTATTCCAGCGGTCCAAACAACCAACAACCTTCTGTGAAACTTTCAGAGCATCTGGAAGAACTAGGTTTCGAACTGCGCCGCTTTAAAACAGGAACACCACCGCGCGTAAAATCAAGTACGATTGACTACTCAAAAACAGAAGAACAACCAGGTGACGATCTTCCGCGAGCATTTAGTTTTGATACAGTAGAAATGATGCTAGAACAATTACCGTGTTGGTTAACTTATACAAACGAAACAACCCATGAAATAATCCAAGCGAACTTACACCGTTCACCAATGTTTACAGCGACGAAAAAAGGCACTGGTGCAAGATATTGTCCATCCATTGAAGATAAAATTGTTCGTTTCAGCGACAAACCAAGACACCAAATCTTCCTGGAACCAGAAGGCAAAAATACCGAAGAAGTATATGTCCAAGGTCTTTCCACCAGTTTACCAGAAGAAGTGCAACGTGAAATGTTAAGAACTATTCCTGGACTTGAAAATGTAGAAATGATGCGTGTTGGCTACGCTATCGAATATGATGCAGTAATGCCAGACCAACTGTGGCCATCACTTGAAACTAAATTAGTTGAAGGTCTTTTCACAGCCGGCCAAATTAATGGTACAAGTGGTTACGAAGAAGCAGCTGGACAAGGTTTAATGGCAGGAATCAACGCAGCACGCAAAGTTTTTGAAAAAGAACCAGTTATCCTCGGTCGCGATCAAGCTTATATTGGCGTTTTAATTGACGATTTAGTAACAAAAGGAACTGAAGAACCATATCGTTTACTTACATCTCGTGCCGAATACCGTTTACTATTACGCCATGATAATGCAGATTTACGTTTAACAGAAATCGGTCATGAAATCGGCTTAATTAGCGACGAACGATATGAACGCTTTTTAGCAAAACAAAGAGCCATTGAAGCAGAAAAAGAAAGACTACAAAAAACACGAATTAAACCAACTGCTGAAGTCCAAGCAATGCTAAAAAAAATCGGTTCTGGAGAGCTAAAAGACGGAATTCTAGCAGCAGATTTACTTCGCCGTCCCGAAATAACTTACGACAAAATCGCCCAAATTGTTTCACGTGAAACATTTGTGACTGACGAAATCGCTGAACAAGTAGAAATTCAAATTAAATACGAAGGCTACATCCAAAAATCAAACCTTCAAGTAGAAAAAATGAAGCGCATGGAAGACAAAAAAATCCCAGAAAACATCGATTATGATGCAATCAGCGGCCTCGCAACAGAAGCCCTAGAAAAATTAAAGAAAATCGAACCCCTTTCCATCGCCCAAGCGAGCCGTATCAGCGGAGTAAACCCAGCCGATATATCTATTTTGCTAGTTTATATTGAGCAAGGGAAAATCGCGAAAATAAGTAAATAAGAACACAGATTACTATAATAACTGAAACCACATGTTCACGGAAACTTCAAACTTACCATCTAAGTTGAAAGTTTCCGCTGAATAATGTGGTTTTTTCTTGTTTTTAATTAGGGTAGAATGGGATTACATAGAAGAAGACATACTGCAGAGGTGAATGTGTGAAAAAGAGATGGATAATACTATTTGGAATTGTAATAATGATTATTTTTGGTTTAGGGATAAAATTTTATATGGATGAAGAGAAATTAAACGAAGAAATGATGAATGTGATTTATAGTGATGAAGCGAAAAGCGTTTTTGAAAATGGGTTGAAAAGTCTGGATGCTAAAGCATTGACTGGGAAGGGTGTAATTAACACATATGAAATTGATAAGAAAAGTATCAAACAAAATCCTATGGAGGAATAAATGTTACTTTGCATGTTAATGGAGATTCTGAGTTATATGTTTTTTTTACATTGAATAAAGCTGATGACAAAAAACTGATTGATGATGGCGGCGGAAATTCTGCAAAATTAGAAAAATTATTAGACAACTAAGAAAATAAAAACAGAGGTGAAGGTTTGAAAAAGAGATGGATAGTACTATTTGGAATTGCAATAATGCTTATTTTCGGTCTAGGGATAAAATTTTATATGGATGAAGAGAAATTAAATAAAGAAATGATGAAAGTAATCTATAGTGATGAAGCAAAAGAAGTATTCGAAAAAAGATTAACAAATCTGGATGCAAAAGCATTTACGAAAGAAGGCATAATTCAATCGTACAAAATTGATGAGGGAAGTATAAAGCGAAATCCAATGGGTGGAATCAATGTTACGTTAGTAATAAATAAAGACTCAGAAATGGATATAGAATATACGATGGATAATTATTCTGGAAAATTAGAGTGCGGAGGAGCAAGTATATCAGAAAAGCTGTCTAAATTACTAGGTCGTTGGGAGGAATATTAATGAGTCAAGCCAATACTAACTAAGAAATTAAACAAACGTTAAAAGACTGAAAAAAAAGAAAGTGAAAATTTCTAACATGTGATAAAATAGACCTACAAATAAAAAGTCATACATACTGAGGTGTAGAGTTGAAAAAGAGATGGATAATAATACTAGGAATTACAGTAATAACCATTTTGGGTTTAGGAGTGAAATTCTATATGGATGAAGAGAAATTAAATAAAGAAATGAAGAAAGTGGTTTATAGTGATGAAGCAAAAGAAGTATTCAATGATGATATAAAACTTATTGATACAAAAGCATTCACAAAAGAAGGGATAATTCAGTCATATGAAGTTGAGGAGGAAAGTATAGAGTCTAATCCAATGGGCGGAATTATAGTTACATTAGTTATTAACAAGGATCCTGCTTTGAAGTTAACATACACTTTGAACAAACGTAACGGAAGTCTAAAAGGTGGTGGCGCTAGTATTTCTAAAGAGCTTACAAGAAGATTAGGGCTTTTGGAGGGATACAAATGAGTCAATTTCATACAGATCAAGAAAGAGTTGAGTTAGCAGAAAAAGAATATCATAAAATGAAATCGGGTGAAGCAGTAAATATTCCCGCAACTAATGGAGGGATTAAAACCATCGGAATCGTATCCCAAAAAATCAACAACAAACCAACCGGAGAACAAACCTACATCATCACAGACAAATACACACCACCCACGGCTTCCATCAGCGAAAGAAACAAAGTAAAAGAACTAACAATCCTTTACAAAGGCTCTACGGCACCGGCTAATGGAAACTTTAATGTTCCAAAACACCCGGATTATCGAGATGTAAGGGAAGATTGGCTGGATAATGATATTCCAACCGCAATCCAAATTACACATGGCGGAGGCTCCACAGTAACACCTCAACTAAAAACCTCCGCAGAAACCTTAAAACAAACCATGAAATTCTACCCAAACGCTCAAATTTACGTATACGGTCATTCTCTAGGCTCCATGAACGCCCAGTACGCTATCGCAGACTTAGATAAAAAAGACATCAACCGCATCAGCGGCGGTTTCTTCTACCAAGGTCCGAATATCTACTCCAACCTAACGCCAAAACAACAAGATACAGTAAAAGTAATAAACGCTTTAGATAGATTATTTAATTTTATTGATAGGAAGGATTATGTGGCAATTGGTTATGGTATTGGAGACCCGATAATTGGTCATTTAATAGAGGTTGAGTCGAAAAAAGCTGGTTTGGTTGAGCAGCATATGTGGGGTGGTTATCAGTTTGACAAAGAAGGAAACATCCTAACAAATAAAGAAGGCAGCCTTCAACTAGCTAAATACGCAACAGCGCAACAATTAGCAGCAATCAACATCATGCGAACCAGTTTTACAAAAAGCGGTGGTGGCCTATCCTCATCCGAAGAAATATTCTTGGATGCAGCGGAAGCACTAGCAATTACGCAAGGGATGAAACAAACGATTCAAGGCGAAATTAGAGCTTTAAAAGATGTTTTTGATAAAGAAATCGAGAATGCTGAAGAGTTGTGGCGCGATACGCTTTCAGATGCAAGGGATATCGGCTCCAATCTATCTGAGTCAGAAATACTCGCCGCACTTGCTTGGGGCGGGGCGACTGAGCCGAAAATAGTGATAGACACAGTGCAAGACTGCGAAAACTCCTTAGTCGAAGCAACCAAAATAGAACAAGAATATGATAAATTGCTAGAACAAATCAACGAAGCGATAAAAAGCCAGCTAAAAACCGACCAAGAATTAGCCAAACAAATAGGGAGCATGTATGGATAAACAAAGACAACTATTGCTAAAAATCGAGAATTTGGATGATGATTATAATAGAAAAAGACGGCAATTGGACGAAGCGATGGACGATGCATCCGAAGAAAAATGGCGGTTTCACCAAGAACTAGAAAATCTTTCTGAACAAATCAGGTACATCCATCAAAAAAGAGCTTACGAAACATCTGAAGACTTGCAAAAAGCCTACCATTTAATCAGTTCTATCCAAGAAGAAGGCGATTGGACAGTAAAAAACACACTAACAAAACTAGAAAATGAACACGAAGAGCATCAAGCACTTTATAAGAAACAAGCGAATTCTTATGAAGAAGAACTACATCAGCTAAAAAAGGAACGTGATTTATAACATGATAGATAAACTAAAAGCAGAATTATTAGAGTCACGCAGAAATCTAGAAAAAAATCTTATTGGGATGTTTGTGGCGAGTCAAACTCATGCAACATCAGAAAATCGCAAACGAATGTTAAAAATGATCAAGCGGGACAAAATAGCCGATATCAAAAGCAATTGTCAGGGTTACATAGATGGACTTTCCACCACAGCAAAAGGAAAATGGGTAAATCAAGCCAAAAAAAGTTTTAAAGAGAATGCCAATAAGTTTGATAATTGTTAAACGTAATACGAACTTGCTAAATAGCACGAAAATACTTATACTTGAAAATAATGAGCTAAAATATACGGTACAAGCCTGTTTAAAAGTATAAACCGAGATGTTCCAACATCCTAAACACGGCAAAAATCGCGAAAATAAAGTGAGGAAAAAATATGAATCCAGAGCAATTCCAAATGGCGCTCGCTGAAAAAGGAATAGAACTAAGCGACGACCAAATGAAACAATTCCACGATTACTTCGAAATGTTAGTAGAATGGAATGAAAAAATGAATTTAACAGCTATTACCGACGAAAAAGAAGTGTATTTAAAGCACTTTTACGATTCTATTTCTGCCGCGTTTTATGTAGACTTTACTAAATTCGATACTATTTGTGATGTCGGGGCTGGCGCTGGTTTTCCAAGTCTCCCAATTAAAATCTGCTTTCCGCATCTAAAAGTAAGCATCGTAGACTCCTTGAAAAAACGCATGACTTTCCTTGACGCGCTAGCAGAAAAATTAGGCCTAACCGATGTGCATTTCTACCATGACCGCGCCGAAATATTTGGCCAAAATAAAGCACACCGCGAAAAATACGACCTTGTAACCGCACGCGCCGTAGCAAGAATGAGCGTATTATCCGAACTCTGCATGCCACTTGTTAAAAAAGGCGGTTCGTTCCTAGTAATGAAAGCAGCCCAAGCCGAACAAGAGCTACAAACAGCCGAAAAAGCCATCAAACTATTCGGCGGAAAAGTCGAGGAGCATTTCTCTTTCGCATTACCAGTAGAAGAAAGCGAGCGCAATATCTACGTCATCACTAAAACAAAAGAAACACCTAACAAATATCCGCGCAAACCCGGAACACCCAACAAATTACCAATCGAATAAGCTAACAAAGTCCTTTCAAACGAAAGGATTTTTTATTTTTAACAGCAATGTCATTTTTTAAAGCTAGTTTCCATAAGCAACCACACCCGGATATGAAAATGATTTTCATTTAATTGATATTGATAAAATCATTTTCTTGTGATATAGTCTGTTTGAAAACGCATACTTTACACTGAAACACAGTATAGAGGAGGAGTATCAGTGGGTAATTCTGTTATGGAAAAAATCAAAGGCGGGTTAGTGGTTTCCTGCCAAGCTTTAGAAGACGAACCACTTCATAGTGCATTTATTATGTCGAAAATGGCTCTGGCCGCAGTTCAAGGTGGTGCTGTTGGTATCCGAGCAAATACCGCAAAAGATATTCGAGCAATTCAAAGCGAGGTGGACGTCCCCATTATCGGTATTTACAAAAAAGATTACGATGATTCGGACGTATTTATCACACCAACCTTAAAAGAAGTCAGAGAAATATGTGAAACGGGAGCAGAAATTGTTGCGATGGATGCGACGACAAGACAAAGGCCACATAACGAAGACCTCAAAGACATCCTAGACGCCATTCGAAAAGAGTTTCCAGATACGCTTTTCATGGCAGACACAGGTAGTATTGAAGACGTTTATTACGCTGATTCCCTTGGCTTTGACTTAATTGGCACGACACTTTACGGCTATACCGAGGAAACAGTGAATAAAAATATCAGCGACCACGATTTCTCCCATATGAAAGAAGTATTGAAAAGTACGAAGCGCCCAGTAATTGCAGAAGGGAAAATCGACTCGCCTAGTAAAGCACGACAAGTTCTTACGTTAGGTTGTTATGCCGTCGTTGTTGGCGGCGCAGTAACTCGGCCACAGGAAATAACCACCCGCTTTACAAATGAAATTAAAAAAATCTAAGAAGAAAGAGGTAAGTGACATGACAAAGCAAATCAAAGTTGGCGTAATTGGTGTTGGGCAAATGGGGCAGTATCATGCAGAAATTTATCAAAAACTTCCGCAAGTTGAGTTAGTGGCAATTTGTGAGTATAACGATGAAAGACGCGCAGAAATGGCAGAAAAATTTCAGTGTAAAGCATATAAAGACTACCACGAACTCCTAGCAAATACGGAGATTGAAGCTGTGAGCATTGTTTTACCGGATAATATGCACCGTGATTGTGTGGAAGAAGCCGTAAAATACAAAAAACACATTTTACTCGAAAAACCACTCGCAAAAGAATTAGAAGACGGCAAAGCAATGTATGAACTGACAAAAGACTACGATAAAGTATTTACAGTTGGCTTTTTACTCAGATTTGATCCGCGTTTTAATATGATTAAACAGCGCCTAGATAACGGCGAATTGGGTGATATTATTCATCTTTATTGTCGTCGTAACAGTCCAATTACCGGGCCAAAGCGTTACATAGGTGCCTCTGATTTAAGTATGCACGTAATGATTCACGATATTGATTATATTAACTGGTACATGAATAGCGAGCCAGTCAAAGTTATCGCCAAAAGCCGCAGTGTCTTACTTAAAGAATACGGCATGAATGACGTAATTTATGCCATTGTTACGTATGAAAATGGCGCAATTGCTTGTCTTGAAGCTTGCTGGGTGCTACCAGAAAACTCGCCAACCATCATTGATGACAAACTTGAATTAGTCGGAACGAAAGGTGTGGCATATGTAGACTCATGTGATCACGGCGTTCGCTTTGTTAGTGAAAAAGGGGTATCTTATCCGGATTCAAGGCATTGGTATTATACAAATGGGGAAGTTTCCGGCGATTTGGCAGAAGAAGTAATGGCATTTATTAATAACGTGGCGAATAACACAAAATCAATTATTACACCAAAAGAAGCATATGATTCCTTACGAGTAGTAGATGCGATTGAACGTTCCATTGCTGAAGGAAAAGAAGTATCACTATAAAATAGCGCCACACATATGATTGGAGGGGGAAATATGTCTATTCGGGTACATGTACAGAAGTTTGGGAGTAAGCTAAGTGGTATGGTCATTCCGAATTTGGGAGCTTTTATGGCTTGGGGGATTTTAACGGCGATTGGGGTAGCAACAGGCTCTGAGATGTTAAAAGGCTTTATCGCACCAATGCTTAATTACTTGTTACCACTTCTTATTGCCTTTGCTGGAGGTCGAGCGGTTCACGGTTACCGAGGAGGAGTTATTGGTACCGTTGCAACAATGGGTGCAATTATTAGTTCGGATATAACCATGTTTATCGGCGCAATGATAATGGGTCCGCTTGCTGCTTGGGTACTTAAAAAATTTGATGAACGTATTGATGGAAAAATTCCAGCTGGATTTGAACTATTAGTTAATAACTTTTCGATTGGGATTATTGGAGCGGGGTTAGCGCTATTTTCTTATGTGGCAATTGCTCCAATGGTTGAAACTGTAACAAAGGTATTAGCAAGTGGCGTGGATGTGTTAATTAACAATCATTTGCTCCCGCTAACGGCTTTAATTATTGAGCCAGCTAAAGTACTATTCTTGAACAATGCGATCGGTCAAGGTATTCTTAGTCCGCTAGCCACCTTACAACTCGCCGAAACAGGAAAATCGGTGCTTTACTTACTAGAATCAAATCCTGGACCAGGTCTTGGAATTTTACTTGGCTATATGTTCTTTGGAAAAGGAAACTCAAAAGCATCTTCCTACGGGGCAAGTGTTATTCATTTATTTGGTGGTATTCACGAAATCTACTTCCCGTTTGTTTTAATGAACCCAATTCTTATCTTACCGCTAATTCTTGGTGGTATGACAGGAACATTTATTTTAACAATGACAAATGCGGGGCTTGTTGGTGTAGCCTCTCCTGGTAGTATTATCACCATTATGATGATGGCAGCACCCGGCGACCATATTAAAATTATAATCGCGGTGCTATGTGCGGCACTTGTTACATTCATTACTGCCATACCATTTATTAAACGCATGGGGAACAAAGATTCAGAACTACAAGACGCGGCGAAGAAAATGGAAGGTCTTAAAGGTAAAAAAAGTAGCATTTCCTCTGTTTTTGAAGCTCCAGTAGATGATTTTAATTTTAAAAATGTTAAAAGAATCGCTTATGCTTGTGATGCGGGGCTTGGATCCAGTGCGATGGGCGCGACTGTGCTGCAGAAAAAAATTAAAAATGCTGGCTTAGACGATATTAAAGTGTTCCATATCGCCATCCACGAATTGCCGACTGAATGCGATGTGGTCGTAACGCATAAATCCCTTATCGACCGAGCCAAAGAAAAGCAACCAGATGCGTATTATGTGGAAATAACAGATTACCTCGGTGCACCAGAATATCAAGAACTAATAGATAAAATAGTTGCAGACCGAGAACAAAAGAATTAACTTATTTGTAAGCGCTTCTTTTTAGGAGCGCTTTGAATAGTAAAGTGGGTAAGGAGGAAGAGGATGTTAAAAGCAATTGTGATGGATTTTGATGGAATTGTTATTGATACAGAAGTAGTTTGGTACGAAATTTTTAAAGATTGGTTTAAAACAAAACAACATTATGATCTTTCTATTGAGGAATTTTTACAGTGCGTCGGATCTAATGTGGACGATTTATTCCGTGAATTAAATGAGACGCAGCAAATGGATATTAATCGCCAAGCATTTGAAGCAGAAACACAAGCAACTTTCATTGAAAATAGCAAAAGTTTACCAGCCAAAGAAGGCGTGGAAAGCTTTATTCGTGGGTTAAAAGAGCGCGGCTTAAAGTTAGCACTTGCGACATCATCGCAGCGACCAAAACCACTCTATCATTTGGAACGACTTGGCTTGCTCGGATATTTTGATGCGATTATTACGGCGGAGGATGTTACGCGAATCAAGCCGGAACCGGACTTGTTTTTAGAAGCTTTAAGAGCGCTTAATGTAAAACCCTCGGAGGCTCTTATCGTAGAAGACTCGCGAAATGGCCTTTTGGCGGGGAATAGTGCGGGTGTAAATGTTCTTGTCATCCCAAATGAAGTAACGAAACATAGCGATTTAACACCGAATTATATGGAACGAGAGTCACTGGCGGATGTAGATTTAACAGAAATAATAGCTAAATATAACAAATAAGGGGGCGCGAGCATGTTATTAGACCGAGTTACTTTAGATGATATTGAGGTAAATTTAAAAGCAAAAGACTGGCGTGAAGCCATCCAAACATCTGCGAGACTTCTACTAGAGCGAGGTGCCATCAAAGAAAGTTATATTGACGGAATGATTCAAAGTGTAGAAAATAATGGACCATATATAGTGATTGCTAAACATATCGCGTTAGCGCACACACGACCAGAATTCGGCGTCATTCGCGGTGGCCTAACTTTTGCAACGCTGGCTGATGGCGTGGCTTTTGGAAGCGACATGTTCGACCCGGTGAAACTAGTTATTACGCTTGCGGCAACGGACTCAGAAAGCCATTTAGAAGTGTTGTCAGAGCTTGCTGAGGTGCTCATGGACGAGGAAAAAGTAGCTCGTTTGATTGAAGCGAACTCGGAGCAGGCATTTTACGATGAGTTAACAAAAGAAGGATAATAATTTCACTAAAGAGGTGAAGAAATGGAAAATTATCTTTGTGTCGACATTGGTGGAACGAGTATCAAATATGCTAAATTTAATCAAGAAGGTAAGCGGGTGGGCGAGCTTATGTCTTGTGCGACCCCTATAACTGGCGGAGCGAATCAAATCATGCCCGCGCTTATTCGGATTGTCAATAAAGAAAAAACGGATGTAGCGGGCATCTGTGTGGCCTCTGCAGGTGTTGTAGATTCCGTGAAAGGCAAAATTATTTATGCTGGCTACACGATTCCTAAATACACTGGAACTGAAATAAAAGCAGAACTAGAGCACCGATTTAATCTTCCGTGCGCAGTTGAAAATGACGTAAACGCAGCCTGTCTTGGCGAGTCTTGGTTGGGTGGAGCACGGGAACGTGGGAGCGTGCTCTGTTTGACAATTGGAACCGGAATCGGTGGAGCAATGTTACTAAATGATGAATTAATAAATGGCTACTCTTTTACAGCGTGTGAAGTGGGTTATATGCAGCTTTCGAAAGGGAAATTTCAAGATGTGGCTTCAACAAAAGCATTAATTAAACAAGTTGCCTCGCGAAAAAATATCGAGGAAAATGCGTTGAACGGCCGTCAAATAATGGAGTGGGCCTATAACGGAGATGCGGATGTACTAATCGAAATAGAGCAATGGATTGAGAATTTAGTCGAAGGTGTAGTAAACTTAATCTATATTTTCAACCCAGAAGTGATTGTGCTTGGTGGAGGATTAATGGAAGAAGAGTCATTCTTCAAACCTCGCCTAAAAAAAGCTATTTCAGCTAAATTAATCTCACCAATGTTCGATACAGCAGATCTTACTTTTGCAAAGCTGGGAAATGAAGCAGGGATGATTGGCGCGCTCTATCATTTCTTAAACCAGAAAGAGGCCAAAAAAGATGACGATTTTAAATGAAATTCAGCAAAATTACAATCGATTACCGAATAAAGAAAAGCAAATCGCAAAATATATTTTAGAAAAAAGTGATGAACTCAAGAATATTAATATTAAAGAGCTAGCTGAAGAGACCGGCACATCCATTTCAACGATAACGAGATTTTGTCGCCATGTGCGTTGTGATAGTTTTGTGGATTTGAAAATGCGGGTGAATACGGCAGCAACTATGGTTCCATCACTTGGCTACGATGATCTTTTTGAAGAAGTTTATTCGTTTTACCATAAAGTGATTGATAACACGGTGAAGTTGATTGAGCCGGCCAAAATCCGCGAGGTTGTACAGTATATTCAAGAAGCCAAACGAGTCTATATTTGCGGCGTCGGGAGTTCTGGACTCACTGCCGTTGAAATGTCGCAGCGCCTTATTCGAATGGGGTTAAACGTCATCAGTGTCAACGATCCGCATATGATGATTATCACCAGCTCGATTACAACAAAAGAAGATTTCGTTATCGGCATTTCCAATTCAGGTAACACCCCAGAGCTAGTCACCGCACTAAAAATCGCTAAGAAAAACAAAAGTAAAGTCGCTACATTTACAAGTTTTGAAAATAGTGAAATGACCGAAATCAGCGACGTCACTATCCCGGTTTACAATACTTTATTCGTAAGTAAAAGATATTTCGCCAACAGCCAGTTTTCGATTATGTATGTGATGGACATTATTTCCATGATGCTACTACAAAATGAATCTTACCGAGAAAATATGGAAAAAACTATCAATACGGTAACTGACGAATTTCATTAAGATAAATTAGGAAAATAGATGGAACTGGGGAATTTTAGCAGCTCTGTCTATTTTTTCGCATTTAAACTGTAGAATAAGCGTGTTTTTCTCTGACATTTCTGCTAAAATAGTTTAAGAGACTTGCGGATAAGTAACCTATTTAAAGAAGCGCCCAAGATTTTCCGGAAAGGAAGGACCCAGATGCCTTTTTCACGTTTATTTGGCAAAAAAGATAAGAATCAAATGGATGATATAGTAGAAGAAGGAGTACAACGCGTACTAGAACTTCCTATGGATAAAATATTCCCGAACCAATTCCAACCACGGACAGTATTTGATCAAGATAAAATTGATGAGCTTGCTCGCACTATCCGAATTCATGGTGTTATTCAGCCGATAGTGGTTAGAGAAATGGAACCGGATTATTATGAAATTATTGCAGGAGAGCGCCGTTTTCGTGCTGTACTTTCTTTGAAATTGGAAAAAATCCCAGCAATTATTCAGAATTTAGATGATGAAGAAGTAGCTGCGATAGCGTTAATTGAAAACTTACAACGCGAGGAATTAACGCCAATTGAGGAAGCAAAAGCATATCGGAGTTTACTAGACATGCAGGACGTGACACAAGAAGCCCTTGCGCAACGTGTCGGGAAAAGCCAGTCTGCCATCGCAAACAAAATGCGTCTTCTAAAACTACCAGAAACTGTCCAAGAAGCCGTTCTTAACAAACAAATTTCAGAGCGCCATGCTCGTTCTTTACTCGCATTAGAAACGGAAGAACAGCAAGTGAACCTTTTACAAGAAATAGAAGAAAATCACTGGAACGTCAAACAAACCGAAGCAAGAATTCAAGAAATTTTAGGCGTGAAAAAACCAGTAGCTACTAAAAAAACCAAACCAAAACGCCAAGCTATTAGTCGTGACGTGCGTATCGCTATGAACACGATTAAACAGTCGGTGACAATGGTTAAAGATAACGGAATGGACCTAGATTTCACCGAAGAAGAGACAGATGATTTTTATCAAATTACCATTCAAATTCCTAAAAAGAAATAAGAGGTGTAGCAGTGAGGTTTTTGAAGATAATTGGACATGCAGTTGGTGTCATTAGTTGTTTGATGGTACTTCCATCTTTCGTAATAGCCATTACAAGTGCTATTTTAAGTTTTAATCCACTATATATTACCTACTTTTTCACCAGCCCCTATGCCCGAGCAGTAGCCGTAGCAGAAGAGTCTGGTTGGGGAAGTGGCTTCAACATTCTATTAATTAATTACGGGGCATATCTCATCGCGTTTGGCTATACTTTCTTTGCGATAGTGAAGATTTACAGTTGGTACCAAATCGCGAAAGAAGCGAAAAAATAGTTGCGAACCTTGCTTACTAAAGCAGGGTTTTTCTTTTTAAATTCAAAACAACTCAATTTGAGTGGAATATAAACTTTCTTACGGTTTTACAAAAATTAGAGAAAATAAGTGCAATTTTGAGCAGAAAAAAGTACAATAGAATTAGGTAAAGTTGTAAAGGAGGGAGTGATTCACTCAACCCAGGGTAGAATCACGAAACGAATGGCAAAAATCATTTTTGTGAAAGACGAACAAAATGAGTTCCAAGCGTATGATTTCTTACAAAATTTAATTGTGGAAGAACCACTAATGGCCACTTTAGTATTTCAAGGCCTGTTACAACTAGAAACAGCAGAAACAAGAAAACTTAGCACTGGTAAGCAAATTCTGCCCGATGTCCATTTAATTATCGGTAAAAGTCAAGCGTATTCATTGCAAACCACGCGTGTCGAAACAACTATAGACCAGCCAATTCAAGAGATGAAAGCGCATTTTAAAGATAAAAATTGTCGTTTAATTTACTTCACTGCTTTTAGTGGAGATGAAACTTATTATTGCTTCGTAAAAGGCTATTTTAAAGATAAAAATCCATTCACAGATCAAATGGGCTCATATCGGGAGGAAGCTAAGCGTATATTCTTACGCCGTATCGAAGCGGAAACAAGTATTGGTCATGCAGATTATCAATTTGAAACACTAAAAAATAAAGCTTTAGCAAATGAAGGCATTGCTCATTACTTAGATAGTTTTTCAGCAAGCCTTGGTAAATATATTTTCTCTAAACGAATGGAGAAGAAATGGTCGCAACTAGATTTAGCGCTTAAATCAGATTTATCTCCTGTTATTATTGGGCGTTTAGAAGCAGGGGATCCAGATTTGACTCTGCGAATGTATCAAAAAGTCTGCACGGTTCTAGGTGTTAAGACAACATTCTCCGTAGAATGAAGATTGAAAAGTAATCAGCTTAGGTTGGTTGCTTTTTTTATTTAAAATGTTTCACGTGAAACATTTCTAGGTTTTAAGAATATCATTTTCACCATTTTTAAGCTTTCAAAATATGAATTTTAATTTATTTTTACTTTTTGTAAGACTAAATGAAAATCTTTTGGTAGAATAGAAGATAAAAGAACCGGAAATCTCGGTACAAAATAAGGGTTGGTGAAAAAGATTGAGCAAAGTGATTGCACTAGCAAACCAAAAAGGTGGGGTTGGTAAAACGACATCATCCGTTAATTTAAGCTCTAGCCTAGCTTTTTTAGGTAAAAAAGTATTACTAGTAGATATTGACCCACAAGGAAATGCGTCAAGTGGTGTTGGTGTAAATAAAGGTGAAATCGAACACTGCATTTATGATGTATTGGTTGATGATGTGGCGATTCAAGATGTGTTACAAAAAACAGATTTAGATAATCTAAATGTTATCCCAGCTACAATTCAACTTGCAGGGGCTGAAGTAGAGCTAGTTCCAGCTATCTCACGTGAAATCAGATTGAAAAAAGCAATCGACTCAATTCGTGATGATTATGACTATGTAATTATTGATTGTCCGCCATCACTTGGGCTTTTGACTTTAAATGCTTTAACAGCCGCAGATTCTGTTTTAATTCCTGTTCAATGTGAGTATTACGCGTTAGAAGGTTTAAGCCAGTTACTAAATACAATAAGAATCGTCCAAAAGCATCTTAATGAAGATTTACAAATTGAAGGTGTTTTACTAACAATGCTTGATGCTAGAACAAATCTAGGTATTCAAGTAATAGAAGAAGTGAAAAAATACTTCCAAAACAAAGTATTTAATACAATTATTCCACGTAATGTTCGTTTAAGTGAAGCACCTAGCCACGGAAAGCCGATTTTGTTGTACGATGCAAAATCAAAAGGGGCAGAAGTTTATTTAGAATTAGCAAAGGAAGTGGTTGCACATGGCTAAAGGTCTAGGTAAAGGAATTAATGCGCTATTTAACAATGTCGATACGAATGAAGAAACAGTACAAAATATCGCTATCAAAGAAATTAAGCCAAATCCATATCAACCACGTAAAATTTTTGATACGAAAGCAATCAATGAATTACGTGATTCCATTAAAATTCACGGAGTTTTACAGCCAATTATTTTAAGAAATGCTGAAAAAGGATATGAAATTGTTGTAGGTGAACGTAGATTCCGTGCAGCAAAAGAAGCTAAATTAAAAGAAATTCCAGCAGTTGTTCGTGACTTAACTGAAGAAGAAATGATGGAGCTTTCCGTCATTGAAAACTTACAACGTGAAGATTTATCTCCACTTGAAGAAGCTGAATCATATCAGTTCCTTATGAAAAAATTAGGCTTAACGCAAGCCAAATTAGCAGAACGAGTTGGGAAAAGCAGACCATATATCGCTAACTTTGTTCGTCTTTTGACATTGCCTGAAGAAGTTCAAGTAATGTTACGCGATGGATCATTGTCAGCCGGACATGGCCGCGTGTTGCTAGGTTTGAAACTTAAGAAAAACATCATCCCGACCGCTAAAAAGGCTGCAACTCAAGGTTTAACAGTTCGCCAATTGGAAGATGTTGTGAATAACTTAAACGAAAATGTTTCACGTGAAACAATCAAGCCAGCTAGAATTCCTCTGTTTATTCGTGAGAGTGAAAGCCAGTTAAGAGATAAATTTGGTACGGCTGTCTCGATTAAACGTCGTGATAAAAAAGGTAAAATTGAAATTGAATTTTTATCAGACGATGATTTAGACCGTATTTTAGAAATTTTAGATATTCAGTTTGATGATGAATAGGTTGTGATGTTTATGGAAAAAAAGCATTTCGATTTAAATGATATAGTAGAAATGAAAAAGCCTCATCCGTGTGGTACCAATCGATTTAAGATTATTCGGATGGGGATGGATATTCGGATTAAGTGCGAAGGTTGCGGCCATAGCGTCATGATTCCTCGGCGTGAATTTGAACGAAAAGTAAAGAAAATTTTAGTTAAGGCTGAAGAATAATAGAGAACAGACGATGAATAAAGTCGTCTGTTCTTTTTTTAAGCCTTTTAGTTGAAGTTTATCGTCCTCTTCTTTAGAATATAAATAGTATCATTTGATAATAATTATAAATAAAATGATATAGTATTCTAATGGAGGTATTTACATATGACAGAGAGAAAAAATTTAACAACAAACCAAGGTACACCGGTTGGCGATAACCAAAATTCGATGACTGCGGGACTTAAGGGACCAACTTTATTAGAAGATTATGTGCTAATTGAGAAATTAGCGCATTTTGATAGAGAACGTGTACCAGAGCGAGTTGTGCATGCTCGAGGTGCTGGTGCTCATGGGAAATTTGTTACTAAAAAAAGTATGAAAAAATATACTATCGCTAATTTTTTACAAGAAGAAGGGGCAGAAACAGAGGTTTTTGCTCGCTTTTCAACGGTAATTCATGGTCAGCATTCACCAGAAACTTTGCGTGATCCGCGTGGCTTCTCAGTTAAGTTTTATACGGAAGAGGGAAATTATGACTTTGTTGGAAATAACTTGCCGGTATTCTTTATTCGTGACGCGATTAAGTTTCCGGATGTTATTCATTCTTTAAAACCTGACCCACGCACGAATATTCAAGATGGTAACCGCTACTGGGATTTCTTTAGTTTAAGTCCTGAAGCTACTACCATGATTATGTATTTATTTAGTGATGAAGGAACTCCGGCTTCGTATCGTGAAATCCGTGGTTCAAGTGTTCATGCGTTTAAATGGATTAATGAAGAGGGGAAAACGGTTTACGTAAAATTGCGCTGGGTACCAAAAGCAGGAATTGTAAACCTTTCAACCGAACAAGCTGCGCAAATTCAAGCAAAAGAATTTAACCATGCGAGTCGCGACTTGTATGAAGCAATTGAAAATGGAGACTATCCTGAATGGGATTTATATGTGCAAGTGTTAGACCCGAAAGACTTAGACAGCTTTGACTTTAACCCACTAGATGCAACAAAAGATTGGTTTGAGGACGTTTTCCCGTATGAACTTGTAGGGACAATGACGCTTAATCGGAATCCAGATAATATTTTTGCAGAGACTGAATCGGTTGGATTTAATCCAGGGGTACTTGTTCGCGGTATGCTTCCTTCTGAAGACCGTTTACTGCAAGGAAGATTGTTCTCTTATTCCGACACCCAAAGACACCGCGTAGGCCCTAACTACTTGCAACTGCCTATTAACAGCCCGAAAACACCTGTTGCAAACAACCAACGTGATGGTAATATGCCGTTTAAACAACAAACGAGTTCAATTAATTACGAGCCAAATAGTTATGAGACTGAACCAAAAGAAAATCCAGCTTTTATTGAACAAGAACAAGACATTCGCGGTGATATTTCTGGGCGACTTATTGCTGAAAAACCAAATAACTTTGGTCATGCAAAAGAAGTGTGGGATCGCTATTCAGATGCGGAACGTACAGCTCTTGTGAAAAATATTGTCGACGATTGGTCTGGTGTGCGCGATGATATTAAAATTCGTAACTTACGAAACTTTTATCAAATAGAGCCAGAATTCGCTAGTCGAGTGGCTGCTGGAACGGGTATTGATCTTGAAGAACATGTGGTAGATTTAAAATAAGTAAAATTAAAACGAAAATCCTTTTAGGGTTTTCGTTTTTTAGTGTTTCACGTGAAACATTTTAAGCTAATAACTTAATTGTATCTGTATTTTTTTTGGAAAGCTTGTTGTTCTTGGGCAATAGGCTTATAATCAGAATTATATAGCTTAAATTAATTGCCGTGAGGAGTGGAGCTGCGTGAGTGCTTCAAAGTTATCATTACCAAGGTGGAAACAGATAGTTCATATGCTTTACTTAAAGATGGAATTTATTAGCGGAAGAGAATTAGGAGAAGCTTTAACTGTTAATCCTCGGACAATTAGAAATGATATTAAAGCAATTAATCAAATACTAGCTTCAGGTGGAAATCAGATTGAATCACTTCCCGGTGTAGGGTATCGACTGGTTCTTAGTGATGAAAAAACACTTAGAGAGACCCTTTTGGATGAGTCGGTGGGAAGAGCTAACATGAATATTGTGCCGATGTTTGCAGAGGATAGAGCAGATTACATTATTCGATATCTATTATTAAAAAATGACTATGTAAAACTAGAAACGTTGTCAGACGAATTGTTTGTTAGTAAGTCTACGATAAATCTAGATATTTTAGAAGTGAAACGAAAACTAAAAGATAACCAGCTCAAATTAGAAAAACGAGCTGGCTATGGAATTAGAATCACTGGCGCGGAGCTTGCTATTCGTTTTTGTTTTTCCAAATATTTGTTAGTGGAGTCTACAAGTCCACTTATTACAGAAACGGAAAAGAAGTTTTTTGAAGAAGTTAATTTAGAAATGATTGAACAAATTGTTTTTTCTAATATAGCGAAATACAATATTCATATGACGGATATTTCCGTTAAAAATTTGATTATACACATTGCCATTGCGGTATGTCGCGTGAAAGATAATTGTTATGTGACTGCTACAGATTTGGAAGATGTTGAGTTTAGTATGCCGGAATTACGAGCGGCTCAAGGTATTATAAAAGAAATTGATCGCTCAGAAGGCATTTGTTTTCCGGAAAGCGAAATTTCCTATATGCTATTACATCTTAGTTCTAAAAATAGAAAAAGTGATTTTAATAATTACCGAGAATATATCGTTGTTGATAAAATCTTGGCGAAAATTAAAGAGCTTTATGGTTATGATTTCAGGCAAGATCAAAAAATGATTTCAAATATTGCACTGCATTTAAAACCGGCTATTAATCGAATTAAATTTAATATGAATATACAAAACCCTTATTTGAAGAATCTAAAGGCTAATTATCCGTTAGCTTTTGAACTCGGATTGGTTGCAAAGGAAGTGCTTGAGCAAGAGTTGAAAACAAACGTGGACGAAGCCGAAGTAGGATATTTAGCTATTCATTTTTTATATGGCTTAGATAAAGAAATAGAGACGGAGAAGCAAAAAGTGTTAATTGTATGCGCTTCTGGTTTAGGGACGTCGCAACTTTTGGAATCTAAAGTTCGAAAAGAGTTTGAGAATACGCTTGAAATAGTTGGTGTATACTCCTTTAAAGAATATGAACAGAGCAAAGTGGCATGTGATTTTGTTATCTCTACAGTGCCACTGCGAAAGAAGTTACATCCTTTTATCCAAGTTTCACCATTTTTGACGAAAGCAGATATTCGTAATATTACTGTATTAATGAAACAAAGTGAGGCAAAGGACCAATTTGAAGTGGATAAGGTTTTTAAGGAATCGCTTTTTTTAATTAGTGATAAGAAGAATAAAGAACAAGTAGTGATTGATTTAGCGAATCTTTTGTTGGAAAATAAAATAGTTGGCGAAGATTATTTACCATCACTTTTGGAGCGGGAGGAAATTGTGCCGACTTATTTAGGTAATGGGCTTGCGGCACCACATCCCATTGAAGCGAATGTAGAAGAAACAGTTATTGCAGTTTGCATTTGTAATGGTGGAGGAGTCGAGTGGAATGAGGAAGATAAGGCACAAGTTGTTTTTATGTTGGCGGTGAAAAATAAACAACAAGAACAGCTTGCAACAGTCTATGAGCTTATTAGTAATTTAGTGGAAAGTCCAAAAGCGATGGGAGAGCTAAAACGTGTAACTCAATTTGATGAATTTATGCGCGTGTTACAAACGTTATGACAAAGAGGCTCGTTAAACTTTTTTGATAAAAAGTTGGCGAGTCTTTTTTATTTCCGCATATAATATATAGATGCGGAAAAAGACTAGATTTATTTAATAAAAAGAAAGCGCTACACTTATTGTAATATCAAAGGAGGTATAATAAATTGAAAAAATTCATCGAGAAATTAAGTTGGTTATCGCAGAAACTTGGAAATCAAATTCATTTAAAGTCTATGCGTGATGCATTTGCTACTATCTTACCTTTTATTATGTTAGCAGGATTTATGGTTTTAATTAATAACGTTATTATCAAGCCGGATGGTTTTATGTCCGCAATTATTAGTTCTGAAACACTTACGACTTGGCAGGGGCTAGGTAACAGTATTGTGAACGGGACTTTAGGAATTATTACTATTTTGATTGGAGCTTCGGTTGCTTACTTTTTAGCGCAAAACCGGAAGTTTGAAAATCCTTTTGCCCCAGCTCTAATGACGATCGCCCTGATTGTTATTTTTATTCCGGCAGTGACAGACGTGATTCCTATTGGTGCAGAAAAATCTGTTGAAGTTACAGGAGTCTTGCCAATAGCTTTAATGGGTTCGGCGGGGATGTTTGTTGGGATTGTAACAGCACTACTTTCAACAGAAGTATTTATTCGTCTTTCTAAGAGTGAAAAAATGAAAATTCATATTTCTGGGGATAGCGTGCCGCCAGCAGTAATTAAATCGTTCAATGTGCTTATTCCGACAATGTTAACAATACTTATTTTTGCGTTTATTTCATTCTTAGTCGTGACATTATTCAACTTGAATCTATATTCTTTGATCAGCGCAATTATTCAAAAGCCGTTAACGTTCCTTGTTACAAGTGTTCCAGGGTTCCTAACGTTAATGACGATATCACAAATGCTTTATTCTATCGGTATTGCTGGGAGTGGGATTTTAGGACCAATTATGGACCCAGTTCTTTTGGCAAATATGCAAGAAAATATGACAGCATTTGCAAATCATACAGAAATTCCGCATATCATTAACACTACTTTCCGTGATGTGTTTGGTGTAATGGGAGGGGGCGGAAATACCATTGCGCTATTAATAGCAATTTTTATTTGGTCAAAACGAAAAGATTATCGCGAAATAGCTACTTTATCTGCGGCTCCGGGTCTGTTTAATATCAATGAACCTGTCGTATTTGGCCTTCCGATTGTATATAACTTGAGTTTAATGATTCCGTTCATTATTTCAACACCGCTTTGCTTATGTTTAGCCTACTTCGCGACAAAACTGCATATGATTTCAGAAGTAGTCGTAATGGTTCCATGGACGACACCTGTTGTTGCTTCGGGATTCCTTGCGACAGGTGGGGACTGGCGCGCTGCAGTATTCCAAATTTTCTTGATTGGCGTCTGCGTACTTCTTTACCTGCCATTCTTAAAAGCCAATGATCGAATTAAAGCCTAATTGGAGGAGTTTTCATGAAAAATATTATGCTGATGTGTAACGCGGGAATGTCTACAAGCGTTTTAGTAAGAAAAATGGAACGCGTTGTAGAAGAACGTCATTTAGAATTAACTATTTGGGCCATTTCAGAAACAGATTTTGAAAAAAATTGGCGGAAAGCAGATGCGATTTTACTTGGACCTCAAGTGAATTATATGAAAGATAAGGTCATAGACACAGTTGGTGATAATGTATCAGTAGCAGTTATTGATATAGTCGATTATGGTCGTATGAACGGGGAAAAAGTATTAGATTTAGCAATTAGTTTACTATAAAAATCCTAGTTTTTTAGCAAGGAGGAGAAAAAATGGTGATTTATTTGGATAAGACTAAATCTGTTTCAGAGCGGGTAGAAGACTTACTTTCCAAAATGACTCTGGCGGAAAAATGTGGTCAATTAAACCAGCGTATGTATGGCTGGGAAGCTTTCTTGCGCGATGGTGAAACATTTCAACTCACAGAAAAGTTTAAAGATGAAGTGGCTCGTTTTGAAGGAATAGGTGCTCTATACGGACTGTTTCGTGCTGATTCATGGTCGAAAATGAATAAAGATACAGGAGTAAGTCGGAAAAATGCTGGTAAAGTAGCCAATAAAATCCAGCGTTATGTGATGGAAAATACGCGTCTGGGGATTCCGGTTTTATTGGCTGAAGAAGTTCCACATGGACATCAAGCCTTAGATAGCGAGTCTTATCCGGTAAATTTAGCTCGAGCTGCTTCTTTTAATCCAGAGTTGCAAAAACAGGTCGCTTGTGCGATTGCTGAAGAAATTTCCGAAAAGGGAGTTCATCTAGCGCTCGCTTCAGCATTAGACATACTTCGAGACCCACGTTGGGGACGCGCTGAAGAGTGTTACGGTGAAGATCCATACCTTGCAGCGGAATTAACAGCGGCAATTACAGAAGGATTTCAAGCGAGCGGGAAAATTGCTGTTATTTTAAAACATTTTGCAGCACAAGGAGAGCCTATTGGTGGGCATAATTCTGGACCAGTTTCTATTGGCATGCGGGAACTTAGAGAAATTTTCTTGGATCCAATGCGAGCAGGGATTAGAAGTGGCGCTCTTGGCGTCATGGCAGCTTACAACGAGATTGACGGAGTGCCATGCCACGCGAACAAAGAGCTTTTAACAACTATTTTGCGAGAAGAAATGGGTTTTTCCGGAATTGTTATGGCAGATGGCTGTGCACTTGATAGATTATTAAAACTAAATCCTGATCCAAAAAAAGCCGCAAAAATGGCTCTTGAAGCCGGTGTGGATTTGAGTTTGTGGGATGAAGTGTTTCCATTTCTTGAAGAAAGCGTGGAAAAAGGAATCCTTGATGAAAAGATTGTTGATGACGCTGTAAGGCGAGTGCTCCAAGTGAAATTCCAATTAGGTCTATTTGAACAACCATTTGTGGAAGAAGACATTCAAGAACCGAAGTTTGATTGGAGACAACTAAATTTACAAGCAGCTAGAGAAGGTATTTGTCTTTTGAAAAATGACTTTGCTACTTTACCGCTTGTTGGTGAACGAAAAAAATTAGCTGTTGTCGGGCCTAGCATAGATGCCCTTTATAACCAATTAGGTGACTATACAGCTCCGCAAAATGAATCTGCATGTGTCACAGTCTTAGAAGGAATGAAAAAATTACTTCCAAAAAATTGGGAAATTCTTTCTGAAAAAGGTGCTGAAATTCGCGAAGAACTTGATGGTGGGGTTCAAAAAGCAGAGATAATTGCTAAAGATGCTGATGCGATTGTTATGGTTCTTGGCGGTTCAAGTGCACGAAATTTTGATATGGAATTTTTAAATAATGGTGCGGTTAGCTCTAAAGGGCCTAACATGGATGCTGGTGAAAATGTCGATGTTTCTGATATTACTCTCCCGAAAGCCCAACTAGATTTATTTTCCGCGATGAAACGCACTGGAAAACCAGTAATTGTTGTTATGATTCAAGGAAGATCAATTGCTATCCCCGAAATTGATCAACAAGCAGATGCCATTCTTACTGCTTGGTATCCAGGAAGCATGGGCGGGACGGCAGTTGCTGAAGTTCTTTTTGGTCACTACAATCCCTCGGGTAAATTGCCTGTCAGTATACCAAGGTCATCTGGGCAGATACCAATTTACTATAATCAAAAGGCAGTGGAGTACAAAGAAGATTATTTTGATTTAACTGGTAAGCCACTTTATCCGTTTGGTTATGGCTTAAGTTATAGCATTTTTGAATATCAAGACTTACAAATAAAACAAAATACGATAAAAATATCGGAACTACTTAGCGGACAAAACGTCGAGGTAACAGTAAATGTGAAAAATACTTCCGATTTGGTCGGTGAGGAAGTAATTCAGCTTTACATCCATGATATGGAAGCAAGCATTACTAGAAGGAAAAAAGAACTAAAAGCTTTTAAAAAGGTTCGAATTAGAGAGAATGAAACAACTTCAGTCACATTTAAGTTGGATAAATCAGCCTTTGAAATATGGTCGATTAACAACAAATATGAGGTGGAGCCCGGTGGTATAGAAATTTTCGTGGGTGGAAGTTCTGATACTAAGTTAGTAGGGCGAGTTTCAATCATAGGAGGTTAAGCAAAAATGGAAGGAATGGAACTCGCATCATTTCAAATAATTAGTTCTGTTGGCGCCGCAAGAAGTTGTATTATTGAGGCAATGAAATTGGGAAGACAAAGAAATTTTACAGAGGCATATAAAAAAATAGACGAAGCCAATGAATTTCTTAGTGAAGGTCACAAAAACCATGTACAGCTTATTCAAAAAGAGGCAGATGGCGGAGACGTACAAATTTCCATCCTCTTCATGCACGCGGAAGATCAATTTATGACGACCTATACATTACGCGATGTAGCTTATGAGATGATTGCTATTTGGAAAGAAATGAAATAATGAAAACGAAAACCCTTTACTGATTAAAGGGTTTTCGTTTTTTGGTGGGTGGCTTTTTATTTGAAAAACCTTTATAATATACGTTAGTGAAAAAATGTCCATTTAACGGGCGTTTCAAAATGAAGTTAATGAAAAGGAGTTTATATATAATGGCACTTACAGCTGGTATTGTCGGGCTTCCTAATGTTGGGAAATCGACACTTTTTAATGCAATCACAAAAGCAGGAGCAGAGGCTGCGAATTATCCGTTTGCGACGATTGACCCGAACGTAGGAATTGTTGAAGTTCCTGACCACAGATTAAACAAACTAACGGAACTTGTAAAACCGAAAAAAACCGTTCCAACAACTTTTGAATTTACAGATATCGCTGGAATTGTAAAAGGTGCTAGTAAAGGCGAAGGACTTGGAAACAAATTCTTATCCCATATTCGCCAAGTAGATGCGATTTGCCATGTAACTCGTTGTTTTGATGACGAAAACATTACTCACGTAGAAGGCCGAGTAGACCCGCTAGACGATATTTCTACAATCAACTTAGAACTTATCTTAGCAGATTTGGAAACCGTAGAGAAGCGTATTGGGCGTGTGGAGAAGCTTTCTAAACAAAAAGATAAAGATGCAGTCGCTGAATATAATGTTTTAGTTAAATTACGCGAGGCTTTCGAAAATGACAAGCCAGCTCGTGCAATTGAATTTAACGAAGAAGAAGAAAAAATCGTTCGCAATCTTTTCTTGCTTACAAGAAAGCCTGTTTTATATGTAGCTAACGTAAGTGAAGAAGACGTTTCTAGCCCGGACGATAACAAATATGTCCAACAAGTGCGTGAATTCGCTGCGAGTGAAAACTCCGAAGTTATCGTTGTTTGTGCTCGTGCCGAAGAAGAAATTGCTGAGTTAGAAGATGAAGATAAGCTCGAGTTTTTAGAAGCGCTTGGAATTGAAGAATCCGGCTTAGACCAATTAATTCGTTCCGCGTATACATTACTTGGCTTAGCAACTTACTTCACAGCAGGTGTTCAAGAAGTTCGCGCTTGGACTTTTATCAAAGGCATGAAAGCACCACAATGTGCCGGAATTATCCATACTGATTTTGAACGTGGATTCATTCGCGCTGAAGTTGTTGCCTATGACGCATTGCTTGAATATGGTTCAGAGCAAGCAGCAAAAGAAGCTGGTAAAGTACGCTTAGAAGGTAAAGAATACGAAATGAAAGATGGGGATGTCGTTCATTTCCGCTTTAACGTTTAATATGTTTCACGTGAAACAATCTTTTGACGAGCAAGGGTGTCAAAAGATTGTTTTTTTAAGTTAATTCAAAAAGTATCAAGCTAGTATTTGAGGAGATTTATATTTTGAATATATTAATCGAGGATGATAATAAATGCATTTCAAGTGAAACAAGTACCATATGAAGCGGTTTTGTCAATATATAAACGAATTTGGTTAAATTGCCTTTGCTAATTAATTCACAAAATATACAATTTGCAGAGAGTGCAATAATGCTATAATTAATTATAAATTTTATTATAGGAGTGTTTTTTTTGATACAATTAATGGTTATAGCATTTTTTGTTGTTCTTCTAGTAATTATGCCAAAAAATAACAAAGAGGAAAGAAAAGCAGCGCATTTACTAATTGATAAATATGGTATTCAAGTTGCAAAGAAGAATAATCCTGTTCGTCAAATGGCATTACTGGAAGCAGCACTAGGTATTTCTACTTATAGAGGTAGCCGTAAGAAAACCTTTATTTTTATCGGTAGTTTCTTTGTAATAGCATTTATTTTAGGTTATCTAACGTACTTTTTTGCAATAAACCAAAATATCACAGCTGCAATCATTGTAGGTATTATTTTAATTTTATTTTTGATTGCTGGGACAATAGTAATGTTTGTTATCGCGATTCGTCAAGCATCTTCATTACGTACAGATGCATGGGCTAAAATCCTAACTACAATCGACCCTCAGTTTCCAATTGAATTCCTAAACGAGAAAAAATGGCAAAAAGCCTTCCTTGCTCAAATGGAAAGTATGAACGAACAATTAGCATAACCAAATAAGTATTAAGCTCTCAGGAGTTTGATGCTTTTTTGTTATTACAGGAGATTATTACCCGGGAAATATAAGGAGAGGAGAAATTTTAATGGAACGGATAAGTAATTTATGGGATAGAGAAGAGCTACTGATTAAAAACGGTATTCATTTTTCAAGTGGGACGGGGTTAGAAGTTGATATTAACTATTATCCTACTCCAAGTATCAAGATAGGCAGTTATTTTGATTTTTTAGAAGTCTATAAAAAGGATTATACAAATGTTACACATATAGATATTTTTAATGAAATGGAGTTAGCAAGTGGTTGTTATTGTTGTATAGGAGAGGGAAGCCATGGTTCGGAAGGATTTGTTGCTTACCTTGATGCGGATAAGAATTTACTTTGGGTTCTATATTCGGAAGCATCGAATCCGTTTGTGCGTATTACGGAAGAGTACGAGAATATTGTAGTCGCAGAATCAAGTGCAAACTTTAAGGTGAGAATAGATGTAAATAATCCAACTAGTCTAAGTTTGATCTAAAACAGGAAACTATTTATAGCCATTTGCGAAAACGGAGGCTAAAAGAAGTTTCCTGTTTTTGTTAGCTATTTTTTCGAGTTGCTAATTTTATACAAACAAGCGCAATCAGAAGAAGTATTGTGCAAAACATTGGAAATACTAGCATTGAGCCTGTATGCAAAACCCCAATTAAAAACGTACAAATACTGACAATTACATAATAACCTAAGCTTAAAAAGGCCCCAGCCGTACCTGCGACTTCTTGAAATTTTACTAATGCTAAGCTTAAACAATTTGGCAAGGCCATGCCAATTCCTACTAAGATAATAGAAATGAAGAAGATGTAGAATATAACTTGGATAGTGAGCGGGAATAGGGCAACGGTGCTAAGAAATAAAGTGCTAATAAGAGCTAACAATATCCCTTCTTTAATAATTTTATGTGGCGACTTATGTTTTAAGCGCCAGTTAGATAGCCAAGCCCCTAAAATAGTTGCCGTAGCCACTGCGCACCCCATAAAGCCATACTGACTCTGATTAAAATGAAACCTCTCAATAAAAATAGTGGGAGCTTCAGAGTAGTAACTAAACAATATTCCATTAAAAATACCAATTAACGCCCCAAAAGCAATTGTATAGCGATCAAATATCATTTTTTTACCAATTACTACCATTTTCTGCACGCTAAAGGAGGTCGAATTCGCTGTTCTTGTTTCTGGTAGTCGTTTTAAACTCCAGAACAGCAATACCATTCCCATAACTACTAAAAATAAAAATACCACACGAAAGCCGTAATATTGTCCGATAAATCCACCAATTAATGGCCCAATTGCCGGTGAAAATGCCAAAGCGGCTGATATTTTTGCAAATAAATGGTGGCGATCATTGCCGTGGTAGTTGTCACGCAAAATTGTCTGTGTTGTAACGGAACCCGTGCTTGCCCCGAATGCTTGAACAAATCGTCCGATAAAGAGCATAGTAATATTATTTGAAAGAAGGCAAACTAGGCAACCAAGAATATAGATGAATATCCCAAAATTCATTGCTTTACGTCGCCCTAAATAATCCGAACTAACACCCCAAAAGAACACGCCAACTGCAAAAGCAAGAAAGTAAATGCTTAAAGTCATCTGAGCCAGATTTAACGATACCCCGTAGCCCTCAGCAATTTCGGTTAAAGAAGGTGTATAAATAGTTTCACTAATTTGCGGAAACCCTACAAGGCAAACAAGTAATGCCAAATTGATTTTCTTTGTCTCGATGTTTTTTTCCATAAAAAATCTCTCCTGTATGATTTATTTATCTGGGAAAAAAACATCCTTCACAGGGAAATGGTGGGACCATGATTTTTATACGCTCATAAAAAAGCATGCAGTCACCCCTTTCTATTTTAAACGGAGAATAGTTCCGTTTATCCTTTAAAGGTTATTGTAGTATAGATGGGAAGAAAGATAAAGGGATGATTGATATTTTGGATAAATATACATGGAAATTAACAAAATATAAGTTATTATGTTAAAAAATTAAATTTAATCCTAGTTTAAAGGTATCTAA
>NZ_JAARZJ010000059.1 GCF_014229245.1 Listeria farberi | reverse complement strand
CTCTAATGGAGGGGAATATGAAGACTCATCGATAAAATGGGAAGATCTGCTTAATGAGGAACAAGAGGTAAGCTATGTCTGGCAGGATAACGGAGTATCACAAAGTAATATTTATTTTAGTGGGACTGTGACTGTAAGGGTAGAACCAGTTAGTGTAAAGGTGCTAGTAGATAGTGATGGAAATAGCCAAACGACAGGAGACCAAACGCTATTCGCAGAAGAAACCAGTAACTTAAATACATTGGAAGATATGTATAATTACGCAAAAGATCAATTAAATGGAACTGACTATGGATTAATAAGTATTGCTCCAAATAGTGATGGGGATTATGTCATTCTGGTATCCGAAGTAGGATCATTAAAAAAAGAAGATGCGAATGGAAATGCGGTAGGAACGGACGTTCCTTATACGCCAACTTATACCGTTACAGGTACAGGGAATAACGCGCAGTTAGTTGCTTCCTACGGAGTATCAGTAGATGCCCCACCAACAGGATATGTATATATCTATGAGAAAGGGACGTCACAAGAAGCACGTTATACTACTAATACACTAGCCACTATTTCGA
>NZ_JAARZJ010000058.1 GCF_014229245.1 Listeria farberi | reverse complement strand
CCGTATCAACAAGCGTCTGCTCCAACTTCTCAATTTTCAAACGATCCCGGTCCAATTCATTGGCTAGCAAACGTTCCAAATCATGCGCAATCTGATGCACTCGGTCCCGCGTCGCCTTCCCACTATAAAATCGGTCCAATAAAGCGCTAAGCGAAGGCAACTCCGCCGTAACTTCCGTATCTGCCAATTGCATAAAATAAAAATCTTCCTTCGCATTTTTCACAAAAAGATTAGGTACGGCAGGCTTCGCGCAATCCGCCATCACACTAAAAAACGCTTTTGGCAACGTATCGCGATTTACCATACCAGCCCGCGCGATCACTTCATTTGCTAACAATGGACTAAAACCAGCCACCGCGCCAACGACTTGCTTCGCCATTTTGCCAGCATTAAAATCTAATTTTGCTAGTAACGCATCTTCTGTTACCGTCCACGGATCCAATTTGTCCGAAGAAGGCGGTAAAATATAAGGCGCACCAGGCAACAGCGTCCGGTAACTATTAAAAGCAGGCGACACGTGCTTAATACAATCCACGATCGTCTCTTTCTCACGGTCTACCAACACGATATTACTGTGCCGTCCCA
>NZ_JAARZJ010000057.1 GCF_014229245.1 Listeria farberi | reverse complement strand
TGACCTTTGAAAACTGAACAAAGAAGAAGACGAAAAGCAATGAGACGTAAAGTCTCACTGGTAATCGCAGGGCAGAAAACAGAAAGCTGTTTTCAACAAAAACAAACTAGTAATTTAATTGCTAGCGAAGTCAATTTGACGCAAGGAATCTTATTCACGGTGTTGAATAAGTATTCAAATTCAATTTATATTTTAAAGAGAGTTTGATCCTGGCTCAGGACGAACGCTGGCGGCGTGCCTAATACATGCAAGTCGAACGAACGGAGGAAGAGCTTGCTCTTCCAAAGTTAGTGGCGGACGGGTGAGTAACACGTGGGCAACCTGCCTGTAAGTTGGGGATAACTCCGGGAAACCGGGGCTAATACCGAATGATAAAATGTGGCGCATGCCACGCTTTTGAAAGATGGTTTCGGCTATCGCTTACAGATGGGCCCGCGGTGCATTAGCTAGTTGGTAGGGTAATGGCCTACCAAGGCCACGATGCATAGCCGACCTGAGAGGGTGATCGGCCACACTGGGACTGAGACACGGCCCAGACTCCTACGGGAGGCAGCAGTAGGGAATCTTCCGCAATGGACGAAAGTCTGACGGAGCAACGCCGCGTGTATGAAGAAGGTTTTCGGATCGTAAAGTACTGTTGTTAGAGAAGAA
>NZ_JAARZJ010000056.1 GCF_014229245.1 Listeria farberi | reverse complement strand
GACAGATAATTGGGGTGAAGTCGTAACAAGGTAGCCGTATCGGAAGGTGCGGCTGGATCACCTCCTTTCTAAGGAAAAGGAAACCTGTGAGTTTTCGTTCTTCTACATTTGTTCAGTTTTGAGAGGTCACTCTCTTGTATGTCAGATAAAGTACGCAAGGCAACATGCTTAAGCGCATAGCGCCACTACATTTTTGACGGGCCTATAGCTCAGCTGGTTAGAGCGCACGCCTGATAAGCGTGAGGTCGATGGTTCGAGTCCATTTAGGCCCACTTTTTCTTTCTGACACGAAGAAAACATCCAATTTAATTTCTTTTAGGGGCCTTAGCTCAGCTGGGAGAGCGCCTGCTTTGCACGCAGGAGGTCAGCGGTTCGATCCCGCTAGGCTCCACCAAAATTGTTCTTTGAAAACTAGATAAGAAAGTTAGTAAAGTTAGCATAAATAAGAGATTATTTATGACACAAGTAACCGAGAATCATCTGAAAGTGAATCTTTCATCTGATAGGATGTATCATCGCTGATACGGAATATCAGAAAAACAACCTTTACTTCGTAGAAGTAAATTGGTTAAGTTAGAAAGGGCGCACGGTGGATGCCTTGGCACTAGGAGCCGAAGAAGGACGGGACTAACACCGATATGCTTTGGGGAGCTGTAC
>NZ_JAARZJ010000055.1 GCF_014229245.1 Listeria farberi | reverse complement strand
ATCCTTATTTGTTTAAATATTTTATCATATCCAAATGAGCAGCTATCAAAATTAGTGTTTTATGATATAATTCCAAAAAATTATATACTTATTCATAAATAAATTAAAATATAGCAATTGATATGTGTCTTAAAATATTATTTTCCTTGTCAAATTGACCAGCTAACCTATTATTATTAATTCGCCATCCAACAGAATTAAAGATAGTGTTAACAAGATACGGTTCACCCAGCCTATCCATAAGCTCGGCTTTAGTTGTTTTATTAATCTCCATAGGTGTATGTAAATGATAACCTAAATCAAACAAAGAATTATTTCTTATAATCATTGCATTCAAAAATAACATATCATTTGGAGCAGCAAGCATTTGATTTATTAATTCTTTAAATGTTTCTTGCATTTCTATACTTTCATTTTCTAAATAAAATTTTATGATTTCTGCTTTTCGAAAATGTAATTCAACATTTTTGCTAATACCGAACGTTGTAGTAGAGTTGCTACTATATTCTAAACTATTTTCGTCTATATTTGTAATATTCAATAATTTTTGTATTTCAACAGTATTTATGGCTTTTCCTATACAATCTAATAAATTAAATTCTTTCATTTTTTCTCCTTTATTGAAACATATTTATTCTTATTTTCCCCATAATTATATCATGCATATATGATTTACCCAAAATAAAGATTACTATCACAAATGTAAAACATCAATTTTCATAGTAGTAAATACTATTTATACTATTTATAC
>NZ_JAARZJ010000054.1 GCF_014229245.1 Listeria farberi | reverse complement strand
ATCTAACTCATATTTTTCTATGATATATTGATAAGCCGATAAAACTTCCGCTGCTGTGAAATCTCTATATGGAAGTCCGGCACAAACTACAAATAATTCTTCATTTGACCAATCTTTTATTTCCTTTTTAGGAAAAACATTTCTCATACTTTGAAAACTTTTCCCAGCAATTTTTGTGTTTGTGTTGTTAAAATAAATAAATAACAAATACTTCTTGTACTCTGATCTATGCTCATATACGTTAGCTTCGTAAAAATTTTTTAAGCTTTGCAAAAATATTTTTGTATAAACTAATTCAAAAATTTTTCGTACTATTTTTTTATTATAGCCAGCCTCAATAAATAATATTCTAATAAGTTGCATCTCTAGAGTCGAATACCCTCTTATATTCTTAGAACGTTTTATAAACTTATAAGCTTTCTTTGCATATTTCATTAAACTCTTCGTATTGCCACTTAATTGCTTATTCTTAATAGAAATAAATTCAAATGATAAAAAACTATATGTCTGTTTTCTTTTAAAATAAGTCTTATCTTCCATATCACTAATCATCTCAAAATAACAAGGGCTAAAATCATTATGAGGTCTTCTATATATTGGATTTGGTGAAAAATATTTTTTAATTACTTCATCCACACTCTTCACTTTAAACTTTTGTGCAGTAACTCTGCTCACACCTAGAACAAAAATTAATATAGCAATAAAACTCAAAATATAACTAATTTTTTCAACATCAACCTCCAAAAACCAATTAAAATCTATATTATTC
>NZ_JAARZJ010000053.1 GCF_014229245.1 Listeria farberi | reverse complement strand
AGACCAAAACAAGGAAGAGAAATCACGGAAGCGAGAGCGATCAGTGAACTATTCCCAGATGCTGTTTTGGCAGAAAGGGTAGTATATGAGTTAAGGGAAGTAACTGGTGATAGTAGCTATACACCAAGTAGCCTGGTAACGCAGAGTGAGTTGGATCTTATTACTGATATGCATCTATATGCGGAGCTCTATGATGGAAATGTTATTTTAGAACAAGAAGAATCTGTAGATGTCAGTGGTATAGGGCATTTGCGGAATCTGCGTAGCTTGACTATAGATGAGTATGGTGTTGGTGGTGGTTGGAGCGAGATAACTACTTTAGCCAATTTGACTCACTTGTACTTTGTAGATTGTTGGAATATAGAGGAACAAGAGCTAAGTCAGTTAACGAACGTCCCTAATCTGACTGATTTAGGTATTTATAATACGTATGAAGAATTATTGGGTATAAGCGATGTGAGTTCATTAGCAGGTTTAACCAATTTAACCAATTTAACTAATCTGCTTCTAGAGGGCAATCAGATTAAGGATATTAGTCCGTTAGCAGGACTGACGAGCACAAGGATCTACGCAACGAATCAAAAAGTGATAGACAGCGTAAAATGGACACCTCTAGTAGAGGTAGCAAATGAGATAACAGGAATGAGCGGTCAATTAGAGACACCGTCATCTATCTCTAATGGAGGGGAATATGAAGACTCATCGATAAAATGGGAAGATCTGCTTAATGAGGAACAAGAGGTAAGCTATGTCTGGCAGGATAACGGAGTATCACAAAGTAATATTTATTTTAGTGGGACT
>NZ_JAARZJ010000052.1 GCF_014229245.1 Listeria farberi | reverse complement strand
ATTAGCCACAGAAATGAATGCAGCTGATTCACAAGCAATAGGGGCAAGTGAGTCAGGGGAAGAAGTACCAGAGAATGTAGTGGAAGCCGAGGGGGAAATAAAGGCAACAGAGGAAGAGGAAATTGTTTCGGGTGAAACGCCTTCTCCGAAGCCACAGGAAGAAAAAGAGTCTCCTGTAATAAAGCCTAACAATGGAAAGACTACTGCTAACAAAGAGAAAAAAGAAACCACTTCGAAGACAGAAAGAAATTGGGAAGAAGCAAGACCCATTAGTGAGATATTTCCAGATCCTAATGTAGCGAGAGAAGTGCAACGGGTGTTAGGAAAGGATTCTGTGGATGAAGAGATAACGCAAAGCGATTTAGATGCTATTTATGATATTAATTTTAGGGATGTAAGGGATGCGACAGGGATAGAACGTTTAACTAATTTAGCTTATTTGTCCATAGTTGGTGAAGACCTTTATCTGGATGCCAATGTGGTGGCTGGTATGTCTAGCTTAGAACATTTATATGTAATAAATTGTAATATGGTAGATATAAGTCCGTTAGCCTATCTAGAGAATCTAACTGCTTTAGATATTAGTCTGAATCAAATAAGTGATTTGACTTCGTTGGCGAACTTAACTAACTTGACTTATTTGAGAATAGCAGGAAATCAAATAAGTGATTTAACCCCGTTAGCTGGTTTGACTCAGTTGATTGATTTGGATGTATCCAATAACCAGATTAGCGATGTGAGTCCACTAGCAGATTTGACGAACATACTCTATCTAGAGGTAAGTAGGAATCAAATAAGCGATATTAGCTCCTTAGCAGAAATTGCAAGAAATATGGGAGATGATCCATATAGTCATATCTATGCAGGTGAGCAAGAAATTAGACAACCAGCGATAAATTGGTCTGAAGTGATAAAGGTGCCAAACATTGTAACACATGTAGATGGTAATTTAGTGGCACCAGAAGTTGTTGTTGATGGGAGATATGAAGAAGCGGAGCTTGTATGGGAAGGATTGCCTAATGAATATCAAGAGCTTATTTATGCATGGATGATGGAGAGCTACTCTCCTTATATAAGTTTTTCAGGAGAAGTGCGTATGGATGTTGAACCTATAGATGAACCTGG
>NZ_JAARZJ010000050.1 GCF_014229245.1 Listeria farberi | reverse complement strand
GATTTTAATTTTGCCAGTGATTTAATGGAACCTTTTAGACCACTAGTGGATCAAATCGTGTATGAAAAACGCAACGAGGATTTTCAAGTAATCAAACGCTCATTATTCGAAATGTTCATCAAGCAGTTTGACTATAATAACCAGCATATGTTTTTAACCAATATTGCAAGTGATTATACTAAGAAGATAGTAAAGGTCTTAAATGAAGAAAGGGAAGGAGTTCCTGAATTTAGGATATGAGTTATCGATATATGAGAATGTTATTAATGTTTGATATGCCAACAGATACCGCAAAAGAAAGAAAAGCCTATCGTCAATTCCGACGCTTCATATTAAGTGAAGGCTTTATTATGCATCAATATTCCGTTTATAGTAAAATTTTATTAAATGGCACAGCTAGTAAAGCTATGCTCGCTCGCTTGAAACAACAAAATCCTAAAAAAGGGTTGATTACTTTATTAACTGTGACGGAAAAACAATTCGCGCGCATGGTGTATTTAAGTGGAGAACAGAATAAAAATGTAGGTAATTCGGATTCGAGACTTATTTTCTTGGGAGATGATATGGATGAATTTTAATTTCAAACTGCTTGACGAGCCTGTAATTATTGAAGATTCGACCATATTTGCAATAGAAGATGTGCGTGTTTTTGCCAATGTTACTAAGTGGTTGTATCAATACGACGGGACAGAAGAATTAACGATTTTTGGTGCGAAACAGCAACCTTTAAAAAGTAGTGAATTGATATTAGTTACCGATGTATTGGGACATGACATTAATTCTCTGGCAACTTTAAAATTAATTTATGCTGATTTAGAACAGCAACTTAATGAAAAGCCGGAAGTAAAATCAATGATTGATAAGCTGACCGCGACGATTAGTGAGTTGATTGGTTATGAGCTTCTGGAGCATGAACTGGATTTAGAGGAAGATGAAATTACGGTTATTGAATTATTCAAAGCTTTGGGTATCAAGATAGAGACAAAAAGTGATACCGTTTTTGAAAAATTAATTGAAATAGTACAAGTCTATAAATACTTATCAAAGAAAAAATTGTTGGTTTTTATTAATGTATGTGCCTATTTAACAGAAGATGAGTTACTAGAGCTAAGGCGCTATATCTCGTTAAACCAAGTAAAAGTTTTATTTGTTGAACCTCGAAAAGTAGAAGGATTTTCGCAAGTTATTCTAGATTCAGATTATTTTTTACAAGTGGAAAA
>NZ_JAARZJ010000004.1 GCF_014229245.1 Listeria farberi | reverse complement strand
CTGTTTATTCTATTATAGAAGTTAATTCACAAAATAGCAAAAATTTTATAATTAAAAAGTAATGTTAAAAGTAATTTTTAAGATTTTTAACAGTAGATCCTTAAAACACTTATATTAAAAGAATTTATAAAAGTAATTATTGACATTACAAAAATGTAATGTGATAATGTAATTGTAATCAAGCGCTTACAATTACAAAAAGTGGAATTAGGAGGATTATTGATATGAAGATTAGAAAAATTGCTATTGCGGCTCTTAGTGTTGCGGTTGCTGGCTCATTACTAACTGCTTGTGGCGGTGGAGGAAACAAAAGTGGAGACGATAACGGTAAAACAAAAGTAACGTTTTGGGCAGCTCCAAATCCAACTCAAGTAAAATATTGGGATGAAATGGCAAAAGCATACGAAAAAGAAAACCCAGATGTAACAGTTGAAGTTTCCCAAATGAAAGAAAGTCCATCATCAGAAGCGACAATTCAATCAGCTATCGCCTCTAAAACGGCACCAACTATGTCTGAAAATATCAATCGTAGTTTCGCTGCACAATTAGCAGATAGTAAAGCTATTGTACCTTTGAACGATGTAAAAGGTCTTGATGATGTTGTAAAAGAAAGAAAAATGAGTGAAACAATGGATTCTTGGAAATTCTCTGATGGCAATCAATATGTGCTACCTGTCTACTCCAATCCAATCCTTTTTGCTTGGCGTTTAGATACCTTAAAAGAACTTGGCTACGATGCTCCGCCAAAAACTTATAGTGAAGCCCTTGAAGTTGGTAAAAAATTAAAAGCAAAATATCCAGATAAAGTACTTTGGGCTAAAGGTGATTTATCTGATCCAACAGCTTGGATGCGCTGGTTTGATTTCTTCCCACTGTATGATGCAGCTTCAAAAGGAAATGCATTTGTAGAAGATGGCAAATTAGTAGCAGATGATAAAGCTGGAACTGAACTATTAACCTTTATGTCCGAATTGCAAAAAAATAAATTACTTCTTGCAAGTAAAGCAACAGATCCGTTTGAAACAGGAACAAGTATCATGGCAGACAATGGCCCATGGACTTTTCCTAACTGGGACGAAAAATTTCCAGAACTTAAATATAATGAAAATTATGCAATAACTGCACCACTTGTACCAGATAACATGGCGAGCGAAAAAAATATTGCTACGTATGCTGATTCAAAAGGTGTTGTAATGTATGCTCAAGCAACAGACAAAGAAAAAGAAGCAGCAATGGATTTCTTGAAATTTGTTTATAGCGACGATAAAAATGATTTGAAATTCCTTGAAACTACTAATTTAATTCCGGCGCGTGATGATGCAACTGAAAATGAAGCTTTCACCGCATTCTTCAAAGAAAATCCAGAATTAGAAGTTTATGCAGCTAATGTACCTTATAGTATTCCGGCGATGGATGATGCGAAATACAATGATATTCAACAAGTTCTTGGAGAAGAAGCATGGAATCCGATTGTACGCGGGGAGAAAAAACCTGCTAAAGCTTGGTCTGACATGAAGAAAGCTGAGGACGGGGTGCTTCAAAAATGAAGCGGCGAAATAATAAATTGGGCTGGTCGTTTACCAGCCCGTATCTCATATTCACAGCGGTATTTTTCTTAGTCCCGCTCGTTTGGTCAATTTGGTTATCTGTAACTGATTGGAATATGATGAGTCCGGAAATCAATTTTGTTGGATTTGATAATTTTATCAAAGCTTTTACTAGTCCAGCAGTTCAGGCGGCCTTTTTTGTTACGTATAAGTTTTTAATTGTGTTTGTTCCGATGGCACTAATTATTTCGATGATTGTTGCCGTTTTAGTGAACGGGTTACCAAAGTTTAAAGGACTTTATTTGGTTGCGTTTTTTCTACCATATTTGTCTTCAGGTGTTGTAACTTCGCTAATTGTGCAAGGGTTACTTTCATACAATAGTGCACTGAATGTGTTTTTACGCGAGCATTTTGGTTGGGATATTGATTGGCTCGGAACACCAATGTCCGCGCTCGTTATTATTTCGCTAATGATTGCTTGGAAAATGTCTGGTTATTATGCGCTTATTTTAATTTCTGGACTTGCTAGTATTAACCATGAAATTTATGAAGCAGCAGCGATGGACGGCTCTGGTCGTTTTAGAACCTTTTGGAAAGTTACTGTTCCGATGTTATATCCAGCACTATTTACAGTAATTGTTTTAGCAGTGGGTGTGAGTTTTGGGATTTTTACCGAAGTTTACCAACTAACTGGTGGTGGACCGAATTTTGCAACAAATACGTGGCAAATGGAAATTTTCAACCAAGCATTTGTTAACCTGAATTCTGGTTATGCTTCAGCGATTTCTCTAATGGCTGCTACTGTCACATTTGCATCGATTGGTGTTATTAAGAAAATGCTTGAGAAATGGGGTCAAAGAAATGGTTGGACATAATAGTAAAGCGGGAAAAATTGTTCGCTATATCCTGACAACATTACTCATGTTAATTATGATTTATCCGTTTATTTATTTGGTATTAAATTCGTTTGCAGCTTGGGATCAAGTGGATAAAAAACTCATTCCGACTGAATTCACTACTCGTTCGTGGGATTGGTTGTTTGGAAATTCTGTTGTTGCGGCGCCCGCACCTTGGATTCATGCGTTTATTAATACCATCATTGTATCCACTATTGCGACAGGTTTGATGCTACTTTTTGGCCTAATGGTTGGCTATGCGCTAGCAAAAGTTGATTTTAAAGGTAAAAAAATAGTTAATAATGCGATTTTATTTCAAATGTTTTTCCCGGCGATTATTTTGCTAATTCCACAGTTTTTAATGATTACAGACTTTGGATTACTAGATACGTATGCCGGAATGATTATTCCAACAATGCTTAGTTTATGGGCGGTATTTATGTATACCAACTTTTTTAAAGCGATTCCAGATACTTTAATTGAAGCAGCAAAATTAGATGGCGCGAGCGATTTGAAAATTCTCTTTCGAGTTGTACTTCCAATGTCTAAATCAATCACAACAGTTATCTTCTTGTTCTTATTCACAGACAGATGGACGAATTTACTTTGGGATATGCTTGTAACAAAGAGTGATGGAACGGTAACACTGAATGTACTGATTTCACAAATGTTTGGCCCATATGCAACTTATCCAGGTCCCATGTATGCAGCTTCTGTACTATTGACGTTACCACTTATTATTCTGTTCTTATTCTTCTCGAAGAAATTCCAAGAAGGAATGCAATTTACTTTGAAATAAAAGGAGCGACTGAACTTGGAGTTTTGGCGAGGTAGTGTTTTTTATGAAATTTATATGAAATCATTTCAAGATAGCAATAATGATGGTTTAGGGGATTTTAAAGGGCTGACTAGTAGGTTAGACTATTTGACGGATTTAGGGATTGATGGCATTTGGCTCACTCCATTTTACCACTCACCACAAGTGGATAATGGCTATGATGTTTCGGATTACTGTGATATAAATCCAGATTATGGCAATATGGCTGATTTTCGAGAATTTATGAAAGCAGCAGATGCGCGAGGCATAAAAGTGATTATTGACTTAGTATTAAATCATTCTTCGACAGAACATGCTTGGTTTAAAGAGTCGCGGAGTAGCAAAAAAAATCCTAAACGAGATTATTATATTTGGCGTGAAAAACCAAATAATTGGGAGTCGTTTTTTGGTGGCTCAGCATGGGAGTTCGATAAACTTACGGAAGAATATTATTATCATAGCTTTGCAAAAGAACAAGCTGATCTTAACTGGGCAAATCCAGCTGTTCGTGCTGAAATCAAGCAAGTTTTAGCATTTTGGTTAAATGAAGGAGTGGCAGGATTTAGATTAGATGTCATTAATAATTTAACGCTCGTACTTGAATTTCCTGATAATCCAGTTATTGATAAGGAAATGGAGCATGTTTATGATCGAAATCAACAAGGGTTGGAAGAAGCTTTAGAAGATATAGCCGCATTTTGCCGTAAAGAGCGCGAGGTATTTTTAGTAGGTGAAATTAGCTCAGATAAATTGCCGGAAATTGCGAGATATAGTTCGAAAACGATGCTGGACGTTACTTTCAATTTTAATTTTGGAAGTGTCGATAAACTTGACGTGAAATCGGTATTTACTACTTTAAATGAGATGGAAACAGAATTAAAAGATGGGCAATGGCCAACACTTTTCTTTGGTAGCCATGATATGAGTAGGTTTACAACACGACTTTCAAACGGGAATTTATCCAAAACGAAATTATTAGCTTTTTTAATGTTAACTGCTAAAGGTGTCCCATTTATTTACTACGGAGAGGAAGTGGGAATGCCAGACTTAGCCTTTTCCTCTGTAGAAGAAATGCGTGATATTCAAGGGACTGCTGCTTATTATCAAGCCTTACAAGCAGGTTTAGATGAAAAAAATGCACTTGAAGTCGCTATAAATAAAACACGTGACAAGGCGCGCAGTCCGATGGTGTTTCCAGATGGCAAACCGTTTACTAGCGGTCAGCCATGGATTAAAATGGCTAGTTTAAAAGAAAAAGAAGCATTATCGATGTGGCATTATTACCAGACTTTACTCGCCTTTCGAAAAAATCAAAATTTTAAAGAAAAGGAATACGCCTCATTAACTTTAAAGGATGAAATACTTAGCTATCAGCGTGGGGAATTCTTATTTTTACTACACTTTGGTGAGACAGAGGTGACATATCCGCTTCAAGGGAAGTCAGAGCTTATTTTTGGAGAAGCGGAGATGTTAGAAGCTGGCATTAAGATGGGAGCGTACGCTGGAATTGCGCTCAGAGTGGAGGATTAACATGAAACCTATAGAAACATTATTGCGAGTTTATCGTGAAACGAAGACTGCTTCTCACACCCGTCTTGAGTTAACTGGTGCTTTTGACAAGGATGTATATAACATTACTGCGCCTTTTACTTGGCTCGGGAAAGAATATATTGCAGGACGTGTGGAATCGCGGGATAGTGAATTTGCGGAAATACGTTTTTTTGAGAATACGGCAAAAGATGTGTATCAATTAGTTGAAAATACGACTGTCCTAACTCTTCAAGATCCATTTGTAACCTTTGTACAAGGTGAACTTATTATTGGCGGTGTGGAAGTTTTTGCGAAAGAAACGGACCCGACTATGCTAGATTGGCGCACTAATTTATATCGTGCAACTTCCCTTACCAATTTTGAGCAAATTTTTACAGGTCCAATTGGAATGAAAGATTTACGAGTGAAAGAGCTAACGGACGGTCGAATTTTAGTGTTAACTAGACCACAAGGCGAAAAAGGCGGTCGCGGGAAAATTGGCGCAACTGTCATTAATTCACTAGTGGATTTAACAATAGAGAAAATTGAAAAAGCACCCCTGTTAAAACGAAATTTTTCAGGTGATGAATGGGGTGGTGGTAATGAAATTCATTTGCTAGAAGGTGGTCGCATTGGGATTCTTGGTCATATCGCTTGTTTTGACGAAGCAGGTGATCGTCATTATTATGCATGTTCTTTTTGCCTGAATGAAGATTTTACACAAATCGAGCAGGAAAAAATTATTGCGGAACGTGCTGATTTTGCTCCCAGTGAGCCCAAAAGACCGGATTTAGCAGACGTTGTATTTAGCGGTGGTTTAATCAGAAAAGCAGATGGTATTGCTGAACTTTATGCTGGGATTGGTGACTCTGATGCACAAAAATTAACAATCCCTGATCCATTTAAAAATAACTAATAGTAGGAGTTTTGTATAAAAATGAACATTTATCGTTATAAAGAAAACCCATTAATTACCCCATTAGACGTAAAACCAATTCATGAAGGTTTTGAAGTAATTGGCGCGTTTAACGGAGGTGTTGCCGAGTATAATGGCGAAGTACTTTTGCTTCTTCGTGTAGCGGAAAAACCAGTTAGTGAAGACCCAGAAGTAATTCTAGCTCCAGTTTATAATGCGAATAACAAAGAATTAGAATTACACTCTTTCCGTTTAGATGATGAAAATTATGATTTTGAAGATCCGCGAATGATTCGAAATAAAGCAAAACTAGAAGGATTTTCTTATTTAACTTCGCTTTCTTATATTCGAATCGCTCGTAGTAAAGATGGTCATCATTTTACTTTAGATGAAAAACCTTTTTTATACCCTTTTAATGAATATCAGACATTTGGGATTGAAGATGCTCGTGTGACACAAATCGGGGATACTTATCATGTGAATTTTAGTGCTGTATCTGAGTTTGGTGTAGCAGATGCATTAGTTACAACAAAAGACTTTGAAAATTTGGAGTATCAAGGAAATATTTTTGCTCCTGAAAATAAAGATGTACTTATTTTCCCAGAAAAAATTAATGGAAAATATTATGCACTACATCGTCCAAGTTTGAAAAGTATCGGTAACTTAGATATTTGGATTGCTTCTTCACCAGATTTACGTAGTTTTGGTGATCATCGTCATTTACTTGGTATTCGTCCTGGTGAATATGATAGTGGTCGCGTTGGTGGTGGTTGTGTCCCAATCAAAACAGAAGAGGGTTGGTTGATTTTATATCATGGTGCAACTGAAGAGAATCGTTACGTAATGGGCGCGGCATTGCTTGACTTAAATGACCCAACCATTGTGCTGAAAAGAACGAAAACTCCGATTTTAGAACCAGTGGCTGATTATGAAAAAAATGGTTTCTTTGGCGATGTTGTTTTTGCTTGTGGAGCGGTTCAAGAAGGTGACACGTTACACATGTATTACGGAGTAGCTGATACTTCTATGGCAGGTTGCGATATGAAAATCAGTGAAATTTTACATCAGTTAGAAGTGGAAGCTAAATGACTTGGCAAAACTATTTGAATGCGTGGAAAAATGCCGATTTATCTGATGAATGGCGAAATGAATTGAAACGAGTGGAACATGAACAGGAGCGCTTTGAAGGGTACTTAACATTTGGAACAGGCGGAATGCGTGGTAAAATGGGCCTGGGCTCGAATCGCATCAATCTTTTTACAATCAGGCGAATGGCAAGTGGATTAGGCGAGTATGTAGCAGCAAATGGAGGTAAAGAGAAGGGCGTCGCAATCTTTTACGATTCTAGAAATAATTCAGATGTTTTTGCGGCTGAAACGGCGAAAGTATTGTCAGCGCTGGGTATTCGAGTTTATTTATCAGATACAATTCGTCCAACGCCAGCACTTTCTTTTTGCGTTCGAGAAACAAAATCCTTTGCCGGAGTAGTGATTACTGCAAGCCATAATCCTTCTATTTATAATGGATTTAAAGTTTATGATAAGAATGGATGTCAAATCACACTAGGTGCGGCACAGGAAATTACCAGCTATTTAAATAAAATAACGGATATTTTTCGTATACCAGTACGAGAATTACCGAATTTACTCGTGACTACCATTGGAAAAGAAATGGATGATGCTTATTTACAAGCTTTAACTAAAGTGATTTCTCGTCCAGAATTGCTTGCTGATTATGGAAATGAACTAGAGATTTGCTATACACCACTTCACGGGGCTGGAAAAGAACTTGTGATGAGAGGTTTAGTAGAAAATGGCTTTTCAAATACTCTACTTGTTCAAGAACAAAGTGAGCCAGACGGAAATTTTCCAACGGTTGTTTCGCCTAATCCAGAAGAAGAAAATAGTTTTGAATTAGCCAAACTGCAAGCAAAAAAAATGCAAGCGGATATAATTTTAGCAACTGATCCGGATGCTGACAGACTCGGGGTAGCAGTTTTAACCAATCAAAATGAGTATCAAATTTTAACAGGAAACCAGCTGGGTGCTTTGCTATTAGATTATATTTTGTCTGCGAAAGAGCGTGTAACGAAAGAGGATACGATGATTAATACGATTGTCACTGGAGATTTAGGTGGCAAAATAGCAAGTCAATTTGGCATTCGTCACGTCCAAACACTGACCGGTTTCAAATTTATTGGTGAAAAAATAGCCGAAATGGAAGAGACACAAGCTAATTTTATTTTTGGCTATGAGGAGAGTTATGGTTATTTAATTGCTCCTTTTGTCCGTGATAAAGATGCAGTACAAGCAGCATTACTTACTGCAGAAATGGCCCTTTTCTGTAAAAAAGAAGGAACGACGCTTCTTGAAAAACTAAATTCTTTATATGAAAAATATGGCTATTACAAAGAATATTTGCACACTATCATACTTGAAGATAGTAATGGTAGAGCAAAAATGAACCAAATGATAAACACTTTACGAAAAGACCCCCATTTTTTACCAGAAATAGTGGCTGTAGAAGATTTTCTGACTAGCAAGCGAACAAATCTTCTCACAAAAGAAATAACAAATATCAAGTTACCCCAAGAAAATGTATTAAAATTTTATTTAAAAGACAAATCGTGGTTCGCTGTCCGACCTTCTGGAACAGAACCGAAATGTAAAATCTATTTCCAAACACTTGCTGAAACAGAAGAAAGCGCAGAAAAAACAATGAATAACTTAAAAGAACGTGTATTAGCCTTATGGAATTAATAAATAGCTGGAAATCGTTTTCGGATGATTTTCAGCTATTTTAAAATTATAAATAACTAAAAACAGCTGATAAGCGTACATTTAAAAAGAAATAACTTTTTTTATTCGATAATAGCGTGGAAAGATAAGGTTTTGACATTGAAAAGAAATAGTTAGTGTGTTATGATGTTAGATGGAAGTTTATTAGGTTTATATTTAGCCTAGTGATTAATGAGGGCTTTTTTATTTGATGCGTTAGAACTGCTATAATGGCAGAGAAATTTTCTGATGCCATGAATCATTTTGCTTGGTGCGCCCAGGCTTTTCTATTGCAGAAAAATGAAAATGAAAGATAGCAGTTTTCATAAAACAACTGCAAATGAACAGACAAACAATCGTAATAAGCGTATTGTGATGAATTATAAAAGTAGCTCTCCTACCAAACTTTAAACAGGTAAAGGAGAAATGACATTGACAAAATTTTCGGAGTTCGGACTGGACGAAAAAATTGTAAAATCAGTAAATCGGATGGGGTTTGAAGAAGCAACACCAATCCAAGAAAAGACAATTCCACTAGGACTAGCAGGTAAAGACTTAATCGGGCAAGCACAAACAGGTACTGGTAAAACAGCCGCTTTTGGTCTTCCAATGATTCACAAAATTGACCAAAAGAGTAACAACGTACAAGCTTTAATTATTGCTCCAACACGTGAACTTGCAATCCAAGTTTCTGAAGAGCTTTATAAACTTAGCTATGACAAACATGTACGTGTGCTAGCGGTTTACGGTGGTAGTGATATCAGCCGTCAAATCCGTTCACTTAAGAAAAACCCACAAATCGTAGTTGGTACGCCAGGACGTATTTTGGATCATATTAACCGTCGCACACTGAAACTAGATCACGTGGAAACACTTGTACTAGATGAAGCAGACGAAATGCTAAACATGGGCTTCATTGATGATATCGAAACTATTCTAAAAGAAGTACCAGCAGAACGTCAAACTTTACTATTTTCTGCAACAATGCCTGATCCAATTCGCCGTATCGGTGAACGTTTCATGCATAGCCCAGAACTTATTCGCATTAAAGCGAAAGAAATGACTGCACTATTAATCGAACAATTCTTTGTAAAAGTGCATGAAAAAGAAAAATTTGACGTATTATCTCGTTTATTAGACGTTCAAGCACCGGAACTAGCTATTGTTTTCGGTCGTACGAAACGTCGTGTAGACGAATTATCGCGCGCGCTTGATATGCGTGGTTACGTGGCTGAAGGTATCCACGGTGACTTAACGCAAGCAAAACGTATGAGCGTACTACGCAAATTTAAAGAAGGAAAAATTGATGTTCTAGTTGCAACAGATGTAGCAGCTCGTGGACTTGATATTTCCGGCGTAACACATGTATATAACTATGACATTCCACAAGACCCAGAAAGCTATGTTCACCGTATCGGTCGTACTGGTCGTGCTGGTAAAGAAGGTATGGCGATTACATTCGTACAACCTCGTGAAATGGGTTATCTACGTATTGTGGAAGAAACTACGAAAAAACGTATGCAACCCCTTCAAGCTCCTACATGGGACGAAGCATTTGCAGGCCAATTACGCGTAGCAACTGAAAAAATTCAAGAAGCAATCACAGAAGAAAACTTAGCTGACTACAAAACGTTTGCTAACGAACTTCTTGAAAAATACGATGCAACTGACATCGCAGCAGCAATGCTTAAAATGTTAGCGAAAGAACCAGATAAAACTCCTGTCCATATTACTGAAGAACGTCCATTACCATCCCGTGGTGGCGGTGGCTACAAAGGTAAAAATGGTAAAGGCGGCAAAGGTGGCGGCTATCGCGGCGGAAGCGGCAAAGGCGGAAGCTACCGCGATCGTAACAACAGCGGCAAAGGTCGTCGTAGCGGCGGCGGAAGCGGTTCTGGCGGTGGCAGCAATCGTGATCGTCGTGGCGGCGGAGAACAACGCAGCGGCGGCAACAAAGGCAACTACTCACAAAAATCTAAATAAGATTATTAGACAAATAGTTACTATATAGATAGACTGGAGATAAAGAAGTTTTTACCTTTATCTCCAGTCTATTTTTTTATAAATACTAATGTTAGGGATACGGGAGTGTGGCGCTCGTCATGAAGATAAACAAAATTATCGAATATATTGTAGTAGCAATCATCGTTTTAGGGTGGGCTTACTTCATTGTCATTAAGGAAATTCTCCCTAAAAATATAGGATTTATTTCATTAGTAATTTTATCGGTAGTTCTTTATTTTGTAGGTAAAAGGTTGAATGGGACACATAGCAGATAAATAACGGCTATAATCTAAGTAGCCGTTTTTTTATGTGCAATAACTCATTTACATTAACTTCCAAATATGAGAAAATAGCATGTTGGCAAAATTGCCACACGTGGTTCATTCATACCATCCCACGTAAAAAAACTAGGAGGAAAAATAATGAAAATGAAAATTTTGACGGTGAATGCAATTATTGCCGCACTGTATGTAGTGCTCGGAATGATTGTTGCACCAATTGGGTTTATGGCATTACAATTTAGAATACCAGAAATCTTTAACCACCTAATCGTCTTTAATAAAAAATACTTCTGGGGCATTATCGTAGGGGTTTTTATTACGAATTTGTTCTTTTCCGGATTAGGTTGGATTGATTTAGTTTTTGGCGTCGCACAATCAGCTATTTCTCTTTTACTAATGATTGGCATTTCTAAATACGTTAAAGGAATTATTCCACGGATGATTATTAATACGATTCTTTTCTCGCTAACGATGGCAATTATCGCTTGGGAGCTAGTGATCGTTTTTGACTTACCGTTCCTAATTACTTGGGCAACAACGGCTGCAAGTGAATTCATCGTAATGGGTGTTGGGATTCCATTAATGTATCTATTAAATAAACGGTTAAATTTTCGAAAAATGATCGATTAAAAAACAGCCATCTAAAAAGATGGCTGTTTTTCCTTAATCGCGGTTAAGAAGAACAATATCTTCATTCTTAGTAAGCAAAAGATCGACATGGTTTTCGCCCCATAAGCAAAGTTTATTCAAGATTTCCGATAAAGACTCACCGTACTCGCTTAATGAATACTCCACTTTTGGTGGGATTTGCTCGTAGACTTTACGAATAATAACTCCAGATTTTTCCAGCTCGCGCAATTGTTGTGTGAGCATTTTTTGTGTGATGTTGGGGATGAGTCGTTTTAATTTGCCAGTTCGTTTTTTGCCTTCGCGTAAATGGCAAAGGATGACTGGCTTCCACTTACCGCCTATAACTTCAAGTGTAGCTTCGACACCAATATTATATACTTTGGGCATAATTATCCTCCTATAGGCACTTTTTAGTATCTATATGACTTTTAAGTACCTTCTTGTTATTTTATACAGCATATAAGATACTGTATAACAGAACGAAACAATTTGCAATTTTTAGGGGGAAATAATGTGGATATGAAAAAAGTAAATCCTAATTTGACGCTTTTGGCGCTAGCGATTAGTGCATTTGGGATTGGTTCAACGGAATTTATTAGTGTAGGGCTTCTTCCACTGATTTCTTCTAGTATGGGTGTATCAATTAGTACAGCTGGTTTGACAGTATCGATTTATGCCCTTGGTATAATGGTTGGGGCGCCAGTTTTAACCACAATAACGGCAAAGATGAACCGAAAAAACCTACTATTAATAGTAATGTTAGTATTTCTGATTGGGAATCTTGTCTCGGCTTTTGCTGTAAGTTTTGGAATGCTCCTTACTGGTCGCGTAGTGGCGGCATTTGCACATGGGGTGTTTATGTCGATTGCTTCGGTTATCGCGGCAGATGTAGTTCATCCGAGTAAACGTGCGAGCGCGATTGCGGTAATGTTTACGGGGCTGACCGTGGCGACAGTTACTGGGGTGCCACTTGGGACGTTTATCGGACAACTATTTGGCTGGCGGATGTCGTTTCTGTTTATTGTTGCGATAGGCGTGATTGCGATTATTGCTAACTTCTTTTTAGTTCCAAAAAATTTATCTAATGCGAGTAATATTTCATTTAAATCGATTGGGCAATTATTAGTTAATAAAAAAATCGTGATGGTGTTACTCATGACGGCGTTTGGGTATGGTGGTACTTTTGTTGTTTATACGTATTTATCCCCAATGTTTAGCAATATGGGATATTCGACAAGTATGATAGTTATTTTACTGATTGTTTATGGTGTGATGGTTGCGATTGGGAATACGATTGGTGGGCATTTTGCGAATGAGCGTCCTACCAAAGCACTTTTCATTATGTTTAGCCTACAAGGTGTGACGTTGTTATTACTTCAATTCACTTCAGGAAATGCTATTTTAGGTTTAATTACTATTATGCTAATGGGATTTTTCGCGTTTATGAATGTATCTGGTTTGCAACTTTATGTGGTGCAATTAGCAGAACGGTATTTGCCAGAAACGGTGAGTATGGCTTCTGCGCTTAATATTTCTGCATTTAATATCGGAATTGCACTAGGAGCATTTATCGGTGGTTTAGTTACTGAGTATATTGGTTTAAGTTATACGCCAATTGTCGGATTTTTAATGGTTTTCATCGCAATTATTTTAACTTTTTATATGAAAAAAGATAAATAATTCAAATAATAGGCCTTTTACAGGGAATGTAGAAGGCTTTTTTGGTGCTTTCGGTAGATCTGACCTATTCCAGCGAGGTTTTTTTACAGTTATAGTAAAATGGATAGTTTTTTTGTCCTGACAGGTCTGACAAAAATAGCTATATAGCTTATTGTAAGCCCTATCATGAAAATGATAAATTGAATTTAGAAAGAGGAGTGATACCTGATGAAACTAAATCAGCAGTGTATTCAAATTTTAGATTTTCTTATGGAGCAGGAAGATTTTAAAAATATTGGTTATATTTCTAACGCGCTTGGTTGTTCGGAGCGTAGTGTTCGTTATAGTTTGGAAAAAATCGATGTTTTCCTCCATGAGCAAACGTTACCAGCTCTTATCAGACATACGAGGAAAGGGGTGCTACTTCCAGAAAAGAACATTATAAATCCAGTGGTGAGTAAGTTCAAACAACAAATCACGCCGAAAAATTATCGTTACAGCCAAGAAGAAGTACAGCAATTTTTACTTTTAAAGCTGCTATTGAGTGAAGAAGTGCTTCCGGTTACATATTTTGAAGAAGTTCTTTTTATTTCAAGATCTTCTGTGTTAAATCATCTACGCGCAATTGAAGGGGAACTTTTTTTAAATAATTTGGATTTGTCCCACCAACCGCGCCATGGCTTTCTAGTGACTGGAAATTTAATTACGAAAACGTCCCTTTTTGCTCGGAGCTTCTTGCGTTTTATTAACATCCGCGAATTTTATCAGTTTTTAGATTCGGAAAATAGCTTATCTAAAAAAGGAGAGTTATTTTTTTATAACCTTTTCGAATTGGAAATTTTGCAGGAAGTAAATCGCGAGGCGCATTCGGTTGAGGAGAATATGACTCGTGCGATGGATGAGCAACTTTATCTTACATTACTTGCTATTTTACTAAAACAACATGAAACGAAACCTGATTTCAAGTTTACAGCGGATTTTGCGGTGACAGATGAGCTAGATAAAGCGCTAGAAACGATTATTGGCTCGCTCAAGCAGTACCAATATGGGAGTGAAGATGAAGCTATTATTGAAGCTTTTGTAAGAGGCATTTGCGAAAAAATGGGTGAAATCTATCAAGTAGATTTTGTGCATGGTGATACGGATTTTTTTACGCAAATGAAGGCGCATATCAAGTTAATGATTCGGCGTGTTCGAGCTGGTGTCATTATCGAGAATCCGATTTTTAATGAATTTATGCGTGATAATCGTGAAATTTTTATGCGGGTGAAGGAGAGTTTGGAAGCATTGAAGTCGGTATTGCCAATTTCTGTCAGTTCACAAGAAATATCATTTTTAGCGATTTACTTTGCATCTGAGGTACAGAGAAATAGACAAACCATTGAAATGAAGCCAAACTTATTGATTATTTGTCCAGAAGGTGTCGCGGTGTCAAATATGATTGCGATTCAGCTAAAACGAATGTTTGAATTTGAATCGGTTCAGACAATCGGTCTTAGAAGATTTAAGCGTGATATGATGAAGGATTTTGACTTTGTGATTAGTACGGTGGATTTACCAGATATGCAAGATGCTAAAATACTCAGAATTAATAGTTACTTGCAAAAAGAAGATATGGAATTACTGCAAAAACATTTGCGTATGAAACTAGTCAAAAGTGATAAGCAAATTATTAACAAATTTAGTAAAATTTTAGCGATTATTGCTGAAAATACACAAATTAATAATTTAAGTAAATTAGAATTCGATTTATTGGAAGCGCTTATATCAGACGAGAGAGAGGCGCCAAGGAAAATTATCCCACCATTTCAATTTACAGAAGAGGCTATCATTATGGAAGAAAATTGTCCGACTTGGCGAAAAGCAATTAAACTCGGAACGAAATGTATGGAGCAACTCGGGGTAATTGAGCCTAGTTATCATGAAAAAATCATTCATAATTTAAAAGTTTATGGGCCATATATGGTAGTTGCGCCGGGTGTGGCGATTGCGCACGCAGGGGCAAGTGATGGCGTTTTGATGGACGGTATAGGGGTGACGATAATTGAGGACGGGATTATGTTTTTTGATAGATACGAAAAGCCTGTTCACGTCATATTTACACTAGCTTTAAAAACAAAAGAAGCGCACTTAATCGTGGAACAATTAATGAAGTTAGCGCTGAATGAAGAAAAAATGCAAAAAATTAAAATGGCTAGCTCAAAACGTGATATTTATCATTACGTTAAGTCAGCTATCTTTGAATGAGAGAGGGTTTCATAATGGACATAGAAAAAATATCGTTTTCATTAATATCACTAGCGGGGGATTCGTTTTCTAAATTAATTGAAGCTTTGCAGGCCGCAAAAGCATCAGATGCAGAACTAGTAGAACAACTTTTAAAAGAAGCAGATGACCTAATGATTGAAGCGCATAAAGTACAAACAGAAATGCTTATTCAAGAAACAAGAGGAGAACAAGCTAGTTTTTCCGTTTTACTCGTACATGCGCAAGATACTTTGATGAACACTATCTTAGCTTCCACTTTAATTCGTGAAATGATCGAAATGCATCAAGAAATGAAATCATTAAGAAAAGAGGAGGAAAAATAAATGGAAATGAATCAACTACATGTACTTTTAGTATGTAATCTAGGTGCATCTACCGGAGTAATGGTCACAAAAATGAAAGAAATTGCGCAAAATAGTGAAAAACTAAAGAACACAGATGTGAAAATCGAGGCACATCCAGCAGGGGAATTACGTGAACATATTGAAGATTTTGACGTTATTTTAGTCGGTCCTCAAATTAAACACCAGCTAAAACATTTAAGTGAAATTGCTGCAGAATACAATAAACCAATCCAAGTCATCGATACGAAAGATTACGGCACAGTTAACGGCGCAAACATTTTAAAAGACGCGATTATCCTTAAAATGAACAAATAAAAAAGTGGAGGGAAACAACATGTCGAGTAAAAACAAACAATCTTTTATGAATCGTTTTATTGCTTTTATGGAGAAATATTTTGAACCAGTCGCAGCTAGAATTGAAAAACAACGTCATATTTCCTCAATAAAAAATGGGATGATTGCATTGATCTCGGTTTTAATTATTGGATCATTTTCGCTGATCATCTCAGCAATCGGGAATATGTTTCCAGCGGGTTCTGTTGTAAAAGAATTTTTTGTTCAAAATGCAGCAGCGCTTAACTTACCATTTCAATTTACGTTTGGTTTATTATCGATCTATGCTGCTATAACAATTTCCTACAGCCACGCGAAACAAATGAAAGTCCCTGTGTTACATAGTGTGATGGCTGCTGTGATGGTAACACTCATCCTTAATACGAAAATGGTTGATGGGGTTCTTAATACAGAATTTCTAGATTCAAGAGGACTCTTTATTGCGATATTTGCAGCACTGATTTCTGTAGAACTTATTGGTTTATTTATTAGAAAAAATATTACGATTCGAATTAAAGGTTTACCAGCTGGGATTGCAACTACTTTTGAAGCGATTATTCCGTTAGTAGTGTTGTTGTTCAGTGCTGTTGGGCTTAGTATTTTAATGCAAAGTGTAACGAGTGGGCAAATCATTCCAGAAGCCTTCACGACGATGCTAGCTCCTGCGATTAATAGTATCGACACACCTTACGCTGTATTCCTAATTTGTTTTCTTGAAATGCTATTTTGGTTTATTGGTCTAAATGGTTATGCGATTTTGATTGGTTTTGTGCTTCCATTTATGACACAATATTTAGGAGCGAACGCTGCTGCTTATGCGGCGGGAGAACCAATTCCTCACGTATTTGCGCCAAATTTCTGGGATTATTTCATGGGATTCTCTGGTTCTGGTATTACTGGTGCATTAGTAATCCTCGCACTATTTAGTAAATCAAGAGAACTAAAAGCAGTCGGAAAAGTTTCTGTCGTTCCAGCAATTTTCACTATTTCCGAGCCAGTTGTATTTGGACTTCCAATCTGTTTTAATCCTTATTTATTTATTCCGTTCGTACTTGGAACGCCAATTTTAGCGGTAGGACAATGGTTTGTATTCCATTTCGGTTGGGTTCGTCCACCGATTGCGAATGTTGGTGGTACACCAATCCCGCTCGCACAGTATTTAGCGACAATGGACTGGCGTGCAATTATATTAATCATCTTCGTTCTCGCAGCAGCCGTTTGTATGTACTATCCATTCTTCAAGATGTATGAAAAGAGTTTGATTAAAGAAGAAACTGTCGTATCAGAACGCCAAGCTGCTCATGATGCGCTAGACTTGGATTTCTAATAAAGAAAGGTTGATTTAAAAATGAAACTACTTATTAACGAAAATGAGCAACTTGTGGCGAAAACAGTGAGCCAAAAAATCATTGAATTGGTAAAAGAAAAACCAGCCAGCTTAATTTGTATCGCTGGCGGGGATACGCCTCTATTAACCATAGAAGCACTTATTAAAGCTAATCAAGCGGACGAAGTAGATTTTAGTGAGACACAATTTGTTGGCTTGGATGAATGGGTTGGTCTTGGACGAGAAACAAAAGGTAGTTGTATCCAAACATTATATGATGCATTTTTTGACCGTCTCGAGAATGTTTCTAATGAGCAAATTTGCTTTTTTGATGGAAAAGCGACTGATTTAACAGCCGAATGTGCTCGTGTGGACCAGTTTATTGAAACGCGTGGTGGGATAGATTTTATTTTGTTAGGAATCGGTCTAAACGGACATATCGGCTTTAATGAACCATTTGTACCTGTAGATGTGAACTGCCATGTGGTAGAACTAGACGATGTAACAAAACGCGTAATGAGCAAATATTTCGATACAGCTTTGCCATTAACCCACGGGATTTCTCTTGGTATGCAACAAATCTTAGCTGCGAAAGAAATTTATTTAGTGGCAACCGGAGAGAAAAAGGTAGACATCGTGAAACAAGTAGTGGAAAAAGCCCCCACTGTAGCAATTCCGGCAACTCTAGTAAAAGAAGCAAATACCACTCTTGTAGTCGACAAAATTGCCGCAAGTGGGGTGAAATCATAATGGAAAAAATTATCGTAGAAGGCAGAAAAGATGGACGAAAAATCGAGATAGCATGCTCTAATTTAGTGATGGGGGCTGGAGACTTTTTACGTGCAGATAATATGGATTTTGCGGGTCCGGTGCTGGATCAGTATTTTGAATTGGGCGGAAATATTTTTGATACGGCGCGTCATTATCGCTATAGTGAAAAAGCGATTGGCACCTGGATGAAAGCGCGAGGAAATCGAGAGAGCATCATTATCCAAACGAAAGGCGGTCATCCAGTACGAGAAGCAAGTAAGGTACCTCGCGTTACGGCGGAAGCAATTCATGAAGACATTTCCGTTAGTTTAGATACATTACAAACTGATCATGTTGAATTATTCGCACTTCATCGTGATAATCCGGAAGTCGAAGTGGGGCCTATCATGGAAGCGATGCATCAAGAAGTGGAAGAAGGCCGGGTTTATGCCATTGGACTTTCTAACTGGGAGTTGCCGCGTATTATCGAAGCAAATGAATATATAGTCAGTCACGGCTTAACGCCACTAAGCTTTAACAGTCCTAATTTCAGCTTGGCAAAAGTGAATCGACCGCGCTGGGAAAATTGCGTTTCAGCAAATGAAGCTATGGTTCGTTGGCATGAGGAAACTGGATTGCCGCTATTTTCCTGGTCATCACAAGCTGGTGGATTTTTCTCAGGAAGATTTACGAAAGAAGACACAAGTGACACGGAAATGGTCGAAGTTTATTATAGTGAGGCGAACTGGGAAAGATACAGCCGCGCCAAACAACTAGCTAAACAAAAAGGTTGCACACCTATCCAAATTTCGCTCGCTTATGTCCTAACGCAATCATTCCCAACAGCTGCAGTCATCGGTCCAGAAAATGCCACTGAACTTCAGTCTTCTGTTTCGGCAGCGAAAATCGAGTTAACACAAGCAGAAATAGATTGGCTTGATTTAAAGGCATAAGGAAAGGCGGAGAGAAAATGGATATAAAAGAAAAAATTGCAGTCCAACTTTATTCTGTAAGAAAAGAAATGGAGCGGGACTTAGAAGGAACGCTCCGGAAAATTCGAGAAATCGGCTTTCAATATGTACAACTTGATGGTATGCGTGGCAATAAACCATCAGAGGTTTTACGATTACTTCAAAAGTATGAGCTAAAAGTAATTGGTATGCACATTAAGCACAATCGTTTTATGAATGACTTGGATGGAATTATTGAAGAAGCCTATTACTTTGGTTGTAAAACCATTTTTGATAAATATATCGAAGAAGAAGACCAAACAACTGCAGGTTACACTCGAACAAAAGAAACGCTAATTGCCACTGCGGAAAAGTTACACGCACTTGGTTTTCGCATCGGACTTCATAATCCAGAATACGATTTTAATGCATGCATCAATGGACGCAGAGTGATGGATTACATGACGGATCCAGTTAATGGTGTTTGTATCTATGCAGAACCTGATACTTATTGGATTCGCGCAGCTGGACATGAGGAAACAGAATTTATTAAACGTTATAGTGGCCGTGCGCCAATTATTCATATGAAAGATTTTGTGAGCGGTTTTGATTTAAAAGATATGGATAATAATTTAGTGGAAATAGGACAAGGTGAAGTAGATTTTCGTGCTATTATAAATTGGGGCGAAGAAAACGGAGTCGAGTACTATTGCATTGAGCAAGATAAATCCAGAAGAGACATGTTCGAAACATTAAATACAAGTTATCAGTATTTATTAGAGTTGTAAACAAAAAAACGTCAGAACTGTTCTGGCGTTTTTTTGTAGAGAAAAATCTATGTACGGTTTTTAACAAGCAAGTTGTGGGAACTAGAAAGATAGATGTTTTAAGGGGGAATGAAATAAATGAAAAGAAGATGGCTGATTTTTGCAATCATATTTTTAATTGTAAGTGGCTTTTTAAGTCCAAAAGCTGAAGCTGCAACAGATTACGGGAGCAGTTTTTTTACTAAAGTATCTTTACAAAATCAAAACGGGGAACAGACAACAAACTTTAAAGAAAACAGCAGGGTACGAGTGGGATATGATTTTGTTATTACACAACCGGTTAAAAGTGGAGAGACGATGACACTCACTATCCCTAATCAGCTGAAATTAATTAATTTTGGTGGTTTTCCGCTCATGGATACGCATGGGAACACTATTGCTAATGCAACAATTGATCCAGCAACAGGAACGATTACATTAACTTTTACTGACTATGTAAATACACATACTGATTTAAGTGGTAGCCTTTATTATAACGCAACATTTAACAGCAAAAATATACAAACGGATCAAGTAAATCCAATTTCTTTTCCTGTGAAAAATACGACCCAAACGATAAATGCTTTTATTAGCAAAGTAAATACTGGCGGTGGAACCGGTTCGCCAACTATCGTCTTTAAACAAGGAAGAATGGATAGTAAAGACACAAGTATCTTACATTGGACTGTTACTTTAAACAATTCGCTGACACCTATTGACAATGCAGTCTATACGGACACACTCGGTTCAGGGCAAAATCTGCTTGGAAGCGCAACAATCAAATACCGTGATGCGAATAAAAAAGTCATAACTACTAATATCCAACCAATCGCTCTGGATGTTGACCGCAATTTTGAATTATCTATTGGAACATTAAATAATCAATCCGTCGTCATTACTTATGATACGAAAATAACAACGAAACAAAAAAGCTATACGAATAAAGCGACACTATTTGGTGATAACCTAGACGCTGTGTCAAGAAACGCAACTGTTAATGATTACGGAAGTGGTGGACAAGGAACAGGAACGCCACCAGCGCCCCCGGTCAAAGAAGAACCACCATTTATACCAGCTGAAAAGCAGCCAATTGAAAAAACAGTCCAAACAGATTTTGGACCACTTGAAATCGTTAAAGATTCTGAACAAAATGGCAAAATCAAAGTCATTTATAAAGTGAAAGATGGCGATACGTTACCAGGAGTAGCTAATAAGTTCGATGTCACTGTAGCAGAAATTAAAGACTGGAACAACCTTACTTCTGATACGTTACAGGCTGGCCAAAAATTACAATTAACGATTGAAAAAACACTCTTATCAAAAATTACTGTTCCACCAGTGCAAAAAGTGACTAGTACAACAAGAGTCGACGGTGTCGTAAACGCAACAGGGACTTTACCTCATACTGGAGATTCGAGCCCACTTATCCCATTTGTAACAGGCTTAAGCATAATAGCGCTTGGTTTTACATTTGGGCGTAAGAATTAAAGAAAAGGAAGCACTTATTTTATTTAAAGTGCTTCCTTTTTATTATAATAAATGCCCATTTTTTCGATGCGTCACTTGTTGGTTTTTAGAATGATTATGAAACGATTTAGAATCTTTCTTTGGTTTTTCTGGAAGGTTAATCGTAATTGTTTTGCTTTCAATTGTTCCATTTGCCATAGTTGCTGTAATTGTAACTAAATTATTGCCGGGTTGTAGATTTTCTAATGTGAATTGGTGGTTTTCGGTCCTATCAGGAATATTTTGGGTTTGATTATTTGTTCTAGCAGTGATGGTTGCAGATTCCTCTGTAACAAACATTAATTCCGCACTGTTTTTTGTTGTTTCGATATAAGGATTTTGAATGGAATAAGTCAAAAACATATCCATTAATTCGCTCGTGGTTGCGGTTGTATAAGTGATGCTTGTTGCTTCTTTTTGCGCATGGGCAATTTCCGGAAGCCAGTTTAAAGTTAGCGACAAAAGCGCAATTATTAATAGAATATAACTTTTTTTCCTCATCATTCTCACCTCTTCTTTTTTCATTATAAAAAAGAAATATGAACAAATTATGAATAAAACATGATAGATTTAAAAAATCGCTACCAATTTGGATGGTTTTAACGTAAGATAAAAGAAAAAAGGAGTAGAGTAATGGAACTTGAAAATTTAGAAAAGAAATTGCCAGAGAAAATTAAAACAGTGTGGCGGCAAACAGAAGGAATTGCTATTTTTACTTTTTTCATTTGTTCAGTAACGGCAGCAATTATTTTGTATTATGCAGGAGCTTCGGTGTGGTGGAGCGCAATTGGCTTTGGTTTGACCGCTCTTTATGCGGCTTTCATTTACTTATTCATTATTCCGTTTCGTTTTGCGCGGTGGAGCTATCAAATTAAACCAGACGAAATGGAAATTCAGCATGGTATTATTTTTAGAAGTCGTGTGTTAATTCCGATGATTCGGATTCAACATGTGGAGACAGAGCAAGGTCCATTACTTAGAAGACAAAAATTGGTTTCCTTATCGATTACAACCGCTGCAAAAACACATAAGATTGAAGCGGTAAACGAGTCCGAGTCAGATGAGCTTAGACATCATATCCTTGAACTTGTGAAGGTGGCGAAAGAAGATGTTTGAAGAAAGACGCCTCCACCCAATCGCCCTAATTAAAGAAATAATCACAAATATAAGGCGAAATATTGTTCCTATCGTCGTCGGTTTGTTTTCTGTTTTTCGCGCGATTAATAGTAACGGTTATTTGCCGGAATGGGCTGTATATTTAATCATTGTCATCGTTATATTGCTCATTTTGACCCCCGCGGTTTTAAAATATTTAACATACAAATACACTCTTGAAGACCAAGGGGTTCGTATTAAATACGGTTTGATTTTCCGAAAAAATACATACATACCATATGAACGCATTCAAACCGTCCAAAAGAAACAATGGTTTTTCTTTATCCCATTTAATGTCTGCCAAATTTTAATCGAAACAGCTGGTGGTAATGGAAAAGCAGAAGCCGATTTAGTCGCCGTTCCTGTTGGTGTAGTTGACGAATTGAAAGATTTACGCGACGGGAAAAAAGCAGCCATACAAGATGAAGTGAAAGAAACGGAAGAGCCTGAGGTAGAAGTAGTTGAGACGGAAGAAGCACCAGAAAAAACGGTGATGTTACAAACGAAACAACTCATATTAATGGCCGTAACGTCAGGTGGGGTTTTCGGAACACTCCTAATCGTCCTAGCGTTCATGCAACAATTCCGCGAAGTTATTCCGACAGATTGGATGGAAGCTCAAGCAGAACAATTATGGAAAATGGGAATAATCGTACTAATTATCTTAATCGTTTTGATTCTCTTAGTATTATGGGGCATCTCGATTGTTACGACCCTTTTCAAATATTTCCAATTCAAACTAATGAAATACCCCAATTCCCTTGTCGTGGAAAAAGGCTTATTAGAGCGAAACCATACAACTATATCGCTTGCCCGGATTCAGGGAATTACCATCATCGAATCACCGCTGCGACAAATGCTCGGCTTAGTTGCGGTCAAAGTTACTACTGCTGGTAACTCAGGCGATGAAAAACTATCCGGAGACATTTTGCTTTTGCCAATCATGAAAAAAGAGTTGGCCTTAAAAACGTTAAAAGACATACTACCAGATTATTTATTTGAAATAGAAGAAATGGAACGCCCTCCAAAAGCTAGTTTGCGTAGATTTTTACAGATTTACTTAATCTGGACAATTATCCCGACTGCTGTAGCAAGTATCTTATTTTTTCCGCTCGGTTTAATTAGTATTATTTTGCCAATTTTAGCTGGGGTAAAAGCGATAGCCAGCTACCGCGCGACTGGAGTTTTCACTGATAAGCGCACACTCATTGTTCAATCGCGTCCTATTTTTTCCAAGTTAACCCATATTATCCGCAAAGAACGAATCCAAGGTTTAAGCTTGAGACAAAGCATTTGGATGGAAAAAGGTGGGTCAAGACACTTAAATGTCTGGCTGAAATCAGGCAGTACAAGTGCCGAGGCTTATGTTCGCTATATCAATCAAGATTTGGCTATTAAAGTTTATAACTGGTATAGCCCATCAAAAACATTGAATTAAAAAGAATATGCTATTTCCAAAAGCATGCTGAACAGAGCAACTGCACTTTTGGAAGTGGCTGTTCTTTTATTTTTTGTTCAATTATCCGGAAATCTGGTAAAATAGAAAGAATAAACGAATAGTAGATAGAGAGGATTGGTTAAGTAGTGAAACATATAGTCATTATCGGAGGCGGCTTATCGGGGCTTGCAGCAGCTTATGAACTACAAAAAACACATCCGAATTATACGTGGGAATTAGTTGAAAAAGACGAAAAATTTGGCGGGAAATTTGAAACGGTTAAACGAGACGGATTTATAATTGAAAAAGGTCCAGATTCCTTTTTAGCTAGAAAGCCAGCTGGAGTAGGCTTAGTGAAGGACTTAGGGCTCGAAGATAAACTAATTGCCAATGCGACAGGAAGGTCTTATATTTATCATCAAAAAGCACTTCATCCAATTCCAGAAGGTTCTGTGATGGGAATTCCAACTGATAAAGAAGCACTTCTAGCTAGCACACTTATCTCTGAAATAGGCAAAGCGCGCGCACTCCAAGAACCAACAATCGCACCAAATAATCAAGAAACAGATCAGCCACTTGGTGAATTCTTTGAAGCACGTTTCGGTAAGGAATTAGTGAAAACAATCATTGAACCTCTTTTATCAGGAATTTACGCAGGTGATATATACAAAATGAGTTTGCGCGCTACATTTCCGCAATTTGAACAAACCGTTAAAAAATATGGTAATCTGATGGATGGTTTGAAGGAGAGTGGTATGCAAACAACTGGCACAAAAGGAACAATTGGCGCCTTTCGAACGTTAGAAGGAGGCTTAGACCGTTTACCACAAGCGATTGCTGACGCTCTGCCAACTGAAAACTTGCATACAGCAAAACAAGCAACACAAATCACGAAAAAAAATACTTCTTATGAAATTTCTTTTGCTGATGGAGATAAAAAAGAAGCAGATGGTGTAATTATTGCAGCAACACATGATGCGCTGATTCATTTGTTAGCAGAAACAACCACAGCACCTTTTGCAGGACAACCACTAACGACACTCGCGACCGTTTCGTTAGCTTACGACGAAAAAGATGTACCAATTTTGCCGGATGGAACAGGTTATTTAGTTGCTCGAACCGCGCCGTATAAAACAACTGCTTGTACTTGGGTGCAAAAAAAATGGCCTCACATGGTACCAAAAGATAAAATGTTATTACGTGGCTTTGTTGGTAAAGCTGGTGAATCTTGGCTAGAGCAAGCAAGTGATGAAGCAATCGTAACTGCTGTACTAACGGACTATGCGGAAATAATGGACCTACATGCCGCACCACTTTTTTATGAAGTAAGTCGAATGAAATCAGCTATGCCGCAGTATTTAGTAGATCACCAAGACCGTCTTAAACAATTGAAAAAAAACATCCAGACAGACTATCCAGGTGTTTATTTTGCAGGTATGAGTTACGAAGGTGTGGGGATTCCTGACTGTATAGCTGGAGCACAAACTGCTGTTACTGAATTAGCAGATTTTTTAGAAGAGGTGTAACATGATAAAAGGAATTGGACTTGATATGATTGATTTAGACCGTGTAAAGCAAGCGGTCGAAAAGAACCCACGTTTTATCGAACGTATCTTAACAGAAAAAGAAGCTAAGCAATATGAAAAATACGAAGGTAGCCGTAAAATTGAGTTTTTAGCAGGACGTTTCGCAGCGAAAGAAGCTTATGCGAAAGCTAATGGAACTGGATTTGGTAAACATTTAAGTTTTACTGATGTAGAAATTTTACAAGTAGAAGATGGGCGACCTCACGTAACGATGCCAATAAAACAAGGAGAAACTGTTTTTGTGAGCATTACCCATACAGCCAGATCAGCCGCAGCTCAAGTGATAATTGAACAATAGAAAGGAAAGTGAACGATAGTGGTAACAGGCTGGCACCGTCCGACATGGATTGAAATTGACCGCGCAGCAATTCGCGAAAATATAAAAAATGAGCAAAGTAGATTACCAGATAATGTAGCACTATGGGCCGTTGTAAAAGCGAATGCTTACGGTCATGGCATTATTGAAACAGCCAATATAGCGAAAGAAGCAGGAGCAAAAGGTTTTTGTGTCGCTATTTTAGATGAAGCTCTTGCATTAAGAGAAGCTGGGTTTCGAAATGAATTTATTCTCGTCTTAGGGGCAACTAGAAAAGAAGACGCCAATCTTGCTGCTAAAAATAATATCTCGGTTACTGTTTTTAGAGAAGATTGGTTGGATGATTTAACTTTAGATGCACCACTCCGGATTCATTTAAAAGTAGATAGTGGCATGGGGCGTCTTGGTATTCGTAGTAGAGAAGAAGCACAGCGAATCGAAACAACCATAGCGTTAAATCATCAAATGATTTTTGAGGGTATTTATACGCATTTTGCGACAGCTGATCAATTAGAAACAAGTTATTTTGAACAACAGTTAGCAAAATTTCAAGCTGTTTTAAGAAGTTTAACAGCACGTCCGACATTTGTTCATACAGCAAATTCAGCAGCTTCATTGCTACAACCGCAAATTGATTTCGACGCTATTCGCTTTGGCATTTCGATGTATGGTTTAACACCTTCCACAGAAATTAAAAGTAGTTTACCCTTTGAACTTAAGCCAGCACTTGCACTTTATACGGAAATGGTTCATGTAAAAGAACTTGCACCAGGCGATAGTGTTAGCTACGGTGCAACTTATACAGCTACCGAAAAAGAATGGATCGCCACGTTACCGATTGGTTATGCAGATGGACTTATTCGCCATTACAGCGGTTTTCATGTTTTAGTAGAAGGAGAGTTGGCACCAATTATCGGAAGGATTTGTATGGATCAAACTATCATAAAACTTCCTCGTGAATTTCAAACTGGTTCAAAAGTAACGATAATTGGAACAGATAAAGGCAATAAAGTAACAGCAGATGATGCGGCAGAATATTTAGGCACAATTAATTATGAAGTTACTTGTTTATTAACTGAGCGAATACCAAGGAAATACATCAATTAGAAGGTAATATTCGTGCTTTTTTTAAGAGAAACGTTTATAATCTAACATATGAAACTTTATAGCTATATATAGGACTTAAGGGAGTTCCTTAGCTAAAACTGTAACATTCTTAACAATAAAATGCGAAATAACTCTTTTCTTCATGGCGTGATAATGGTACGATATAGTTGTTACTTACAGGTACGAGGCTTTGGGGGTGTGACACGTGTTAGAGAAAGAAAAGCGGATGATAATATCCGTAGAACTGACACAGGAAATGGTACAAGAACTCGACGTAGTTGTAGAAAAAGAAAAAATGGGGCGGAGTGAAGTTATAATGGAAGCAACGCAACAATTTTTACAGGAGAAAAGAGCTCGTGAATTAAGAGATGAGATGGAACGCGGCTATGCGGAAATGGCAACAATTAATTTCGCTATCGCGTGCGAGTGTACTCATGTCGAAGCAGAAGCAGAAGACAGGAATATTAGTATTTTAGGAGGTTAATGGCTGATGGTGAAGCGTGGTGACGTTTACTACGCGGACCTTTCCCCCGTGGTCGGAAGCGAACAAGGGGGAATAAGGCCTGTTCTCATCATTCAAAATGATATTGGTAATAGATTCAGTCCAACTGTGATTGTGGCAGCAATAACTGCAAAAATTCAAAAAGCGAAGTTGCCAACACATGTGGAAGCTACTCGTAAAGACGGCTTTGAAAGAGATTCTGTCATTCTATTAGAACAAATTAGAACGATTGATAAACAACGCCTGACAGACAAAATTACACATTTGGACGAGGAATTAATGGCCAAGGTAAATCAGGCACTTGAAGTCAGTCTAGGAGTAGTAGAATTCTAAACCATCCTAATGAAATAACATATAATGATGAATGCAGGACAAATGGTCTGACGTAAAAAAGATATTTAATACATAAGAAAATAATTAACTAATCTAGCTAAGTAGAAAGGGCATCAGAAACCTACAAACAACGCGTAATTAACCTATTCGCTAAATTTGTTTCTAATGTCTTTTTTTAAAGAATAGTTAATCAAACCGCATAATAATAGAGAAAATTTTGTTAATAATGGAGAAAGGTTGGAAAATAACTGATGTATAAAGATTTTGCAAACTTCATCCGTACAAATAAAAAAGACTTACTAAATAATTGGATGAATGAAATGGAGAACCAATCGGATCCGCTTATTAATGACATCGCTCAAGAACCGATGTACGAAGAAACAAGCAAAGAATTCGTGGATTTGATTGTATCGAATATTACTGAAAATGGTTCGAAGTTTAATGAAAAACTAGATGATTTTGCAGAAAAAGTGGTCCACTTAGGTTGGCCAATTCATTTTGTCACCACAGGCCTGCGTGTTTTCGGGCTTTTAGTATATACAGCAATGAGAGATGAAGATCTATTCTTAAAAAGAGAAGAAAAACCAGAAGATGATGCCTATTATCGCTTTGAAACATGGCTTTCCTCCATGTATAACAAAGTGGTCACTGCCTACGCGGATACGTGGGAAAAGACAGTTTCTATCCAAAAAAGTGCTTTACAGGAATTATCTGCACCACTTTTACCAATATTTGAAAAAATTTCTGTAATGCCTTTAATTGGAACGATTGACACAGAAAGAGCGAAGTTAATCATAGAAAATTTATTAATAGGTGTGGTAAAAAATCGGTCAGAAGTGGTTTTGATTGATATTACGGGAGTTCCTGTTGTTGATACAATGGTTGCGCACCATATTATTCAAGCGTCTGAGGCAGTTAGACTTGTTGGTTGTCAGGCAATGCTTGTAGGTATTAGACCAGAAATCGCGCAAACTATCGTTAACTTAGGAATTGAATTAGATCAAATTATCACGACCAACACAATGAAAAAAGGCATGGAGCGTGCGCTAGCCTTGACGAACAGAGAGATAGTAGAAAAAGAGGGGTGAATACTGTGGGGATACCAATCTTAAAGTTAGGTGAATGTTTATTAATTTCTATCCAGAGTGAATTAGATGATCATACTGCGGTAGAATTCCAAGAAGATTTACTTGCAAAAATCCATGAAACGTCGGCCAGAGGAGTAGTCATTGATATAACTTCGATCGATTTTATTGATTCTTTTATTGCAAAAATTCTTGGAGATGTAGTAAGTATGTCTAAACTGATGGGTGCAAAAGTGGTTGTAACTGGGATACAGCCAGCAGTTGCGATTACACTAATTGAACTCGGAATTACGTTTAGTGGAGTGCTTTCGGCGATGGATCTTGAAAGTGGTCTGGAAAAACTTAAACAGGAATTGGGGGAATGAACATGACATTCCAATCCTGTGTAAAGATAATTAATGAATGGGACATTGTGGCTGCACGACAACTAGGTAGAAAAATATCCAAAGAAATTGGCTTTGGAACAGTTGACCAAGCACGAATAACAACAGCCATTAGTGAACTAGCAAGAAATATTTTCCTTTATGCTGGACGAGGAGAAATCTGCATCGAAAAAGTGAGCGAATCCGGTAAACAAGGAATGATAATTGTGGCCAAAGATAAAGGTCCAGGAATTGTAGATATTAGAAAAGTAATGCAAGATGGTTATACAACATCTGGCGGTCTTGGAGCAGGTCTTCCAGGAGTCAAACGTTTAATGGACAGTTTTGATATTGAATCCAGCATTGAAGGCGACACAAGAGGAACGGTAATCACAACAACGAAATGGGTTCGGTAAGGAGCGCTAGGAAAAAATGGAAAAAGCTTTTGAAGGAAAATACCGTGATATTCTTATTCAATATTTAGAACACCAAGATGAAGAAATTCTTTATACTTGCGAAAAATTATCCAGAGAAGCTATGGAAGAGCGCGTATCACCAGAAGAAATTGTCCATTTACATCGCTCGGTTCTTGAACTTTACGGAAAAGAGTTACCAGATTTTGTACGATTATCATTTGACGTTTTACTTGAAATAATGGTGGGTTACGGCTTAGCTTATATGGAACATCTGAGTCTAAGAACAGAACAAAAAGCATTACGTAGTGAAATTGCTCAAGCCGAGGATATGCAAAAAACCTTAATGAAAACAGAAGTGCCAGAACACGATGCACTTGATTTTGGCGTGATAAGTGTCGCAGCAAGGCAAATGAGTGGTGACTACTATAGCTTTACAGAAGAAGGCGATAAACAGATAGGTATTGCACTCGCTGACGTTATTGGTAAAGGAATCCCAGCTGCATTTAGTATCTCGATGATAAAATATGCTTTAGCAGGGATGACTGGTGACGATAGAAAGCCATCCATCGTTCTAGAAACACTGAATCAAGTAGCGGAAGAAAACATTAATGATAACATGTTTATCACGATGTTTTATGGGCTTTATCATGAAGATACGCATTTGTTTGAATATGGTTCTGCTGGACATGAACTAGGTTTATATTACCAACATAAAGAAAACAGCTTTTCTGATTTATATGCCAAAGGTTTACCCCTCGGTGTAGATTCAAATGCTGTTTATCGTCAATTTGATAAGAAAATTGAAGTTGGTGATGCTATTTTTATTATGTCAGATGGTGTGACTGAAACTAGAACAGCAAATGGATTTATCGAACGAGATGAATTAACAGAAATTATAGCAGCGCATATTTCATTATCAGCTGAAAAAATGGTACACGCAATTTATGATCAATTAGTCAAAATGCAAAACTTTGAATTGCATGATGACTTTACACTTATTTGTATTAAACGAACTAAATAGGTTCAAAGTAAAGACGTACCTCATTCTTTAGAGAGCATTTACTGGTGAGTAAACGTATTTAAAGAGTGGAGCGTTTTTATTTTTGAATGTTTTAATTTTATTTGTTAGGGTAAAATCGACAGTATACTTAAATTAGATGGGGTGAAGTGATGAATATTAGTATAGAAATAAAAGAACGTGATACTGACCACATAGACATATTTGTTGCTGGGGAGATTGATGCTTATACAGCGCCAAAGGTAAAAGAAGCACTTGAAGTGTATCAAGTAAAAGAGGGTATTATACTTAGAATCGACTTAACAGAAGTTACTTATATGGATAGTACTGGCTTAGGTGTATTCGTAGGGGCTTTTAAAAGCTTACGACAACGCCAAAGTGAACTCGTCTTGTTTGGTTTAAGCGACCGACTTTTCCGATTGTTTGAAATCACAGGATTGTCAGATATCATTGAAATCAAAAATGTAGAGGGTGAAATGAATGGCAACAATGCATGACAAAATTATTTTACAACTTCCTGCCAAGCCTGAATATGTTAGTTTAGGTAGACTTTCATTATCAGGGATTGCAAGTCGCGCAGGTTTTTCTTACGAAGCAATTGAAGATTTGAAAATAGCTGTAAGTGAAGCCATCACTAATTCCGTAAAACATGCATTTAAAGGTGAAGAAGATGGTGAAATTACAGTAGAATATCATATTTATGAAGACAAATTAGAAGTTCGTGTTTCTGATAACGGAACAAGCTTCGACCTAGAAACCCGTAAACAAGAAATTGGTCCTTATGAAGTGGGGGAAGATGCGGAGATGATGCGTATCGGAGGGCTAGGTTTATTTTTAATTGAAACATTAATGGATGACGTGAAACTTTATTACGATGAAGGGGTTTCTGTCGTAATGACCAAATATATTAATGAAAAGCAGGTGGAGGAGAATGCCAAAAGTATCTCAACCTGATAAAGAAGCAAAAGAAAAAGTGTATATTTGGATTGCCGCTTATCAAGAAAACGGTGACGAAGATGCTCAGTATAATTTAGTCGTTCATTATAAAAATTTAGTAGAATCAATTGCCCGCAAATATTCCCAAGGTAAATCTTTTCACGAAGATTTAGTTCAAGTTGGAAATATCGGCTTGCTTGGTGCTATTAGACGTTATGACGCGACTTTTGGGAAAAGCTTTGAAGCATTTGCTGTGCCGACAATTGTTGGTGAAATTAAACGTTTTTTACGTGATAAAACATGGAGCGTTCATGTACCGCGTCGAATTAAAGAATTAGGTCCAAAAATTAAGAATGCTGTGGAAGAGTTAACAAGAGAACTACAAAGCTCACCGCAAATTAGCGATATTGCAGATTTTATCGGTGTCACGGAAGAAGAAGTTTTAGAAGCGATGGAAATGGGGAAAAGTTACCAAGCACTTTCTGTAGATCATTCGATTGAAGCTGATTCGGATGGAAGTACGATTACGTTACTTGATGTTGTTGGTGGTACGGATGATGGGTTTGAACGTGTAAATCAACGTATGCTTTTAGAAAAAGTTCTCCCTGTTTTGGATGAGCGAGAACAGAAGATATTGCAATATACATTCATTGAAAATCGTAGTCAAAAAGAAACCGGCGAACTACTCGATATATCACAAATGCATGTGTCTAGAATCCAACGTCAAGCTATTAAAAAACTTCGAGAGGCGTTGCAGAATGAGGAAGTGGAGTAAATGAACAAGGCGGTTGAATCAAATAATTTATTTGTATTTCAACGTTCTAAAGCATTACAACAATACTGCGGGGATGTTTATTTTACCCATGAAGACAAAAATGGTTTTTTGTATGTTCTTTCTGATGGGCTTGGAAGTGGACTGGAAGCGAATAGAGCTGCCAAAGCGACGGTTGATGCTATAAAGGAAGACATACATGCAGATATTACTGATATGCTTGAAAAAGCTAACCAGGCTGTTTCAGGACTTCGTGGTGCTGCAATAGCAATTATTAAAGGTGATTACTTAACGAAGACACTTTATTATACTGGTATGGGCAATATCCGCTTTTATATGATTGGCATAGAAGATAAGCTTATTTTTCCGCTTTCTGGCTCTGGCTTTTTATCCGGAAGAAAGCAGAAGTATCGGTTGCAATCTTATAAATACAAACCAGGCAGTAAGTTTTTGATGCATTCAGATGGGCTTGTTCTTTCTCGCGTTCGAAAAAGCCTAGAATCACCACTTTGTGTAGTGAAAATCGGGCATTTAATCGAACGAAATATATTAGACATTCCAACAGATGATGTTACTTTCATGATTGGCAAATTTCCAGAATAACAAAAGCATCTTTTAAACTAGCAATGGTTTAAAAGGTGTTTTTTCGTATTGTGTAGGAGAACTTAGTTAATTTATGGTATATTAGAGTAGAGCGCTAGTTTTTTATACTTCATCATGTGATGAAAATCACTTAGTAAGCGTGAAGCAATCTTGCTTTGCGTTTTTTCGCGCGGATTAAAATATAAGTAAGAGAGAAGGAGCAAATTGAAGAAAGTTTGGTTGAATAGTGTAAAAGGTTATACGTGGGCAAGGTTTAGGAAAGATTTGCTTGCGGGTATTATTGTGGGCATTATTGCTTTACCACTGGCGATGTCATTTGCGATTGCTTCAGGAGTAAAGCCGGAATATGGTATTTATTCAAGTTTCGTAGCCGGAATTATTGTCGCTATTTTTGGAGGATCTAGATTTCAAATAGCTGGACCGACCGGAGCATTTATCCCTGTATTACTCGGAATCGTCTTAACTTATGGTTATCAGGATTTACTTGTTGCTGGAATGATGGCTGGGGTTTTACTTTGTTTAATGGGGATTTTCAAACTAGGAACGTTAATTAAATTTATTCCGCGCCCGGTAACTATCGGTTTTACAGCAGGGATTGCTGTAACAATTTTTATGGGGCAAGTGGGGAATTTCCTTGGATTAACTGGAATGGAAAAGCATGAATCATTTATAGCAAATATGAAAGAGATCTGGCTACACTTAGATTCATGGAATTTCTATAGCGTGTTAATTTCCTGTATTTGTATGTTTGTATTATTTCTTTTTCCAAAAATTTTACCAAGGATTCCAGCGCCACTTATTGGTCTTGTAATTACGACCGGGATTGCAATGCTATTTTTCCGGGATGCGCTTCCAACAATTGGTTCGGCGTATGGAGATATTCCGAGTACTTTTCCGCCGTTTGAATTTCCTGATATGACATTTGCGAATATGAGTAAACTAATTGGACCGGCTTTTGTTATTGCAATGCTTGGCGGGATTGAATCGCTTCTTTCTGCTGTTGTTGCAGATGGAATGACGAATACAAAACATAATAGTAATCGTGAATTAATTGGGCAGGGTATCGCGAATATTGTCACACCGATGTTTGGTGGTATTCCAGCAACTGGCGCAATTGCAAGAACAGCAACTAATATTAATAATGGTGCGACAAGTCGCGTTTCTGGTGTGATTCATGGGATTTTCGTGTTACTGACTTTACTTGTACTTGCTCCAGTAGCTGTTAACATTCCTATTGCTGCAATGGCGCCAATTTTAATGTTAGTTGCCTGGAATATGAGCGAACGAAAAACTTTTCAGCATATTATTAAACTAAAATCGGGTGATACTTTAGTACTCATTATTACTTTTTTATTAACTGTTTTTGCTAGTTTAACAGTAGCTGTTGAAGTGGGATTATTGCTTGCAGTTGTTTTATTCGCTAAACAAATGGGCAGCTCGATACAAATCGAAGAAATCGAACCAGAAGGCGCCGAAATTGCTCCTCATTTACACGAAAAAATTAGTGTTTTTACGATTCGTGGGCCACTTTTCTTTGGAGCAGCGCAGATTTTTCAACAAAATATTATGAAAGCCATCCACGTTAAACCGGAATTTCTAATTTTAAGGATGGGAAAAGTGCCGATTATTGATGCGACTGCGGAAGGTTATTTCCACCAAATTGAAAAAGAATTTTCGAAGCAGGGCGGCCAAATTTTGATTGCTGGATTAACTGATAAAGCGAAAGAAAGTTTAAAAGATAGTGGACTTTACGACCGAATTGGCGAAGACCACTTCTTTTTCCATACCGAAGATGCGATCCATTATGCGGAAAATGCTTTAAATAAGCTTGACAGATAGCTTTTGTCAGTTGAAACGTAATTATGTTACACTTAATAGATAATGAAATAATTGGAGGCTATCAAGTATGGAACAAATGCAAGATAAAATAATGAAATTAGTCCAAAAATCGCTAACGTATAAACCAGCGCAAATTAATGCTGTTATCAAATTAATGGAAGAGGGTAACACGGTTCCATTCATCGCGCGTTATCGTAAAGAAATGACTGGAAGCCTAGATGAAGTTGAAATTCGTGATATTGAAGAAACTTTTGAATATGTAACAAAATTAGAAAACCGTAAAGAAGAAATTATTCGTTTAATAGATGAACAAGGAAAACTAACTGACGAACTGAAAACGGCAATTATCAAAGCGGAAAAACACCAAGCGCTCGAAGATTTATATCGTCCGTACAAACAAAAGAAACGCACGAAAGCAACGATTGCCAAAGAAAAAGGATTAGAACCACTAGCTGAGTGGCTAATGAGCTTCCCGAGTAATGCTGATCCACTAAAAGAAGCAGCAAACTATATTTCAGAAGAAAAAGAAGTAGAGTCAGCTGAAGCCGCTTTACTAGGAGCGCATGAAATTATTGCTGAACAAATTAGCGATGAACCTAGCTTCCGCGAATGGATTCGTAACTTTACTCGGAAATTCGGTATGATTGAATCCAAAGCGAAAAACGCCGAAGCAGATGAAAAAGGCGTTTACGAAATGTACTACGATTTTAATGAAATGATTGGAAAAGTAGCAAGTCATCGCATACTTGCTTTTAATCGCGGGGAAAAAGAAGATATCTTACGTGTACAAGTTCAAGTAGATACAACAAAAATCTTCCAATATCTTTTTGAAAAAGTTATTCAAAACCGCAATTCTGCCACACGACCATATATAGAAGAAGCAATTTTAGATGCCTATAAACGCTTTATTGGTCCTGCAATTGAACGTGAAATTCGCGGGGAACTAACAGACAAAGCAGAAGAACAAGCTATTCATATTTTCTCTGAGAACTTGCGCAAATTACTTTTACAACCACCATTAAAAGGCAAAATCATCCTTGGGGTCGATCCTGCTTTTAGAACAGGTTGTAAATTCTCTGTGTTAGACCAAACCGGAAAAGTACTAGAAATAGGTGTAGTTTATCCACATACAGCAAAAGCGCGTCGTCCTGAAGCAAAACAAAAAATTGCGGAAATCTTAACCACTTATCAAGTAGAGGTTATTGCAATTGGCAATGGAACAGCTTCCCGTGAAACCGAACAATTTATCGTAGAAGTTATTCGCGAATCAAACTCTAATGCTTATTATTGCATTGTTAATGAAGCTGGAGCCAGTGTGTATTCTGCGAGCGAAACTGCTCGTGAAGAGTTCCCAGATTACCAAGTAGAAGAGCGTAGCGCCGTTTCGATTGGCCGTCGTTTGCAAGATCCGCTAGCTGAACTTGTGAAAATCGATCCAAAATCTGTTGGCGTAGGACAATATCAACATGACGTAGCACAAAAACGATTAAATGAAACGCTAACTTTCGTCGTTGAAACGGCCGTCAACCAAGTAGGGGTCAATGTTAATACAGCCTCCGCTTCCCTTTTACAATATGTTGCTGGTTTAAATAAGACAGTCGCCAATAATATCCGTAAATATCGTGAAGAAAACGGTTCTTTCTCTTCCCGTAAAGAATTGAAAAAAGTGCCTCGTCTTGGGGCAAAATCATATGAACAAAGTATTGGTTTCTTACGTATTTTAGAAGGTGAAAATCCATTAGATAAAACAGCTATTCACCCAGAGAGTTATAAAGCAGCAGAACAAATTGTAAAAGCAGCTGGTTTTGGCTTAAGTGATATTGGGAGCGCGGATTTAAAAGCAGCGCTACAAGCACTTAGTATTCCAGAAGAAGCAGAAAAATTAGGAATTGGTAAAGAGACGATGCATGATATTATTGATAATTTAATTGCTCCCGGCCGCGACCTCCGTGATGAACTACCGGCTCCGCTTCTAAAACAAGATGTTATTTCGATGGAAGATTTAAAACAAGGAATGGAATTACAAGGAACTGTTCGAAATGTGGTTGACTTTGGAGCTTTTGTTGATATTGGCGTGAAACAAGATGGGCTTGTGCATATTTCAAAACTAAGCAATTCATTTATTAAAAATCCAATGGATGTCGTTTCAGTAGGGGATATTGTAACTGTCTGGGTTGATGAAGTAGATACAAAGAAAAATCGAATTGCTTTAACTATGCTTAATCCTAATGGAAGTGTTAAATAATGAATCAAGCAGAATTGCAGCGACACATGGAAGAAGTGTCGCTGCAATTTTTCCAAAAAGAATTTCGCCACCAAGCCGTGTTTAATGCGCGCTTACGAACCACTGGGGGACGTTATTTGCTCAAAAGCCATCATATCGAAATGAACCCAAAATACTTAGAAAACTTTGGCTTAGAGTATTTTATTGGTATTATGAAGCACGAATTATGTCATTATCACCTTCATTTAGAGAAAAAAGGCTACCAACATCGTGACCAAGATTTCCGTGAGTTATTAAAAAAAGTAGACGCACCGAGATTTTGTGCCGCGATTCCTCGTGAAATTACCATGCATGAATATACATGCAAAAGCTGCGGAAAGTCATTTTTAAGACAACGTAGATTCAATGTGAACCGTTATCGCTGTGGCAGTTGCGGTGGAAAACTAATCCAAACTGGCTCCAAGAAAATTTATACAGAAAACCCGTGAAAAGTCTTGCAATTTCGCCGGATTCTGCGTATACTAGTGGAAGTCAGATAATTCCACAGTAGCTCAGTTGGTAGAGCAATCGGCTGTTAACCGATCGGTCGCAGGTTCGAGTCCTGCCTGTGGAGTTTGGGGAAGTACTCAAGTGGCTGAAGAGGTGCCCCTGCTAAGGGTATAGGTCGCTCGCGCGGCGCGAGGGTTCAAATCCCTCCTTCTCCGTAATAACTTATAAAGACATTGTTTAGGAAACTAAGCAGTGTCTTTTTTTGTGGAAAAGAGCGATGGATTTGCGTCTATATATATGCTAAAGTTATTTTGAAAGATAAACTCAAGTTGCAAAAAACATAATGTAAATACTCGGAGGTGCAAAATGAAGGTTATCCATTTTTATAGTGAAAATGCGGACTATGGCTGTTTCTCTAATTTCTCTTTACATCCAATTGTCATAGACGGCGTGACTTATCCAACCACAGAACACTATTTCCAAGCGCAAAAATTTATAGATAAAAAGATTATTAAAAAAGTAATTAATACGAAAAAACCAATAGATGCAGCAAAATTGGGTAGAAATAGAGACTTCCCACTGCGAAAAGGCTGGGAAAGTATGAAAGACGAAGTGATGTTAAAAGCAATCAGAGCAAAAGTAGAGCAACATTCGGAAGTGAAAGAAATGCTTTTATCCACAGAGAATGCTATTTTAGTGGAACATACGGAAAATGATCATTATTGGGGCGATGGTGGAGATGGCTCTGGAAAGAATCGGTTAGGCAAGATTTTGATGAAAGTGAGAGAAGAATGGAACGCTAAATAGTGGGAGGTAGCTTAAATGGAACCAATAAATCATTTTTTTGAATGAGCTAAAAATAATAATTGGCAAATAGATTTGTCAGCTGTAGAGAAAAAATTTCCAGAGCAAATTTTAAAAAGATATGTAAATTTACCAGATGCATATAAGATTTTTTATGAACAACTTAACCTCTGTAGCACGCGGGGGACACTTGTTGGTTTTTGTCGGAAGAAGATTTTTTAGAGAATGAAGATGACGCCTTTTCGTGGAATTCTTTTGAACAAATGAGTTTAGAAGCAGCAGAAGGCGATAAAAATTTAGAAAATAAAGTAAAACTATTTTGGAATGCACATTTACCAATTATGATGAGTGTTGGCGGTTGTTATGAATATTATGCTATCGCTTTAAATGACGGAAGTATTGTTCATGGTTCGGAACCTGAATTTGAAGAAAGTTTGGTTATAGCAGACTCATTTGCGGATTTCTTACTGAAAATCGAAATTGGCAAAATAATATTATGATAAATAAAATTAAAAAGTTGGAGATGACAGGTATGGATTATACATTAGAAAAAATACAGCAGAAATACCAAAAAAAGCAAAAGTTAAAGTACATCTTCTTTTGGGGAAACCAATCTTCATCTGATGGAAGCATAAATAAAAGTTGTTTTAGTCAGTGGTGGAAGTGTAATTTCAAGGTTGATGGAGTGGAGTATAATTGTGCTGAGCAATTCATGATGGCTGAAAAGGCAAAACTTTTTAATGATACAGAAATGAGAGGGAAAATTTTAGCAGCGAAACATCCGAAACAAGCAAAATCTTTTGGTAGATTAATAAGTGGTTTTCAAGAAGATGTTTGGATGGAAAATCGGTTTAATATAGTTAAACGTGGTAATCTTGCAAAATTCTCTCAAAATAAAGATTTGAAAAATTTTTTGCTTCATACGAATAATCGGATTTTAGTTGAAGCAAGTCCTTTGGATAAAGTTTGGGGTATTGGCTTAGCTTCTGATGATAAGCATGCGGAAAATCCGTTACATTGGAAAGGTTTGAATCTTCTTGGTTTTGCTCTTATGGCGGTCAGAGATGAGCTTAGCGAATAATATTTATGAATACGACTATATAATGACACCAAAAATTGGTTTTTACTAAGAGAGTTGCTATAATAAATTAAAACATTTCAGAAAGGAATGGACTATGGATAATAAACTGGAATTTTCAACAATAGATGAATATATTACCCAGGCCCCGCCCGAAACAAAAGAAGTACTAGAGAAGATTAGAGAAACTATTCAATCCGCAGCGCCAGAAGCAACAGAGAAAATTAGTTATCAAATGCCAACTTTTTATTTCGAAGGTAATCTCGTGCACTTTGCGGTTGCAAAAAATCATTATGGATTTTATCCAGCACCTAGTGGTATTTCTGCATTTGAGAAGCAATTAGGAAAATACAAGTATTCAAAAGGTGCGGTTCAATTCCCAATTAACGAAGAAGTTCCTTATGATTTAATACGAGAAATGACACTATTCCGATTAGTTGAAAACAAGCAAAAAGCCGCAGAAAAGCAAGCGAAGAAAAAGGGAAAATAAGTTTGAGACTTTCATCGTTAGGATGGAAGTCTTTTTGTTCGTTCTTTTATTTTAAAAAGACTAGACATTTAAAAATAAATGAGTATAATAATAAATAGAAAACGTTTTCTTGTAGAAAAAATCCGTTTGGGGGAAGAACAGTGAATAAATTTATGGAGTTGCTTGGGGATAAATTAATGCCTCTTGCTGCAAAGCTAGGGGAGAATCGTTACTTAACGACTTTACGAGATGCTTTTATGTTGGCGTTTCCGCTGACAATGTTTGGTTCTATTGCTGTAGTTTTGATGAATCTGCCATTTTGGAGTGATGAAACGAAAGCTACTTTACAACTTTATTTAGGAAATGCTCAAAATGCGACGATGAGTATTATGACGGTTTTTGTCGTTTTTGGTATTGGTTATTCATTATCGAAGTATTATAAAGTAGAAGCTATATACGGGGGTGCTGTAGCGCTCGCTAGTTTCTTGATTTTAACGCCATTTTTCTTTAATAGTGCTAATGGGGAATTAGTTACTGGAGCACTTTCTTTAGATAGACTTGGTGCAAAGGGTATGTTTATTGGGATGATTACTGGTTTTATTGCGGGAGAATTATATCGTTTCTTCGTGCAACGCGATTGGACGATTAAAATGCCTGATGGGGTGCCGCCAGCAGTCGCTAAATCATTTGCTGCATTAATACCAGCCGTTTTGACATTAAGTATCTTTTTAGTAATTAATATTATTGTTCAATTCTTCTTCAACACCAACTTACATGATGTAGTGTACACTGTTATTCAAAAACCGCTTGTTGGTTTAGGATCAGGAATTATACCAACTCTGATTGCGCTTTTCTTTGTCCAAGTATTGTGGTTCTTCGGTTTACATGGTCAAATTATTGTAAACTCGGTAATGGACCCAATTTGGAATACGTTAATGCTTGAAAATCTGGACGCCTATAAAGCTGGATCGCCGTTACCACATATTGTTACTAAACCATTCATGGAAGTATTTACAGTTGGCATGGGTGGATCTGGGATGACACTTGCTGTAGTAATTGCGCTCGCTTTTCTAATGAAGAGCAAACAAAGTAAGGAAATTGGTCGTTTAGCGCTCGGACCTGGTATTTTTAATGTAAACGAACCGGTATTATTCGGGATGCCAATCGTGTTAAATGCGACGATTTTAATTCCATGGATACTTGCGCCATTAGTTGTTACTACACTTAATTACTTTGTGATGGCTGCTGGAATTGTACCAGCTCCAACTGGGGTATCTGTACCTTGGACAGTGCCAATTATCATCAATGGAATTTTAGCAACAAACTCATGGCTCGGCGGGGCGCTTCAAGTGGTGGATTTCTTCATCGTCTTAATCATCTGGTATCCATTCCTCAAACTTGTTGACCGTACGAATATAGCAAGAGAATCCGAAGCAGCTATCAAATAAGTTATGTTTTCCTTTTCGATATGCTATAATTTGACTAGAAATGGCTAGACATTTTTAATTCAAACGAAGGAGCGATCGACTTGGTTAAGTATGAACTGATTGCCGCAGAAATCCGTGAAAAAATAAACAACGGTACTTATCCACCAGAATCCATTCTTCCTGATCAAGTGAGCTTATCTAGAGCCTATGATTGTAGCAGAATGACAATAAAAAAAGCCTTTGATGTTTTAGCGCTTGAAGGACTTGTTTACAGACAACGCGGTGCAGGAACTTTTGTTATGAAAAATGCCTTAGCTAATAAACAAGATGCAAGTTTGCGGGATTATGATGGTTTGACAAAAATGATGGGAGACAATCGAATCTCGAGTAAAATTATTGCTTTCGATATTGCTTTCCCAGATGAAAAAACACAAGAACAACTTTTAATAAAAGCAGACCAGCCAGTGTACAAATTGATTCGGTTACGGCTCTTGGACGGCGCACCATATGTGTTAGAGCATACAACGATGCCGGCAGATTTAGTTCCTGGTTTAACGAAAGAAATTTTACATCATTCGATTTATGCGTACTTACAAGACTCACTGGGACTTGTGCTAAGTGGAGCCTTTCGGAAAATTAATGCCGATAAGCCATCTGAATATGACCAAGAATATTTAGCGTGCGGGGAACACGATCCAGTTTTAGAAGTGGAGCAAGTAGTGTATTTAAAAGACGGTAGACCAGTCGAATATTCCCGTTCAAGACATCGCTATGATACGAGAAGTTTTATTATGGTTGATCACCGAGAAAAGTAAAATAAAGTCAGCGTGCCTTTTAATAAGCATAGCTGACTTTGTTTTATACTAGCCAAAATGCATAAAAATCAAGAGATAAAAAATTTGTGAATAAAATTAGAAAAAGCCGTTGACAGTCACTGAGATTATGTTATAATAAAAAAGTTGGTGTAAGAGAAATGAATTCAATTGAATATATATTCATTTTTCGTTTTTTATCTGGCCCGTTGGTCAAGCGGTTAAGACACCGCCCTTTCACGGCGGTAACACGGGTTCGAATCCCGTACGGGTCACTTTTTTATTCATTTTCTATACATATGGTTCCGTGGTGTAGGGGTTAACATGCCTGCCTGTCACGCAGGAGATCGCGGGTTCAAATCCCGTCGGGACCGCTCAAAAAGAATCCAAGTGTAACTTGGATTCTTTTTTCGTACGGGAAATTGGACATGGCTTTTTATTTAAGCTATAATCTTATTATTCATATAAGAATTGTAAGAATTAAAATGGAGGAATTGATTATGGATTTAGTGAAAAATGGGAAAGTATTAGAACTTGTACATCCAAACGGCAACTGGACATTAATTAAAGAAGAAGGTTTTTCTCCAGTTCAAATAACAGTGGCTGCGGTTGCGGCTTGTAGCGGATATGTATATCAAACATTACTTGAGAAAAAACGAATTGAGATAAATGATTTAAGCATTCATACCGATTATGAACAAGATCAAGAAAGTGCCGTGCATGTTTTAACGAAAATTAATGTTACTTTCACGGTGGATTTAGTAGATAAAAGTAACGAAGCAAAAGCCGAAAAAGCCGTGCATTTAGTGAAAGATGCCTGCCCGGTTGCAAAAAGTTTAGATCCTTCGATTGAAATAAATGAGATTGTTGTTTTTAAATAAAATGATTCAAAGACCAAGCCACGTCGCTTGGTCTTTTTTTACGTTTAGTTTGGCTTGATTACTTGGAGAGAAGGCTATATACTGTAATCAAACTATACAAACGAGGTGCTGGATATGGAAGAAAAGACAATAGTAGAAAAATTACAACTGACTAAATATAAAAAAGCAGTCATTCTAAATAAACCAGTTGGAGCAGATTATTTTCGAAACCTAGCAAATTACGAAGAAAAACTAGCAAATAAGCAATATGACTTAATTTTCGATTTTGTTGAAACGCTAGAAGAATTAGTGTCTTTTACGAAAGAAGTTATTGCTGAAAATAAACTTGCTGCGAATGGTTATTTATTTTTTGCTTATCCAAAAAAAGGCAATAAAAAATTCGCTACATATGTACACCGCGATGAACTCATGCCAGCGCTTAAAACCGATGAGGAAGGATACGTGGATGGTAGCACCCTCAAATTCACGCGAATGGTAGCGCTTGATGAAACTTACACGGTTGTTGGTTTAAAAGAAGCAGCACAGCTAAAAGCGAAAGGCGTAAAGAAAAATAACCCTTCCGCAGATGAATATGCCGATTATGTACCACTTGTCGCAGAATTTTTAGCAGATAAAGGCGATTTACAAGCATTTTACAATAATTTAGCGACAGGATACCAGCGTGTTTGGGCGCGCTATATTTATTCTGCCAAACAACCAGCCACACAAGAAAAAAGACGCGTAGAAATGGTCGATATTTTGAGTCAAGGGTACAAAACAAAAGATCTTTACCGCCAAGGGAAAAAATAACCAAATAATTTTATTTGGTTATTTTTGTGTTTGAAACTGCTTCTTTATGTAAAAATGTCTAGGCATGATAGAATAGAGAGGGAATAAGACGAAGGAAAATCTTGTTGCACTGGAAAAGGGGACATGCAGGATGGCGAATTATATTAACAAAGAAAGGCGCCAAATTGATTTTGATCCATTTGATTTACGGATAATTGCCGTACCAGAAGTAGTAGCGGTGCAGTTTAAGCCGCGCTCAGAGCATACTTTACTTATTCGTATTGCGGATGTCGGCGCAACCTATCAGCCACTCAAACACGAATCACTTTTTGATGCTATTTTGCCCGTTCACTTTAATGATATTAACGAAGAAGATGATTACTGGGGATTAAGTGACAAAGAGCAAGCGGAAATGAAACTATTTAATGAAGTTCATCGCGATTTGATTTATGATTTTGTGGATGAACATCCGGATTTCACGCAAATCGTAGTCCATTGTCATGCTGGAGTCAGTCGAAGTAGCGCCGTTGCTATGGGTATTGCTGAACATTTAGGTGATACCGACACCTATGAAAAACTTCAAGTGATAAAACGATACTTACCAAATCCGCGGGTTCTCGCGATTATGCGGGGCGAAGCGTATTTATAAAAACGAAAACGAAGAAATGTTAGGAGAGATTTTGTATGGAGAAGCATTATGATTATATTGCGATTGGTGGCGGTAGTGGCGGGATTGCTTCTATTAACCGCGCGGCAATGCACGGGGCAAAGTGTGCACTCATTGAACCAAAATTTTTAGGTGGAACATGTGTAAATGTTGGTTGTGTTCCTAAAAAAGTTATGTGGTATGGCGCACAAATTAAAGAAGCGATGGACTTATATGCAGATGCCTATGGTTACCAAGTGGACGCAAGCTTTAACTTCCAAAAATTAGTAGAAAACCGAGAAGTTTACATTGAACGGATTCGAGGTTCGTACAAGAATGGGCTTGATAACAATAAAGTTGAGTGGATTAAAGGTTACGCGGAATTTGTCGATGAAAAAACGTTGCGAGTGAATGGTGAACTAGTGACAGCAGATCATATTTTAATTGCGACGGGCGGCGAACCAGCACTTCCTTCCATCCCTGGCGCAGAATATGGCATTACTTCAGACGGCTTTTTTGCGTTAAATGAGCTTCCTAAAAAAGTGGCGGTTGTTGGCGCGGGTTATATCGCTGTTGAATTAGCTGGCGTATTACAGCAATTTGGGTCAGATACACATCTTTTTGTGCGTAAACATGCTCCTCTTCGTAATTTTGACCCGATTTTAACAGATACATTAACCGAGCTTATCGAGCAATCTGACATGACTTTGCATAAACATGCCGTTCCTCAAAAGGTAGAAAAAAATCCAGATGGCAGTTTGACGTTGAGCTTAGAGGATGGTCGCACAGAAACCGTCGATACGCTTATTTGGGCGATCGGGCGTAAACCGGTTATCAAAGGGCTTCAAATCGAAAATGCGGGCGTAGAACTCTTAGAAAGCGGACATATCGCCGTAGATAAATTCCAAAACACCAATGTAGCGGGGATTTATGCAGTTGGCGATGTAACGGGTCATTATGAATTAACGCCAGTCGCAATTGCAGCAGGGCGCCGTTTATCAGAACGCCTTTTCAATAACAAAAAAGATGCACATTTAACCTATGAAAATATTCCAACTGTTATCTTTAGTCATCCTGCTATCGGTACAGTTGGTTTAACAGAACCAGAAGCAATCGAAAAATACGGCAAAGAAAATATTAAAGTGTACACTTCTAGCTTTACCTCAATGTATACAGCCATCACAGACCACCGCGAGCCTTGCCGGATGAAATTGATTTGTGAAGGGAAAACAGAACGCGTAATCGGTCTGCACGGTATTGGCTACGGGGTAGATGAAATGATTCAAGGATTCGCCGTTGCTATTAACATGGGAGCAACAAAAGCTGATTTTGATAATACAGTTGCTATCCACCCAACTGGATCTGAAGAATTTGTTACAATGAAATAGAAAACAACGATGGAGGAGGAAGTACGTAATGGGAAAAAAATTATCACTTTATTTTGTAAGACATGGTCAAACCTATTTAAACAAAAATTTACGTATGCAAGGCTGGGCTGATACGCCGCTCACACCAGAAGGAATTGAAGTAGTAAAAGAAAGTGGTCGTGGGCTTGCAGAAACAGAATTCGTCGCAGCTTATTCAAGTGACTTACACCGTACAATCGCAACAGCAGGACACCTACTAAAAGAAAATAAACATGCATTTGGTTTAACGCTTGAACCACTAAGTGAATTTCGGGAAACTTTCTTCGGTTCCTACGAAGGTGAAAAAGGCGATGTGGCTTGGAATGAAATTGCTCATCATATGGGTTATGCGAATCAAGAAGAGCTATTTAAAAATGCCGATGTACGCGAAACAATGAACGGCACAAAAGCAGCTGACCCAACAGGAGATGCGGAAGATTTTATGACATTTTGGACTCGGGTAGAACAAGGTTTCTTACATGTCATTAATCGGCACCGTGAAACAGGCGGGAATGTTCTTATCGTCGCTCACGGAAATACCATTCGTAACATTGTCCACGAACTGGAACCATCCATGGACGAATCAGTCATTTTAGATAATGCGAGTGTTACTGTTTTAGCTTATGAAAATGGTTTATTCAAATTAGAACGTTTAAATGATACTTCTCATTTTAAAAAAGCATAGAAAAAAACGAGCTTTAGGAACTAGTTTCCCAAAGCTCGTTTTTTTATTCTTTCGGTGTATCTGGATTAGGAAGATTATTATCAATCGCCAGCTGACCTCGCCGCAATTTAATTAAACGATTAACGTTAACGATAATTGTTTTCACTACAGCATATAGTGGAACTCCTAAAATCATTCCAAAAATTCCTGCTAAATTACCTGCAACAATCAAGATGATGATAATAGTGAGCGGGTGAATTGATAATGATTTACCCATAATATATGGAGAAAGTAAGTTAGAGTCAATTTGTTGAACGATAGTAACGACAACAATAACGAGCAGTGCCTGAACTGGAGAAGTGAATAGCGCCACGATAACCGCGGGAGCCGCTCCAAGGAATGGTCCAAGATAAGGAATAATGTTCGTTGCACCTGCTATAAATCCAAATAAAAGTGCATACGGTTGACCAATAATTAAGTAACCAATAAAAGTAAACAAACCAACAAACATACAATCAATCGCTTGGGAACTAATGTAAGTAGAAATTGTTTTGTTCATTTCTTTAATAATTTGTTTTGCTTCAGAACGAATACCTGCTGGGAAAAATTTGCCAGAAGACTCAACGAATTTATGACCATCTTTAAACATATAAAAGACTATAAATGGTACTGTTACAAGGATCATAACGAAACCAGACACAAATGAGATAATCGCTCCAAAACTAGAAGCTACTCCATCAACTACAATAGACATGATTTTCGGCAAGGAAATGTTGAGTTTTGAAAGTTCTTGTTTCATATCTATATCTTTTAAAGCAGAATTATTTGAAAGACTTTGTAGCCATTTTTCAAAATCTTGCCAGTAACCTGGTATGGCTTTTGCAAGTTCGGCTACTTGGTCAGCAAGTGTTGGACCGAGTTGCATTACAGCAAGAACAACAAGCGCGATAAACGCGATAAAAATCAAAATAACACTTAAAAGTCGTGGAACTTTTCTCTTTTCCAAAAATAAAACGAGCGGATTGAATAAATAGAATAAAAATCCTGCTACTAGAATAGGCATAAATAAAGTGGAAACGATTATGCCGATTGGTGAAAATATGTACTTCATCTGCAATAGAATGAATAAAACTGCCACAACTGCTAAAATTTCAATGGTCCAAAAAAACAATTTACTATCCCTAAAACGTGAAAATTTCAAATGATTCCCTTCTTTCCATAAACCTTATTGTTAAATTTTATAGTACCATTAACTGCTTTAAATAGCCACTGAATTAATGATGTTGACTTAAAGATATATGTGTTATACAATATATATAACAGTTAGAGAAGAGGTGTTTGTATGTTACTCGCGATTGATTTACAATCAGACGAGCCGATTTATACACAAATATGTAATCAAATTATCGAAGGCATGGCAAAACGGGAACTTTTACCGGGAGATAAACTTCCTTCTGTGAGAAGTCTTGGTGCAGATATTGGTATTAATTTTCATACCGTAAATAAAGCATACCAAATCTTAAAGCAAGAAGGATTTATTCAAATACACCGCCAAAAAGGAGTAGTTATACATCCAGATGGTGTGGCAAAAGCAGATCAATTATTTTTCACCAAACTACAAACAAAACTAAGACCTTTAATAGCTGAGTCGATTGTACGTAGTGTGAGTGAAGATGAGTGGCTAGAAATCAGTAGAGCTATTTTTGACGAAATAAAAGGGCGGAGTGTGGAGTAGTTATGGAAATCATCATTTATATTTTTGTCAGTATTGCTATTATTTCTCTACAAGCAATTACCCCATTTGTGACACGTAAATCCGAATGTTTTGGTGTAAATGTAGGGGAACGTGCTAACCGAAATGCAGAACTAACGCAATTAAAAAAACAATATGTTGGTCAAGTGATTTTATGGACGGTGTTAATTGCTATCATTGGGATTGCATTAATTCAAGGTCTTCATTGGAGTGAAAACTTCCAAGCGGGAATCTTTATCCTATCCATGTTTGGTCAATTAATTGTTTCTTTCATTATTTACTATCGTTTTCACCAAATAACATTACAATGGAAAAGAGAAAAAATCGAGTCTGGCGAAATTTCAACCAATTCTATTATCATGGTAGATACTAGTTTTCATCGTAGGAAAATGGTTATTTCGTATACTTGGTTTGTAGTGCCATTACTTATTTTTATTATCACACTTGCGATTACAGTAGTATTCTATCCAATTGCACCAGAGGCTTTCCCAGTCCATTTTGATATGAATGGGGTAGTGACTGATACCGTTCAAAAATCCGTGAGTGCAGCGTTACTTTTACCAATGCTGCAATTAGGAATGATTGCTTTATTTATATTTATTAATTTCGTTATTGCGAGAAGCAAACAAACGGTGGAAAACGAAAACCCGACAGATTCGTTAAAACGGAATATGCTGTTTAGACAAATTTCTAGTAAAGCAATGTTGATTATGTGCGTTATTCTGGTTATTGATTTTCTCGTAATGCAAGTAGTTATTTTACTTTCACTCTCACCTGAAATTATAATGATTACCATGAGTATTTCTATCATTTTAATTTTACTTGGAACAGTTCTTCTAGCCGTAAAAGTAGGACAAGGCGGAAGTAGGCTAAAATTTGCTAACGAACCAGATAATGTGAATAAACCAATTCGTGATGATGATGCGTTTTGGAAAGCTGGAGTAATTTATTTTAACAGGAATGATCCTGCTTTATTTGTTGAGAAACGTTTTGGCATTGGTTGGACTATTAACACTGCTCGTCCTGTCGCGTGGCTTACTTTTGTTTTTATTATTGTAGCGATTGTTTTCATTAGTATCTTGTTTTAAGTAATGTTTAGTAGGGTAATTACCATATGTTATGCGAATAGAAAAGTTCAAAATCATCTATGAATCTTCTGCTGTAATATTCTTTTTAAAAGGAGTGTTAATCATGGCGATTAAACTAGGACGATTAGAAGAATGGGAAGGTTTCACGGGTATTGCGCTTGTTCACGAAGGACTTAAAACAGAAGCATACCATACAAAAATTAAAAGTGCTTTTAAAGAAATGCTCGAACTTGCGCAAGAATTAGATGATTTTTCGGAAATTAAGCAATTCTATGGTATTTCTGTCCATAATATAGAAGATGGTATAACGTATTATACTGCAATACCAGTTGAGCAAAAATACGCGAACTTAAAAGACCCACTTGAATGGATTGAAGTTCCCGCTCATACTTATTTTGTGGCGGAACATATAGCTCGGACCGATATACTCGAAAGTTACGAGGAAATAGCACGGGCAATACAGGAAAAAGATTACAAACCGTATATTACTGCCAACAATCCAGTTTTTGATCCGTTACCATTTAAATTAGAAGTATATACAAAAAATGACGAAGAAAGTGCGGATATTGAAATTAGAATCCCTGTTGTAAAAGAACTCCATACGTAAAACGCGAGCTCGGACTTTTGTGCCGGGCTTTTTGATACTAGCAAGCTGTTTTTGATTATGCTATAATAAGAACGCAATTTTGTGATTATTTTAACAAGAAGGAAGGGATTCATGTGGGATATTATAGCCCGCAGGAAGTAACAGAGATTACGATTGAAAAAGGAACACAAAAAGCAAATTCGAGTACATTAACACTCGTTTTACTAGGTTTTTTAGGTGGCGCTTTTATATCTCTTGGTTACTTATTATACATACGTGCAGTGGGAACAATGCCTCACGAATGGGGCAGTTTTGCAACACTTATTGGTGCGAGTCTTTTTCCAGTTGGGCTTGTATGCATCTTACTTGGTGGAGGAGAATTAATCACTGGCAACATGATGGCGGTAGCGATTGCTTGGTATGACAAAAAGATTTCCTTCCAACAATTACTTAGAAACTGGGCGATTGTGTCCGTCATGAACTTAGTCGGCGCTTTTTTCGTCGCTTACTTCTTTGGGCATTTCGTCGGCTTAACTGAAGGAGATTTTTTACCAAAAACACTTGCAACAGCTGGAGCAAAAATTAACGATCCTTTCTGGGTTGCTTTTGTTTCAGGTATAGGGTGTAACTGGTTTGTTGGAATTGCTGTTTGGCTTTGTTACGCGGCAAAAGACTTTGCTGGGAAAATCCTCGGTATTTGGTTCCCCGTCATGGCTTTTGTAGCTATCGGATTTCAGCACGTTGTCGCCAATATGTTTATTATCCCAGCCGCAATTTTCGCTGGATACTATTCATGGGCAGATTTTATTTGGAACGTCATCCCAGTATACCTCGGAAATGTAGTCGGCGGAGCAGTTTTTGTCAGCCTTTTCTATTTCCTTGCATATAAGAAAAACGCACCGAAAAAAGTAAAAGAAGAAATACATCAACCAATTGAAGAAAGTTAATATAAAAAAACTAGTTGCGGTGATTGCAGCTAGTTTTTTTTGAAAAAATTAAAGTTTTTTTAAAAGTTGCTCGAGCCCATCATGCTGGGATGGAGCCAGTTTTCTTATAAACCATTTTCTGGGTTTAAGAGGAAAATCCTGATTAAATTTTTCGATTTGTGGAAAACACTATTATAAGCAACGATAGATTCGGACAGAAAAATTTACTAAGGAGTGGTATTTTTGAGTATTAAAGAAACAGCCTTACCAAAAGTTCAAACTAAATTATTTATTAATGGAAAATGGACAGACGGCGATAATAAAGAAACAAAAGATATTGTAAATCCAGCAAACGGTGAAGTCATCGCGAAAATTGCTCAAGCAGGACCTAACGAAACAAAAGAAGCGATTAAAGCTGCAAAACACGCTTTTCCCGATTGGGCTAAAATGGAACTAGCTGACCGCGTCAAACTCTTGCATAATATTGCTGATTTAATGGAAGAAAGAGCGGATACTTTAGCAAAAATTATGACCCTAGAACAAGGTAAACCATTAAAAGAATCAAAAGGAGAAGTTTTAACCGGTGCGGAAAATTTCCGATTCGCGGCGGAAGAAGCAAGAAGACTATACGGAGAAACAATCCCAGCTCCAAACAACCATGCGTTTATCGTAAAAAAACAACCAATTGGTGTAGTAGCAGCAATTACTCCGTGGAATTTCCCGGGTGGAATGGTGACACGAAAACTCGCACCAGCACTAGCTACAGGTAATACCATTGTTTTAAAACCATCTGGAGATACACCACTTTCGGCTTTAGCTATCTTTGAAATTTTTGAAGAAGCAGGCTTACCAAAAGGCGTTGCTAATATTGTCATGGGTAGCTCGAAAGAAATCGGTGAAACTTTAACAGATAGTGATGATGTCCGCAAATTAACGTTTACAGGCTCGACAAAAGTCGGCCAAACACTATTTAAACAATCTGCTGACACATTAAAGAAAATCTCGCTTGAACTTGGTGGACATGCACCATTTATCGTATTTGCGGATGCTAACCTTGAAGCTGCTGTAGATGATTTAATTGCAGCAAAATTCCGTAACAATGGCCAAGTATGTGTATCACCAAACCGCATTTTTGTTGCAAAAGAAATCAAAGAAAAATTCACTAAAGCATTAGTCGCTAAAGTAGAAAAACTAAAAGTCGGGAACGGTTTAGACGATGTCAATGTTGGCCCACTTATTCGCGAAGATGCCATCGACAAAATCGATAAACAACTTAAAAACGCGACGGATAAAGGCGCCAAAGTCCTAACTGGTGGCGAACGATTAACTGGCTCTGACTACAACAAAGGTAACTTCTATAAACCAACTGTTTTAGATAACGTCACTCGTGAAATGAACATCTTTTATGAAGAAACATTCGGTCCCGTAATTCCGCTCATCGTTTTTGAAACGGAAGACGAAGCAATTGAAATGGCGAATGATAGCGAATTCGGTCTCGCTTCTTATTTCTATACTAAAGATTTAGCACGCGTTGAAAAAGTTGGTGCAGCCTTAGAGTATGGTATGGTTGGTGCAAACGAAATCGCCATATCCAATCCAGAAACTCCATTTGGTGGTGTAAAACATTCAGGCTTTGGCCGTGAAAATGGTCATTACGGAATGGAAGAATACATCCAAGTGAAATTCATTAACTTAAAATATCGTGATTAAATCAAACGAGCATGGAACTCCTTCGCATCAAGCGAAGGGGTTCTTTTTTTGCGTACTTTCCTACCAGTAGGAAAAAAGTATATTTGTAAGCGGATTCAGTCATTTATATAATAAAAGTAAGTTAAGGAAAGGGAGGATACAAAATGAAAAACATTTTACTCATTTGTGGGTCAGGAGCTTCAAGTGGATTTATGGCAGCGGCGATTAGAAAAGCAGCAAAAAAACGTGGAGAACAAGTGACCGTGAAAGCAGCCAGTGAATCACAAATTGATGAAAGAATAAACGAAATCGATTATTTACTCATTGGTCCACATTTAGCCTATATGTTAGATGATTTAAAGCAAAAAGTAGCTGATAAAGATGTTTTAGTATCAGTCATTCCTCAAGCAACATATGGGACGCTTAACGGTGAAAAAGCACTTGATCTTATTTTAAATATGGAGGGATAAAAGGATGAACAACAAAGTGATGGATTTTATGACAAATAAATTTGCACCAAAAGTAAATAAAGTTGTTAAAAATCCTTGGGTATCAGCAATTCAAGATGCAATTATGTCTGCGCTTCCGCTCGTTTTTGTCGGTTCTTTAGTCACCATCGTTTCATTACTTAAAAATTTATTCCCCGGTATGCCTGATTTTTCGATGATAAGTAATTTTTCGTTTGGGATGTTTGGTTTAGTCGTAGCATTTTTAATCCCGTATTATCTAATGGAGAAAAAAGGGAATAGCAGTCAAAAATTAATTTCCGGAGCTACTGGACTTGTATTATTTTTAATGTTACTATTTCCGACTATTTCAGCAAATGGAGATGCCGTTTTTATTTTATCTAGATTTGGGGCAACTGGAATGTTCTTGTCCATTACAACAGGACTATTTGTTGGTTGTGTAATGAATTTTGCGGCGAAGCGTTCGCTGTTCAGTGAAGATACGCCAATACCTGATTTCGTTGTCGGCTGGTTTAACAGTTTACTACCAATTACTTTTATTTTAATCGTTGGTTGGTTAATTACAGTTCAATTTAATATCGATTTCTTTGAAGTTATTGTGGCTGTGTTTAGCCCACTCGCATCGATTGTACAATCTTATCCAGGTTTTGTGCTTTCAGTTTTCATTCCCGCTTTTCTTTATACATTCGGGATTTCTGGTTGGGTAATGATGCCAGCAATTTATCCAGTTTATATGGCAGGACTTGCAGAAAACTCACAAGCCGTAGCAAATGGTGCAAGTGCATCAAACATAGCAACTCAAGAAACAGTTTACGCGTTAATTTCAATCGGCGGAGTGGGAACAACATTATCGCTTTCGATTATGATGCTGATTTTAAGTAAATCTTTACAACTAAAAGCAATTGGAAAAGCAGTTATTGTTCCATCGATTTTTAACATCAACGAACCATTATTCTTCGGAGCACCAATTGCATTTAATCCATACTTAATGATACCAACATGGATTAACGCTTTCTTAGTCCCAAGTATCGCTTATTTCGTTATGTCAATGGATTTAGTAAGTATACCCGCGCAGTCGTTCTTGCTATGGTACATGCCTTACCCAGTAACATCTTATCTCGCAACACAAGATTTCCGTGCGGTTATTGTTTGTTTAGCGATTATCGTCATCACATGGCTGGTTTATCTTCCGTTCTTTAAAGCATACGATAATTCACTACTCAAACAAGAAAAATTAGACGCGATAGAAGCAGAGAAAGAAATGGTAACAAATTGATTGGAGGAACTAAAATGTCAGAGCAAGACTATGTTGAAGAAACAGATAGTTTAAATGAACTATCCATGAATATATTAATCCATGCAGGGAACGCAAGAAATGATTTAGTGAAAGGACTCAATCATTTAGAAGAACTAGAATTTAATGAAGCCGAGAAATTTATCGCCTCTGCGAAAAAAGAAATTGTCATTGCACATAGTCTGCAAACAGACACACTTCAATTAGAAGCTTCAGGTAACCAAATCCGTTATTCCACACTGTTCTGTCATGCTCAAGATACCTTAATGACAGCAAAAAGTGAAATACTAATCGGTGAGCATATGCTACGTTTATTCAAAAAAATGACCGAACTTACGAAAAAATAGGAGGTACAAGTATGTTTGAAAATTATCAGTTTCCAAAAGACTTCTTATGGGGTGGAGCTATCGCGGCCAACCAAGCAGAAGGCGCATTTAAAGTAGATGGAAAAGGAATTAGTTTGGCAGATTTGCACAAATATCATAAAGGTAAAACAAATGATGAGATTAGCGAGGAACAACATAAAGGCGTAAGTTTAGCAGATATTAAAGCAAGCATAGAAGATAAAGTAAACTATTATCCAAAACGCCATGGCATTGATTTTTATCATACGTATCCAGAGGACTTGGCTTTGCTTGCCGAAATGGGCTTTAAAACATTCCGAACTTCACTAGATTGGACACGGATTTTCCCAACTGGTGAAGAAGAGGAACCCAATGAAGCAGGACTAAAATATTATGACCAATTAATTGATAAAATTATCGAACTTGGCATGGAACCAATTATTACCATTTTGCATTATGAAACTCCAGTAGAAATTGTCTTAAACCATGGCGGATGGCATAATCGAAAAGTCATCGATTTATTTGAAAAATATGGTAAAACCGTACTTGATCGTTACAATAAAAAAGTGAAATATTGGATTGTTATTAACCAAATTAATTTAATCCAATTTGAGCCATTCAACTCAACTGCCATTCCATATGATGCTGTCGATGATTATTTATCCGCAACGTATCAAGCAGTTCATAATCAATTTGTCGCTAGTGCGAAAATTTATGAGTATGGAAAAGCGCTGAATCCTGAATTAATGATTGGTACGATGCTTGCCGATTGTACAGCTTATCCATTCTCATGCGATCCAGATGATATCGTTCTCGCAATGAAACGAAATCGCATGGAATATTTCTTCGCAGATGTGCAGTTCCAAGGCGAATACCCACAATATGCGCTTAACTACTTCGACGAAAATAACATTAATATTGAAATCACAGAAGAAGACAAAACTATTCTGCAAAAAAACACGATGGATTATCTAGCACTTTCCTATTATTATTCGCAAATGGTCGATTCTAAGAAAAATGATTTGGATCCTGCTTCGATTACCCCCAATCCACACTTAAAAGCAAATCCGTGGGGCTGGGCAGTCGATCCAAAAGGGCTATATAATGCTCTGTCACAATACTGGGATAGATACCATAAACCTATCATTATCGCCGAAAATGGCTTCGGAATGTACGACGAATTAGAACATGGCGAAATCCATGATGATTACCGCATTGATTATTTATCTGCCCATTTAAAAGAAATGAAACGCGCGATGTATGACGGGGTAGAAGTGATCGCATATTGCGCATGGGGCCCAATTGACATCGTTAGTTGTTCTTCCGCGCAAATGGAAAAAAGATACGGTTTCATTTACGTTGATTTAGATAACGAAGGAAACGGCACAGGCAAAAGAATTAAAAAAGACAGCTTTTCATGGTATAAAAAAGTAATAGAGTCTAATGGGGAAGACCTAGAAGTTTAATGTAACAGAAGCGCCAGTTGTGGTAGTTGATAGCTAAAACAACTGGCTTTCGATATATAGGGGGTAACAGGAATGGATACTCAAAAAGAAATACTAGCTTATTTGTATAAACAAGAAGACAAGTGGGTTACCTCAAATGAGTTAGCAGATTTTTGCGAGTGTACAACAAGAACCATTCGCAACAATATCTACAAGATAAATGAAGCGACGCCAAATCTAATTAATTCAACTAAGCAAGGGTATCAAATTAACTCGGCCATCCACTACGATTTTCAAGCAGGAAGTGATATAACAGAACGAAAATCAAAATTATTACTAGAATTAATTAAAAACTCTACAACAGGCGTTGATTTATTTGATCTCGCAGAAATTCTTTTTATTTCAGAGGTCACTTTAAAAAAAGATATTCAACAATTAAAAAACGAACTGAAAGAAGCAAACGTACAGATTGTCATTGATAAAAATCGAATTAAACTCGTCGGAAAAGAGCGCGCCAAAAGAAAGTATATGATTTCTTTATTATATGAAGAAGGCGGCTACCGTGAAAGCATCAAAGGGCACATCCAAGAAATGCTGGAAATAGTTTCGATTGATAAGCTTCAAAGTATTGTAAAAGAAGTTCTAGCAAAAGAAGCTATTACAACAAATCCATACTCGATGATGAATATTGTTTTACATTACGCCATCAGTATCGTTCGCATCCAACAAGGAAATACGCTCATCGAAACGCAAAAAACGCTTATTAGAAAACACTCTAAAGAATACGAAATCTCAAAAAAAATAGCCGGAATACTCTCAGAAGAATACCAAATTCATTTTTCAGAAGCAGAAACAAAGCAACTTGGCCTTCTTTATGTTGGCCTTCAAAACGAGCAGGCAGCCAATGCCAACCAAGCTGAATTAGAACAATTTGTGGATAGAAAAATCATTGAAGCACTTAAAATAGTACTCACTAACGTGGAAGAAATGTACCTCATTGATCTTCAAAACGAGCAACTTTTTATTAAACTTGCTATTCATGTACAAAGCTTATATTACCGTTCACGTTACAAAGCTTATACAAGAAATTTAAGTTTACTAGATATTAAAACCTCTTATCCTGTAACCTTTGACATCGCAGTTTACATTTCCTCTTTACTACAAGAAAAACTAGCAATTGACTTTAATGAAGACGAAATTTCCTTTATTGCACTACATATCGGTTCTTTTTTAGAGAGCGAAAACCGTGATTATATCAAACTAGAAATCGGTATTCTTGTTGATGATTACCATGATTTAAAAAATAATATGCTAAAAAAACTACGCGCCTTATTTGAAAAAGAGGCAACCATTGAAGTTATTGAAAATGAGCGATGCGATGAACATTACGATATTATTTTAACGACAAACCGGGACAGCGCTCTCGAAAAAGCTGGTTCGATTTTTATTCATCCATTACTCACTGCAAAAGATATTAAAAAAATTACGAGCAGAATCCATACAAAGAAAAAAATACTCGAAAACAATCTACTTGGACAACAAATTGACCGCTATATAGTCCCGTCACTCTATTCTAATCAAATTGATCCCTCAGAACTCACACCACAAAAAATAAGAGGACAAATGGTGTCTAAAATGGAAAAACAAGCCTTTGTGACCGCTGATTTTAAAGAAAAAGTTGAAAAAAGGGAACAAATGGCCCCAACTAGCTTTCCCTCAGGTATTGCAATACCACATTCAATTAAAAACGATGCCCTCCGTAGCGGTGTTTCGATTATGACACTTCAAGAACCAATCTATTGGAATGAGGTCAAAGTAAAATTGGTTGCTCTTGTAGCCATCAGTAAAAAAGACGCCAATGAATTTAACGAGTTCTTTGAAAAATTTGTGGAAATTGTTTCTGAACCAATCAATGCTAAACGCTTATCAATGGCAGAAAGTTTCGCAGAGTTTATCCAAAAACTAAAAATGATGGTGGAAGAAAGTGAATAATTGGTCACAAATTGAGCCGTGTATTTTGAGCTGCACGGCTTTTTTAGCTTGAAGGATTTACTAAATTGAGCTATAATGTAAACATCAAACGAAAAGGAGTGTTATCTTAAGCCAATGAAATTCTAATCCTGTATTATATGAAAAAATGAAGAAAGCTATCCATTTCTCGGGTAGAAACTATTTTTTCGGACGGGATTCGTATGTTCATTTCGCATGATAACTCTAGCTATAGCCTTTTTTGGCGTAGTTTCGCGGATTCCTCTCTGAAAATATTCAGGAGGTTATTTTTTATGTCAATAATCGAAATAAACCAATTAAAAATAGAAATAGGGGACAGAACTTTAGTAGAAATCCCGCACCTGTTAGTAGACAAGAAAGCAAGAATTGGCATCATTGGTCAAAATGGCTTAGGGAAAACAACGCTTATGGAAGTAATCGCTGGCGTTATAGAAGCCACATCAGGAAACATTACTTCATACGGAAAACTCGCTTATATCAAGCAACTTTCTACCGATAAAAGCACACAAAGTGGCGGGGAAAAAACAAGAAAAGCAATTCAACATGCCATGCGACAAAATCCAAGCATACTTTTAGCAGATGAACCAACAAGCAACTTAGATGTCGAAAGCGTTAAACATTTAGAACGGCAGTGGAACGATTTTCACGGCGCCCTAATGATAATTTCCCATGACCGCGCCTTTTTAGACGCACTATGTACAGAAATATGGGAAATTAAAAATCAAGAAATTCAAGTTTACAAAGGAAACTATCACGATTATATAGAGCAGAAAAAACAACAAGAAAACCAAGCTGAACTTGCCTACAAAGAATTTAAAAACAAAAAGAAACAACTACAAGCATCACAAAACTATCACGAAATTGAAGCAGGACGAATTGTAAAACCAGGGAAACGTCTAAATAACAAAGAAGCAAGCGCCTTTAAAGCTGGAAAAGGCACACAACAAAAGAAACAACATAGTACAATTAAAGCCTTAGAAAAACGGATTGAGCGGCTTGGAAATGTCGAGAAACCACGCACTACAAAGCCAATTAAAATCGTCACGCCCGATAACCGATTAATAAAAAAAGGTAGTACGATATTAAGCGCAAAAGAAGCAACCTTCGAAATTGCAGGAAAAACATTGTTTGAAACAAAGGCATTCTCGATTAAAGCAGGAGATAAAGTAGCGCTTATTGGTGAAAATGCGAGCGGTAAAACCACTTTTTTGAGAGAAATTATCCAAGAAAATCCAACTATTACTTGTAACAATCAAGCTAAACTCGCTTATTTTGATCAAGAACTAAAAGGGTTAGATTTAGCGAAGACGCTCATAGAAAACATCACAGATAGGAGCGTTCAAACACAGCAAGTAAACAGAGATGTGCTTGGAAGTATGCATTTTAAAGAAAGTGATTTGCAAAAAGAAGTCGGGATGCTTTCTGGTGGAGAACGAGTGAAGTTACTTCTCAGTATGCTTCTTGTCAGTGATGCGAATTTCCTGATACTTGATGAACCAACCAACTATTTAGACATCTACGCAATGGAAGCTTTGGAAATGCTCATAAAACAATTTACCGGAACAGTGTTATTTGTTTCGCATGATAGGACGTTTGTAAATCAAGTTGCAGAAGAATTACTCGTGATAGAAGACAAACAAATGACGTTCCACAGAATGACTTTCTCAGAATATGAAGAAAGTAAAGCCCCAAGTCGTGTAACAGAAGAAGATAAATTGATTTTAGAAATGCGAATGTCAGAAATTGCTGCGAAACTCATGCAACCAAATTTAAAACCAGCAGAAAAGGCAATTCTCGAACAAGATTATCAAGAAATTATTACTAAAAGACAACAATTTAGTTAGATTGTTGTCTTTTTATTCAAGCAAAATAAAAAATATAGTCATTTATCTTTTACTTGATTTCTTCAAAAGATAGGCTTAGAATCAAATAGTTATTAAAAAGAGTTAAGAAAGAAGGAATCCTATGTTTAGTCATCTGCCGGATTCATTCCTACAAATGAATACCATATTTATATCTATTTTGATAGAAGCGCTGCCGTTTGTATTAATTGGCGTATTTATTGCTGGTTTTATTCAAATGTTTATTTCTGAAAAATTTATTGCTCGCGTTATTCCAAAAAATAAATTCCTAGCAGTCATTGTTGGCTCGCTTATTGGTGTATTTTTCCCTTCCTGTGAATGCGGCATTGTGCCGATTGTTCGTAATCTACTTGCAAAAGGAGTACCGCTTCATGCTGGAATTGCCTTCATGCTCACAGCTCCAATTATTAACCCAGTAGTCTTATTTTCTACGTATGTTGCATTTGGGAGTACTTGGGAAGTTCCACTTTTACGCGTTGCTGGAAGCCTTGTAGTAGCACTCGTTGTTGGAAATATTATCGCTTATTTTTATAAAGGAACTGGTTTGAAAGAACGGTTTTTACAATATGAAGCTGCCAGTGAAAAAGTTGCTGTACCAGCTGGAAACTTAGCCCTTGCAGGAGGTCCGAGTGGGGATGTAACAACAACGAAATTTCAAGTTTTAACAACAGAAGAAGCTCAGGCTGAACCAGAGCACGACCATGCGCACCATCATCACGGTGAAGAGCATACACATGAAAAAATGTCTTTTAGCCAAAAAGTTTGGCATACCGTACAGCATGCAGTTGACGAATTCTTTTCTGTCGGCAAGTATCTAGTTTTTGGTGCCTTAATTGCTGCAGCGATGCAAACATATATTAAAACTTCGACGCTTGTATCCATTGGACATGGTCCGATTTTATCTATTTTATTAATGATGGTTCTAGCTTTTATTTTATCTTTATGTTCAGAAGCAGATGCTTTTATTGGCGCTTCCTTCCGAAGTGTATTTTCCACACAATCCATCGTTGCATTTTTAGTGTTTGGTCCAATGCTTGATATTAAAAATTTAATGATGATGCTAGGAGCTTTTAAAGCAAAATTTGTCTTATTAATTGTTACAAGTGTAACGATTGTCGTCTTTTTATACGCCTTGGTTATTTAACAGAAAGCAGGTGAATACATGTTTCGAGTTTTTATTTTATTTGGATTTGGCTTTTATTTAATGCAGCTACATATTTCTGGTGACATCAGTAAATATATTAATATGAAATACGCTTATTTATCTTTTTCAGCCATGATTGCCGCATTTTTACTTGCAATTATTCAGCTTATTATGGTTTTTCGTGATGAAGATATTGGCGCAAAGACAGAGCATATGGGGCATACTCACGATGGTGAGAATACTATTTTAAAAAAAATCATGGTGTATGGTTTACTTTCCTATGCCTTAATTGCTGGCTTTCTTTTCCCAGTTGCGACACTTGATTCAACCATTGTTTCCGCGAAAGGATTTCATTTTCCGAAAAATAATGCTGCGGGTGATGATCCTTATGCCCAAAATCAGTTTTTAAGACCTGATACAAGTGGCTATTTTGGAGAAACAGATTATGAAAAAATGATGGCGAAAGAAAAAGCCGAAATTATCGATCAAAATCCAATCAAAGTAACCGAAAGCAACTATTTAATGACAATGGAAATTCTCTATAACTATCCTGGTGAGTTTACTGGCAAAGAAATCGAATTTACCGGTTTTGTTTATAACGATGAAGTGACCAAAGATAATAATTTATTCTTATTTCGATTTGGAATTATTCATTGTGTAGCGGACTCTGGCGTATTTGGGATGCTCGTTCAAATGCCCGAAAAGACAAATTTCAAAAACGATACCTGGCTTACGGTAAAAGGAACAATCACTCAAGAGTACTATTCACCTTTTAAAATGAATATCCCGTCTGTACAAGTAGATAGCTATAAAGAAGTAGCAAAACCAAAATCAGTTTATGTCTATCGTAAATATTAAATCGCTACTTGCGGATTTATGCGGCTTGCGTTATCCTTAAATAAAGCTGTTTACGTTTTCACGAATGAACTAAAGGATGGAACATTGAATGAATGATTACAACCACTACTTTCATTTCCCACGAGAAGAATGGCGCAAGTTGGAAGTGAGTAAAGATCAAATTTTAACTGCAGAGGAACTGGAAGAAATACGTGGTTTAAATGACCGGATTTCTTTACAAGATATCTCTGAAATCTATTTACCATTAATAAAACTAATTGCGATTCAATACCATGAAGCGATTTTTATTCATGGCGAAAAAATGGAATACTTAAAGAAAAAAGAATCGCGTGCACCATTTATCATTGCTCTAGCAGGTAGTGTTGCAGTGGGTAAAAGTACAACAGCACGTGTATTTAAACTAATGCTAGATCGTTGGTTTTCAAAAACAAGGCAAGTAGAGCTTGTAACAACAGACGGTTTTCTCTACCCTAACAAGGTTTTAGAAGAACGTGGAATTATGAATAAAAAAGGATTTCCAGAAAGCTATGACCGCGAACGTTTTGCCAAGTTTCTAACCGATTTAAAAGCAAATAAAGAAGATGTTGAAGTACCACTTTATTCGCATTTTACGTACGATGTTTTAGATGAAACACGCGTAATTCATAATCCGGATATCGTTATCATTGAAGGAATCAACGTTCTTCAAGCCGATCAACATGAAAGCTTGTTTCCAAGTGATTTCTTTGATTTCTCAGTTTATATGGATGCAAGTGAAGCGGATATTAAGAAATGGTACTTAGAACGTTTCTTCATGCTTCGCGAAACAGCTTTCCAAAATGAAAGCTCTTATTTCCACCCATATACTAAAATTAGCAAACAAGAAGCAGAAACTTTTGCGCTTGGTGTTTGGGATACAATCAATGGTGTCAATTTAAAAGAAAACATTGAGAAAACAAAATATCGTGCTGATTTAGTGCTTCATAAAGGCACGGATCATCTCATTTCAGATATTTATTTACGCAAATAATCGAATGCAGAGAGAAGAAAACTTTCTCGAAGCGTTCGGTTTTTTCTTTACATTGAAGAAAATTCGAGTAAAATAGAAAGTGAGTAATCACTCATTTTAAGAAGGAGGGAATGTAATGACGGAAATCGCAATTAATGTGATGAATTTAGATGTAAAAATCGGCAAGAAACCCATCTTATCAGATATGTCTCTTGATATCGAGAAGGGCGAGATTTTTGGCTTAATCGGTCCATCTGGTGCTGGTAAAACAACTCTTGTTAAAACTATCATCGGCATGGAGAAAGCAACAAGTGGACAAACGAAAGTACTAGGAAACGTAATGCCGAATTTGCCTGTAATTAGCAAAATCGGTTATATGGCTCAGTCAGATGCACTTTATACTGATTTAACTGCTAAAGAGAACTTAGATTTTTTTGCTTCACTTTATTCTATTAAAGGTATGGCTAAAAAAGACCGAATCAACTACGCGACAAACCTAGTTAATCTACAAAACGATTTAACAAAAAAGGTGAATAATTTTTCAGGTGGAATGAAACGCAGGTTATCTCTCGCTATTTCTGTCCTTGCAGATCCTGATGTTTTAATATTAGATGAGCCAACTGTCGGAATTGATCCAGAACTAAGAAAAACTATTTGGGAAGAACTGGATGATCTCAAGGCAAGTGGCAAATGTATCCTTGTAACGACACACGTGATGGATGAAGCCGAAAAATGTGATAGGCTTGCTATGATTAGAAATGGAAAAATAATTGCCATAGGGACCCCAGAAGAGCTCTCAAGCAAAACTTCATCTGGCAAACTAGAAGATGCCTTTTTAGAGTTTGGAGGGAAGAACTAATGCGAATATTTGCGATCGTCAAACGCATCATAAACCAGTTCCGGCGAGATAAACGGACGCTTGCTTTAATGTTTCTTGCGCCACTTTTACTTATTACATTACTAACTTACTTATTTGAAGGCGATACAGTGAAGCCGGTTGTCGGAGTGAGCGGACTTTCGAGCTCTATGGTAAAAGAACTAAAAGAAAATGATTTAACAATCAAGACTTACCCAGACAACACGGACGTAACTGCGAAAATTAAAGATGCTAATCTTGACGCGTTCTTTCAACAAGATGGCGAGAAAATCAAAGTGACATACGAAAATAGTGAACCAAGCTTAAGTAAAGAAATCGGTTTAAAACTACAAAAAGCTCTGATGGCCGAGCAACAAGTTCAAGTAAAGAAACAAGCCAAAACAACAGGAGAAGCACTTGCCAAAGCTGGAATTGATCCAAACTCGCTTCCATCGCTTACAAACAGCCCTGAAAAGCTAACCATTTCAACCGATTACGTTTATGGCGACAAAGATACTAGCTTTTTCGACACAATTAGCCCGATTTTCATTGGCTTTTTCGTATTCTTCTTCGTATTTCTAATCGCTGGGATTTCCTTTTTGAGAGAACGGACAACAGGAACGCTTGAGCGACTCATGGCAACCCCTATTAAACGCATCGAACTAGAGTTAGGATATTTGATAGGCTTTGGTATTTTTGCACTACTACAGTCTATTTTAGTCGCAGTATTCTCCATTCAAGTACTTGGCATGATGCAAAATGGCTCTTTATTCTATGTGTTACTCATTACGTTAACTCTTGGAATGGTCTCCTTAGCACTAGGAATTTTACTTTCTACTTTTGCAAATAATGAATTTCAAATCGTTCAATTTATCCCTATTGTAATCGTGCCACAAGTCTTGTTTTGTGGGATTTTCCCGCTCGATGGCATGGCAGATTGGCTCGTATGGATTGCGCACATTATGCCGCTATACTACGGTGCAAATGCACTAACATCTATTATGGTGAAAGGAGAAGGATTTTCATCATTTGCAAATGATTTTTATATTTTATTAGGTTTTGTACTCGTATTTGTTATATTAAATATTTTTGCTTTGAAAAAATATCGGAAAGTTTAATTTAATGAGAAAGGAAGAAAAAAAGTGGATGCAGAAGGAGATATCTTGCGTCAAATGCTTGATTTGACAGAAAAAGAAACTAAAATGAGCGAAAAGCAGCGCCGAATTGTAGCAGCTTCTATTGAGCTTTTTGCAGAAAAAGGTTATGCAGGAACATCTACAAATGAAATAGCAAAAAAAGCGGGCGTAGCTGAAGGAACCATTTTTAGACATTATAAAACAAAGAAAGATTTACTAATGGCGATTACGATGCCGACATTGATTGGAGGGGTTATACCATTCTTGGCTCAAAGCTTTGTTAAAGAAGTTTTTGAAAGTGAGTATCCAGATTTCCAGTCGTTTATTCGCGAAATTATCGTTAACCGTTTTGAATTTGCAAAAGAGAATGGTAAAGTCATCAAAATATACTTTATGGAATTGTTTTACCATGATGAACTTAGAGCGCAGTTTTCTCAGATTTTTATGACGCATGTAAAAGGACAGTTTGACCAAATGATTGATTTTTATAAGGCACGTGGAGAGATTATTGATATGCCTAACAGTACGATTATGAGGGCACTGATTACGAATATAGTTGGTTTTATGTTAACTAGGTTTGTTGTGATGCCAGAAGCTAACTGGAACGATGCAAAAGAAATAGATGATACGGTTTCTTATATCATGAGAGGTTTAAGTAAATAAAAAGTGAGTCCAGGATTTGCTGGACTCACTTTTTTATTTAGTAGAAGAATCAGTTGATTTCTTCTTATTATAATTGTATTTACTTGGGTCTACCTTTTTGAAGCCATCAGGAGCATAGAATCTTAATAAGTCTCCTTGTAAAACAGAATCAGAAAGCTCTAATTCTTTGGATACCTTCTCTTTCGTTTCTTTCATTTCTTTTGTTTCTGTAGCAATCGGTTCCCCAGTTTGCTGATTATACATGTTACCACCAATCATTGAATAGGTAGGAGTTATATAATCACCATTTCGGAATGGAACCAGTTGTTTATGGTCTTTAGAAAGTAAATCTGTACCAAATTGCAAATACTCTTTATTATCAACACCAAGTAAGTGAAGTAATGTAGGAAGTAAGTCAACTTGACCACCGTATTGTTCTTGAACGCCACCTTGAACACCAGGAACGTGAATCATTAAAGGTACACGTTGCGCTTGAGCATTTTCGAAAGTGTTGTAATCTTTACCAAGAATTTTTGTCATTGCTTCTTCATGGTTGTCGGAAATACCATAATGGTCACCGTACATGATAATGACAGAATTATCGTAAAGACCAGATTCCTTCAAGTAATCAACAAAGCTTTTCACAGATTCGTCTAAATAACGAGCTGTTTGGAAATACGTATCTACAGATGAATCACCAGTTGTCGCTGGTGCAATCGAAGCATCTTTCTCATCAATTGGATAAGGGAAGTGATTCGTAAGCGTAATAAATTTCGTGTAAAACGGTTGTTGTAATGATGATAGGTATTCTTCAGACTCTTTAAAGAATGGTTTATCTTTTAGTCCGTAGTTAGAAACATCTGCTTCGTTCATATCATAGTAACTAGCATCAAAGAAATTATCGTAACCAAATTGTTTATAAATTTCATCACGATTCCAAAAGCTCTTATAGTTCCCGTGGAAGACAGCGCTAGTGTAGCCTTGTTGGCCTAAAATAGCAGATGCTGATTCATATGTGTTTTGACCTTTAGTAGTAAAGGCAGAACCTTGAGGCAAGCCATAAAGCGAGTTCTCAAGTAACATTTCGGAGTCAGCTGTTTTACCTTGACCTGTTTGGTGGAAGAAGTTTGTAAAGCTTAGCGTATTTTGATCTTTAAAGAAAGAGTTAATAAACGGCGTTACTTCTTCTCCATTTAATTTATAATTCACTAGGAATTGTTGGAAACTTTCTAAATGAATATAAATAACGTTTTTGCCTTTTGCTTTACCGAAATATTCCGGGTTTGGTGCGGCATACTTGGATTTAGTATAGTTTAAAACTTCTGTAACATCACTACTATCAGCAAGTGCACGCTGCGTAGATGATTCGGTGCTTTTTACTGCATCATAGATTTGATAGTTAGTCATACCAAGATATTTTACAATATAATTTCTATCAAATGTTCTTGTTAATAGTTGCGGACGATCAATTTCTGCAAGTCCCAAGTTACCAAAGAACATCGCGATACCAAGCGTTAGAACTCCAACTACTTTTCTCGCACGAATACGGGCTGTTTTGTTTGGTTTTACAAAACGGAAAGCAAGTAGTGCAATTAAAATGATAATATCCGCGAAGTAAATAATATCGTGCCAGCTGAGTAACGCTGTGATACTACTTCCCATATCACCCATGTTTTGCATTTGTTTTGCATTTAGATTCGGAAGCGTAATGAAATCACTAAAGAATCGATAATATACAATATTTGCGTAAAGAATAAAGCTCATTAAAAAGTCAATGACAATAATCCAGATAAATGAACGGCGTCCTTTAGCAAAAAGTGCGAGACCTAAGAAGAATATGGCCCCACTTAATGGATTTATGAACAGCAAGATTTGCTGCATTAGGTTCTCAATGCCGAGTTTAAATTCAAGTTGATATGCAATATACGTTTTTAGCCAATAAAGAATGACGGCTAGAACAAAAAATCCATAATTTTTGCTTAAAAACGTTTGGATTTTTATTTTCCAATCCTTCATGAAACACCTCTCCTACACACTATTTACTCATTTTAATTATTATTTTTGAAATGAAAAAAGAAGCTGTAATATGTTGAAAAAAACAATTTCACACAGCACCCACTTTAACATAATTCTAACACAAGATTAATAAAAGGCAAGTTATAACATATACATCTGAAGTATGATTTATTAACACGTAGGCTTATTTAACTAGCCAAAAAAGAACCATTTAAGATAGAATTCTGCTAGAATAAAAAGTAAATGGGAGGTATAAAATGAGTGCCAAAATCACTTCAACTTTTTTTGAAAATAAATCTACTATTGAATTAGCGAGAGATATAATAGGAATGCGCCTCGTACATGAACTGGATAATTACACGCTTTCTGGTTATATTGTTGAAACTGAAGCGTATCTCGGAAAAACAGATATGGCAGCGCATAGTTTCGGAAACCTTCGAACTAACCGTACAGAAGTTATGTTCGGCTTACCAGGAACAATTTACACTTACCAAATGCACCGGCAAGTATTACTTAACTTTATTACAATGCAAGAAGGAATTCCAGAAGCTGTGTTAATTCGGGCAATAGAGCCAACGAAACATTCCTTGAAACAAATGGAACGTAATCGTCTTGGAAAAACTGGCTTTGAATTAACAAATGGTCCTGGCAAATTAACACAAGCTTTAGGATTAAGTATGCAAGATTATGGGAAAACTCTTTTTGATAGCAATATTTGGTTAGAAAAAGCAAAAGTGCCCCATATAATAGAAGCAACTAAACGAATTGGCGTTCCAAATAAAGGTATCGCGACCCATTATCCTCTAAGGTTTACAGCTAAAGGAAGTCCTTATATTTCAGCGCAACGTAAAAACCATATTTCAGACTTTATTTGGGAGTAACTTTACAAATTTGTCACAGGTAAAAAAATACTTCAACAAGATGGCTGGCTTTCCTTTGCTTCAGCAGAGTAGCTACTATATAATGAAATAGTTACAAGGAGGAATAGTATGTTAAAGAAAACAATCGCAATAATTATTTTAATCATCGGTTTACTATTAATTTTTTCCCCATTCATTAAAAACGGTATTGTAAAATATATGAGTGGCCATGAAACAATCGAACAATACAATGCACCAGATTTAAAGAAGAATAACGAAAAAGATGCTACATTTGATTTTGAAAGTGTTCAACTTCCATCTATGACAGCTGTCATCAAAGGTGCCGCAGACTATGATAAAGATGCCGTTATTGGCTCGATAGCGATTCCTTCCGTTGACGTTAACTTACTAGTCTTTAAAGGTACTAACACTTCTAATTTGCTTGCAGGAGCAACCACTATGCGCTCTGACCAAGTAATGGGCAAAGGTAACTATCCATTAGCGGGGCACCATATGCGTGATGAATCAATGCTATTTGGTCCAGTTATGAAAGTTAAAGAAGGTGATAAGATTTATCTAACTGACCTCGTAAATTTATATGAATATACAGTTACTGAAACAAAAACAATTAATGAAACGGAAGTTAGCGTGATAGATAACACGAAAGATGCTAGAATCACATTAATCACATGTGATAAACCAACGGAAACAACAAAACGATTTGTTGCAGTTGGCGAGCTAGAAAAAACAGAAAAATTAACAAAAGAACTAGAGAATAAATATTTCCCAAGTAAATAAAAATATTTCATAAATAATTTAGTACGCTCCTAAAGTTAGCCTAAACATTCTAACTTTGGGGGCGTATTATAATTCGTTAGCTAACTAACTCTGACTAAGGAATCGTTGTGCTACAAGTACTTACCAATTAAAGCGAAATTTGGTTGTAACTCAGTTTATAGTATGATTGGATAAAAAGTATCGACCAGAGGAATCTGGTCGATACTAAGTTTAGTTTTATATCTTATATATTTTTGTAATAAGGTTTTTAATGGAAATTAATGAAAGAATTATAGTCAGTTACTAACTCATTGTAAGAATCCATTAATTTTTCTGGAGTTCCTTCAACTGTATTAATAAATGATGGGTTTTCAAGTTCAGTTTGAGAAATAGCTTCTTTCTTTTTAAGACGATTTAATAAACTGGATGCATCTGCTTTTGTTGTTTTAGCAGAATTCATTATTCCAGAAAGATCATTTTCAGTAAGTTTTTCTTTTTTAAGCTGTTTTTCATCTGTACTAGCTTTTACTAACTCATCATAGGATTTAGTGAATTGATTGTATGCTTCTTCATAAGCTGCTAGATCTGTATCAAGTACATTTGATGCATTAATACCTTTACTTTGTAGCGTTGTAATTAATTTTTCAGTTTGAGAAATGAAATTATTTACATTATAAATTGTTAACTCACCAGCATCTTTCATTTCTTTGGCTGCGGCTTGTTGTTGTTTGTCGATAATCTTGCTCATTTTTTCGTTAAAGGATTTAATATCTTTGTTGGTAGTTTCGCTAGATTTTAATAAATCATTATGCAGAGATTCTGCTTTTTTAAAATTATCATCAATATATCCTTTAGAAGTATAATAGTCGCTTAACTCAGTAAGTGTTTTTGTATCTGCTTCTAAATCTTTAACAAGTTTTTTAGCTTCTTTATCTACTGCGAACGAAGGTGATTTATCTACGAATTTATTGACAGTATCAATAGAACTTTTTGTTAAAGATACACCTCTAAGTGGTGGATAAAAATCATTACCTGGTTTTTTATATTTTCCGTTTTCATCAGAATAATCTTGGAAATATTGTGATTGAGCTTCTAAAAATTCTGAATTAACTGCATTACTAAATTCTACATAAGCATTATATTTTTCTAACTCTTTGCCACTATATACATCACTTTTTTTATCTTTTGTGGTTGCTTCTTTATCAGCAGAAGCTTTCTCTACTGAACCTTCTCCGTTACTACCACAAGCAGCTAGTAAACCAACTAGCAGGAAAGTACTCATTAAACATAAACTCCACTTTTTAAAATGTCTCAACTTTTTAACCATCCTTTTAAATAATTTTTTGTTTTGCTAGGTGTTTCGTTAAATTTGAGTGTTGTAATAGTATTTACTACTACAAACTCCTTTACTAATAAAATATACTCATCTTGCCATCCGGAAATGGAATTTATCGCGTCTATAGCTTTATTTCAAGCTTCAACAATAAAGCTATATCGTAGAAACGCCTCTTACTAAAGGCAAGTTGAATGATAACAGATATTGTATCTTTTTGGTTGCTCAACTTGTGCAAGGACAAAAACATATTGTTCAGGTTTATATACATACGCTGTTATCTATGTTTGGGTGATTTGTTAATTTACTTTTCACCAACATTTTTTTGTTTTTCCTTTGCTTGATGTAAAGTTTGTCAACTCCTTTAAGCTTTGATGTTTAAAGTGTATCATTTAATTTTAAGAAACTCTGAAAAAGGATAAATAGTTAATTTGAAACAGAAATTATATTTATTTTGTCAAATGTTTCCTTAAATAGTGTGTAGCTTTTGGATGATTTCTCCTTTTATTATAAATGTTGTATCATATATATGAGGTTTATATTGAGAAAGGAAGTGCAGTAATGAAACTAACCGTTTTTGGACATTGGGGCGGCTATCCGGTAGCGAACGAAGGAACATCGAGTTATTTGCTAGAAGAAGCTGGATTTAAGTTATTAATTGATGTGGGGGCAAGTGCCGTTTCCATCATGCAAAACTTCATTGACCCTGATGACATTGATGCCGCAATAATTTCTCATTACCATCCAGATCATGTAGCAGACGTAGGAATTTTGCAGCACATTCGTTTGTTGTCACAAAAAAAAGAAAAACCACCTGTCTTACCTATTTATGGGCACAAAGAAGATGAACGTGGCTATTCTTATTTAGAAATGGCGAATGTAACAAAAGCAGTGGAGTATAAAGCAGATGACACGCTTGAAATTGGACCGTTTAAAGTAACCTTCTTAAAAACAGTTCATCCAGTACCTTGTTACGCCATGCGAATTGAAGCAGCAGGGAAAATCTTTGTATACACCGCAGATAGCGCTTATCAAGATAGTTTTATTCCTTTTGCAGAAAACGCAGATTTACTCGTAACAGATACGAACTTTTTTCATGATTTAGCTGGTAAAACAAAAGTTCATATGGCAAGTACTGAAGTCGCAAAAATTGCTAAAGAAGCAAATGTGAAATCGTTACTCCTTAGCCATTTGCCAGAAGTTGGAGATTTAGAAGTATTGAAACAAGAAGCAGCAGCCATTTACACCGGAGAAATTGCACTCGCATCAAAAGGATTTACGAAAACATTTTAATATAGAAGAAAAGGGGTTAGGGGTATGTATTTTATAGATAATAATAATGAAAAAGATCCGCGTATTAATTTAGCAGTGGAGGAATTTATTTTAACCGAATTGAAGTTAGATGAACCTGTTCTACTTTTCTACATTAATAAGCCATCAATAATTATTGGTCGGAATCAAAATACGGTAGAAGAAATCGATACAGAATACGTCGAGAAAAATGATGTGATTGTTGTGCGTAGACTTTCAGGTGGTGGCGCTGTTTATCATGATGAGGGTAACTTGAATTTTAGTTTTATTACAGATGATGACGGCGAATCGTTCCATAATTTTGCGAAGTTTACACAACCGATTGTCGAAGCTCTTAAACGTTTAGGCGTAAATGCGGAATTAAAAGGACGTAATGATTTATTAATCGATGGTTTTAAAGTATCAGGAAATGCGCAATTTGCAACAAAAGGAAAAATGTTCTCCCATGGTACTTTAATGTATGATTTGAACTTGGATAACGTCGCTGCATCACTAAAACCACGTAAAGATAAAATTGAATCAAAAGGAATTAAGTCTGTTCGTAGTCGTGTAGCGAATATTTCTGATTTTATGGATCAAGAAATGACTACCGAAGAATTCCGTGATTTATTATTACTTTATATTTTTAATGTGGATAAAGTAGAAGATGTAAAAGAATATAAATTAACTGTTGCTGATTGGGAAAAAATCCATGAAATTTCTGCTAAACGTTATGGTAATTGGGATTGGAACTACGGTAAATCGCCAAAATTCGATTTAACACGGACAAAACGTTTTCCAGTTGGAGCAGTCGATGTCCGCTTAAACGTCCAAAAAGGAGTTATTACAGATATTAAGATTTTCGGTGACTTCTTTGGCGTAAAAAATGTGGCGGATATTGAGGAGAAATTAGTAAATACAACATATAAGCGAGAAGCATTAGCTGAGGCATTAGCTGATATAGAAGTAAAAGAATACTTTGGTAATATTACTAAAGACGAATTTTTAGATTTACTGTATTAAAAAAATGGCAAGCACATAAAACATGTGCTTGCCGTTTTTATTTAAGATTTTTTCCTGACATCCAATGTTCCAGCCGTTTCCCAACAAACCATAAAATTAAGACAGAAACTGCTAAAATAGCCAGTTTAAGCGGTTGGTGAATCAAGTCTACGAAATCATAACCAATATAGCTAATCGCAAAGACTTTTATTAATTTTCCGCCTACAAGCGCTAAGATAAATTGGTAAACTTTTATTTTAGAGAGACCTGCAACGATATTTACAGCAGAAGATGGTGTAAAAGGCATTACAAGTAAAATGAAAATCGGACTAAAACCATGTCTATCAATCCATTCCATTACTCGTTTAATTTGTTTGTGTCCAGAAATAAATCGTAAAAATCGAGTTTGTCCAAATTTTCGAGCTAACAAGAAAACACATAAACTACCTGCAATTGCAGCAGTAACGGAGATTAAAAAGCCACCAAATAGTCCATATGCATTTACGTTCACTACAACAAAAACAATAAATGGTAAAAAAGGTAAAAACGCTTCAATAAAAGGTAAGAAAAAAGCTAAAAGTGGACCTAAATTCCGATACTCACTTAGCCAGTACATTAAATTATCATAAGAAAAGAAATTCATCATATCCTGCCAAAATGTCATAAGCAAGCCTCCAGTAGTCTTTAAAAACATACTTTTATTTTCTCACATAAAAATGATAAAGCGCTAATAAAACAGCTTGAATATAGTTAAAAATCCTAGTAAATCAACCAGGATTTTAACTATCTATTATTTTTGATCAGAAAAACCATTTTCTTCTTCAACAATATAAAGCGGGCGGTCTTTTACTTCATCATAAATTCGACCAATATATTCACCAATTAAGCCGAGAATGAAGAGAATTGTTCCCCCAAAAACGAGTTGTAAAATAATAATAGAAGTCCAACCAGTTAATGTTGTATCAGTAAAGAACCTTTGGAAAAGCACAATAATTAAGTAAATAAAACCAATGAAAGCTGTTAAAACGCCAAGATAGCTTGCCAGTTTTAATGGACGATAAGAAAAGGATGTAATTCCGTCTATAGATAATTTAATCATTTTTTTGAGTGGATATTTTGTTTCTCCAGCCGCGCGTTCATCACGTTCATAATGCAGGGCTGTTTGTTTAAAACCAAGCCAACTAACTTGTCCGCGAACAAAAGGATTTTTTTCATGTAATCCAGCTAGCTCCCGACAAACTTGCGCATCCATGAGTCGGAAGTCACCAGTATCAACCGGAATATTAATATCCGTTAATTTAGTTAAAATACGGTAAAAGAGAGAAGCACTTTGTTTTTTAAAGAAAGTTTCACCTTTTCGTTTCAGACGTTGAGCGTATACAACTTGGTAGCCTTCTTTCCACTTTGCTACCATTTCAATAATTAACTCAGGGGGATCTTGTAAATCTGCGTCTATAACAATAACTGCTTTACCATGCGCATAATTGGCTCCAGCAGTAATAGCAATTTGATGCCCGAAATTCCTGGAAAAATGGATAGCTCTTACACAACTATCTTCTGCACTTAATTTTTGCAACATACTCTTCGTTAAATCTCGACTACCATCATTAACAAAAATAATTTCGTAGGGGCCGTCAAGGGTTTGCATGACTTCTGTAAGTCTCTCGTAAGTTTTTAGTAGAACTTCTTCTTCGTTAAAAACAGGGACTATACAGGAGTATTCAATATTTTTTTCCATACTTCACACATCCTTCATTAAGTTGATAAAGTGTCCCGCCACTAGTACCATTTATCCCTGTTGCTCTTACTTCTATAGTTTGTGATGCACTAGAAGTAGCATTGTCGTTCGAAAGAAGCGGAACAATACTACTTAAAGTCAACGATTTCTTTACCATTCCTTCATCCATTTTACCACATTTGGTTCAGAAGCTTTACTACTTAAGGATGAGAATCAATATTTACTGCGTAGTATATAAGTAAGTAAAAAGACTTGAAAAATCATAAATACAGTGGAATTTTATTTTTTACAAAGAAATTCCAGAAAAAGTCTTGTCAAAACTGACATAGAATGGTATTATATAAAAGTTGTTAAAACACTAAGAACTACTTACTGTGCGGGTGTAGTTTAGTGGTAAAACTACAGCCTTCCAAGCTGTTGTCGTGGGTTCGATTCCCATCACCCGCTTTATATTTTTTATAAATCCTGTTATCAACGCAGTGTTTCGACCTTTTTAAGCGAAGCATTGCGTTTATTTTATTGCCTGAAAATAAGGAAAGGGGAATGATGAAAGTGAAGCCAGAATCAAATTACGCAGCGCTAAAAGAAGAGCTAATTGCTTATGCACATGAAATTGGAATTCAAAAAATTGGTTTTACGACAGCGGACCCTTTTTTATTTTTAAAGGAACGATTACTAGAAGCTGAAGCGTTAAATCTTTTTACAGGGTTTGAGCATCCGGTTATTGATGAGCGTGTATATCCGGAGCTTATTTTCAAAGCACCTCAGTCGATTATCGCTATCGCACTTGCTTATCCATCTAAATTAACAGAAGCTCCTATCAGTAAAAAAGAAGCAAGACGCGGCGTATTTGCTAGAGCTTCGTGGGGCATCGATTATCATACTGTTTTACGAGAAAAATTAGCTTTACTGGAACACTTTTTAAGTGAACGTTTACCTAATGTACGGATGAAATCTATGGTAGATACCGGTGAATTATCCGATGTGGCTGTGGCAGAACGAGCTGGCATTGGTTGGCGCGGGAAAAACACGCTGCTTATTACGCCAGAATACGGCTCTTGGGTTTATTTAGGGGAAATGATAACCAATATTCCTTTTGAACCAGATACGCCTGCTAGCGACTTGTGTGGCAGCTGCAATCAATGTATCAAAGCTTGTCCAACAGGTTCCTTGTTAGGTGAAGGAAAAATGAATCCGAAAATTTGTTTAAGCTATCTTACCCAAACAAAGGACTTTCTAGATGAAAAATATCGCGAAGTATTGCATAATCGTTTGTATGGCTGTGATACTTGTCAGGTAGTTTGTCCATATAATCGAGGGCATGATTTTCATTTTCATGAGGAAATGGAGCCGGATCCGGAGCTTGTTCGTCCCGAGTTAAAGCCACTGCTACATATTTCAAATCGCGCTTTCAAAGAGCAGTTTGGTGATATGGCTGGTTCATGGCGTGGAAAAAAGCCAATCCAACGAAATGCGATAATTATTTTAGCTCGTTATAAAGATAAAACTGCAGTACCAGAATTAATTGATTGCTTGGAAAATGATCCGAGACCAGTCATTCGCGGAACCGCTGGATGGGCCTTACGTAAAATTGGCGGAGAACAAGCGGAAGAAGCTGTCCAAAAAGCGCTCCAAAACGAACAGGATGAACAAGTACTCCAAGAATTAACAGCAATACCAAATTAATAGAAACCAGGTGAAAAGAAATGCCAAACCATATCGTACTATATCAACCAGAAATCCCTGCAAACACAGGAAATATCTCAAGAACTTGTGCTGGAACAGACACTTATTTACATTTAATTCGTCCACTTGGTTTCTCCACAGATGATAAAATGTTAAAACGCGCCGGACTTGACTACTGGGATAATGTGAAACTTTCCTATTACGATTCTCTAGATGAGTTTTTCGAAAAAAATGCCGGTGGAGAATTCTACTATATAACTAAATTTGGGCGGCATGTTTATAGTGACGTCGATTATAGTGATTCGAATAAAAATTATTTCTTCGTTTTTGGAAAAGAAACTACTGGTTTGCCTGATGAACTTTTACAAGCAAATGAAGAAAATTGTTTACGCATTCCAATGACAGATCATATTCGTTCTTTAAATTTATCTAACACCGCAGCAGTTTTAGCATATGAAGCATTACGGCAACAGAGTTTTGGCGCGCTTTTACAAGAACCGAATTACGACCGAAAAATCTTTAAAGACTAAGGGGGAGTTAGGATGAATCAGACGATAGATGCCATATTAGGTCATTATTCAGTACGGAACTTTGAAGATAAAGCTTTAACAGAAGAAGAATTAGCTTTACTTATAAAAAGTGCGCAGGCTGCATCTACATCTAGTTTTGTTCAAGCATACTCGATAATCGGAATAACAGATAAAAAAATTCGGGAACAAATTTCTGCCATTGCGGGAAATCAACCATATACTGTACAGACAGGACAATTATTTATCTTTGTTGCTGATCTAGCGAGACACCAAGCCATCCTAGAAGAACATCAAGTAGACACAGCCGCCCTAGAAACTTCAGAAAAATGGCTTGTTTCCATCATTGATGCCGCACTTGCCGCGCAAAATATGGCTGTTGCCGCAGAATCGTTAGGATTTGGTATTTGCTTTATCGGAGGGATTCGTAACGACGTAGGGCAAATTGCCGGAATTCTTGATTTGCCACCATATACGATGCCATTATTTGGCTTAACAATAGGTCATCCGATTAAAGGCAAAGAAAAAGCCAAACCTAGATTACCACAAGACTTGGTTTATCACGAAAATGCTTATCAAAAAATGAATCCAGCAACTCTAGCAAAATACGATGAACAAATAAAAAATTACTACGATGAACGAACAGCAGGAAAACGAGTAGAGGGCTGGTCCGAGCAAATTGCACGCGGACTTGGAAGAAAAAGCCGATTAGACTTAAAAGATTTTTTACAAAAACAACATTTAAATCAAAAATAAAAAGAGTGGTTTGGCGCATTACGTTAATGCACCAAACCACTCTTTTTTCAGTTATTTACGTTTATTCCTAGCCATTTGAATTAAGTTCCAAATAACGAGTATTAACACTACTACTAGCAAGATATTAATTAATCCGCCCGCTACATGGAAAATAATCCCAAGTAACCAAACTGCTAATAAAACAACGATGATTCCCCAAATAATTCCTAACATATAAAAAAACCTCTTTCTAATCTTTTGATTGTACTCTTATATATTCCCGAGTGACAAGTCTCTAAACATGTTAGGGATAAAAAGGCTATTTTTTTGTAATAAAAGCTAAAAGAGCCTTGACTCCTTCTGTCACCATTCGCTCTGTTTCATCAAAATCACCTGTGTAATAAGGATCAGGAATTTCTTCCTCTTCCTTACCTGAAACAAAGGACATTAGTGAACGAATAGTTACGTCTTTGTTTTTATTAAGTGCATTTAAATCAGCTATATTATTTTGATCCATCCCAATAATATAATCAGCTTGTTCAAAATCGGCATCCGTTACTTTCCGAGCGCGCATTACTTCATAATTAATACCATGCTTTTTCAAAACTTCTCTTGTACCACGGTGCGGTGGCTTTCCTAAGTTCCAGGTTCCCGTTGCCGCAGAATCAATTTCTATTTCATCCGTTAACCCCGCATTAGCAACTTCTTTTCGAAAAAGTCCTTCTGCCATTGGAGAACGGCAAATATTTCCTAAACATACAAATACTACTTTTACCAATTGAATTCCTCCTTATTCCCACTCTTTATATAATTCAGTAGTAGCACTTTGATCTATTCCATCACTGTCCTTAAGCATCGCGAAAATCTTTTCCACAAGTTCAGTAACAAGTTTTCTCCGGAAATAGAGCAATTGATTTTCAAAGGATTGATAGACGACTATATTATAAGGGATTTCGTTTTTTTGAAGTAAACAAATGAGTGTTTCTAAATACCATGTTTTATCTGGATAATCCTCTAATAACTCTAGTAATTGCTTGGTTTTTTTGACATTACTTGAAGCAAGAATTTGGTCTAGTTTTTTTACTGGAAATTGTTCGGCGAAATCTACTGGAAAAGGGCTGAAATATAGCGCCTCCAAAAACTCAGCCATGTTTTCCGCAACAACTAGCGTTTGTAGCGTTTCAAAATCTACATATATAATGCTTGGCAGGGACCTATTATCTGCATAGGAAAAGCCGATATAGCGCGATTCATCTCGGTGAAAATAAACTTGCTTGCCTGCGAGGTCGACATCATTTTGTTCCGGAATGTCTGTTAATAATTCATTTAAACTAGCTAAATAATAAATTTCCGCTACATCAAGACCATAAGAAGTTGGCTCGTTCGTTGGAAAATGGTTTTTTCGAATCAAACCACCATTTTGCGTCAAAAGCAGCTCTTTATATTCAGCTGGTAAGAATAAACCTAGTTCCGTTTCTTTTGCAGAAATCTCTTGCTCAGTTGCAGCGTTATTCCCGTTTCTAACCCAAATCGTCATCATCTTCAACTCCTTCCTGTATTATCCTAAAAAATACTAAATAGCGCAAATAAAAGAACATAACTAGAAAAACTAGCTATGTTCCAAATATTATTTCAAACGATCTTGATAAAAACTATTTTCATTTCGTGCATCAAATTTTGCTGTTAAGGTTTCGGCTAATTCCACCAAGTCTGCTTCTGTTTCACGATCCAAAAGAGGATAAGCAGCTTGTAAAAATAATAATCGATCTAGTCCGCTTTCTGACTTAAGGACGATTTCTTTATTCGTATCAATGACTTCTCTAGCCTTTTCAGCTTGGTTTGTAAGCACTAAATACTTAAGCAAGTGGCTAAGCGGTGCTATTAATGAACTTGCTTTCTCCACAAGAGGGTAACCTTTATCAAAACATTCTTGCGCCATTTTTTCATCACCAAGTTCTAAATATGCTAAAGCCATACTACCGTAAGTTAAATGAGGGACCTCTGCACAGCGCTGTTTTCCTTTAATAATTGGAGTAGCAGCTTTCTTCGCTTTTTCAAAATCTTTGATAAAACAGTAATAATGAACTTTATCATTTGTTTCGCAAGCAGAACAGTCATTTAAATAATCAGCTTTGGTGTTGTTCCATTTTTCAAAGAGTTCTTTTGCTTTGTCTTTTTCGCCCATTCGAATGGCAGCAAGGGTACAAACTTTATAGTAAGGGCGCAAGGAATAATTTTGCTGTTCGAATTTTACTTTCATATCATTCAAAAGCCCATCTATTTGCGCTTTGGATACTTCATCAAAAGTAGGAACATGTTCGCTAATCCATTTATATTTCCAAAGTAGATCGTAAGCGTCAATATATGTCGCATCTTCTTCCCATTTTTTTACTAACCAACTAAAGGCTTGCAATTGTTTTTTTGGAAATCCGGCAGTTAAACAAGTATCAATCAGCAAATCACGTGCCTCAATACCATTTTCTACATCGTTATACATATCTGCACTTGCAATGGCCCGTTCAAGAATTTTCACTTTTTCAGCATTGTCGTCCATGCCCCAAGCTTCTTCAATATCATTTAAATAATCCATTTTTTCCTCCTATAGCATTTCTAAGATTCGTAACATATTTTGATTCATTAATTTCATTTCTTTACGTTTAAGTGGATAATGTCCTAACAGTAATGCTTGAATATAAAGAACATTAACAATTACCGATAACTCATTAATAGATTTACCAGATGTGAACAGTTTTTTTATAAGCTCATTATCTAAATTTAAATACAAATGGGCAAGTGGAGCAGGGGCTTGTTCTTGCTGAATACTCTCTAAAATATCACTGAAAACAGAACTCGTTTCTTCTAATGAGCGTTCCAGTTCTCTGCTTGCCTGTGTAGCGGCAGAATGAATAAAAATAATAGGGAGCGTTTTGGGCTCAAAATGCTTAATCGTTATATCGGCATCAAATTCTGCCATCATTTTATTCATTTCAGCTAAGATTGGTTGATAGGTTATTTCTTCTTCAGCAGACATCGGTAACAATTTGTTGATGATTTCTTCGGGTTGAATTAAAATAAATTCGGCTTCATCAACTAAATGATTTAGCATTGTTAAAATTGGTGTATCGTAGGAGTAACCGCCATTAATCAATGTCATACCACTAGAGCGAGCAATATCAGTTATCTGTCTAAAATCGTCCACCGAAAAAGTATAGTAGATTGTCGTCGTTTCTTTCATTATATCTGCTAATTTTTCTTCACCATTCAAAGTTTTAAACGGCAGATAAGAATAAATTAATTTTAAAAATGGGGCATCTTCACTAGCTAAAGCTTTAAAACCAAGATAATGTGTCGATAATAATTTTGTTAGCGCGCTCTCAGGTAACGTTTCAATTCCTTTTTTTAACGCCACACCTAGCTCCTCAGATACGATTTCTAGGCGCTCATTTTTATAAAAAGATTCCCGTGAAGCGACTGGCTGAAGCTCATCTGTCCAAAGTATACATTCAGCAAAAAAAGCCCATTTAGGAAGAACGTTATTCGCTTCGCTCGTCACATACATATTGTTTAAAAATACCGTTTGTTTGCGAACCGCATTCATTTGTACTGTATAAGGAATCATAAAAGCAATGCCAAAAGTACGTCCAGATTCATTTTCAATTAAGAAATAATCGTGAAATCGTGTGCCGAGTAAATGTTCCCCGTAGCGAAGAATTTGTTCTCTCGAAAGACTGAACAATATTTCTTTATTAGCAAATTGTTTGGTCCATGAGTTGATCTCTTGTTCATAACCATCTGTTTCTATTAAAATGGCGCTTTCTAAAGAAGAGCCGTATTTTTTTAATGTATTAATCAAGTATTCTGTTTCCTCGCATTCAGGGTGTTCAATCATATCAGGACGTAACCGTAAATAAACTTGAGTACCAGGTTCGCGTTTTTCGGTTGTAATCTTACGGACGGAATAAGTACCATCCGCTTTTCCATGCCATTCGGTCGTTTCTCCGTTTTTTTGTGAGGTAGAAATCATCACAATCTCATCACTAACAATAAAACAAGAAAGTAAACCAATTCCAAATCGACCAATAAAATCATTGGTATCTTGACCGTCAAAGTTTTTTTCACCTTTAGATGAATTAGCAATAGTTGCAAGGAAGGCATGGACTTCATCTTCCGTTAAACCAATTCCATTATCCTCTAAAATTAACGTTTTGTTGTTTTTTTCACCAGATAATGAAACATGGATTTTTCCATTTAAAGTAGGTTCTATTTTTTTCCTAGCTCTAATTGCATCTGTAGCGTTCTGTAATAATTCGCGAATATAAACATCTTTTTCGTCATACAGATGATTAGAGAGAATGTCAATCATACCAGCCAAGTTCACCTGAAAGCGGTGAGAATAATTTTCCATTGTCTATCCTCCTAGTTGTGTAAATCTCATTTTTATTCTATCATAAAAAAAGCGATAAATAATGAGAAAGCAGTAATAAATGTTTAAGAAATTGTGTGAGTGGTAAATACTTTGTGATGGTTTCCACACTGGACATTGGTCTAGGAATAGATTATACTTATTATTAAGTGATAATCATTATAAAATAGGAGGAAGATAATTATGAAAACAATTAACTCAGTTGACACAAAGGAATTTTTGAATCACCAAGTAGCGAATTTAAACGTATTCACAGTAAAAATTCATCAAATTCATTGGTATATGAGAGGTCACAACTTCTTCACTTTACATGAAAAGATGGATGATTTATATAGCGAATTCGGCGAACAAATGGATGAAGTAGCAGAACGTTTACTAGCAATCGGAGGAAGCCCATTCTCGACTTTAAAAGAGTTTTTAGAAAATGCAAGTGTGGAAGAAGCACCTTATACAAAACCTAAAACAATGGATCAATTGATGGAAGACTTAGTTGGGACATTAGAATTACTTAGAGACGAGTACAAACAAGGTATCGAGTTAACTGACAAAGAAGGCGATGATGTAACAAACGATATGCTCATTGCTTTTAAAGCTAGCATTGACAAACATATTTGGATGTTCAAAGCCTTCTTAGGAAAAGCTCCATTAGAATAAGATGCAATAAAAACTGTGTGGGATTTATTTCTCACACAGCTTTTTTTATTCCGAATCTGTTATAGTACAATATCCTTATTTTGTGGTTGTTTTAATACATGATGGTTTGAATTTTAGTAGAAAGAGGTATACTAATTGCATAACAAAAAGCAGAAAAAGTGAAATTCGATGTAAAATCTGCTATTCTTGAGTAATAATCAACACGTACAAAAAATGGAAACGAGGAGTGAAAAGTATGAATATCGAGGTAACGGACCAAGCAAATAAATGGTTTCATGATGAGTTTGATGTAGCTAATGGTAATGGAATCCGACTTTTTGCCAAATATGGTGGTTCTAATAGTTCCTTGCATCCTGGTTTCTCTATCGGTTTAGCTGCCGAAAAACCGCAAGAAGCAGCAGTCGCTGAGAAAAAAGAAGACTTAATTTTCTTCATTGAAGATCATGATTATTGGTATTTTAAAGACCACGACTGGAAAATTGATTATGAACCAAAAACGGAAGAAGTATCCTTTTCCTTTAAAGAAAAAGTGAAATGAATCCAAGATAAATTGCCGTATGTAAATCGATTTTGATTTCATGCGGTTTTTGTTTTAAAGACTTTACTGTTCTCTATTCCTTTGCTATTCTACTAAGAGAGCAGGAGGAGAAAGATGAGAAAGAAATTAGTAATTTGTATTAGTTTAATCGCGATATTTTTAAGTGGTTGTAGTTTTTCAGAATCATCTACTAAACCATCTAACGTCACAGAAAAAACCTTAAATGGCGCGAGCTTTACTTTTTTTGATGTTGGTCAAGGGGACAGTACACTTATTCAAGCAGAAGACGGTACGACTATTTTGATTGATACTGGCCGACAAGATGATGACCGGATTTTAACTTATTTAAAAGAGGCGAATGTAAAGAAAATAGACCTGTTATTACTAACCCACCCACACGCAGACCATATCGGTAATGCGGACAAAGTAATTGCTACATACAAGCCAAAAGAAATTTGGATGGATGGTTTAACTTTTTCTAGTAGTATTTATGAGAAAGTAATTGACGCGGCATTAGCATCAGATGCGAAATACAAAGAACCAAGACGCGGCGAAAAAGCAACTTTTGGTCCGTTCAATCTAGAAGTTTTAAGTCCTGATAAATTGGAAAACGACGCTAATAATGATTCCATTGCAGTAAAAATGACATACAAAGACATTTCCGCCATTTTTACAGGTGATGCAGAAAAAGGCCGTGAAAGAGAAATGGTAGATAGTGGCGCTAATTTAGAAGCAGATATTTTAGACTTAGGACACCACGGCTCTTCCACATCCAACCAGCCATTTTTCCTAGATAAAGTAAAACCTCAAGTGGCGGTCTACTCCGCTGAAATGGCCAACAGTTATGGACATCCACATGTAGAAGTATTGGAATGGTTAAAAGAACGAGATATTAAAACTTACGGAACAGATGTGAACGGAACAATTACAATCGAAACTGACGGTGAAAAAATTCATCTCCAAACCGAAAAAAATGGAACACCCAAGCCTGGTAGCAGCTATAACAAAGAAAATAATACACAAAAAACAGAAGATGCAACATCAGAAGAATTACCAGATAGTATTAATTTGAATACAGCAACAAGTGAAGATTTACAATTATTACCACTAATAGGACCAGCGCTTGCAGAAAAAATTATTGCCGAACGACCATATCAATCCATAGATGACTTGAAAAAAATTAACGGCATTGGTGATGGCATTGTGCGCCAAATTAAAGAACAAGGCCTTGCCGTAACAAAGTAGGTGATGAGGGTGAAAAAAGCAATTTTAGATCGGATAGAAGATGGGAAAGCAGTTTTTCTAGTAGAACCAAACCAGACAGAATGGCAATTAGATAAAGAAAAGCTTGATTCATCCATAAAAGAAGGGGATGTAGTCACTATTTCAGAAACTAATGAAATAACGAAACATCCCCAAGAAACGGAAAAAATAAAAAATAGGATTGCAGAAAAGTTAGAAAGACTAAGAGGAAAAAACTGAGAAAAACTTTTTTAAACTCTCATGAAATTATCATCTTTCTTTCAGCACATTCTTTTTTTGAAAAGTTATTATATGTATAAGCTAACAACAAGCAAAACATTTTCATTTCTTTCCCTTTTTAGAATGAAAATCCCAAACTCCCTTTTAGCTAGTGCGGTTTACTCCCTTTTTCCGCACTAGTTTTTTTATGCGCAAAATCACTTTTTCTGTGGAAAGAGAAATTTATTGCGTCCAGCATCTAGGCCGCAATATAACATAAGTAGGGTAATGCCGATTAGAACATATAATGTTGGTTGCCAACTGCCGAGAGCATCATGGAGTGTACCAAATAATATTGGACCGGAAGCAGCAAACAAATAACCTATTGATTGCGCCATTCCGGATAAATCCGCCGATTCGGTAGCGCTTGTTGTTCGCAAATTAAAGAACATCATCGAAAGACTAAATGACATCCCCGAACCAATCCCATATAAAATAATCGCAGTAGCTAAAATAAATAGATTACCAGAAGCGAACATAATCCCAAAAATCCCAATCATAAATAATAAAACAGAAATCCCAACGAGCAATTGCTGATTTTTCATCCGTCCAGCTATAATGGGAATAATAAAAGTAATTGGCATAACAGCAAATTGCATTAGTGAAAGCATAAGACCGCTGGAAGTACTTGATAAACCTTGATTTGCTAAAATATTCGGTAACCAAGCAATCGAAATATAAAAAATTGCGGACTGCGATCCCATGTACAATGAAATTTTCCAGGCAAGAGGAGACTTCCACACCGAAGTAGTAACTAAATGTGTTGCAATTTTTTCTGAGCTACGTTGATTATACTTTAACTGTGGGAGCCAAATAACTAAAGCTATAACACCTAATACTGCCCAAAAAATCATACTCCCATGCCAGCTAAATTTATTATTCATTGCTATCGGCACAGTTAAACCAGCAGCAAGCGCCGCACATAAATTCATCGAAATCGAGTAGACTCCTGTCATTAATCCTAATTTAAAAGGAAACTCTTTTTTAATCAAACTAGGTAAAATGACATTTCCAATTGCTATAGCAAGACCAATCATAAATGTTCCAGCGAATAAATAGAATTCTCCTCCAAAAGGTCGAAGTAAACTACCAATAACAAGCGTTAAAAGTGCAATAAAAATAAGTACTTCTATTCCAAATAAACGACTTAATCTCGAAACAAAAGGAGACAATCCAGCAAAAGCAAGAAGTGGTATTGTCGTTAGTAATCCTGCCATAGTATTGGTTAAATGTAAATCTGATTGAATCATTCCAAGCAAGGGACCAACTGATGTAATAGGTGTACGCAAGTTTGCTGCAATTAAAACAATACCCAAGATAAGCATTACCTTACTTGAACGAGTAAGGATTTTTTTATTTGTTAAATCGGAATTCATTTGTTATCTCCATTCTTAGCAGCAATCTGTTTGAAGAGCGTGATATACTCAGTTACTTCATGTGCTGCTCCTTCTTTATCGTGTTTTTCGATAGCTGATACAAGTGTTTCATGTCCATTATGTTTATTTACAGCAGGATTCATCTCAGTTGTACTCGTTATCGAAAACTGTATTTCCTCTAAAATATTTACATACATATCTAACAATAAATCATTATGTGCCGCCTTTACAATTGTTAGATGAAGAGCTGAGTCAGCTTTTATAAAGGCTGTTACATCATTATTCTTAGTAGCTAAATAGCAGAGTTGCTGATATTTTTTAAGCGTTTTTAAATCTTCACCTGTACGCCGTTCACAAGCTAAAATAACTGCTTCTCGGTCTAGTGCGTGCCTCATTTCTAGAATTTCTTGAACAGAGGACTCTCGCACACGTTTTTGCAAAATAGCATGAAGCTCACTATTATTACGTACAAAAGTTCCGTCTCCTTGCTTCGTTTCAAGTAAGCCAATATGAGCTAGCGCACGAATTGCTTCACGTAAAGTATTTCGACTGATGCCAAACTGAGTCATTAAATCAGCTTCTTTAGGAATGCGTTCGCCAATTTTCCAAGCACCACTAGTAATTTCAGCTTTTATCTGATCATAGACTTGTTCAGCTAAAGATTTCCGCTCGATTTTTTCTACCATAAAAAAACGCCCCTTTCTAAAGGTAGGATGATTGGTTCTATTCTACAGAAGAAAATTTTTTTTGTAAACCCTATTTTACTAATTTATGATAAAATGAAGAAAGAAAAGGGCTGGTGAGGAAATGAATTGGTTGGAGAAATTAAAAAAAAATGACACAGCAAGACGGGTGCTCGTGTTTATTCTTCTAGGCATTGTACTATATTTACTTAGGAGCATGATAGATTTAATATTATTAACATTTATCTTTGCATTTTTAGTTACGCGATTAGAAAATGTGATTTTAAAAAGAATACGAATACCACGAAAATTAATTGTTATCGTTTTATATTGTTTAGTAGCCATGTTTTTATACATAGCAATTGTACACTTCTTACCAATTTTAATTGACCAGATATCGCAACTTGTAGACTCGCTTGTAAAGATTTATAATAATCCAAGTGATAATACGATTGTGCAGTGGATTGTCGGATTTTTGAAAGAATCGAATATTCAAAAATACCTTCAGACTGGTGTTGACTTTATTATTGCTTCTCTTTCAGGAATCGGCTCGGTAGGATTATCGTTTTTCTTAGCTTTAATCCTTAGTTTATTTTTCTCTTTAGAAAAAGAACGGGTCACTTCTTTTACTGGGCAATTTTTAACAAGTAAAGTTGGCTTTATTTTTAAAGAAGCAGCATTCTTTGGGAAAAAATTCGTTGCGACCTTTGGGGTAGTACTAGAGGCTCAATTGATGATTGCACTTGTTAACACAGTTATTACTACCATAGCACTTTATTTAATGAATTTTCCTCAACTACTTAGCTTATCCATAATGGTGTTTGTATTAGGGTTAATTCCCGTTGCTGGTGTAATTATCTCGTGTGTTCCACTAGTGCTTATTGCATACTCAGTTGGTGGCTTTCAAGATGTCATTTATATCTTAATTACGGTAGTTATAGTGCATGCGATTGAAACATATATTTTAAACCCAAAACTAATGTCTTCAAAAACGAATTTACCTATATTTTACACATTTGTCATCTTAATTTTTTCAGAAACGTTTTTCGGTGTGTGGGGGTTAATAGTTGGGATTCCGGTATTTGTATTTTTACTAGATATTTTAGATGTACGGAATTCTGAAGATATTCAAAAACGAACTATATTTGGACGTAAGAAAAAAGTAGATTAAGCATTAGCTTAATCTACTTTTTCAGTTCCCCATAAATAATTAGCTACTTTAGCATCTACATCTGTATTTTCATGTAGTTTGCTATGAGCTGCATTTTTTCCTGTAAAGGTTTTTTCCTCGTAACTTTTAACTTGTCCTTCAAAAATGAATTTACCAGAGAGTGCGCTTGCGACCGATACGCTACCATCGCTTTTAGTTCCATCTAATGTATCTCCAGCAATATTCAATACTTGTAAATTAGTAGGAATGTTTGGCTTGTTTTTCATAAACTCACTATAACGCTCGGAGGTCTGTTTTGGTCCTTCATCCGTTAAATCATAGGCAGTCACACCATTATCACCAATAACTAGCCCATTAAGTGGGGCGCCAATTAAAACTAGTTTTTCAAGAACGGGGTAAGATTTATCATTACCAACTTTCCCAATATAACTCGTTAGGCTAACTCCGCCCATTGAATGCCCAATTGCATCTACTTTTTCAATATGATAATTATTTTTCAACTCTTTCATCACATTTTGTATCCACTGAGCTTGATTCACCATTGAACTTTTATTATCTTCAAAAATGACTTGGATAGTTGGATTGTGACTAAATTTATCGTAACTTCCTTTTGTGCTAACACTTCCATCAGTGGCAACAGTCATGACAAGCGACTCTGTTACAACACCATCCTCAGCAAGACGATTAATCATGCCTTTAAATGAATTAGCAGTTCCTGAATAACCATGAACAAAAAGCGTAGGTACAGCGATTTCTGAGACTGGATTATTCGTTTTTTTGGAAGATTTTTGTGCAGTAGCATTAGTAGATTCTTTAGCAGCTTTTTTAGTAGGTTCAAATTGAAGAAAAATTATCCCGAAGCCTGTAATTATAATGGCTAAGATGATAATCGTGAGTATAACTTTTTTCATTCGAAACATCCTTTATCTTTTATTTCTGTCCCCATAAAAATTGACCGACATACTTATCAACGACAGTAGATTCGTGCATGCTACTATGGGTTGCTTGAGGTCCTTTAATAACATGAGTAATGACTTTTTGATGAGCAAATAATTTTTGACCATATAAAACACTATCTAATTTGACTTCGCCGTCACTATTTGAACCGTCTTCTAAGTCGCCACCAATAATCATAATTTCTGTGTTAGCTGGTAATACTTTGGCCATTTTTTGAGCAAAATTAGCATGCACATTATTGGCATTTTTAATATCTACTTGTTGATCACCATTTACATATTCTTCTGGGTAAAATGGGACTGCTAAGAAAACAATTTTATTTACTTGTGGATAAGATTTATTTTTTTCATAAGATGCTAAATAAGCTACCCAAGCACCGCCACCCATTGAATGACCAACTGCATTAAATTCTTTAATATCATAATTTTTTTGTAAATAGGCCATTACTTTTTTTGTCCACATAGATTGCTGTGGAAGAGTTGCTCGGTTATCTTCAAAAACAATATTAATTAACGGATTTTTTTCTTTTTTACTATAAGTACCAGTAGTAGAAATGTTTCCGTCTGGACTTACATTTACTGTTAATGACTCTGTGCCCCACTTATATTTTTGGTCAAAGCGTCGTATCATTCCATGAAGTGAGCGATCAGTTCCTCGGTAACCATGTATAAATATAGTTGGAATAGCATCATTAGCTGCTTTTGGATATGTCGTGTTAATTGTAAATAAAATAAAAATTGCTCCAACTAAACACCCTAAAGGTAAGATAATGGAGAAGAACACGCGCTTTAGCATTATTTTACGCCCCTTTAAAATTCGTTATGAACAAATTATACATTTTTTTAAAGCAAAACGCACGACTAGTCTTCTTTTTCTAATATTTAAATAGTTTATTCTCACTAAAACATATAGTATACTGGAAAAATAAGCGAAGAAACGGAGGCATATTTTCATGATTAAACGAACTGGTGAGATAGTTCTCGCTATTATTGGTCTTATTCTTAGTGTACTTATGCAAGCAGCTATTGCTGTTATTGGTCTATTACTAGTAAATGGTTCAAAAGGAAAAGAAGGCTTAACGACCTATTACAATAATTACTACCAAACAGTTACTGAATGGGAAATCCCTAAAGAAGATATACCGGACCCGGACCGTATCTTTGATTTTGTACATACATTATCTTGGACGGCACTTTCTGGTGGAATAATCACCTTAATTGTTGGAGCAACAGGTATTTACTATATTATAAAAAATAAAAACCCGATACTTGCTGGATTTTTATTTCTAGCAGCCGGTATTGTGTCACTTTTATCCACTGCACTTATTGGTTTCATTCCTGCTTTACTTTTTGTTATTGCAGCCATACTATGTTTTATCCGTAAACCCAAAAGTACTTTTTCTGGATTCTAATTATTGAAACGAGTTTGCATCATGCAAACTCGTTTTTGTTTTAGCTCTCTTTTTTTAGGGAATAAAATAGTGGATTTCAAGAGGAGGTTATTAGTGTGAAAAATAAAGTAGGTATTATTGCAGGAGCCGTTGCTGGTGTAATAGCTTGTGCTGCGATTTATGTGGTAAAAAAACAACAGCCACCCACGCCTTTTGATGAAGTAAACGATATTAGAACACGCTATGCAGACAAAGAAATTTCAGAAACGGAGCTTGAGGAAAACAATATGATTTCTGAAGGCGGGGTTTCATCTCTTCAATATGAAGAAAAAATAAAATAGTCAAAAAGCAGTTTGTATCTTGTGTTACACGAGAGGCAAGCTGTTTTTTGTTCGTTAAACATCCCTTCATATGTTATCCTTTAGTTAGACAATAGGACTCAAGTTGTAGGTGAATTTCCTTCTACAGTGGGTTCTTCTACTTGATACATAGCGTTATGATAGGTACAGTAATAAAAGAAAAATATTTTAGCTACACTTTTAAATAAGGAGGTAGACATATGAGAGCAATTTTGATTGGCGTATTAATAGTTTTACTCATAGCAATGATACTTATCGTTTTATGGCCAGCGATTATGGCGACTATTGGTGCAGTGCTCGGATTTTGGTCACTTAAGAAACTACTCGAAGCAAAGTCTGTAGGTGAAAAAATCGTTTATGGTGTATTAATTGGCGTTGGTGCCTTAATCATTCTAGCTAACTTAAAAGGAATACTGGTTGTTGCAATCATTGGAGCAATCATTTACTTCCTAACTAGAAATAAAAATAAACCTAGAAAAAATGATGATGTATTTGACTACCCATACAATAAATAATTGGAGGAGAAAAAAATGGCAAACCTTTTTGAAAAAATGAAACAATGGAATAAAGAAGTTAGTGAAAAAATCGAAAAACGTGAAGAAAAACGTCGCAATTCAGTAAGTTACTATATGGATAAAACAAAACAAGAAATGAAAGATGCAGAACGTATGGTAGAAAAACAACGTGAGCTAAAATCTCTTTTCTATAAAGAATATAAAGAAATGGAAGTTTATGTTGAAAAACGTCGTCGTCAAGCTGAAATTGCAAAAGAAGCTGGTGAAACTAAGTTAGCTGAGTTTGCATTAGAAGAAGTAGCTCAATATGAAGAACAATTAAAATCAACTAAATCTCATTATGATCAAGCTTCTGAACAACTTGAAAAATTAGAACTACGCATGCACGAAATGCGTTTAAAATGGAAAAATCTTAAAACACAACATTTAGCTGAAATGGCTGAAAAAAATGCTACAGAAACTTCGGAAAAAATGGACAAAGTTATCCATGATATGAGCTGGGGTAGTGTAAACGATTATCATGAAGCTCAAAAACAACGCGATTTAGCTGAAGAAGCTGAAAAGAAAGCGGATATGAGCAAAGAACTTTCCCAATCCTTCGATGATTTAATGGATGAACTAGAAAAGAAAACAAAGAAAAGCAAAGAGATTATTAAAGATAAAGCACAAAACTTTACAACAATGGTGGATGAAATTATTGAACGAGAAAAACAAAATTTCAAGAAACCAGAAAGAGCTTCCATTGAAGATCAGCTAAATGAATTGGAAAAAGAAGCTGCTAAAGAGGAACCAAAAGAAGAAAAAGAAGTGCTTATTCCAGAATTAGAGAAAAAAGAAGAAGACAAAGACAAATAAAACAAAAAACGCAGAATCTGTATTCTGCGTTTTTTTATGCACATAGCTTTTCTGTGAGCTATGTGTTTTTTGGTTACTTTACATTTTTTCGGGTAAATAGGAAAAGATAAGTTGCATTTTAATGGATACATGCTATAATAATTGGTATAGACCGATTTAATGAGGAGGCAATACGTAATGGCTAATAAAGTAATTACTAACGCTACAATTTATACTGGTAAAGGTGTTCTAGAAAATGCTTTTGTACGATTTGATAAACAAATTTTAGAAGTTGGCTCCATGACTGATTTTCAAGCAGAAAAAGCAGAAGAAGTAATCGATGCAAAAGGACAAAAACTTGTTCCTGGTTTCATTGATGTTCATTCCCATGGTGGTTATAGTTTTGACGCAATGGATGCTGATCCAGAAGCGCTTAGAAAACAAGTGAACGGTATGCTAAATGAAGGTATCACTACTTATTTCCCAACAACGATGACGCAATCACATGAAAATATTGAAAAAGCTTTGAAAGTTATCCATGAAGTTGCTAAAACTGAACCTGTTATTGGCGGGATCCATTTGGAAGGTCCATTTGTATCTAAAGTTTTCAAAGGAGCGCAACCAGAAGAATACATTCAAGCACCTGATTTGGAGCTTTTCAAAAAGTGGTTTGATATTTCTGGTGGTTTAATTAAATTAGTAACATATGCACCAGAACACGATACTTCAGCTGATTTTGAAAATTTGTGTTTTGAACTAGGAGTTGTTCCAAGTATTGGTCACTCTAATGATGTACGCGAACACTTGAAAACAAGTAAAGCGACACATGCGACTCATTTATATAATGCATGCCACCGTATGACGCACCGTGAGCCAGGCGTTCCAGGTCATGTTTTGTTAGAACGCGGAATTAATGCAGAACTTATCGTTGATGGTATTCACGTTCATCCTGATATGGTGAAATTAGCCTATCAAATGAAAGGACCAGAACATTTATGTATCATCACTGACTCCATGCGAGCAAAAGGGATGCCAGAAGGAAAATCAGAACTTGGCGGCCAAACTGTTATCGTGAAAGACAAACAAGCTCGTTTAGAAGACGGAACGTTAGCTGGAAGTGTACTTACTTATGACGACGGTTTCCGCAATATGATTAAATTTACTGGATGCTCGGTGGAAGAGGCAGTTCTTATGTCTTCTGGAAACCAAGCACGTGAATTTAATTTAACGCAAAAAGGTGGAATCGAAGCTGGTAAGGATGCTGATTTCAACTTATTAGATGAAGATTTACACATTACAGCAACCTATTCATTCGGAAAAAAACATTCTTGAGAGGAAGATAATAAAATGCAACTTATCACAACAGAAAATAAATTAGCAGGATCCAAAAAAGCATTAGAAATCATTGAAAAAGGCATCACATCAGGTGAAGTAAACACACTTGGTCTAGCGACAGGTAGTACACCAGAAACATTATATGCCGAGCTTGTAAAAAGCGACGTTGACACAAAAAATGTAACAACAACTAACCTAGATGAATATGTAGGCCTTGCAGCAGAGGACCCAAACAGTTATCATTACTATATGAACGAATTGTTATTCTCTAAAAAAGCATTTAAAGAAAGTTTCTTACCAAACGGAGAAGCGACGGATGCAGAAGCAGAATGCGCACGTTATGAAGAAATTTTGTCTGAGCACCCAATTGATATTCAAGTGCTTGGAATTGGAACAAATGGCCACATTGGTTTTAACGAACCAGGAACTTCTTTTGATTCGTTAACACACAAAGTCGTTTTAACAGATTCTACTCGTGAAGCAAACAAACGCTTTTTCGAAAGAGAAGAAGATGTTCCAACTCATGCTTATTCTATGGGAATTAAATCAATCATGAATGCAAAGAAAATTATCCTACTTGCTTTTGGTGAAAACAAAGCACAAGCAATCAAAGAAACTATTAAAGGACCTGTAGATGTGAATTGTCCTGCTTCTGTACTTCAAAATCATCCAGACGTTACTGTGATTCTTGACAACGAGGCGGCGTCACTTCTATAAGAAGAGGGCGGGAAAATGATCGATAAACAATCAGGAATACCGATTTACATTCAGATTCAAAGTGAAATTAAAAAGAAAATGGAAGATGGCGTCTGGAAAGTAGGGACATCCATTCCAGCCGAGCGTCAACTTGCGGAAATGTTTCATGTTAGCCGAATGACTGTAAGACAAGCCATTCAAGGGCTAGTGGATGATAATATTTTGCAACGACGTGTTGGCGCAGGAACTTTTATTGCGGAAAAGAAATTAACGGAACGGCTTGAAGCGGTTACGAGTTTTACGAATTTGATGTTACAAGAGGGAAAAGTTCCTTCTACGCGAATCGTATCGTATGGCATCCGTCCGGCAAGTACGCAAGAACAAGAGGCACTGCAACTGCCTGAAAACAGCAATGTAATGAAGATTGAGCGGATTCGTTACGGTGACCGCGTACCAATTCTTTATGAAGTTGCTGCTATTCCAGAAAAAATTGCTTCACTGCTTACAAAGGAAGACATTATGGATTCCCTTTATAAAGCCATTGAATTAAAACTTGGTCAACCAATTGGAGAAGCAGAACAAATCATGGAAGCTTCTTTAGTATCAGAAAAAATTGCGCCATATCTAGATGTGAAACTCGGCTCACCGGTTATGAAACTTCGGCAGATTACAACGTTAGAAGACGGTCGACCATTTGAATTTACGCGTTCCCAGTATGTAGGTAGTAGATTTCAATTTGTAGCTAGGATTAAACAATAAAATAAAAAGCTTGAGGCGGAGTAGGTGCGCTTTAAGCTTTTTTTGCGTAATGATTTTCGTTGTCTTTTTGCAAATAAAAAAGTATAATGAGATGAGTAAAAAATTTGCGGGGAGGACTAACCATGAGCTGGATGATAATTTTTATATGTTTTGGTGCGTCCGTGTTACTTACACCGCTAATTCGAAAGATAGCACTGTATTTTGATATTACTGATAAACCCGATCAGCGACGCATTAATGTGAAGCCGATTCCTAGTTTGGGTGGCTTAGCGATTTTTATGAGTTTTGCCATTGGTTTATTTTTACTTCCAATTGAAAATGAATTCTTATGGCCTTTATTGATTGCAGCACTTGTAATGGTTATAACTGGCCTGTTAGATGATATTATGGAATTTAAGGCAAGATATAAATTAATTGGCCAAATTGTCGCTGCTTTTATTATTGTATTCTGGGGCGATATTAGTATTGATTTTATAAATCTACCCTTTGGTGGAGAAATTCATTTTGGCATTTTAAGTATTCCACTCACGATTATTTGGATTGTAGCAATTACGAATGCAATCAATCTAATTGATGGCCTTGACGGATTGGCTGCTGGTGTTTCCACTATTGCTTTACTGACAATTTTAGGAATGGCGTTTATTATGGGAGATGCACTTGTTATTATGATTGCTAGCGTTTTAATTGCTGGAACTCTTGGATTCTTACCATATAATTTCAATCCTGCTAAAATATTTATGGGAGACACAGGAGCGCTTTTCTTAGGTTTCATTATTGCGGTACTTTCTATCATGGGCTTTAAAAACGTCACTTTTATTTCTTTAATTGTACCGATTTTGATTTTAGGAGTACCAATTTCTGATACGGTTTTTGCTATTGTGCGCCGTATGGTTACAAAACAACCTATTGCTATGGCAGATAAATCTCACTTACATCATTGTTTACTCCGATTAGGTTTTACACATCGGCAAACAGTCATATTAATTTACGCGATTGCAGCACTATTTTCCTTATTTGCTTTCATTTTTACTATGTCAACGCTATGGGGCTCGATGATATTAATTGGTGTACTTTTAATTTTAATTGAGGTGCTTATCGAAACACTTGGTTTAGTAGGAAGCACTTATCGACCATTATTAAATTTATTTAAGATTACAAAAGAAGACAAAATAGATTAGAGATTAGCTGCATAGGCTAGTCTCTTTTTTTATGTCAAAATTCTTATTGAGTAACAAGTCTTCTTGTGATACATTTATCAAGTAACGTTTTTAGTAGAAAAGAGGAGAAAAACATGGAAATCATAGCGACAGCAGATTCAATTAGGCAAGCTGAACAATTGCTTCGCGCGGGGGTAGACAGATTATATATAGGTAACAGCCAATTTGGTTTAAGATTACCTCATTCCTTTTCTGTCGAAGAATTACGTGAAATAGTTCATTTAGCACATCAAGAAAAGAAAAAAGTAACCGTAGCTGTAAATTCGTTGATGCACAACGAACATATGGAAGAGCTACCAGCATTTTTAGAACAGCTTTCTGAAATGAAAGTAGATGCAATTGCATGTGGTGATCCTGGTGCGATTATGCTCCTAAGTGAAATGGCTCGACCGATACCTTTCATTTATGATGCCCAAACATTTGTTACTAGCGCAGAACAAATTTCATTTTGGGAAAAACAAGGAGCAGTTGGAGCAGTACTTGCCAGAGAATTAACAGAAGGTGAGATAAAAGCCATTGCTAAAAGTCTCCCAATTCCAGTAGAAGTTCTGGTTTACGGACCAACATGCATCCACCAATCCAAACGTAAACTTGTAACGAATTATGAGCGTATTGTCGAAAAGGAAGATGATACCTCGAAAGAACGTGGCCTTTATTTACGTGAACCTAATGATGAAACAAGTCAATTACCAATTTATGAGGATGATTCCGGAACACATATTTTTGCTTCTGAAGATGTTTCACTTGTCCCTTATTTAGCAGACTTATATGAAGCTGGGTTAAAAACTTGGAAACTAGATGGAGTTCTTGCAGAATCGGATAATTTTGTTCAAATCGCATCGCTATTAGTTGAAGCGAAAGAGGCTGTAATTCAAGGTCAATTTGTTGCGGAGTATTTTGTGAATAAATTAACGGAATTGCAGCCTAAAACTAGAAAACTAGATGCTGGATTCTATTTGAAAAATCCGGATGATGTGAAGTAGGGGGAATAGCATAATGACTAAAGTATTAAAAAAACCAGAAGTGCTAGCTCCGGCTGGTAACTTAGAAAAATTAAAAATTGCGATTCGTTACGGTGCGGACGCTGTATATATTGGTGGCCAAGCTTTTGGACTTAGGTCACGTGCAGGTAATTTTAGTTTTGAAGAAATGAAAGAAGGCATCGCTTTTGCACATGAACGAAATGCAAAAGTGTATGTTGCGGCAAATATGGTTGCACATGCTGGTGATACTGAAGGTGCGGGTGAATTTTTCCGTACACTTCGCGATATCGGTATCGATGCAGTTATTGTTTCGGACCCAGCGCTAATTAGTATTTGTTTTCAAGATGCACCGGGTCTACCAGTTCATTTATCCACACAAGCTTCGGCAACAAACTATAAAACACTAGAATTTTGGAAAAAACAAGGACTAGAGCGTGTTGTACTTGCACGAGAAGTTAGCATGCAAGAAATTCAAGAAATTGGTGAAAAAACGGATGTCGAAATGGAAGCATTTATTCATGGCGCAATGTGTATTTCTTATTCCGGGCGTTGTACCTTATCGAATCATATGGCGAACCGTGATGCGAACCGCGGAGGATGTGCCCAAAGTTGTCGCTGGAAATATGATTTATTCGAAATTGATAATGGTGTTTCGAAAAACTTAGTGGATACAGATGAAGAGCCTTTTTCAATGAGTGCTGTAGATCTATCTATGATTAAATATATTCCAGATATGGTTAATGCTGGGGTAGATAGTTTGAAAATCGAAGGCAGAATGAAATCAATTCATTATGTTTCTACCGTAGCAAGTGTTTATCGTCGTGCGGTAGACGCATATTGCGCGAACCCAGAGAATTACGTATTTGATCCTGCATGGGAAGAAGAATTATGGAAAGTTGCTCAGCGCGAATTATCTACAGGTTTTTTCTATAAAGAACCAACGGAGGACGAGCAATTATTTGGAAAAACTCGGAAAATTCCTCAATATGCCTTTGCCGCTCAAGTGCTTGAATATGATGAAGAAACGAAAATGGCTACATTGCAACAACGAAATAATTTTGGCGTTGGTGAAGAAATTGAATTTTATGGACCGGGAGATACTGGTTTTAAACAGGTTGTAAAAGCACTCTGGAATGAAAATGGAGAGGAAATTGACCGTGCTCCTAATGCGATGATGACGATAAAAATGGTAGTAGATAAGCCTGTGAAGCCGTTTTATTTTATGCGGAAGAAAAAATAGAATCTCATTCTGTAGGAGGATTGTCATGTACTCCCTAAGTAAGGTATAATAGATTTACTACATGAGAAGGAGGAGATTAATTATGATAGGATGGATTATTGCTATCGCTGTTGTGGTTATTTTAGTATTAATTTATTTTGGACTATACAACAGCCTTGTAAAATACCGTAACCGTGTTGATGAAACTTGGGCACAAATTGACGTACAACTAAAACGTAGATTTGACTTGATTCCTAACTTAGTTGAAACAGTTAAAGGGTACGCAAAACATGAAAATGAAACACTAACACAAGTAATTGAAGCTCGTAACAAAATGATGGAAGTTCCTGCTGACAATCGTCAAGGTCAAATTGAAGCAGATAATATGTTAAGTGGGGCATTAAAATCGATTTTTGCTTTAGGAGAAGCTTATCCAGATTTAAAAGCAAATACTTCTTTCATCGAATTACAACATGAATTAACTACTACGGAGAATAAAGTAGCTTATTCACGTCAGTTGTATAACACAACGGTAATGACTTACAACACCAAAGTGCAATCAGTACCAACAAATATTGTAGCTAAACTGCATAACTTTACTGAACGTGAAATGCTCTCTATTCCAGAAGTAGAACGTGTTGCACCAAAAGTAGAGTTTTAAGCCATGAAGGAGAGCGGAAATCATGCTATTTGAACAAATTGCAGCAAATAAACGAAAAACGGTTTTTATCGTGATTGGCTTTTTTATTTTCGTTCTAATGGTTGGCGCTGCTATAGGTATAATTGTTTGGAATAATTATCTGAATGGACTTATATTAGCAGCAGTGATTGGTGCATTTTATATTTTGATAATGGTTATGAGTAGTTCTTCTGTTGTAATGGCGATGAATCATGCGAAAAGAGTCACATCAAAAGAACAAGCACCAGTTTTATGGGATACAGTAGAAAGTATGGCGATGGTCGCTAATATTCCGATGCCAAAAGTATATATTATCGATGATTTAAGTATGAATGCTTTTGCGACAGGTATTACTCCCGAAAAAGGAGCAGTCGCTGTCACTAAAGGATTACTAGATAATTTAGAACGTTATGAATTAGAAGGCGTTATTGCGCATGAAGTTTCTCATATAAGAAACTATGATATCCGTTTGTCAACAATTTCTATTGCGTTAGTAGCTGTCATTGCTATTCTTAGCGATTTAGCTATGCGAATGATTTTCTGGGGAAGCTTAACTGGTGGGAGAAATAGCCGAAAAAATGATAATAATAATGGGGGCGGGGCACAGGTAATTATCTATGTTGTAGCACTTATTTTTGTTATTTTAGCTCCGATTATTGCTACAGCGATTCAGTTCGCTTTATCTAGAAATAGGGAGTACTTGGCTGATGCTAGTGCAGTTGAATTAACGCGGAACCCAGATGGTCTTATCCAAGCGTTACAAAAAATTAGCGGTGATTCGAAAAAAATGGAAGAAGTTAGCGCTTCTAGTGAGTCTATTTACTTTTCGTCACCATTGAAGTCTAAAAAAGATAAACCAGGTATTTTTGATTCTCACCCGCCGATTAGTTCGCGAATTGAGCGGTTGGAAAATATGTAATAAAAAAGTAGCAGCCTCAGTTAGGCTGCTACTTTTTTATTACATATTATCAATATATTTCCAGTGGGCCTTACCATCTGGTGTATCAATTAATTCCACTTTTTGTTGCAAGCGCCATTTTTTCATTTGGCGTTCGATTTGTTGTTCAGAAACACCATAAAAGGCAGCCATCGAAGCAGAAGAAGTAACCTTTACCTTAGCTAAGTATTCTTCCATTTGCGGGCGTTCTTCTGGTTTCGGGAAATCATTTAAAAGCTCGGATAAAACATGTACATAAACCTCATAACGATGAAGCCCACTTAGTTTTAATCCAGCATCTTCAATATTTTTATTGAAAAATACGACTGTTGGATTTTCACGTATCTCCATTTCTTGGGCTACTTTTTGGTCACCAATATAGGCGCGCTTAGCAGCAGTAGATGCTAAATCTTTTTTGAACTCAGTAAGATCTAGACCGGTAGAAATAGCAATCTCATAGAGTACTTCTTCACTAGCGATATCTTTATTTTCAAGGAAGTACGCTTCTTGAATCTTACGTAAGAATGTAATACCTTGCTTTTTACCTTGGAGTTCAGCGGCTTTGACTGCAAGACAAGAAATATAGGAAAGGTGCGCCCCTATTTGTTGTTCTTTTAAGCTTAGGTTACTATTTCCAACACGCTTTTGTTTGCATACAAATGTCTGCAAATTATTATGCAGAACATAGCGCAATTTAAAATAGTTCCCGTACTCCATTTGTAATCGGAGCATGTTTGCTTCTATATTCCAACAGTCATCACAAGCTGGATCAAAAAATAGATAAATTTCGATAGGCTTGGAATTGGCTACTGACTGATAATATAAATTTTGGTTAATCATTTGTTATCACCTGATTTTCAAATTCTAAATACCTTCAAATAGATATTCATTTTAATGTACCAGTGTGAAAAGAAATAATTCACTGCTAAGTAAAAGCTGATACAAAATTTGGTTTTGTAACTTACATATCTATTTTATCAGCGTAATGTAAATTTAACAAATAATTGTCATTGGCTTAATATATTTATTCGTTATTTTTTGAGAACTTGTGTCTTTTCACTATAAAAAAGTATGTTTTTCACTAGTTAGTCATTATTTTTATAAATATGATTATAAAAACGAGCTACTTTATTTTCTGCTGGATGATTCGTTATTTGATATTCTCTAAGTAGTTTATCAAAAATTTCTTTCCCTTTATCGTAATCAGAAACCTCATATTCTAAATCAAAATCTGAAATAGAACCATAGAAGTTTTTATCGAATACGAGTAGTCCTTTTTTATAATCTTTTTCGGCTCGAATTGTTTTGAGGGAGCCAAAGACTTGTAAATCTTCATGATTAATACCTATTTCTTTTAGTGTATCGCGAACTGGACCAACAGGGATATTCGCTCCGCTAGTAATGGCTGTTGCTTGGTCTGCTGCTAAGATTTGCGTTGTCTCCATTAAACCGCGCGATTCAGGAGTTTTTAGCGTTAATTGGTACTGTGTTTCTAACTTACGAATCCGAAGCGCAGAGTTACGTTCTTTTAAGCCGAAATCTGCCGTATCTAAATAAAAATTAGTTTGTTCAAAAAAATCATCTTCTTTCATTCGAAAATCTTCTATAAGTCTATCATATTCCTCTTTTGTCAAAAGATTGCGGAATTCTATTTCTAGTTCTTTTACCATCGAAATTCATCTCCTCTTAATGAAATAATGCATCTAAATCTTGTGCATAAAATTGAATCGCTTTTTTGTAACTTAAAATATCTTGGTCATTAGTTGTATTTGTTAGTAACAGAAGTGCTTCTTGTAAGGCTTCTTTTTCTTGACCTTGATTATACTTAGCCATGATGAAAAAAGTACGTAGGGCATTATTTTCTGGAAACTCCTCTATCGCTTTTTGGAAAAGAAGGATGGCTTTTTCGGGAGAACCTGTTATGCGGTAGGTGCTTCCAAGACCAATATAAGCGTCTTTTTTATCAGCATCAGAGAGACCAAGCCTCAGCGCTTTCTCATAAAAAGGGATAGCGGCCTCTTCTTTGCCGAGCGCATCGTGTGCCCATGCTGCAAAATAATTTAGTTCCGCATTTTCTGGGGCGTTTTTTAATTCTATGAGGGCTTTTGAGCGAGCAGTTTCGTAATCACCGTTTTGAAGTAAAGTAAGAATCATTTCCATCATCCTTTTCATTGTATCGTTAGCGCTTCAGTTTTATTTTAACATGTGATTGAAAAAAAGGTTACTTTTAGCAAGGTGGATTAATCACTTTTGTGTTAAAATATAACTGATGTTGCATAAATTTAATCATGAATATACTTGAGGTGAGCGATTTGAATCATTGGGAAGACTTTTTAGCGCCTTATAAACAGGCAGTAGAAGAACTTAAAATTAAACTTAAAGGAATGCGTTCACAATTTGAGCTTGAAAATAATCATTCGCCAATTGAATTCGTTACAGGACGAGTGAAGCCGGTTGCGAGCATATTAGACAAAGCTAATCAAAAACATATTGCGTTAGACCATTTAGTAGAAGAAATGCAAGATATTGCGGGACTGCGAATGATGTGTCAATTTGTAGATGACATTGAGGTTGTTGTTCGTCTTTTAAGGCAACGAAATGATTTTCGGATTGTGGAAGAGCGCGATTATATTACAAATAAGAAACCCAGTGGATACCGTTCATATCATGTCGTTATTGAATATCCAGTAGAAACAATCCAAGGTGAAAAGAAGATTTTAGCTGAAATCCAAATTAGGACACTAGCAATGAATTTTTGGGCAACTATTGAGCATTCAGTAAACTATAAATATCAAGGCGAATTTCCAGAAGCAATTAACAAACGATTAAAACGTGCTGCCGAGGCGGCTTTTCAATTAGATGAGGAAATGTCGCAAATTCGTGAAGAAATACAAGAAGCGCAAGTCTATTTTTCACAAAACAAAGATGTAGCAAAGGATAAAAAAGCGGTACATCAAGTAATGCCAAAGAAAAATAAGTAAGCGTAGGAATAGGGGCGAATAGAAATAATGAAATATGTGATTACTTCAAAAGGGGACGAGAAGTCAGATTTACTGCGATTAAATATGATTGCTGGTTTTGGGGAATATGACATGGAATATGATGAGATAGAACCTGAAATCGTTATTTCTATTGGCGGAGATGGAACTTTTTTGTCTGCGTTTCATCAATATGAAGAACGCTTAGATGAGATTGCTTTTATAGGAATTCATACTGGTCATCTTGGCTTTTATGCTGATTGGCGCCCAGCAGAGGCAGGTAAATTAGTTAAGCTATTAGCAAAAGGAGAATATCAAAAAGTTTCTTATCCGTTGCTTAAAACTACCGTAAAATACGGCATTGGCAAAAAAGAAGCTGAGTATTTAGCGCTAAATGAGTCAACCGTAAAAAGTTCAGGTGGACCTTTTGTTGTGGATGTAGTTATTAATGACCTCCATTTTGAACGATTCCGTGGAGATGGTTTATGTATGTCAACGCCAAGTGGAACGACAGCATATAATAAATCACTGGGAGGGGCGCTAATGCATCCGTCCATTGAAGCAATGCAATTAACCGAGATGGCATCGATTAATAATCGAGTTTACCGGACAATCGGTAGTCCACTCGTTTTTCCGAAGCATCATGTAGTTAGTTTGCAACCAGTAAATGACAAGGATTTTCAGATTTCTGTGGATCATTTAAGTATTTTGCATCGAGATGTCCAGGAAATTCGTTATGAAGTATCAGCAAAAAAAGTTCATTTTGCGAGATTCAGATCATTTCCGTTTTGGCGTAGAGTACATGATTCATTTATTGAAGATTAAGTTAGCAGGAGGAAGCATGTGTTTTTAGAATGGCAAGTAAAAAATGAAGAAGATGGGCTGTTGCTTAGAACTTTTCTGAAAAGCAAGCACATATCTAAACAATTATTAACCGCAGTAAAATTTGGTGCGGATGGTAAAATTGAAGTTAATAACCAAGAACAAAACGTTTTACACCATGTGAAGACTGGTGATAAAGTTAAACTTACATTCCCGACCGAACAACAAAATGAACGTTTGTTGGCTGAATATACAGATTTAGAAGTGGTTTTTGAAGATGAATTTTTATTGATTATTAATAAACCAGCCGGGATGGCTTCGATTCCGTCTCAATACCATCCTACTGGTTCTGTAGCCAATTTTGTAAAAGGACATTACGAAAATCAAGGGCTTACAAGTGCTATCCACATCGTAACTAGACTAGACCGAGAAACATCAGGATTAATGCTGATTGCCAAAAATAGATACGCACATGCTAGACTCAGTAGCTTTTTACAACAGGGATTACTCAAAAGACGATACCAAGCTTTTACATCAGGTAGCCTTGAAGAACAAGCGGGATCTATTGAAGCGCCAATAGGACGTAAAGATGTAAGTATAATGGAACGTTTTGTTACTCCAGAGGGAAAATATGCAAAAACTAATTACGAGGTTCTCATGCGTTATAAAGCATTTGATCATTTAGCAATCCAGCTTGAGACAGGACGAACACATCAAATTCGGGTGCACTTTTCTTACATTGGTCATCCACTTATCGGTGATGATATGTACGGTGGCGATACAACATTACTCAAAAGACAAGCACTTCATTCTTGCCATCTTCATTTACTCCACCCGGTCACAGAAGAATATATGGCATTTGATTTGTCTTTACCAGACGATATGAAGGAGATAATTCAAAAAACGAAGTAATAAGAGTTTGAAAAAGTTATTTGGTCATGTAAAATGGAAGAAGCGAACAAATCGCATCAATTTTAGGAGGAAAGAACATGAACTTATCATTAGAGGGAAAAACATATGTTGTAATGGGAGTAGCTAACAAACGCAGTATTGCTTGGGCAATTGCACGTTCATTAAATGAAGCAGGAGCAAAACTAGTATTTACATATGCAGACGATCGTGCAAAAAAAAGTATTACTGAACTAGTACCTTCATTAAATGAAATAAACCAAAATCCGCTTATTTTAGCGTGTGATGTAACAAGTGAAGATGCTATTACAGCAACGTTTGAAACAATTAAAGATAAAGTAGGTAAACTTAGTGGTTTAGCACATTGTATTGCATTTGCTAATAAAGATTACTTAACTGGTGACTATTTAGAAGTAGATCGTAAAAGTTTCTTACAAGCGCACGAAATTAGTGCTTATTCGTTTACAGCGGTAGCACGCGCGTTAAAACACTTAAATATGTTAACAGAAGATGCAAGCTTACTTACTTTAACTTATCTCGGTGGAGAGCGTGTTGTAGAAAACTATAATATTATGGGTGTTGCTAAAGCTTCTCTTGATGCGAGCGTAAGATACCTTGCAATGGACTTAGGAGCTATTGGTGTTCGAGTAAATGCTATTTCTGCTGGGCCAATTAGAACAGTCTCTGCACGTGGAGTCAGCGGCTTCTCTGACTCAATTTCACTTGTAGAAGAACGAGCACCACTAAAACGTGCAACGCAAGCAGAAGAAGTAGGAGATACAGCTTATTATTTATTTAGTAATTTATCTCGCGGTGTAACAGGTGAAGTAATTCATGTGGATAGCGGTTATCATATTATTGGATTCTGACAATGAAAAAATCCAGAAGTAGTATTTAAACTACTTCTGGATTTTTTTTGGTCCATTATCTAGGTGATTTTTAATGTAATAATCATCTGGCGTTATTTTATAGTTTGTTTCTACAGGCGAGTTTACAAAATCAGCAAGAACTTGGTCAATTTTTACCCAACCGCGCCAGCTTAAATGAATTGGATCTTCTAAAAAGAATGAATCATTTTGATATTCTTCGAGAGAGTAATACCGGAAGCCTTGACTCTCAATTTGTTGTTTGGTTTTAGCGTAGTAATCATCTAATCCTTGTTTGTTCATACCAATGTAGTCAATCCATTTGCCATTAATAGGTGGATTGATGAAAATAACATCAGCACCAGCTTTTTTGAAAGCGTCCATTAGAAGTTGCAAATCACCAAACTCTGGAGACTCATCATAACGCAAATCTTTTCGGCTGTCTTTTAACTTATCTTCAATTGGTTTGATTTTTTTCTGATAGTATTTTTCTTTCACTTGGAAAGGATTGTTACCAATACTTTTCTCGCCAGTTTCCTTTGCTAGATCATCTAGTTGTTTATAATCTAATTTTTCAGGAAGAGATTTTAGGCCTTTTTCAACACGTTCTTGTTTAGAACCAGAAATGGTTTTCGATTCTAAATCATCTTTGCGCTCTAAAATTTTCAGTTTGGCCTTACCGATAATGTTTACAATTTTTTGATCATGAGGCTTTTTAGGTCCTTTTGCGACGATGTTTTCAAGTAAATTCTTCAAAGTAGAGTCGCTTTGAACTACTTGAAACGATAATAATCTTTTAGCTGCATATCTGCGTTCAGGTGTATTTTTCGTTTCTTCTAATGCGAATTTATATGCATGAAGAGGAGAGAAGTTAGCACCAAACGATGGATCAGAAACTCCTTTAGGTTGGAACCATTGGGGAGACAAAACTACTGCTACTTTTTTGCCTCTTAAGTCATCACCCAGCGCGTTTACATCCAGAAAATGACTTAATGATTGAGTACCCGGCCGCCCTAATAGGAATGGGGTATAACCTTGATCATACTTTTTTGAGACTACACTAGGATGAAATGGGTCGACACGAGAAAGCTCCGAAGAACCATAAATTGGTAAATAATTACCTTCTTTTAAAGCTTCTTTTTGAATGTCTAAGCCTTGGATGACGTATTCGTTCATAGACGTAGCGCTTTTTTTTACAGTCTCCGAAGAAACATGAGAAAATAAGCTGCTAGGTCCAAATAGAACGAAAAGGAAAACCGCGAATGCGACCAGTAAAGGCCCAAATGTCATCCACAGCTTTTTTTTCATTATTTTAGCGCCTCAAGTTGTGTAATAATCATTTCCGGAGTAGCCCATTCGTCGCGGTCAAATTCTGAAACGGGTACAGTAATATCTAGTCTTGATTCAATTTCAATTAATAGTTGAACAGTTGCCATTGAATCTAGTAAACCTTCATCAAATAATTTGATATTTGTATTTTGGACAACTTCATCCGTTTCTGTAATTTCTTCTAAGATTTCTAATACATTTTCACGAAAAGCCATTTAAATTACCACCTTTAGTTAGTTTTAAAAATTAATTTTATCTAGAATACCTGAGAAAATCAGGAAGCCGAAACAAACAAATTGGAATGTAATAATAACACCGATAACATAAGTTATTTTGTTTTTCGGATAGAACTTATACTTTTTGTTAAAGCGTTCGATTAGGTCAAAACCAACAATTAAAGTAGCTTGGTAAAGCCCGTAAACGATGTAATACCAGTGAAGTCCGTGCCATACCCCCATAATGAAGAAGTTAACAAAATAAGCGATATAAGCGATAGTGAACTTACTTTTAAACCATTTCTTTTTTGTAAGCCAGAAGACAAAACGCATAAATACATAATCACGGAACCAGAAGGAAAGCGTCATATGCCAACGATTCCAGAATTCTTTAATGTTTCGTGCTGCAAATGGCTTATTAAAGTTCATCGGTGTTTGAACGCCAAACAGATAACTCACTCCGACAGCAAATGCACTATATCCTGCAAAGTCAAAGAATAAGTACATACTGTATGCATACATATAGCCAATCAAGCTTGTTGTTGTGTCAACATTATGGGTAATCGCGATGTCTAGTGGGACAACAAAATGTTTATTTACTAAGTATGCAATAATAAATTTATAGAGAAAACCAAGAAAGATAAGGAAAATTCCTCGATTTAGTAAAGCAACATAAGCTTCTTTACTAGGTGGATTATCTACGTCTTTTTTAAAGCGACGGAATCGGTCAATCGGTCCAGATGAAATAGTTGGGAAGAATAGTAAGAAATTGACAAAATCCCATGCATTGTATTGTTTTATTAAGTTGTCTCGTATTTCAATAATCATTTGTGTCGCTTTGAAAGTTAAGTACGAAATCCCCAGGAAACCAACCATTGTTACTTGGTCGCCTAAAATTGGAACTACTTTAGAAATTACAAGCGGGAGAATGGAAAGAATCACTGCTATGACAAAAACGCCGCCATGATTCTGTTTCTTCTCCTGCCGATAATGAAAATAAAGTCGTACAAGTGCAAGTTGCCAGAAAACAAAGAAGATAAAAGTAACTCCTTGGACTGGGTTTGCAGAAAATAAAAAGTATAAAAACACTAAAGTGACAAAAGCATTATATATCGGTAATCTTTTTCCTAACAAACCAGCTACTATGATAGGAATGAAAAATAGAAGAAGTACTCCAAAATAAAGAATTGTACCGTATGGTGTACTCACTTGTTGACCTCATTGTTAAGTGCTTTACGATCAATTTTGCCATTCATTGTTAACGGGAATTCCGTTTTATAAATCCATTTTCTTGGAATCATGTATGCTGGCATAAAGTCTTTCAATTCGTTTTTGATTGCTGCACTTAGCTGGTATTCCTTTTCAAAATCGTGGGAAGACGGGATGACCTGAGCGACCAACATATCAACCTTTTCATCTTTCATTTTAGGAATAATAGCGCAGTTTTGGATGTAACTTACTTTTTTTAGATTGTTTTCAATATCTTCAAGCTCAATTCTGTAACCATGAAGCTTAATTTGGAAGTCAAGCCGACCTTGGAAGAAGAGATAACCATCTTTTATAACACCAGAGTCACCAGTATGATAGGCTTGGTAACCTTTGTAATCAAAGAATACTTGGTCTGTTTTTTCTGGTTCATTTAAATAGCCTTTTGAGACACTAGCACCGATTAGGATGATTTCACCTTTTTCACCTTCAGGAAGTAATTCGCCAGTTTCTTGATTAACAATATGAAGTCGCATATCTGGCTTAATAACTCCAAGTGGTAGGCTTGGATAAGCATCAACCAACTCACGTGTTACTTTTACTTGTGTGACAGCAACTGTAGCCTCCGTCGGTCCATATGTGTTGTAAATGACTGCATCTGGGAAACGATCAAGTAGTTCGCTTGCTGTTTTCTTAGCAAGAACTTCACCACAGAATAGGAAACGTGTTAAATTAGGGTTATTTTCTTGGTTGAAATTATCATCAAGTAAACATAAGTCTGCAAATGACGGTGTAGAAACCCATACATCAAAATTTTGAGCAGGTATTTCGCGATATAAATCTTTCATATTAGCAGTGATTGTTTTATCTAGTGGTACAAGAGTTCCGCCTGAAAGTAAGCTTGGGTATAAGTCCATAACGGACAAGTCAAAGGAAAACGGCGCTTGGTTTAAGAAGCGTAATCCTTGTCTTAACGAGAAATCTTGTAAAATCCAATTGCTAAAACTAACTAAATTATTTTGGCTAATTTGAACGCCTTTAGGATTTCCTGTGCTTCCTGATGTATATATAATGTAGTAATTATCATCATTTTTAACACATTCATCTGGATCCGGTACTTCCCCAAAATGATTTTCCAAAGCATCAATCAATTGTTCTTGTCCTAGTATAGGGCAATCTGTAATTGTAAGATTATTTGGAAGTTCTTCTGTACAAATGAAGAGTGCAGGATTAGCTGCTTTCTTGATTTGTTCTATTCGTTCAACTGGCATAGAAACATCTACTGGAACATAGGCACGTCCAGATTTAATAATGCCTAAAAAAGTAATAATCATTAGTGGAGACATGTGTCCAAATACAATAACAGGTTTTTCTTTGTCAGAGTTTAAAGTGTTTAGTAGAAAAGAGCCGAATGCATCAGATTGCCGTTTTAGTTCTTTATAGGAAAGACGTGTCCCAGCATATTCATAGCAAGGGAAATCCGGTGTTTTTTCTGCCCATGCATCAATTCTTTCTATGATACTCGTTGTCATAATTGATATTCCCATTTTTTAACAGTCCTTTCTTTTTTTAGAATTCATTGTAAATAAATTTCGCGCCTTCAGGGTTTTTGAAACCATAAAACCATAGCAACCCAAGCAAAACAGTTAAGTAAAAAATAGTTTTCATAGTAAAAATAGTTGCTGGATGGTGCAAAAATAGTTTTACTTTATTCATAAATCCACCTCTTTATTATTTCAATTGTGTTACAAATATTAAAATTAAACTCTCAATACTTACTTACTGTAATACATTTGTCTTTAAATGTCTAATTACATTTTTGTAAGGTTAGAAAAATAAACTTACTTTCAACTTAAAAATAGGTAGCGTATAATGAAAATATTATTATAGTGTTGCTTTATTGCTTAAGTTGGGAGGAAAAAAATGGTTAACCAAAAGAAAATTGCTGGAGAAAAAGCATGTGAATGGGTGGAAGATGGAATGATTGTCGGGCTTGGAACAGGGAGTACTGTTTACTACACGATTGAAAAATTAGGAGAAATGGTGCAAAAAGGCTTAAATATAACTGGAGTTGCTACTTCTTTGGAAACGGAACGACAAGCTAAAACGTTAGGAATTCCGTTAAAACCTTTAAATGAGATTGTAAAAATTGATGTGACCATTGATGGCGCAGATGAGATTAATCAAGATTTTCAAGGAATAAAAGGAGGTGGCGGGGCACTTTTACGAGAAAAGATGGTTGCTCAAGCAAGTGGGAGGAATATTTGGGTTGTTGGGGAAGAGAAGCTTGTGAGAACATTAGGGAAATTTCCTTTGCCACTTGAAGTGATTCCTTTTGGATGGAAGCAAATTAAAAGGGAGTTGGAAAATGATGGAATTGAAACCATTTTGCGTAAACAGTCATCAGGAGAAATATATGAAACAAATAATGGAAATTATATTTTAGATATTGTAAATCAGACCTTTACTGATCCAAAAGCTTGGCACGAAAAATTAATTGAAATTCCTGGGATAATTGAGCATGGATTATTTCTTCATTATGTAGATATAATTATTTGTGGCAAAGCATCCGGAGAGATAGAAGTAATAAAAAAATAGTTATTTCTTCTATTACAAAGAAATAACTACTTTTATTAAGCTTCATAAATTAAGGTTTTTTGCATTTCTTTATGTTTAATTCCTGCATCTAAGAATATGTCAGAACAAGTTTTATAGCCTAATTTTTCATAAAATGGAATAGCTGTTAACTGGGCACCTAATTTTAGTGTTGTTAAACCGCGCGTTTTTGCTTCCAGTTCAATAGCTTCCATGATTCTTCGGCCGCTGCCGGAGCCACGAGCTATTTTTTGAGTGCAAATGCGTTCAACTTTACCGTAACCATCCTTTACGCGAAATCTGCCTGTCGCAAGTGCTGTGCCATCTTCAGCATAATCTACAAACATATCAACGGAAGCCATTTCATCAAATTCATCCCATTCCAATGCAGGATCTACATTTTGTTCGACAACGAAAACGTCATTTCGAATTTTTAATGCTGCTTGTTTACCTAGTTCATCTGTTACCTTTTTTACTGTCAAGTTGTTACCGTCCCTTCTTATGCGCGCATACTTTCTAAATCAAATGTATTTACTGGAAGCATAAATTGTAAGGATTCTTTAATAAAAGGCTGCCAGTACTTCCAACGATGATCGCCACTGAATACGCGGAAATAATAATCAAACCCCCGAGAGGTTAAAATTTGTTCTAAAGATTTATTTGGTGATAGAAAATCGAGTATTTCATCTCCAGTAGTTTCAACCGAAGTTTCTTGGTCACCAATAATATGGTAGATTTTTATTTTGGCAGGATCCGCTTTTTCTGCTAATGTAAGGATTGCATCGTCAACATAAGGAGAATGTAAAATAACATTACCGAATGTAAACGGAAATAGTAGTGCGGCTTTTAATGAGACAGATGCACCAAGGGAGTCACCCATAAGAAATCTACTCGTTGGCATTTGGAAAGAAGGAAAGCGTTCTTCAAGGTAAGGAACAAGTTCGAATGCTAGGAACCGGATGTATGCTTCATTTTGTTCACCATCTGGATGATACTTTTCTCGGCGATCCATAACAGTTTTGTAAGGAATGCCAATGAAAATGGCTTTTTGAATCTGCTCGTTTACCGCTAATTCTTCAGAGTGACGCGCTAGTTTACCAAACTGAAAATAATCTTTGCCATCTTGTACAATAAATAAAGGATATTTATAAAGTGGTGAAAAATCAGGAGGTAAGCAAATAATTAAATCGAGTTCCTCTCCTAACAATTTACTGTAAAATTTCTCATCTAACATTTTATGAGCTGTCATTTTCATTCTCTCCTTTCTTGAAATCCTTCCTTCTAAGATGATTGTTTTTTGAAAAGTTACTCTATTTTAGCATGAATGACGCTAAAAGAAAGAACATTTTGCCTATTTATTAGAAAAAATTTTCTTTTTCATAGGACTTCACTGCAATATTACCGTTTATTGTGCTATACTGAAACATACAATAATTCTGATTTATCGATAGAAAGTGGGGATTTTGAATGAGTAAAGATATTGACTGGAGTAATCTAGGGTTTAGTTATATTAAAACGGATAAACGTTATATTTCACATTGGAAAGACGGAGCATGGGATGAGGGTACTTTAACAGAGGATAATACGCTTCATATTAGTGAAGGCTCTACGGCACTTCATTATGGACAACAATGTTTTGAAGGTTTGAAAGCATATCGTTGTAAGGATGGTTCCATTAACCTTTTTCGTCCGGATCGTAACGCTGCCCGTATTCAAAAAAGTTGTGAACGTTTATTAATGCCTCATATTCCAACAGAAAAATTTATTGATGCTTGTATGCAAGTTGTTCGTGCAAATGAAGAATTTGTTCCACCTTATGGTACTGGTGCAACTCTTTATTTACGACCGTTTGTAATTGGAGTAGGCGATAATATTGGCGTTCATGCAGCTCCAGAATATATTTTCTCTGTTTTCTGTTCCCCAGTTGGACCTTATTTCAAAGGCGGAATGGCACCAACTAACTTTATCGTTTCTGACTTTGACCGTGCCGCTCCAAATGGAACAGGTGCAGCAAAAGTAGGCGGTAACTATGCAGCAAGTTTACTACCAGGCCAAGATGCGAAAAATCGTAATTTTGGGGATTGTATATACTTGGATCCAGCTACACATACAAAAATTGAAGAAGTTGGGTCTGCTAATTTCTTTGGTATTACAAAAGACGATAAATTTATTACACCGTATTCTCCTTCTATTTTGCCAAGTATCACGAAATATTCATTACTTTATTTGGCAGAGCACCGTTTAGGTTTAAAAGCAGAAGAAGGCGATGTATTTATTGATAAGTTAGATGACTTTAAGGAAGCAGGTGCATGTGGAACCGCCGCAGTTATCACACCAATTGGTGGTATTCAAACAAAAGGTGACTTCCATGTGTTTTACAGTGAAACGGAAGTAGGACCAGTAACGAAACGTCTATTTGATGAATTATGTGGCATTCAATTTGGAGATGTAGAAGCTCCAGAAGGTTGGATTTATAAAGTGAAATAATGACAAACCGTCCGTTTATCGGGCGGTTTTTTTATGCTTAAATTTAGCTAATTTATTATTTAAAAAAGAATATAAGTTTTTTGTTGACAGTACATCAACTAAGTGTTACTATATAGTGGTAATAAGTGATACAGAATACCTGCAATACTAAGTAGTGAAATAAAATAGGAAATTAGAAGGAAGGGTGAGTTCGAATGAACGAATGGATGATTGAAGCTAGAGGGTTAAGAAAGTCTTTCAAAAAAACTGAAGTCTTAAAGGGCGTTGATTTTGGAGTAAGGCGCGGTGAGATTTTTGCTTTACTCGGCTCTAACGGCGCTGGAAAAACAACGACTATTCAAATTTTAACTACACTTTTGAAAGCAGATAATGGAAAAGCGAGTGTTGCTGGATTAGATGTTACAAAGGAACCAGAGAAAGTTAGGGAGCATATTAGTCTTACAGGACAATTTGCCGCAGTAGATGGTTTACTAACTGGTCGTGAGAATATTTTACTCATTGCAAAATTACGAGGAGTAGAAAATCCTAATCAAACTGCTAAAGATTTACTGGCTCGTTTTGGCTTAGAAAAAGCTTCAGACCGGAGAGCAGACACATATTCAGGAGGGATGATGAGACGTCTTGATATTGCTATGAGCTTAGTGGGTTCTCCAGATGTGATTTTTCTTGATGAGCCAACGACTGGTCTTGATCCTGAGGGACGCATTGAAGTATGGAAAACAATTAAAGCACTTTCTGATGGAGGAACTACTATTTTACTGACGACACAGTATTTAGATGAAGCAGAACAACTTGCTAATAGAATTGCAATCCTTCACGGCGGAACAATTATTGCAAATGGTACTTTAGAGGAGCTAAAAAAATTGTTTCCACCAGCTGAAGTTGAATATGTTGAGAAACAACCATCGCTAGAAGAAATTTTCTTAGCAATTATTAATGGTAAGGAGGGAGTAAAATGAAAGCAATTCGAGATACAAGCATCTTATTTGGTCGCTCGATGCGTCACATTTTGCGTAGTCCAGATACAATTATTACTGTCGCAATTATACCAATTATGATTATGTTGATGTTCGTCTATGTATTAGGTGGAGCGATTCAAACCGGAACAGATAACTATGTTGATTACTTGTTACCAGGGATTATTTTAATGGCAATTGCAAGTGGGATAGCTTATACGGCAGTAAGATTATTTACAGATGTGCAAAAAGGTTTATTCCAGCGATTTCATTCTATGCCGATTAGTCGTTCTTCGGTATTATGGGGACATGTTTTAACTTCATTGGTTTCTAATGCAATTTCAGTTATTCTAATTATTCTTGTTGCTTTATTAATTGGATTTAGATCTTCTGCGGGAATTTTAGAATGGCTTGCAGTAGCAGGAATACTACTACTTTTTACGCTGGCATTGACTTGGGTTGCAGTTATTCCGGGATTAACTGCAAAATCGGTTGACGGAGCAAGCGCGTTCTCGTATCCACTGATTTTCTTACCTTTTATAAGTTCTGCTTTTGTTCCTACTGATACAATGCCAACTGCGGTTCGCGTATTTGCAGAAAATCAACCAGTTACTTCTATTGTAGATACAATTCGAGCATTGCTATATTCAGGGTCAGTTGGTAATGAAATCTGGATTGCACTTGCTTGGTGTGTTGGAATTACAGTTGTAGCTTATATATTTGCTGTATTAAAATATAAGAAAACAATTTAAAAAAACAGGATTGGCTCAAAAGAGTCAATCCTGTTTTTTAATTTTCACCAGAAATATGTTTTTTTGGTAAAATGAAATGGATAAAATAACTAACAATACAACAAGCAAACATTACCCAGAAAACCATATGAAGGCCACTATATAAAATATCTCTGAGTGGTTCGATTAGGTCGGGATTAACATTTCCTGAAGTTTGCGGGCTAATTAGCTGATTTAAATTACTACGATTTACTTCGGTTCCAGCTGCTGCACGGAACTGCGTTGTTAATACAGAGTTGAAAATAGTTCCAAAAACAGCGACACCAATTGTTTGGCCAACCGTTCTAAAAAGTGTATTAGAAGCAGTAGCAATACCAGTTTGGAACCTTGGTACTGCATCTTGAACGGTTACGGTTGTAGTAGTAAAAATAATTCCAAAACCAAATCCCATAAAGGCACTATTTAAATAGAAGAAGATGTCATTTGTGGAAGCTGGGAATAAAGCTAAAATAAGTCCACTTGCAGCTGTTATTAATACACCGATTCCGACTGTATGGCGATTTCCAAGTGTCATTAAAAGCTTTCCGCCAATAAATGAACCGATAATCCACGTGACGGAAAGTGGTGCAAGCATAAATCCAGCAATAGTGGCCCCGTGACCAAGCATTCCTTGCGCCCACATTGGAATATAAACATTAATACCAATTAAAAAGGCACTAATTAGAAAACCAATTAAGTTTCCAATTAAAACAACAGGATTTTTAAATAATACAAATGGCATAATCGGATCTTTGGCACGTTTTTCGACAAAATAAAAAGCAACAAATAATAGTATCGAAACGGCAAAAAGAATGACTACGAGCGGTTCTGTCCAGTTGAGTGATTCTCCAGCTCGCTGTAATGCAAATAATAATCCTAAAAGTGCTACTGTAAATAAAGAGGCACCAAGATAATCAATTGGTAATTTGACGCGTTCGACTTCTTCACGTAAATAAAGCAGAATAAGTAAGATAGTTAGAAGTCCGATTGGCACATTAATAAAGAAAATCCAATGCCATGAAAGTTGGTCTACTAAAAAACCACCCACGAGCGGCCCGAAAACACCTGCAATACCCCAGGCTGAACCCATGAAACCAAGTACTTTTGCTCGTTTTTCAAATGGGTAGACGTCTGCAATAATTGTCATTGTAGATGGTAAAATCCCGCCTGCTCCAATACCTTGAATCGCGCGAAAAATAATTAATTGCTCCATATTTTGTGCAAATCCACAAAGTGATGAACCAATGATAAAAATAATTGTCGCAATTACAAAGATATTTTTTCGTCCATACAAATCAGACAGTTTTCCATAAATAGGAACGGTCACTGCTGATGTTAGTAAATAAACAGAAAAAATCCAGTTCATTAACTCTATGCCGTCCAACTGACTTACAATCGTTGGCATCGCAGTACTCACGATGGTACCCTCAATAGCTGCCATAAATGTTGCGACAAATACGGCGATGGTAACGGCTTTTACTTTTGTTTGTTCCAAAAAATTCCCTCCCTTTTCATCTACCGAATTATAGCATAAAAAAGAACGGATTTGGGGAAAATTAATCTTAAGAAATGCGTTAGGTGAAGATAAGCGCTATAATATAATAGAATAAAGCGAACTAAAGGAGGAATTTTTTTGAGTTACGAACCAAATACAACGCAAACAATGAAAAAAATTAAAGAGTTAACTTCTATCCCAAGTCCAACAGGGAATACTGGGAAAATCATCGAAAAATTAGTGAGAGATTTAGAAGCTTCTAACATCCCGTATAAATTAAACAATAAAGGCGGATTAATTGTAACTCTCAAAGGAAAAGATGACTCTAAACATCGTATGCTGACGGCGCATGTTGATACGTTAGGCGCGATGGTAAAAGAAATTAAAGCTGATGGAAGATTACTCTTAACTTTAATTGGTGGCTATCGTTTTAATGCAATTGAAGGGGAATATTGTACGATTGAAACAAGTGAAGGCGATTTATATAGCGGAACAATTCTCATGCATCAAACCTCCGTTCACGTATATAAAGACGCTGGTACGGCTGAACGTAATGATAAAAATATGGAAGTTCGCTTGGACGAAAAAGCGTTAGATGCTGAGAAAGTTCGTGCTCTTGGAATAGAAGTTGGTGATTTTGTTTCTTTTGATTCACGCGTTCAAATTATTAATGATGAATATATTAAATCTCGCCATTTGGATGATAAAGCAAGTGTGGCGATTTTATTACAACTTATTAACCATGTTCATGAAAATAAATTAGAGTTACCACACACAACCCATTTTCTTATCTCTAATAATGAAGAAATTGGCTATGGTGGTAATTCTAACATTCCGACCGAAACAGTGGAATATTTAGCTGTCGACATGGGAGCGCTTGGTGATGGTCAAACGTCAGATGAATATACTGTTTCTATTTGCGCAAAAGACGGAAGTGGCCCATATCACCTTGGCTTACGCAAACATTTAGTGGAGCTTGCCAAAAAGAACAATATTGATTATAAAGTGGATATTTATCCGTTTTATGCATCTGATGCGAGTGCGGCGATTAATGCTGGGAACGATATTATTCACGGTTTGATTGGACCAGGAATTGATGCTAGCCATGCATACGAACGAACACACCGCGACTCCCTTTATCATACAGAAAAATTAGTTTATGCTTATTTATTTTCGAATATATTGAAATAGGAGGAATTCTATATGAATGTCCATGATTTTTCTGAAAAAGCAATGAATGGTAAAGAAATAGCATTAAGTGATTATAAAGGCAAAGTTTTACTCATTGTAAACACTGCAAGCAAATGTGGTTTAACGCCCCAACTTGAAGGTCTTGAGAAAATGTATAAGAAACTTGGAAGCGATAATTTTGAAATTCTCGGTTTCCCGTGCAATCAGTTTTTACGTCAAGATCCTGGTAGTGATGAAGAGATTTTAGAATTTTGTCAAATGAATTACGGCGTGACCTTTCAAATGTTCTCTAAAATTAAAGTCAAAGGTAAAGATGCTAACCCGCTTTATAAATATTTAACCGAACAAACGGGAGGCAAAAAAGTAGAATGGAACTTTGCAAAATTTCTCATTGATGAAAATGGAGACATTGTTGAACGCTTCCCATCAAAAATGAAACCAGAAGATTTTGAGGATAAAGTGGAAGCGCTCGTTACAAAAGTAAAATAAAGAATAAAACTCGGTAGGAAATAATCAACTACCGAGTTTTTTTGCATCTTAGGCAGGTTAAATTGCAAGTTACATAAATCAGCTTGTAGTTTTTGGTATAGTGTTTATAATAAGAAGAAAAAAGGGAGGCAACTAGATGAAATTCCATGTAAAGCAAAATAATAATTTAGCGATTGATGAAGTAGACATATATTGCCACCCAAATAATCTAGAAGAAGTAAATAATATAGTGATGGGGCTGGAAGAGCAAACGGAAAAAATCTCTGTCAAAAAAGACGGGGCCACCTATTTGCTCGCTCAAAAAAAGATTTTATATTTTGAAGCTGTAGAAAGTAAGATTTTTGTATATACAGAAAAAGACGTATATGAAACGACTTGGAAATTATATGAGTTAGAAGAAAAGTTCAAAGATAGCTCCTTTTTCAGATGTTCGAAATCTATGATTTTAAATATCGAATGGATTGAAAGAATTGCGCCTGGCTTCCACGGGAAATTCGAAGCAAAACTTTTTAATAGAGAAAAAGTAATAATTTCTAGACAATATGCCAAAGTCTTAAAACAAAAATTAAACTTGGGAGGGAAGCGTAAATGAGTACAAAATTAATTCAATTTATTCAATCAGCGTGTATTATTTTCACAGCTTCCATTGTCACGATGATTTGTTCATATATTGCAACCGGAGAATCTGAAATAGTAGCAATTCGCGACATTTTTATTATGTTAGGTTTTAGTATTATTACTACTTTAGTTCAACAATTACTTTTTACCCATTCGATAAAAACAAAATTCGCTTTTTATAGCCGTTTAATTGTTTTTTTCTTGTTTATAGGTGTAGCAATTTTAGGTCTTGGTTGGTTGCTTAATTGGTATCATACATTAGCTGGATTTATGATTATTTTTGGCTTTATTTGTGTGACTTTTCTTGTAATGCACATTTTCTTCAGCTTCAGAGATGCGAAATTTAGTAATGAAATTAATCAAAAACTAGCAGAAATGCGAGAAAGGGAGACAAAATGATAAAATTAACAAATGTAGTTAAAACGTTTGGAAAAGTAGAAGCAGTTAAAGGAATTAATTTAGAAGTTGAAAAAGGCTCATTGTTTGCTTTCTTAGGAGAGAACGGGGCAGGGAAATCAACTACGCTTAGCATGATTTGCACAGAAAGCGAGCCAACATCTGGAGAAATTTTTATTGATGATGAAAAATTGACCTTTAAAAACAGAAAAATCTTTAGACAAAAGTTAGGCGTTGTTTTTCAAGAAAATGTTTTGGATGATTTACTGACTGTGCGTGAGAACTTATATAATCGTGCAAGCTTATATGGAAAAACAAAAGCTGAAATTGCTGAGCGTTTAGAACTTGTTTCTTCTATTATGGGAATTGAAGACATATTAAATCGCCGCTTTGAAAAACTTTCTGGAGGACAAAAACGCCGAGCTGAAATTGCGAGAGCCCTTATGCATAATCCGGAAATCTTACTACTAGATGAACCAACTACTGGACTAGATCCTAAAACTCGGGTGAGTGTGTGGAAAATTATTGATTATTTGCGAGAAGAGCTTGGAATGACTGTGTTTTTAACAACGCATTATTTAGAAGAAGCGAAAGATGCGGATCAGCTGGCAGTTATCCACAAGGGGAACATTATTGCTCAAGGGACCCCCGCTAATATTAGAAGCCGCTTTTCGGTAGATAAAATATTCTTTTATGATGCAAATGTTAAAGAACTTCAAGCAATTATTGAAAAAGCGAATCTACCTTATAAAATCTCAAAAGAAACGATGCGTGTTGACGTAATAGATGAAAATATCGAAATTTTGGCTATTTTGAATCAAGCAACAGGGCTTTACGGTTCTTTTGAAGTAATTAAAGGAAATCTTGATGATGCGTTTATTTCAATGATTAAGGAGGATTCAAATGATTAGTCGTAATTTAAAAATCTATTTCCGTGATAGAACAGCTGTGTTTATGTCATTGCTTACTGTTTTAATTATCGTTGGATTATACGCTATTTTTCTAGGAAATAATATGGAAGAAATGTTTAAACAAGCTTCTGGAAAAACTATAGGTATACAAGAATTAGTAAATACTTGGGTGATTGCTGGAATTTTATCTATTACGCCGGTTACGGTTTCTCTAGCAGTTTTTTCATTAAAAGTATACGATGAGGAACGGAGCATTGCCAGAAGTTTTGCAATAACTCCTGCTTCCAGATGGCGTATTGTCGCAAGTTATATTGTTAGTGGTTTAGTTGCTTCTTTTATTCTTTCACTTATTACACTTTTTGTTGGTGAAATGTACATTTGGTTGATGGGCGGGGAGTTTTTACCATTTGAAAGTTGGATTAGTTTAATCGGCATTATTTTAATTAATGTTCTATGTTGTAGTAGCATTATGTTTTTTATTGCAAGTTTAGTGAAAAAAGCGAGTGCATTTAGTTCTGTTTCAACAATTGTGGGAACTGTTATCGGGTTTATTGCTGGGATTTATTTACCAATTGGTTCTCTACCGGCAGCGGTTCAGACTGCAATGAAATGTTTTCCTTTTACCTACGGAGCATCTACTATTCGAGAAATAATGACAAAAGAACCATTACAACAAGTTTTCTCAGGTAATACAAAAGCAATGGATGCAACAAAAGAAATGATTGGTATTACCATTTATTGGGGAGACAAAACAGTTACAACAGGAATTAGTTTACTTATTTTAATTGCCTGTGCAGTCGTGTTTGGAGTGTTAGCAGTTCTTCTAATGAAACGACAAACAAAATAATTTATGAATAAAAAATCAGCCGATATTCTCCTAGTTATGCTATACTAATGGAATGTGAATGAATCTAGGAGGAAAATAACAATGAGTCAAGATTTGCAAAAAGAAGTTGCTTCACGCAAGACGTTTGCGATTATTTCTCACCCAGATGCTGGGAAAACGACGATTACGGAACAATTACTATTATTCGGTGGCGTTATTCGTTCAGCTGGGACTGTAAAGGGAAAGAAATCTGGCAAGTTTGCGACAAGTGACTGGATGGAAATTGAAAAACAACGTGGGATCTCGGTAACGAGTTCTGTGATGCAATTTGATTATAATGGTTCAAGAATTAATATTTTGGATACACCAGGTCACTCGGATTTTAGTGAAGACACGTACCGGACGTTAATGGCGGTTGATAGTGCTGTCATGGTTATTGATGCTGCGAAAGGTATCGAAGCTCAAACACTTAAACTATTCAAAGTTTGTCGAATGCGCGGAATTCCGATTTTTACCTTTATCAATAAAATGGACCGTCAAGGGAAAATGCCACTGGAACTACTTGCTGAATTAGAAGAAGTTCTTGGTATTGAATCATACCCAATGAACTGGCCGATTGGGATGGGAAAAGAGCTTGCTGGACTTTATGACCGTTACCATCGTGTGATTGAGCAGTATCGTTCAGAAGAAGATGAGCGTTTCTTACCACTTGGTGAGGATGGGGATTTGAAGGAAGCGCACGCTATTCAAAAATCACTTTATTACGATCAAGCTTTGGAAGAAATTATGCTACTTGATGAAGCTGGTAATGACTTTAGCCGTGAACGTATTATTGCGGGGGAGCAAACACCAGTATTCTTCGGAAGTGCTTTAACTAACTTTGGTGTAGAAACTTTCTTACGTACTTTTGTTGATTTTGCGCCATCACCTTCAAGCCATGAATCAAATGAAGGTGTTATCGAAGCGGATAATCCAAAGTTTTCTGGTTTTATTTTCAAAATCCAAGCGAACATGAACCCTGCTCACCGGGACCGGATTGCTTTTATTCGAATCTGTTCAGGCGAATTTGAACGCGGCATGAACGTTACGTTAACGCGAACTGGAAAAAGTATGAAGCTTGCGAACTCAACGCAGTTTATGGCGGATGACCGGGAAACCGTAAATCGTGCTGTTGCTGGTGATATTATCGGTTTGTACGACACGGGTAACTACCAAATTGGTGATACGATTACTAATGGCAGTAAAAAGCTTGAATTTGAAAAACTTCCGCAGTTTACACCGGAATTATTTATGCGTGTTTATGCAAAAAATGTCATGAAACAAAAGCATTTCCATAAAGGTGTTGAGCAACTCGTTCAAGAAGGTGCAATTCAATTATTTAAAACTTGGCGTACGGAAGAATATATCATTGGAGCAGTGGGTCAGCTGCAATTTGAAGTATTCGAACATAGAATGCGCGGAGAATATAATTCAGAAATCCGTATGGAACCAATCGGTAAAAAAATCGCTCGTTGGGTGAAAGAAGAAGACGCAGACGAAAAACTTTCCACAGCGAGAAGCATGCTCGTGAAAGACCGTTTTGATCAACCGCTATTCTTATTCGAAAATGAATTTGCAATCAATTGGTTTAATGATAAAAATCCAGATATCGAATTAACTTCATTATTATAAAAGTTGCAACCTATTTGTATTTTCGCAAATAGGTTGTTTTTTCTTGACAATTTTTTGAAACGCGCTATAATTAGTTAGAATTCTAATTAATAAGGAGGAATACTCGTGAGAAGAGAGAAGACGATGGATACGTTAGTTCGTTCGATTATGATTAAATCCAAACGAAAAATGGACGCAAAAGTAGCTCAATTCGGGCTGACCACACAACAAGCTAGAGTTCTAGGATTTTTAAATGATAATGCGGCAAATGAAATTATCCAAAAGGATCTTCAGCGAATCTTTCAAACACGAGGTGCAAGTATTACTAGCCTCATTCAAGGTCTCGAGAAAAAGCAATTAATTTCTCGTAAACCTAGCATTCGAGATGGCAGAGAAAAAGTCGTCACTTTAACCGAAGAAGGGAAACGAATTGTGGACGAATTTAATGAATCCTTCCCGCGTGAAGATGATAAAGCGAAAAAAATTCTTTCCGCTGATGAGTATAAAATCTTTATTAATCTACTTAGTAAAATTGACGACAACACAGAATAAAAAATTTAACTATATAGTTAGAATTCTAACTAATTTTGAGGGGGAAACAAAATGAAACATTCAGATAACTATTATTTAACAAAAGCGAGTATTCCTAAAGCGATAGCGCACTTATCTATTCCGATGATGCTTGGAATGTCTGTAGGGGTCATTTACAATATTATTAATGCGTTCTTTATTGGTTTATTGCATGATACATCGATGTTAACCGCCGTGACACTTGGATTACCAATGTTCACTGTGTTGATGGCGATTGGCAATATGTTTGGAGTCGGTGGTGGAACGTATATTTCACGCTTGCTTGGGAAAGAGGAGGGAATAAAGGCAAAACAAGTATCCGCCTTTGTTTTATATGGAAGTTTAGTGTTAGGCATTATCTGTGCGATTTTGCTGGGCTTTTTGATTAATCCAGTCACTCACTTTCTTGGGGCAGATGTAACGAGTTTTTTACACACGAAAAATTATACGTTGGCGCTTTTAATTTGTAGTCCGTTTATTATTGCGAATTTTGCTTTAGAACAAGTGGTTCGGGCTGAGGGAGCTTCGCGGATTTCTATGAATGGGATGCTGATTGGCACGGTGGTTAATTTAGTATTTGATCCATTGCTTATTTTGTATTTTGATTTTAATGTGGTGGGGGCCGCAGTTTCGGTAGGATTAGCAAGCTTAGTTTCGCTGATTTACTATGCGTGGTATTTAGAGAAGAAAAGTGATTATTTATCCATCCGTTTTAAATGGTTTCAAGCAACAAAAGAAATCGTTCAAAATGTGTTTAAAATTGGTGTTTCAGAGTTGCTTTTATCGTTATTCCTCATTGTGACAACGCTCGTATTAAATCACTATTCGATGATTTACGGGGAAGGGGTGGTTGCAGGTTTTGGTGTAGCACTTCGCGTGGTGCAGCTCCCTGAATTTATTTGTATGGGACTTTACATGGGAATTATTCCGCTGTTAGCTTATAATTACGGTTCGGGTAATATTGTGCGGTTTGAAAAAGCAATACGGGCTACTGCAATTAGTATCGGGCTTATTGTGCTCTTGCTTTCGAGCCTTGTATTCCTCTTCCGTTTCCAAGTGATGCATCTATTTAGCGACAGTCAAAGTGTGATAACGCTTGGTGTGCATATTATGGTTGCGATGCTGATTTCTTCTCTTTTCAGTGGATTTACAGGACTGTTTACAAGTACTTTTCAGGCAATTGGCAAAGCTATTCCGGCTACGATTATGTCAGTTTCACAAGGCATTATTTTTATTCCAGTCATCATTTTAGGACAACATTATTTCGGACTTATGGGCGTGATTTGGTCCTTAACAGCTACTGAAATTCTGACATGTATCATCGGTGTGACACTATTCACAATCCACAATATCAAAATAGCTAGTAGCGCAAAAACGAAAGACTTAGCTGTTTAAAAAGTTTGTGAGAAAAATTAGTTGACGTGAAGTTCTATCTTATGGTATTATTCTCTAGGTAATCATATATCGTTCTTTGACAAATGTCAGAGGGGAGTAGCGCTGATTAGTTTTTAATCAGGATAAAGTCGTCATTACATGATAGAGATATCATCGGTTTTATCACATTTAATCTTAAATGTTAGCGAGACCTTTGCCTTTACGGGCAGGTCTCGCTTTTTTGTTTCTTCAAAATAGGAGATCTTTGACATTTTAATAGAACAAAGGAGGAAAAGAATTAGTGGATACAGCAATGATTTTAGAATACGGATGGGTATTACTTGTCCTAATCGGTCTTGAGGGGATTTTAGCAGCGGATAATGCAGTAGTTATGGCTGTTATGGTAAAACATCTCCCAGATAAACAACAGAAAAAAGCATTATTTTATGGATTGATGGGTGCCTTTGTTTTCCGTTTTGGCGCATTATTCTTAATTTCCTTTTTGGCAAATGTTTGGCAAGTTCAAGCGCTTGGTGCCGCATATTTACTTTATATCGCTATTAGTCATATTTGGAAACATGCGAAAGGAAAAGACGGAGAAAAAGTGAAGAAGGAAAAAGCTGGCTCTGGTTTTTGGATGACAGTTCTGAAAGTAGAGATTGCTGATATTGCGTTTGCGATTGACTCTATGCTTGCTGCAGTTGCGCTTGCAATCACTCTTCCAAAAACAGGATGGGGACATATTGGTGGTATTGATACAGGGCAATTTGCGATTATGTTCTTAGGTGGACTTGTCGGCCTAATTATTATCCGTTTTGCAGCAACTCAATTTGTTAAATTACTAAAAAGTTATCCAAGTCTCGAAACAGCCGCATTTTTAATTGTTGGTTGGGTAGGAGTGAAGCTAGTTATTTATACATTAGCTCATCCTAGTCTTGGCGTAATTCCACATAGCTTCCCCGAGTCAACACTTTGGAAATTAATTTTCTGGGGTGTCATGATTCTGATTATTTTATGGGGATGGTTCGTTTCCTATCGTAGTAAGAAAAAAACAGAAACAAGTAAATAATTTTAACTGGCCAGAAGTGCGAATTTGTACTTCTGGTTTTACATACAACCAGATGCTGAAAACACAATTTTATGATAGAGTAGAAGGATGGTGAATGAGGAATGGATGTTTCTATTTGGGGAGAATACGCATTAGTTTTCCTTGTATTAGTAGTACTTGAAGGAATTCTTTCAGCAGATAATGCTGTAGTTATGGCAGTCATAGTAAAAGGGTTACCGCATGATAAACAACGAAAGGCCTTATTTTATGGATTAGTTGGTGCTTTTGTTTTCCGCTTTGTGGCATTATTTTTAATTTCATTTTTAGTAAAAATATGGGAAATACAGGCAATCGGCGCGGTTTATTTATTGTACTTAGCAATTAAGCACATGTGGCGCCTTAAAAAAGGTAAGCAAGAAGAAGTCAAAGAAACATCAGAAGCCAAAGCAACTTCATTCTGGGGTGTAGTAGCTCGTGTAGAATTGACAGATATTGCTTTTGCGCTTGATTCCATGTTAGCAGCAGCGGCACTAGTTGTTACGTTGCCGGATTTAGGGAATTTTGATATTGGTGGAATGAACGGTGGGCAATTCATCGTAATGTTCCTTGGTGGTATCGCAGGACTTGTCGTTATACGTTTTGCAGCCACACAAGTTGTTAAATTATTAGAGCGTTACCCTACACTTGAAACAGCAGCGTTTTTAATTGTCGGTTGGGTTGGTGTGAAAATGGCGGTTTTAACGCTAGCACATCCATCTGTAGCAATTATTCCAGAAGATTTTCCAGATTCAGCAGTTTGGAAGCTGACATTCTGGTCGGTTATGATAATAATAGGTTTGGGTGGTTATATCATTGCGAGAAAAAAAGAGAAGAAAACCAAAAGAGTTTGAATATGATCAGGAAGTAAAATTACGTAGAAGATTAAAACTGGTATTGGCACGTATGACACCAGTTCAAGTAATTATCGCGTATTATTTTATTGCGGTTACGATTTCTACGATTGTCTTGAGCTTACCGTTCACTTTACAAAAAGGGGTTAAGGTGTCATTTATTGACACGCTATTTACAGCAGCAAGTTCAGTTAGTGTTACCGGACTTGCGACAGTAGATGTTAGCCAGACGTATAGCACTGCCGGAATTTGGGTTTTAATGGCGATTTTCCAAATTGGTGGGTTAGGCGTTATGATGATCAGCACGTTCTTCTATTTGATTTTGAAAAGACGGATTGGGCTCAAACAGCGTCAACTTATTATGACAGATACGAATCAATTTACGATGAGTGGAATGGTTCGGATGTTGCGCGAAATTCTTGTCTTGATTTTTGGAATCGAATTAGTAGGGGCCTTAATTCTAGGGGTTTATTTCATTCCGCTTTATCCTAATATTGGGGAAGCGATGTTCCAAGGGTTATACAACTCAGTTTCGTTAGTTACCAATGCCGGAGTTGATATTACTGGCAAATCGTTAATACCATTTGCGAACGATTATTTTGTCCAATTTATTTCGATATTACTAATTATTGCTGGTGCAATTGGATTTCCGGTTTTACTGGAAACAAGAAGATTTTTATTTGAGAAAAATACACTTATACCGTTTCGATTTTCCTTATTTGTAAAGGTAACTACACTTACCTATTTTGTTCTTTTGATTGTCGGAGGTTTACTTATTTGGTTGTTTGAATACAATCATTTCTTTAGCGGTAAAAGTTGGGATTTTGGGTTCTTTAACTCAATGTTCTTATCGGCAACGTCTAGAAGTGCTGGGCTTCAGACAATGGATAGTGGGGCGCTTTCCGTTTCTACCCTTTTACTTGTGTCGTTCTTAATGTTTATAGGAGCTTCACCAAGTTCAGTTGGGGGCGGGATACGAACGACAACCTTTGCGATTACAATTTTATTTATTTATTCGGTTATACGTGGTCGTAAACATGTTTATATTTTTGGACGAGAATTGCATCAAGAAGATGTACGTAAATCGCTTGCAGTCACACTCGTTGCAGGATTTCTTTGTATTTCTGCGATAGTTATACTCATGCAGACAGAAACGGCCTCACTTATTTCAGTCATATTTGAAGTGTTCTCCGCGTTCGGAACATCAGGTTTGTCCGTTGGTTTGACGCAAGATTTATCAACCCCAGGTAAATTAATTATTATCATCTTGATGTTTATTGGGCGTGTTGGTATTATGTACTCAATGCTTAGCTTAAGAAATAAAAATCAACCTAAAAATGCAATTCGTCTACCAAAAGAAAAAATTATTACTGGTTAAAATAGAAATCCTTTCTGCAAGATGCGGAAAGGATTTTTTTGCATTAAAAATCCCCTAACCTATTTTGATTAGGGGATAATAAATTAATATTTTGATTTTGGAATCGGTCTTCTGAAAATTCCCATTAAACCAGTTAATGTAATTAAGATACCTGAAACAATCCAAGCTGTACCAATAACAAAGAATAAAATGATACCGATAACTACTAAGATTACGCCCCAGCCACGAGGAGCTGATTTGATAAGGAGAGAAGCAATTAATGCAACGATGGAGGCGATTAACGTAATCCACCCTAAGTTCGCTAACTCATTCCCTAATTCCCCTGGTAAATAAGTAAATGTCTGTATATAATCTGTGACTGAATCTCCATAATTAATAATCCAAAAACCAACTACAATCCCAATGATGGAGCCAATTAATCCGATAATAATTTCTGGCTTTCTTGAGCCCATAATAAAACCTCCTTTTTCTATCTATATGTTTAATAACTTTCCCGCTTTATTAATCGGCTAAACACGTTATACAGCATTGAGGCTCGAAGCTCAATCACTGGCTGAACAACTGTTTTTACCAATCGGCTGGATAATAACACCGTTAGTCCAAAAGTAATTCCAAATAATAGTAAAAACGTAGACGGGCTATATTGAAAGTCAGTTTGGCCCCCTTCACGAAAGAACTTAATAAAGAAGCCATGTAACAAATAAACATATAACGTATTTTTACCCCATTTAGTAAAAAATAACCTTTTTTGTGGGATAAAACTGAAAAAAGCAGCGATAGAGCAAAAACTAATCAAGTAGACGAGCGCGCGGATGAAAAGGCCAAGCGACTTCACTTCGACAAAGTTAGCATATGGTTTTGATCCTAAAAACCATTTATCGTTTAGATTCGGATGCATGGTAATAAAAATCAGTAATAATACAACGAAAATCCCCCCAATAATAGAAGCTATATGCGTTTTAAGAAAGTAAAAATGTTCCTTTTTTAAAAAATAGCCTACTAAGAAGAATGGGAAGAAGACAAGGGTTCTAGATAAACTTAAATAACCACCAATAATATCAAAGTATCCAGCAACCAGTCCTAGTAAAAGCGCAATACTCACAGACTTCCAAGGTTTGATTTTTGAAAAAATGAGCAACATTAAATTCCAGAAAAATAAGCTAAGTAAAAACCAAAGCGACCATTCTGGATCTAAAAATTTAATAGAAAGATTCTCCTTATTTAAAAGAAAGTAATAAAAGATACTGTAAATAAGTTGAAAAAAAACATATGGTAAAATTAATTTTTTCATTGTCTTTTTTAAATATCCAGGTTTCCCAAAACTTTTAGCAAAAAAACCAGAGATTAATATAAAGGCAGGCATATGAAAAGTATAAATATAAATGTAAAGGACACGAACTCCAGCATATTCTGCAATAAATGTTTGAAGAAAATGTCCAAATACCACTAAGAAAATTAGGATGAACTTAGCATTGTCAAAGTAACTTTCTCGTTTAATCCCGGTTTGTTCCATAAAAAACATTCCTTTCTATTCTAAGTTGGAAGTATCTTTTTTATTTTACCCCAGAATCTGTAACGAATATCCAACAGTTCGATAACAAAAAGTATCAAATATTAATGAGTGATGACATCCGTTTGCGCATTATTAAAAGAAGTGCTATCTTTATAGCATTATCATATGCGGAAGGAAGTATGGAAATGTTAAAACAAACAAGCTATTCACCGGTGGGTACATTGTTTATTATTATAGAGAATGCGCATATTACAAAGATTTCATACGATGAGCCGGTTAATTGGGAGATTTTAGCAGGAGAGGAGGGCGAGATAGAAATATATCAGCAGCTTCTAGAACAATTAGCGGGTTATTTTGTCGGGGAGCGGGAAGTATTTGATTTACCAATTTTCTTACAAGGGACTGCTTTCCAACAACGTGTCTGGCAAGCACTTAGTGAAATTCCATATGGGGTAGTTGTTAGTTATAAAGATATAGCAATAGCCGCTGGGAGTCCAAAAGCAGTGCAAGCGGTGGGACAAGCTAATCGTGCTAATCCTATTCCTCTACTTATTCCATGTCATAGGTGTGTAAAAAGTGATGGGACGCTCGGTGGGTACAACGGAGCGGACATCGATAAGAAACAATATTTACTTGCATTAGAAAAAGGCTTGCGTTTCAGTTAACGCAAGCCTTTTTTATTAAACTGTTACTTGTTCAGTTATAACAATATTTTTATCTTCATTTAGTGTGGCATTTAAGTTCTTCGCTTCTGGTTGATCGATTAAACTATCGGCAATCGCATCTTCTAAATGTTCTTGGATTGTGCGGCGAAGTGGTCTAGCACCAAATTTAGGGTCATATCCAAGCTCAATTAAATGTTCTTTGACTTCTTTAGATACTTCTATAGTTACACCTTCTTGTGCTAGCATTGCATTTAAATCAACGAGCATTAAGTCGATAATTTGTACTAAATCGTCTTTTTCGAGAGATTTAAATTCAATAACGCTATCTAAACGGTTTAAGAATTCTGGTTTAAAGTATGCACCTAGTTTTGCAAGAATATCTGAGCCTTTTTCAAGTTTATTATCAGTCGCTGTATTAAAGCCAACAGAAGCTTCTGTATCTGTCGTTCCAGCATTACTCGTCATGATAATCACTGTATCTTTAAAACTTACTGTACGTCCTTGTGAATCAGTTAGACGGCCATCTTCTAAAATTTGTAAAAACATATGCTGAACATCTGGATGTGCTTTTTCAATTTCGTCTAAAAGGATGATGCTATAAGGATTGCGACGAACTTTTTCCGTTAATTGCCCAGCTTCTTCGTGACCAACATATCCTGGAGGAGAACCGATTAATTTAGAGACGCTGTGTTTTTCCATGAATTCACTCATGTCTAAACGAATCATCGCTTCAGTAGTACCAAACAATTCACGAGCTAGCGTACGACCAAGTTCTGTTTTTCCGACACCAGTTGGTCCAACAAATAGGAAGGAACCAATTGGGCGATTTTTAGCTTTTAACCCAACACGGCTACGACGGATTGCTTTCGCTACTTTTTTCACGGCATCTTCTTGACCAATGACTTTTCCAGTTAAGTTACTTTCTAAGTTTTTCATTTTGGATTGTTCATCTTCTTGTAAACGTCCCACTGGAATACCTGTTTTTTCTTCAATAATTGCTTGAATATCTGATGCTTGGATAACTGGGCGTTCTGAGAAAGAATTGCTTGTTTTATTCTCTTCTAAACGAGTAATTTCGTCACGAACTTTGGCTGCTTTTTCGTAGTTTTCCATTTGAAGAGCTTGATTTTTTTCTTCTTCTAGACGAGCAACACGTTCACTAACGGTATTTTCATCCAGTTTTTCAATAGAAAGATTATATTTGGAACCTACTTCATCCATTAAATCAATTGCTTTATCTGGTAAATGACGGTCTTGAATGTAGCGGGAACTTAATTCAACTGCCGCTGCTAAAGATTCCGGAGAGTAGACAACTTCATGAAAATCCTCATATTTGGGTTTCAAGCCGTTTAAAATAGTAAGCGTTTCTTTTGTGGATGGTTCGTTTACTGTTACTGGTTGGAAACGACGTTCAAGAGCAGCATCTTTCTCAATTGTGCGATATTCTTTTAGTGTAGTTGCGCCAATCATTTGTAAGTCGCCTCGTGCTAGAGCTGGTTTTAATATGTTTCCTGCGTCCATCGAGCCCTCTGCGGAACCTGCGCCAACAATAGTATGCACTTCATCAATAAATAAAATCGTGTTTTTACGCTCTTGAAGTTCTTTAATTAGTTGTTTCATGCGTTCTTCAAATTGACCGCGGATACCTGTTCCAGAAACAAGGGAAGCGACATCGAGTAAGATAACTTCTTTGTTCATTAATTTGTTTGGGACTTCTTCTGCGACAATCGCATTTGCAAGTCCTTCTACTACGGCAGTTTTACCAACACCTGGTTCACCAATTAAGACTGGATTGTTTTTATTACGTCGGTTCAATATTTCAATGACACGTTTAATTTCTTTATCCCGGCCAATGACAGGGTCTAATTGATCATTTTTTGCCATATCTGTTAAGTTAGTTCCAAATTCATCAAGTAAACCATTACCGCCGCCAGCAGTTTGTGTCTGCACTTGTGCTTGGTTTCTTTGTTCGCGGTTTGCTTGATTTGCAGCACCACTTAGTTGACGGAAAATATCGTCGAACGGGGAACCACTTGCTCCGGAGAACTCATTCGCTCCAAAGTTTGCTTGGTTTCTAACTTCTGCATAACAAGAGGCACAAAGCGGCATTTCTACACGCTTGCCATTAATATTCATATATAATTGGATTGTTGCTGGATTTTGATTGCATTTTTCACAGTTCATAGTTAATTTCCTCCTTTTAAAAATGAGAAATGAAAGGTCTTGACTTTGACTATCTTTGACCTTACAAATATATTATATACTGACCTATTTTGACTTTCAAGTATTTTGCTTTAAATTTTTCATAAAAAAACATCCCTATAAAAAAAGGAATGTTTCTAAGTTTTTAATAAATTGGTAATGCTGCGAGTAGTAAAAAAGCAAAAGTTAAATGCGACAGATAAACCATGAGGAGACTTGGCCTGTAAGAGTACATTACATTCCATACAAGAGATGCGACAAAAATACCAATTATGGCTGCAAAATTACCACTAGGTAACATCATGACCATACAAAGTAAGGCTGCAAAAATATTAGAGAACCAATGATTAAAATAGTGGTTCAAACGTTTTAATACAAAGCCACGCCAGAAAATTTCTTCGCCTGGAATAATCGCAACAATTAAGAGCAACCATATTACTAAAGAATGGGTGGAATATTTATTAAATGCAGCTTCTACTGAATGTTCTAGACCGCCTGGCATAACTTTAATAATAAAGGCGCCTATGTAAAAAATAATATAAAGAACAATCCCAGAAAAAATTCCAGGTAAAATGCCTTTAACAAACGAAAATTCCTTTTTTAAATCATCATTAAATATCACAAAACTAAGTAAAAATAACATCCCAGCCCCATATAAATACCAAAAAACACGAGGGAACTGATATGTTAATATAACAAGTAGGGCACATAAAATAAGTCCCAGTACAAGTTTATAATCAATCTTGATGCTCTTCAAATACTTTACACCTCTTCTTAACAAATACTTCTCATACTACTTTAAAACAAATGAAATCGTTTGGCAACAATTAAACAAAAGTTAAGATAAAAGTTGTGCAATTTAATAAATCCTATATAATTAAAAAATAGGAGTGGTTCATAGATGTTAGAAAAAAACTACAAATTTTTACTTTGGGTATATATATTCTGGTTTTTAGGTAGTGTATTGCTAGTTTCTTTACACATTATCCCGCCGCGTTTAACAACCATTCAATCACTATTTTTAGTGTTTACTGGTATTTTTGCAGCAGTTTTCTTTATTATGCAATATGGCAAATGGCTGGGTTCTGCTATTACATTACTTATTTTTGTTGTTAGTACTTGTATTGAATGGATGCAACTAAGTTATACGGATGAATATATTGGCTCTACGCTCGGCGGGAGTTTGTACGGGATTCCCATTACTATGGGATTTATTTGGGTCGGAATGATTGCTGGAACCCATATTATTGCTCGCGAAATCACACTTAAAATCAATATTGATTGGATTCGCGGTGGAATTTATTCTTTTATTGCAGCTACGATGGTGATGATTTTTGAAGTCTTAATTGAACCAATCACGATGCAATCTAAACAATTGTATATTACTCAAAATGGTTTTACAATATTGCAGCTATCTGATTTTATAAATTGGTGGCTTTTAGGTTTAATTTTACATTTAATGATTTATTTTATTTTAAGTTTAACGGATAGTTGGGAACGACTTAAATATCCAGATTTAAAATCAGAAATTGTTATTGTTTATTGGATTATTATCGCTTTCTTTGTCTTTTTGTCGTTTTATCTTGATTTATGGACATCGATTGCTATTATTATTATTTCGAATATCATTTTTACAGCTTGTTATTTCTTTAGCCTGGAAAAAGAAACGCAACCTAAAAAGAAATCCAAGTAACTAATTAGTTACTTGGATTTCTTTTCTTTTTGTAAAAACTTTCTGGTAGCTATTTGGGCATTTTCAATAATGAAAGGAAGAGAACTACTAGCCATAGCTCCGGCTCCGATTACAAACAAGTTCTTAAACTTAGGCGCCTTTTTTGTCGGGTGTAAGAAACCTTGTTGATTCCATAAATGTTGTAAACCGAATATTGCCCCGTATTTTACATGATACTTTTCTTCCCAATCAGTGGGAGTAATAATATATTCTTCTTCAATATAATTCTCTAAATCAGGAACCTCTAACCGCTCTTTCACTGTATCTAGAATTAATTGACGAAAATCAGGGGTTTGTTCTTTCCAATCAATATTACTTGTATTGTTAGGAACTGAAACCATAATCCGTATACTTGAATGATTAATGGGTGCCATTGTGTTATCTGTTGCTGAAGGGTTAGTTATATGAATAGCTAAGTCTTTAGAAAGGTTTTTTTTATGGATGGTATTGTTAGCAAATTCACGGTAATTATCAGGAAAAATAATGGATTGATGTGAAAAAGGTAGAACTGTTTTCAGTCCAAGATACAGCATAAAAGCAGAAGCAGAATATTCCTTTTCTTTCTCTTTTACTGTCGTTTTATTGGTTAACGAATACATAAAATCTAAATTAGTAAAGTAATAATCAGCTTTAATTGATTGGCCACTAGCGAGCATTGCCCCTGTAATTTCATTTCCATTCGTTTCAAAGGAAGTTACTTCAGAATTAAAGTAGAATTTCCCTTTATTTTCCATAACCACTTGTTGCATTGCTTCAACAATTTTATTTTGACCACCGATTGGATGAAAAGTACCAAAATAATATTCAGAGAAAGGGATAATGCTATAAGCTGCTGGGATATCCCATGGAGACATGCCTAAATAACGCATTTGTAAGGAAAAAGCGATACGAAGATATTTACTATTAAAATATCTGGCTAAATCATCCATTAAAGAACGTCCGAGAGATAAGCTTGGAAGTGCGCGTATGGTAGTTGGACGGAAGAAATCAAATAATGAACTGTAATTAAATTGATTAAGTGGCGAAATATAGAGCATTTTTTTCGTATTTTCTTTCATAAAACGATCAAAACCATCTTCTTCGCCAGGAAAGTAGGTTTTAATAACCGTTTTCGTCGCAGAGTAATCGCTATAAAGTGGAAAAGTAATATCTTTAAAATAAAGCGTGTGTATTGGGTTGATTGGTAAAAGGGCAACATAATCCAAAATATTACGGTTACAATCCATAAAAAGAGAAGTCAAAACATGCGTCATGGTTAATGCAGAAGGGCCGACATCAAATGAATATTTACCCATTTTATGAAGAGCAGTTCTACCGCCAATACGGTCATTTTTTTCGTAAATATTTACTTGATAACCAAGTTGGCTTAAAAGCATACCAGCAGCTAAACCGCCTGGACCAGCTCCAATAATGGCAATTTTCTTTTTATTTTCCACATTAAAACGCTCCTTTTCCCGTTTTCAAACATATAAAAAACGCAAAAACATAAAGCATTATCCAAAAGAAAATGCTTTATTTTTGCGCAAGTAGAAATACATTTTTATTCTTCTGTTTCTTCTTCGTCGTCTTCTTCCACAGAATGGATAATTTGATAATTTTTGTGATTTACCACTGTTTTTTCTTCAATTCCTAAATCTTTAAAATTTTCCATATAAGTTAAGTCGACAATAACAGAATTTTCGTTGAGTTTTTCAACAATTCCTGTTAAGCCATCCTTAAATTCAATAATGTCTCCAACATGTGCCTTTGCCATTGTTATCACTCCTTCGATTTTCGGTGTTGCCTCTATCTTGATGAAAAAGAATGTATGCATTTTTGAACCTTCCTTAAATTTTGCACTAAAAACCTATTAAAATCAACTATAAGCCTTCCAAAAGTGTATTTTAAATTAAAAATAAAACAAATTAGTGACAAATTTTTTGAAAAGCGCTCTCTTTATTATAAATAAAAAGATGGAAACAAGGTGCTCTTCAAAAAAACATTCTAAAAAATTTTTAATCAAATAGTTGTAACAATAGGTAAAACATGGTACTCTTTTTAATTGAGGGATAGTCTTTTTTGCTGAAAATTTTTCGGCTTAAAAGGTTACAACAAATTTCTTTACAAAGGAGAATGTAAATTATGGAACAAGCAAGTTTTGTAGTAATCGATGAAACAGGAATTCACGCACGCCCAGCAACTCTATTGGTGCAGGCTGCAAGTAAATACAGCTCTGATGTTCAAATTGAATACACTGGCAAAAAAGTAAACCTTAAATCAATCATGGGTGTTATGTCCCTTGGTATTGGTAAAGGCGCTGACATCACTATCTATACTGAAGGTAGCGACGAAAAAGAAGCAATTGAAGGACTAACTGAAGTTCTTAAGAAAGAAGGATTGGCTGAATAATGGCTAAAGAGTTGAAAGGTATCGCAGCATCTGATGGGATTGCCATTGCGAAAGCTTATCTGCTCGTTGAACCTGATCTTTCCTATGAAAAAACAGAAGTTACGGATGTTGAAAGTGAAGTAAAACGTTTTGAAAGCGCGTTAGAAGTTTCTAGAACAGAACTTTCAACGATTCGTGAAAAAGCAGCTAAAGACTTAGGCGAAGATAAGGCTCAAATTTTTGATGCACATCTTCTAGTTTTAAATGATCCTGAACTAACAGGACCAATTGAAGAAAGCATCAAAAATGCAAAAACGAATGCAGAAACAGCTTTACAAGAAACGACAGATATGTTTATTGGTATGTTTGAATCGATGGACAACGAATATATGCGTGAACGTGCAGCGGATATTAAAGATGTACGTAAACGTGTTCTTTCTCACTTACTAGGAGTGACAATTCCTAATCCAGCTTTAATTGATGAGGAAGTAGTAGTTGTTGCAGCTGATTTAACACCTTCTGATACCGCACAACTTAACCGTAATTTTGTTAAAGGTTTTGTGACGGATATTGGTGGTCGTACTTCACATTCTGCTATTATGGCACGTTCTCTTGAAATTCCAGCAGTAGTTGGGACGAAAGAAGTTACTGCTAGCGTAGCAAAAAACGATATTGTTATTATTGATGGTTTGGAAGGTAATGTTATCATCCATCCAACAGAAGAACAAATCGCTCACTATGAAAAAATTAAATCTGATTTTGCTTTACAACAAGCAGAATGGGAAAAACTTAAAAATGAAAAAACCGTTTCTAAAGATGGTGTTCACGTGGAGCTTGCAGCAAACATCGGAACTCCGAATGATTTAGAAGGTGTTATTTCTAACGGCGGGGAAGCAGTGGGACTTTATCGTACAGAATTCTTGTACATGGGTCGAGACAATTTCCCAACTGAAGAAGAGCAATTTGAAGCGTATAAAGCAGTAGTTTCTGGTATGGATGGAAAATCTGTGGTAGTTCGTACATTAGATATTGGTGGCGATAAAACGTTACCATACCTAGAACTTCCAGAAGAAATGAACCCATTCCTAGGATTCCGTGCTATTCGTCTTTGTTTTGCGAATGAAGAATTATTCCGTACACAACTTCGCGCATTACTTCGCGCAAGTGTATATGGTAACTTAAAAATTATGTTCCCGATGATTGCAACAGTAAATGAATTCCGCCAAGCGCGTGATATTTTACTAGATGAAAAAGCGAAACTAAAAGCTGCTGGGACTGAAGTTTCTGATTCCATCGAACTTGGAATCATGATTGAAATTCCTGCTGCTGCAGTTCTAGCTGATCAATTTGCTAAAGAAGTTGATTTCTTCTCAATCGGAACAAATGACTTAATTCAGTATACGATGGCTGCTGACCGTATGAACGAACGTGTTTCTTACCTATATCAACCATACAATCCATCTATTTTACGTTTAGTAAAAATGGTGATTGATGCTTCCCATAAAGAAGGCAAATGGACTGGTATGTGCGGGGAAATGGCTGGAGATCAAACGGCTGTACCACTTCTTTTAGGCTTAGGTTTAGATGAATTTTCAATGAGTGCTTCAAGCATTCTTAAATCTCGTTCGTTAATTAAACGTTTAGATCAATCTGAAATGGTTAAATTAGCGGAAGAAGCTTTAAATAAATCTACAGCTGAAGAAGTTGTAGATTTAGTTGAGAAATATACTGCAGAGTAAACTCTGATGAAAACCTAGACAAATTTCTTTGTCTAGGTTTTTTTGTGTTGTGAAAAAGATGGAGCACAAGTATAATTAATAGACAGTTAGTTAAAAGGGGGCAACATGAGTGGTTATCTATTTACTAGCAGGTTTTTTTCTGCTACTTTTTATTATTTTGTCAATTATAGATAGACGACGAATTAGCAATGGAATAGTCTTGACAATGGCATTATTTTTTTCTGTGCTCTCAGTAGTTTACGTAACCTTTTCAAAAGGCAATGAACTTCTTGTTTCAATTATGGGGACAGTGTTACTTTTATTACTATTACTCATTCCATTCTTTATAGTGGGAATTGCAACAATGCTTATCGTTAATGGGCGATTGATGCTAAAACGGGAAGGCCGCAAATTAGCTAATATGCTCCCATTAATTATTGGTTTCGGTATATTAGCACTAATTATTACTTGGTTTGGAAGTATCTTAAAAACAGGAAGTCCTATTTTAGGAGTTATGGTGGTATTTTTCATGGCTTTAGTAGGGTACTTTTCTTTCTTGTTCTTAGCTTTTCTTTTGTCAACATTTCTTTATCAGTTTAATTTCCCAAGGTATAACCAGGACTTTTTAATTGTATTAGGAAGTGGGCTAATAAATGGTGATAGAGTTCCACCATTACTTGCTAGCAGATTAGACCGGGCTATCAAGTTCTATAAGAAGCAGTATACAAAAAATGGGAAGCGAGCTACTTTTATTGTTTCGGGCGGACAGGGAGCAAATGAAACTGTTTCTGAAGCAGAAGCAATGTGTGATTATTTAATTAGTCAAGGAATAAACAAAAATTTTATTATTTTGGAAGATGAATCCGTTAATACGCTACAAAACATGAAATTTTCCAAAAAGAAGATGGAAGAAATTATGCCAACATATAATAGTTTGTTTGCAACGAATAATTTTCATTTATTTCGAGCAGGACTATATGCGAGACAAGCTGGACTAAAAAGCCAAGGTATTGGTGCAAAAACAGCTTTATATTATATGCCTAATGCACTAATTAGAGAATTTATTGCAATTACGGTAATGTATAAAAAAGTACATATGATTTTACTTGGATTGCTTGTTTTATTCTTTGTGTTTTTAGCAATTATTGGTATTACTTTTAGATAGGAGGGCTTTATATGAGTAAAATTGGATTTGTAGGTACTGGTGTAATGGGTGCAAGTATGGCTTGTCATTTAATTGATGCTGGTTATGAAGTTTCTGTTTATACACGTACAAAAGCGAAGGCAGAGGTTTTACTAAAAAAAGGAGCATTATGGGAAGAAACGCCAGCTGAACTTGCGAGTAAAGTGGATGTGCTAATTTCCATGGTTGGTTACCCAAAAGATGTGGAAGAGCTATATTTAGGTGAAAATGGTTTTTTAGAAAACTTGGCATTTGGAACAGTAGCAATTGATATGACAACTTCTTCTCCAGCTTTAGCTAAAAAGATTGCTGAAAATGGCCGTGAAAAAGGAATAGGTATATTGGACGCTCCTGTTTCAGGTGGAGATATAGGCGCAAAAAATGGGACGCTTGCAATTATGATTGGTGGTGCAGAAGATATATTTATAAAAGTGAAACCAATTCTTGAAATTCTTGGAAGTAGTGTAATATTACAAGGGGATGCGGGTGCTGGTCAACATACAAAAATGGTGAACCAAATTGCGATTGCTTCTAATATGATTGGCGTGACTGAAGCAATTATTTACGCAGAGGCAGCTGGACTTAATCCAACACGTGTTTTAGATTCAATTTCGGGTGGAGCAGCTGGCAGTTGGTCGCTTACAAATTTGATTCCACGTGTACTCAAGGATGATTTTTCCCCAGGATTCTTCATTAAACATTTTATCAAAGATATGGGTATTGCTATTTCGGAAGCAAAGCAAATGGGACTAGAACTTCCAGGGCTATCATTAGCTGAAAAAATGTACCAAACGCTAGCAGAACAAGGTTTGAGTGAGGAAGGCACACAAGCACTCATTAAATATTATCGCTAAACGAAGAAATACCCTCTAACCAAAGTTAGGGGGTATTTTTTATTTTGCTATAAATAGAGCCATTCGATCTAGAGCTTTAACTAAATTATTAAAGGAAGTAGCATAAGAAAGACGGAAGTAACGATCGCCTTTTTCTGAAAAAGCACTTCCAGGAACGACTGCTACCTTGGCTTCTTCCGCAAGTTTTACGGCCCAATCGAAAGAGTTTTCGGTGATTTCATCAGGAAGTTTGACGAAGAAATAAAATGCACCATCTGGCGGAATAACAGTAAAGCCCATTTTTTCTAGGCGCTCTTGGGTGAAACTAGCGCGTGTTTTGTATTCAGTCCGCATTTGAAAAGCATCATCTTTACCGTTTGTAATGGCTTCTAGTGCTGCTTTTTGGGAAATCGAACTTGCACAGGTAACGGAATACTGATGAATTTTTAGCATTTCTTGTGTCAAAATTTCTGGGGCAAGTAAAAAACCAATTCTCCAACCAATCATCGCGTGAGACTTAGATAAACCATTGATAACTATTGTTTGATCTCTTAACATAGGAGCAATGCTCACATGCTCTTCGTGATAAGTTAATTCACTGTAAATCTCATCTGCTATGACAAAAATACCTGTTTCTTTTAACACTTCTGCTAAAGAAGTGAGTTCTTTTTTAGAAAGTGTGACTCCGGTTGGATTAGAAGGATAGGGAATGATAAGTGCTTTTGTTTTGGGTGTGATATGTGCTTTTAATTGTTCAGGTGTTAATTTGAAATTAGTCCCAGTTGTATCTACTTTAACAGGATGGGCTTTATTTAACGAGATTAAAGGCTCGTAACCAGGATAAATTGGGTCAGGTAAGATAACTTCATCCCCAGGCTCCAAAATCGTTTGTAACGCAACAGAAATCGCTTCTGTAGCCCCTACGGTAACGATGATTTCTTTGTTAGTATAGGACAGATCATATTTTTCTTGAAAATAAGTAGAAGCTGCTTCGAGTAGTTCAGGCATACCCGCGTTCGGTGTATAATTGGTGAAATTTTCTTGTATGGCTGAAATGGCAGCTTGTTTTACATGGTCAGGAGTCGGGAAGTCAGGTTCACCAAGTGTTAAGCGGATCATGTCTGGAATGCCGGTAACTCGTGTATTAAAAGTTCTGATACCACTTACTTGAATATCGTGTAATTCTGGTCGAATAGATTTTGTCATTTTCGTCACCTTTCTTTATAAGAAAATCCCGTGAAAATAAGATGGGAGTAAGCTTCGTAATTTCATTCCATTATAGCTTAAAAAGAAAGAAAAGCAAAATATCTGAAAATATTACTAAAAAGCCTTGCACTTTTATTGGGAATGCTATAAGATAGTTTTAATAATGATAATCATTTTCAGTTAGAAATGATTGGTTGAATGTGGAAGGGGCCACCGGATATGACTAAACCAGGTAAATACGAAGCTCTCTTTTTTCCAACGAAAGATGGCTTGTTAAAAATACATGCATATGGCTTCAATCCTTGTGGTTCATGGGGCGAAGTATTTGCTACGATTGGCGACCAAACGATTTGTGTTAAAGGATTTAATCGCCATAAAACAATTGTTCGAGCAACAAAAATGATTATAAGTGCTACGGCAAATCGAAAAAATGAATTTTAATTATCAAAGACTGTAAAAAAGGTAAATACTTTTTTATAGTCTTTTTTTGAGATAAAATAAGTGCGAAAACAGAACAAATCGTGTCATTCTAGTTAATTTAAAATAATTTCTTTTTCTGAATATTTCCAGAACCCTTGCGTTATACGTGCGGTTTGCGATAAAATTTGGTAGTATAGTGAAAGAAATAAGATATGGCGAAAAAACCAGATATGAGGAAATATGTAAAAAAGCATTGCCACGCGCGTATTATAATTACTGCAAGCTAGCAAATTTTTTGCACGTCAGATGGTGGATTTGAGAGGAGAGTATAAGATGTCTCAGTTACTGGGAATTATTCAACGTTTACATGCAATGCAAGAAGATGAGTCTGCTGAAACACAAGCACGACGTTTTGAAAAAAATGGTACGCCTGTGTGCGAAGTGAAGTTTTTCCAAGCTTCTAATTCATTTGAAGTAGAAATCTATGGCGACAATAGTAAATATCAATTTGATGATATTGATATGACTGCTATCGAAATTTTTGAAACGTTACAAGAAAACGAATAACAAGCTAAAAATTGGCTAATCCGGTTATTTACTTGAAGCTGTGAATATTTATTCACAGCTTTTTTTATATAAAAATATCATTTTCAAGCACTAAATGTAAGAAATCAGACTAAATAGTATGGTAGAATAGGAGATGGAAAAGTTTCGTTTTATTTTTTTAAGTTGAAAGAAACTTCGTAGAACTTAAAAATACAAGGAAGAGGAAGATTCTAAATGATCTCTAATAGATTTGGACAATTTATTGACAATGAGCTAGCTGATTCAATGATTTCCGCTGAAAAGGTGGCACACGTGCAACTTGGTAATAATCTCGAACATGCGCTACTTGTATTAACGAAATGCGGTTATTCCGTTATTCCAGTACTAGACTTTGAATTTAAACTCCATGGATTAATTAGCGCTGCAATGATTACGGATGCAATACTTGGCCTTGAACGTATTGAATTTGAAAGACTAGAAGATTTAAAAGTAGAAGATGTTATGCAAACGGATTTTCCGGTGATTAAAGATTTTAATAATAACGAGCGAATTGTACGCTTACTTGTAGATCATCCTTTTGTTTGTGTTGTAGATGAAGACCACCATTTTGAAGGAATTGTGACAAGGCGCGTTATTTTAAAACAAGTCAATCGATATATTCATTTACAGGTGGAGGAAAATAGATGATTGTAACGGAATATGAACTTCTTGTTTGTTTGGCAGAAGAACTAAATATGCGTAAAAGTGCAGAGAAATTATTTTTAAGTCAGCCTGCGTTGTCTCAGCGATTGCAAACGATTGAAAGTAGATGGAATACAAAAATATTTATTCGAACGCAAAAAGGCTTACTTCTAACACCTGAAGGAGAAGCCATTGTCCGTCATGCATCAAGTGTGATTGAGCGAGAACATACCATTCAAGAAAAACTAGAAGCAATGGAAGGCGTCGTTCGCGGGACACTACGCATTGCTTGCGCGAGCGTTGTTGCTCAAATGTGGTTGCCACGGGTATTAAAGACATTTGCAAGTGCTTACCCTAACGTCCAGATTTCCCTCGTTACTGGCTGGAGCAGTGAAGTAACCCAGCAATTAGCCGCTGGAAATGTCCATATAGGTATTGTACGCGGAAACTCGACATGGAAAAGTGTTCAAAAGCCCTTATTTGATGATAAACTCGTTTTAGTTGATACAGAAATCACTAAAATTGAAGAAGTTTTTCATACGAATCGTCCATTTATCCAATTCCGTAGTGATTCGAATTATTATCAAGTGATTCAAGATTACTGGCAAAGAAATTTCGGGAAGATGCCGCGCCAAGCTATGTTGATGGATCAAATGGAAACCTCTAGACAAATGGCTTTAAACGGTATTGGTTTTGCGATTTTGCCAGAAGTGACGATGCTCGGCTATACGGACAAAATCAACAAAATACCTCTAAGAGAAAAAGATGGCTCGATTTTAAGCCGAGAAACCAACTTATTAACCTATGAACAGTCACTTGGTCTACCACAAGTGAAGGCGTTTTTAGAAATAACAGATAAATTCCTTGAACAAGTGAAATAGCTATGGCAAAATAGAAAGCAGAACATATCGGAAGGAGACAAAAATTCATGGAACAAATGGATGCGCACCAAATTATTTCTTTTATTCAAAATAGCAAGAAAGCAACACCAGTAAAGGTTTACCTAAAAGGGGACCTAGAAAAAATTAATTTTCCTAGTGATGTAAAAACATTTATCACTGGAAATGCGGGAACTATTTTTGGAGAATGGGCTGTTGTTGAGCCACTATTAGAAGCAAATAAAGCGAATATTGAAGATTACGTTATCGAAAATGATCGTCGTAATTCTGCTATTCCTTTGTTAGATATGAAAAATATTAACGCTCGTATTGAGCCTGGCGCAGTTATTCGCGACCAAGTTACAATTGGCGATAATGCTGTAATTATGATGGGAGCAAGCATTAATATCGGTTCTGTAATCGGTGATGGTACTATGATTGATATGAATGTTGTTCTTGGAGGCCGCGCAACAGTTGGTAAAAACTGCCACATTGGTGCTGGTTCCGTCCTTGCAGGCGTTGTAGAACCACCATCCGCTCAACCAGTTATTGTGGAAGACAATGTTGTAGTGGGCGCAAATGTTGTTGTTTTAGAAGGCGTACGTATTGGAGAAGGCGCAGTTGTAGCAGCGGGCGCGATTGTTACTAAAGACGTAGCTCCTGGAACAGTTGTGGCTGGAATTCCTGCACGTGAACTTAAAAAATTGGATGCAAAAACAGCTTCTAAAACAGAAATCATGCAAGAACTTCGTCAACTTTAAAAAATCAATGGGAACTGTTTCGTCTTTTGGCGAAGCAGTCCTTTTTTAGAAGGAGAGAATCGCCATGTTAAATGAATTTATTGCCATTCGACGTGATTTACATCAAATTCCTGAAACAGGTTATAAAGAGCTAAAAACACAAGCCTATTTACTCGATTATATTAGCAAATTACCGAACGAACATTTAGAAGTGAAAAAATGGCGTACAGGGATTTTAGTATTAGTGAAAGGAACTAAGCCTGAAAAAACGATTGGTTATCGTACCGATATTGATGCACTACCGATTACAGAAGAAACGGGTCTTCCTTTTGAATCAAAACATGCTGGTAATATGCATGCTTGTGGTCACGATATACACATGAGTATTGCGCTTGGAGTATTGACACATTTCGCGAGTAAACCACTCAAAGATAACTTGCTCTTCGTGTTCCAACCTGCTGAAGAAGGTCCTGGGGGGGCAAAACCTATCATGGAAAGCGCTGAATTTACCGAGTGGCGACCAGATAGTATTTACGGACTTCATATCGCGCCAGAATATAAAGTTGGAGAAATTGCGGTTAAGCCTGGTTTACTATTTGCCAATACCTCAGAACTCTTTATCTCCTTTAAGGGAAAAGGTGGGCACGCGGCATATCCGCATTTGGCGAATGATATGGTAGTTGCAGCAAGCGCGTTTGTTGGGCAAATGCAAACAATTATAAGCCGGAATATTGATCCAATGGATAGCGCGGTTATAACAATCGGACGCATTCACGGCGGAGAAATCCAAAATGTTATTGCAGAAACTGCTTATTTAGATGGAACCATTCGGACGCTCTCCCCGGAAACAATGGGAATCGTTTGGACTCGTTTGAAACAACTGGCAAAAGGGTGGGAAGAAGCCTACCAATGCGAAGTTGAATTTCTTCCTGGTTCGGATTATTACCAAGTAGACAATGATCCAGCTGAAACGGAAGAATTTATTCACTTTTTGGAAGAACATTATCCTGAAAGCTATGTGCCAGCCCGCTCAGCGATGACGGGGGAAGATTTTGGTTACTTTTTATCTGAAATTAAAGGATTTATGTTTTGGTTGGGAGTAGATTCAGAATACAGTTTGCATCATGCGAAACTAAATCCAAAAGAAGAAGCGATCCCTTTTGCAATTGATGTATTAATCCAATTTTTGGAAAGTAAATAAAAAGACGTAAATTCACTCATTGAAGTAGTGAATTTACGTCTTTTTAATTATTATTCGGTCCAAATGTGCTGACAAAATTAAGTGGCAATTCGATTTCATTTTCTGCAAGTGCTTCACGAATATCTTTTAGTAAGTCACGTTGAACAGAATACTGCTCACCGTTCACTGCTTTACCTACTACACGAATAATCATGTTTGTTGCATCAATGTTTTGTACGCCTAATACAACAGGAGGCTCTACAATATTTTTGTTTTCTTTCGCAGCAACGTCACAAACTTCACCAATAATTTTGATTGCTTTTTCTGGATCTTCATGTGGACTAATTTGAATGTCCACCATCACTCGCATATTACCGCGTGAATGATTACTAACAATCATAATCTGTCTGTTAGGAATGAAGTGAAGCGTGCCATCAAAATCACGTACCTGTGTTGTTCTAAGTCCAAGTGCTTCAACCGTTCCATTGACTAGTCCAATAGTAATCGTATCACCAACATCCAGTTGTCGTTCAAGTAAAATAAAGAATCCAGTTACAACATCACTAACAAGTCCTTGTGCGCCAAATGCAATTGCTAAACTCGCCACCCCAGCACTTGCAATAATCGCTGTAACATCCATAAAGTTCTGTAATAATAAAATCGCAAAAGTGAAGAATAAAACATAGCCGTAAAAATTAGAAATTAAGCTTTCTAATGTATCCGCGCGCCCAACAGAAACTGCTTGTTGTTGCCGATATTTGCGGAAGAAACTACGGATAATTTTATTACCAACCACGCGGAAAATAAAATAAAGAGCAATTAAAATGGCAATTTTTATTCCAACTGAAATAATATGATTCCAAAATTGGTCCCAGTCAATAGAACTGAACCACTTTTTGAGTAAATTCATCTTCTGGTCCACATCCTTTGAAAGTTCTCCATCCATTTCATCTCCCCCTTCCTAATGAAATGTCCTTTTCTATTCTAACAAAAATTTCACAAAAATGCTGTTATAAGAAATAAATTTTCACTGAAAAAGATTCGTTTTTAGCAAAAAAAGTTAATTTTATTAAAAAAATTTAAAAAAACCGCTAGCCATTCTTGTAGTAAGATGGAGGCGCTTTCTCAAATGTGCAAAATAGCGCAAATCAAACTGTATGATGTGAAACTAATGTGAAACTTGTGTACAATGATAAATGTTATTGCTTTTTTTTAAAGCGATATGGGCCGAATTTTTGCCTAGTAAATAATTCAATTTAAAAAAGAAAGGGGATTTTATTTTGAGCAAGATTAAAGTGGAAGAACTAACGAAGATTTTTGGAAAAAAGGCTTCTAAAGCATCTTCTTTACTTTCTCAAGGGAAATCGAAAACAGAAATTTTGAAAGAAACAGGGGCGACTATTGGTGTTAATAAAGCATCTTTTAGCGTAGAAGAAGGAGAAATTTTCGTTATAATGGGGCTTTCTGGTAGTGGGAAGTCAACTTTGGTACGACTTTTAAACCGTCTAATTGAGCCTACGAGCGGAAAAATTTGGCTGGACGGAAAAGAACTCTCTAGTTTAAATAAAAAAGAACTTTTGGAAGTTAGAAGGAAAAGCATGAGCATGGTCTTCCAAAATTTTGGTTTATTTCCAAATAGAACGATTAACCGTAATGTTGAATACGGGCTTGAAATTCAAGGAATGAACAAAGAAGAACGTGAGAAAAATGCAGCAGAATCGCTTGCACTTGTTGGTTTAGCTGGTTACGGCGAACAATATCCTTCCCAACTTTCTGGTGGGATGCAGCAGCGTGTAGGGCTTGCGAGAGCACTTGCTAACAATCCAGATATTTTGTTAATGGATGAGGCTTTCTCTGCACTTGACCCACTTAACAGAAAAGATATGCAAGATCAATTACTAGATTTACAAGATAAAATGAAGAAAACGATTATCTTTATTACGCATGACTTGGATGAGGCGCTTCGTATTGGCGATCACATTATGATTATGCGTGATGGTTCTGTTGTTCAAACAGGTTCCCCAGAAGAAATTCTGGCACATCCAGCAAATGAATATGTAGAAAAATTCATTGAAGATGTAGACCGTTCCAAAGTTTATACAGCGAGCAACGTAATGATACGCCCAGAAATCGTTAATTTTGAAAAAGATGGCCCTCGTGTTGCTTTAAAACGGATGCGTGAAGCTGGCACATCTAGTGTATTTGTCGTAAAACGTAACCGTGAGCTCGTTGGAATTGTCCATGCAGCAGAAGTATCTAAACTTGTAAAAGAAAATATTACTTCGCTTGAAAGTGCTTTACACAGCGATGTACCGACAACTGGTCCGGATACACCACTTGCAGAGATAATGGATACGATATCAACTACAACGATTCCAATTGCTGTAACCGAAGATGGAAAATTAAAAGGAATTATTATTCGCGGGTCTGTTCTGGCCGCACTTTCTGGAAACGAGGTGAACGTTAATGCCTAATATTCCAACGATTCCATTAGCTAGTTGGATTGACAAATTAGTTGATGGCTTAACGCAATTTGAAGGATTTTTTAATGTAATTACTAATATCATTGGCGGAATTGTGGATGCATTCCAATGGGTATTCGACTTAGTTCCACCATGGTTATTTATTATTTTACTAGTATTTGGGACTTTCTGGGTTAATCGTAAAGGGAAAAAATGGGGATTAATTATTTTTGAAGTGGTCGGCTTACTATTAATTTGGAACTTAGATTTCTGGCGTGATATGACTCAAACGCTGACTCTTGTCCTTACAAGTAGTTTAATTGCACTTGTTATTGGGGTTCCACTTGGTATTTGGATGGCGAAAAGCGGTATCGTCGAAAGCATCTTTAAACCGGTGCTTGACTTTATGCAAACAATGCCTGCCTTTGTATATTTAATTCCAGCCGTAGCATTTTTCGGAATTGGGATGGTTCCAGGGGTAGTCGCTTCTGTTATTTTCGCAATGCCCCCAACTGTTCGTATGACTAATTTAGGTATTCGCCAAGTTTCGACAGAGCTTGTTGAAGCGGCAGATTCTTTTGGTTCGACACCTTGGCAAAAACTTTGGAAAGTGCAGCTACCAATGGCGAAATCGACCATGATGGCTGGGATTAACCAAAGTATCATGTTAGCACTTTCCATGGTCGTAATTGCTTCGATGATTGGTGCAATGGGACTTGGAACACGTGTTTACTTTGCAGTAGGACGAAATGACGCTGGTGGCGGATTTGTAGCTGGGATTGCGATTGTTATCGTAGCAATCATCCTAGACCGTCTGACACAAGCTTTCAATAAAAAAGCGAAATCAGAATAAGGAGGAGAGTAGATTGCTAAAAAAATTAATCACCACTGCAGTTTTGGCTATGCTTATTTTCACTTTAGCAGCCTGCGGGACAACCCTTGCTCCTTATGACGCGAAAAAAGATTTAGGCGAACAAATCAATTATACAATCACAGGAATTGATGCTGGAGCAGGAATTATGCTTGCAACACAAAATGCGATTAAAGATTATCATTTAGATGATGATAATTGGCAGTTACAAACAAGTTCGACTGCTGCTATGACTAGTACACTACAAAAAGCGATGAAAGATAAGCGCCCGATTGTTGTGACTGGATGGACACCTCACTGGATGTTCACAAAATTCGACTTGAAATTTTTAGATGACCCTAAAAATGTTTTTGGAAACGCTGAAAATATCCACACAATTGTCCGCAAAGGGTTGAAAGAAGAAAAGCCTTCTGCCTACAAAGTGCTAGATAATTTCTTCTGGACTGCTGAAGATATGTCTGAAGTAATGCTAGAAGTTAATGACGGCGTAGACCCAGAAGAAGCTGCTAAAAAATGGATTAAAAACAATCCGGAAAAAGTAGCAAAATGGACCGATGGCGTAGAAAAAGTAGATGGCGATGAAATCAAACTTACTTATGTAGCTTGGGATTCAGAAATTGCCTCTACTAATGTTGTTGCAGAAGCTTTAAAACAAGTTGGCTATGAACCAACCATTCAAGCAATGGAAATTCAACCAATGTGGGCATCTGTCGCAACCGATGCGGCAGACGGAATGGTCGCTGCATGGCTACCAAACACTTCTGGAATCTACTACAAAGATTACAAAGGAAAGTTTGAAGATTTAGGACCGAACTTAAAAGGTGCGAAAATCGGCTTAGCAGTGCCAAAATACATGGAAAATATTAACTCCATTGAAGATTTAAAAACAAGTAAATAAACTTTGAAAAAGGCATGAAGAAGTTCAATCTATACTTGATACTTTCTCCGTGCCTTTTTTTCATTAAAAAGGTAAAATAATAGTTAATTGATGAATTTGCTAGGAGGAAGATGGATGTTTAAAAAATTCTTGAAAAAAAGTAAAAATGAAACTGTATTTGCTCATGTGACTGGACAATTTATTGCATTAGAGGATGTTCCAGATCCAGTTTTTAATCAAAAGATGATGGGTGAAGGTATTGCGATTAAACCAGAAAGCGGCACTATCGTTGCACCAGTTGATGGGAAAATCATTCAACTTGCAGAAACGAAACATGCTTTTGGTATCCGTACTGATATGGGACAAGAAATCCTCGTTCATATCGGTTTGGAAACGGTAGCACTAAACGGAGAAGGTTTTAACGTGTTAGTAAATGTTGGTGATAAAGTAAAAGTAGGAGATCCAATCGTGGAAGCAGACTTTGATTTTATCAAGAAAAATGCCGCGAGCACAGTGGTTCCTATGGTTGTAACTAATAGTTCAGAGGGCAAATACGATTTTGATTTTAAGGCAGTTAGGGACACGATTGCTGGGAAAACAGAAGTATTTACTACAAGCTTAAAATAATAAGTAAAAAATCCATGAGAAGCTAATTTTCTTTTCATGGATTTTTTAGTATTCATTTGCGTGTTAAAAGGGTAGAATGAAGGTAATTAGTATTAAAAGGAGCGAAAATGAATGTTAGAAGTGATAGTTCAAAATCCTAGAGATGCATATTTAGCGGAAAAATACGGCGCAAATAGAATGGAAGTGGTCTCTGCTATAAGTGAAGGTGGCTTAACGCCTAGTTACGGTGCTATTAAAGAAATAGTGCGTGCTTCAAAACTTCCAGCGATGATGATGATTCGCCCTCACAGTTTTTCGTTTGTATATGATGAGCCTGCTAGAATTGTAATGGAACGAGATATTGAACTTGCAAAAGAAGTTGGAGTCAAAGGCATCGTTTATGGTGGAATCACTGAAGACGGAAACATCGATCAGGAACTTCTAGAAAAAGTGATCGGTTGGAAAGGCGATTTAGACCTTACTTTTCATCGTGCCCTAGAAGCAACAAAAGATATTGAAGCAAGCTACCAAGTTTTACGTACATATGGCCAAGAGATTAATCAATTATTAACTTCAGGTGGAACGTCTAGTGCACTTGATTCCTTGCCACGCCTTAAAAGGTGGATAAATGACAGTAAAGAGACCCCAGATTCATTTAAAATTCTAGTTGGAAGTGGCGTTAAACCGGAAAACATTGCTACTTTTCAAGGAACACTAAATCATACAGAGTATCATGTAGGAAGTGCTGCTAGAGAAAAGAATGATTTCGCAAAAGATATTTTAAAAGAAAAAATAGATACTTTAAATCATTATATTAACCAAGATTGATGCTACAAAGCAGGTAGCCTTACGAGCTTAGATACGTTATAATGAAACAAGACTATTCTTAAAATAAAGGTGGAAAAAAATGAATAACTATATTGGCAAAAGCCAAGTAATGACAGTAAAAGAAATCAAAGAAACAGGTTGGCTCCTAGAAAAAAATGAAGTAACTGTTTTTTTATCTAAATCAAATACACATGAAACAGACCTTGCTGTTGGAGATGAAGTAACAGCATTTATTTTTGTTGACTATGACCGAGAAATCCGCGCAACAACAATTATTCCAAAAATTCAAGTTGGACACTACGGCTGGGGAACAGTAACCGAAGTACGTAAACATCTAGGTGTATTTGTGGACATCGGTATTGAAAAAGATGTCGTTGTATCATTAGATGATTTGCCTGCATTACCCCACTTATGGCCCAAAAAAGAAGGTAGGGTGATGATTGCACTTCGAGTAGACGAAGAAAATCGGGTGTGGGGAGTACTTGCTGAAGAAGAACAATTCCGTGCAATTGCTGTTCGAGCAGAACAAACGCTTTTTAACCAAAATGTGGAAGGGATCATTTATCGTTTACTGAAAGTAGGTTCCTTTGTCTTTACGGATGATTTCCATATTGGCTTTATTCATGAAAGTGAACGGACTGCTGAACCTAGGATGGGGGAACGCGTCAAAGCGCGCGTTATTGCTGTGAAACCAGATGGCTCACTTAATTTATCACTACGTGGGAGAGCGCATGAAGTATTAAATGATGATGCGGAAATGATTTTAACTTATTTACGAAGTGTTGGCGGGGAGATGCCGTTTGGGGATAAATCTGATCCAGATGCTATCCGCGCTAAATTCGGAATTAGTAAGGCGCAATTTAAACGCGCAATTGGCACACTTTTAAAAGCAAGACGAATTACACAAGAAAATGGAATAATTACTAAGTTAACAGAAGAGACATCCGACTAAAGTAGTAGAGATTGTTCCAACTAGCGCGGTTTGTTTCTACTAGCAAATCCTGGCTATAATATACACAGCTGTACAAAGTAGCGAAAAATCGAGAAATAACTTTGTCTAAAGAATGACTTAAGGAGGTGTGTCAGCTTGAAAAAAATGGAAAGCTCGGTTGTTTTTATATTTTTAATTGCGATTATTGTTGGTGTTGGACTTGAGATGTTATTCCAGTGGGAGCTACTCATTTTATTTGCACTCGGAATATTCTTCATTTTCACATCAAGAAAAGCAAGCGCCACGAAAAAAAGCGCAAAAAACTCACTGTTTATCGGTATCGTATTTATCATTATTGCAGTACTGCTTACAACTACTTTTAAAGTAGGACTTGTTGTTGCAGGTATTTATGCGATTATTCACTATATAAGCCGAAAGCGGGCACCCCAACTATTAATGCTTAAGACGAGAGAGCCGGATAGCAAAATTGATTGCACAGATAAATTTATCCGTAATCAGTGGTTTGGTAATCAGCGAATATTAGATGTTGTTTACGAATGGGATGATATTAATATTCAAACAGGTATAGGTGATACGATTCTGGATTTGGGAAATACAGTTCTTCCAACTGGCGAAAGTATTATCATGATACGGAGTGTATCCGGAAAAATCCGCATACTTGTTCCATTTGACATTGGTATTTGCATTGAACATTCAGCAATTTTCGGAAATATCCAATATGATAAAGAAAGTACTACTATACAAAATAATAGTATCAAGGTCTACTCAGATAATTACGAAAGTTCCGCACGAAAAGTGAAAATCATGACGTCTGTTATCTTCGGAGATTTAGAGGTGATCAGGTTATGAGTTTTTCGAAGCTAATGATGGCAGTCTGCTCAGGGTTGCTACTTATTGCAACAACTATTGGTACGGTTGGATACTATTTTTTTAGTGAAGGTTCATGGTACAAAATCTTAATTGAACAAAAAATATTTTACATTCCTTTTGTCGTCTTTGTACCACTGACAGCTATTTCGATTGGTTTAATCATTGGTGGCATACTTGGCTATTTTGTTAAACAAAAGTTTGAGTCAATTGACTTCTCTATTCGGCTTCTAAGTCAAGGTGATTTAGAAAAAAAGATTACGAGCGAAGAAGATGAAACTTTTTTAGAAGTACAGCAAGTCTATAAGCAAATTGACCGTTTGCGTGATAAGATGAAAGCACAAACGATTCTGACCCAGAAGCTCGCAAGTGATCGCGCTGAATCAAGTGGTCAAACGAAAGAAGCTATTTTGTCAGAAGAGCGTCACCGGATTGCGCGCGAGTTACATGATTCTGTGAGTCAACAACTGTTCGCTGCGATGATGTTATTATCTGCCTTAAATGAACAAAGCGAAAAAAGCGCAACTAAAGCCATGCAAAAGCAATTAAAAATGGTAGAGTCTATCGTAAATGAATCTCAATCTGAGATGCGTGCACTATTACTTCATCTGCGACCAACGCAGCTTGAAGGAAAGTCATTAAAAACGGGTATAGAACAATTATTAAAAGAACTAACAACCAAATTACCTATCGAAGTCGAATGGCAAATTGAAGATATTAATTTGCAAAAAGGCATTGAAGATCATTTATTCCGGATTGTTCAAGAATTGCTATCGAATACTTTACGTCACTCTAAGGCTAAATTATTAGAAGTACGTTTAGTAACGATGGATAATTTAGCGGTAATGAAAGTAGTCGATGACGGGGTAGGATTCGATATGGATAATGTACGTCAAGGTTCATACGGTTTACAAAATATGCGTGAACGAGTCGCTGAATTTGGTGGTACTATTAAAATAATTAGCTTTAAAGGACGAGGAACTAGCGTAGAAATAAAAATCCCACTTGTTGCGAAAAAGGACGTGGAAAACGAATGATAAAAGTTTTACTAGTAGATGATCATGAAATGGTACGAATAGGCGTGTCAGCATATCTTTCTGTTCAAGATGACATGGAAGTAGTTGGTGAGGCAGAAAATGGCCGAGAAGGTGCTGATATGGCTTTAGAATTGCGTCCGGATATTATCTTAATGGATTTAGTCATGGATGAGATGGACGGTATTGAAGCAACAAAAGAAATTATGAAAAATTGGAAAGAAGCAAAAATTATTATCGTCACAAGTTTTATTGATGACGAAAAAGTATATCCGGCACTTGAAGCTGGAGCGAGTAGTTATATGTTAAAAACCTCCACAGCGAGTGAAATTGCAGATGCGATTCGAGCTACATACGGTGGGGATTCTGTACTAGAACCAGAAGTAACTGGTAAAATGATGCAAAGACTAACCGCTAAACCAGAAAAAAACTTACATGATGATTTAACAAATCGCGAAAATGAAATCTTACTTCTTATTGCAGAAGGAAAATCAAATCAAGAAATCGCGGATGAACTTTTCATCACTTTAAAAACAGTAAAAACACATGTGAGTAATATTTTATCCAAATTAGATGTACAAGACCGCACGCAAGCTGCCATCTATGCATTTAAACATGATTTAGTAGAAAAAAAGTAATAGGGAGGTAAGCTGTACATGAAAGAGGGATTTGCAGTCATCGGACTTGGGCGTTTTGGTGGAAGTATTTGTCGTTCACTTGTTGAGCAAGGAATGGAAGTACTTGCCATTGATTCAGATGAAGAACGGGTAAATGAATATATGTCAATTGCTACCCATGCAGTTATTGCCAATTCAACCGATGAAAACGCGCTTCGACAATTAGGTATTCGAAATTTTGAGCACGTTATTGTCGCAATTGGTGAAGATATTCAGTCAAGTATTTTAACGACGCTGATTTTAAAAGAAATGGGCGTAAAATATGTTACTGCAAAAGCAACAAATGATAAACATGCCAAATTACTAGATAAAATCGGAGCTGACCGAGTTGTCCATCCAGAGCGGGATATGGGACGACGAATAGCACATTATATCGTATCGAAAAATATGCTTGATTACCTAGAACTTTCTGATGAATATAGCTTAGTGGAGATTTCAGTATCTGACCCGCGTTTTCTTGGTAAAAGCCTTGTTGATTTAGATTTTCGTAACTCATTTGGCGTTAATATTGTGGGCATAAAAAAAGATAAACAAATGATTATTACTCCTGAAGCAAATGATGTTCTTCATGAAGGGGATATTTTAATCGTTATTGGTTCAGATGACGATATTGAACGTTTACAAGAAAAAATCCAATAAAAATAAAACCTTTGCAATATATGAAGATGTGAATAATGTCTATTATATGCTTAGGTTTTTTTATTGTTTGCTTGCTAAATAACTATTTATTTTCTATTATAGTTACAGAGCTTAAGTAAACCAAATAGAAGAGAGGGGAACTGATGAAAAAATTTTTGCTGGATAAAATTGGGGCTCGAGGATTAATTCAAATGTTGCAAGCATTTGTTTATACAAGTATTTGTGTTATTTTTCATACTGTTATTTTTCCTGATTTAGCTGGAGTCTTGCCTATTGTTGTTTTAATAGGAATTATTTCAATGCAACCTACATATGGGATTACTCGAAAAGTCATTCCTCAAATTGCGATAGCTTTTACATTAGCGTGCGCTTTCGTTATTATAAGCACTTACTTTTTTCCGATTAATGTATATATTTATTATTTTGTGATGTTAATTGTTATTTTAGTAGTGAATTTTACGATGCCTCAAAAATACATGGTGATGACACTAGCAATTGGGACAGCTCTTTATTTTCTTGGGACAGAAGATTTACCAATGCCATTATACGTTATGGTAATAGTATCACTCATTGATGTATTTGTGTTTTTTATTTTAGTAAGACTTGTTGTAAGGTACGTCCATTTACCACTTGAGAAAACGGTACAAACTATCATGAAGCAATTAATGGGACTATTTGATAAAGAAATGGAAAGCGTCTTTAAAAATAACGGGGAATTTGTATCAAAACCGCTATATAGCATTTTCGTACAGTCGCAAATGTTTATTAAAGAATACAGTGCTAGTAAAAACAAAAATCCTCGCCATGTGGAACTCTACCAAGCTTTACTACCGAATTATTTACAGCTTTTTTTTCATATGCAAACACTTGAAGACATTGGTAGAGCGGGTTTATCTGATGAAGCAAGAATGGCACTATCCTCAATAAACATCGAAGTTTCAGCGGAGATTAACGCCAAAGAAACGGATCCAGTTGCTTCTTTTCACGTAAAAAAATTCGTTGAAAACTTTCTAGCTATTAAAAAAGGAATGGCTGAATTAGCTGAAGGAGGGGATAAGAAATGAAAAAAATTTCGATGAAGGAGCGCCTTGCTCTGGATCCTCGCGTAGCTAAAGTCTTAATTAGTATAACGATAGCTATTTTGCTTTTTCCAGTATTAGGTGATTGGATTGTTTATCCAACCTATGTTTTTAACGCAATTTATATTACTGCTCAGATGACAAAAGGGGCGACATATAAATCGAGTATTGAGCGTATTGTAGGAACGATAGTTGGAGGGGTGCTTGCGGCAATCGTGTATCTTTTAGTACCAAATCATCATTATATCATGATACCAATTGGTGCGGCTCTTGCTGTAATGCTGAGCTATCTTTTTACCAAAAAATTCACGATGGTTATTGTTGTTATTACGGTGATGGTGCTAGTTGGTAAGGGAGACGGGGAACCAGTTGTCTTTTTAAGAGATCGTTTATTTGATACAATGATTGGGCTGGCAATTGGTTTTCTTGTTTATGCGCTTTATCCACGGAAAAAAACAAAAAAATTAAATCAAGTTTTTATCGCTCAAGAAAAAGCTTTACTTGCGAACATTAAAGCGCTAGAGATTAATTCTGCAAATGCTAAAACGTTAGCTCCAAAGATTAAAGGCTTATGGAAGCAATTAATCGATTTACGAAAAACGCGAGAACAAATTATTACTGATAGTAGTTTTGTTGCTAATGTCGCATCAGATGATCCTATGCTTCATTTCAACATATTAGTAGAACAAGCGATAAATAATATTGAAATACTTTATCATGTGACTTTGGATAAAGAGATAGAGCCCGATTATGAAATTGTATTTGCTTATCATCAACAAGCCTGCACAAAGGTGATTAATGAAATGGAAGCCTTGATTGTGAAACATCAATAAAAAGATGACTGAAGCTTAATTGGCCTCAGTCATCTTTTACTTTTATTCTGTAATATCTAAACTCTTCTTGAACATATTAATGACCCGTTCTAAATCTGTTTCATCTGGTACAAAATAATATAAATCAAATCCGTAAGACTCACTATAAATCATTTGGCCTTCACCTTTAAGCTCTTGCGAATCAACGTTTTTAAGAACGGAAGAATAATTCGTAGCCATAGAGGTAATATCTGTAAGCGTCATATTAGTTTGGAAATTATCTCCAACAGCTTTCATGATGCTTTCAAAATTGGAGACACCGGATGAACTTACAACTTTATTAGCAATACCAATAATAACGTCGCGCTGTCTATCTTGGCGTCCAAAGTCACCTCGTGGATCTTCGTGACGAATTCGGACATACTGCAAAGCATCTGTTCCATTTAAAGTAATATTTCCTTTTACAAATTTACTATTTACATCTGTTAAATCAATATCATTATATACTGTAATGCCTCCAACTGCGTCAACGAGGTCTTTAAAACCTTCCATATTGATAGAAATAAAATAATCTACTGGAACACCTGGCATCAGTTTTTCTACAGCTGAAACAGTTCCTGAGGGGCCTCCGTTAGAATAGGAAGCGTTGATTTTTCCAATATCACCATTTCCGTAATCTACTTTTGTATCTCGAGGGATACTGACCATTTCGACTGTGTTTTGTTGTTTATTGGCTGTTGCAAGAATTATTGTATCTGCACGACCATTTGTTTCACCAGGACGAGCATCAGAACCCATGAGCAATACGGAAAAAGGCTTTTTCTTCTCTAAATCACTGGCTGTTTTATTACTTGTTTCTAAAGGAACATTAATTTTTGTGAAAGTATTTTGAACGGTGATGTAATACTTCGCTGCCAAACCTGTAATGGAGAAAAAGAGAATTCCTAAAAGTGTCACGCTAGCAATTTTCATAACTTTAGTAAAAGTGGACGGTTTCTTTCGCTTCGTTTCTGTCCTAGTATCTGTCATAAAATTTTCCTCGTCTTTCTTATTTAGTTTGTTTAAACATACCATCGTCTTTCTGAGAAATCAACAAAAAACGATAAATGATTTTAAAACCATTTATCGTCTTTAAAACTATACTTCCATGATTATAGGTAGTATCATAGGACGTCGTTTTGTTTTTTCATACAAGAATGGTTGCAAAGTATCTGTAATTTCATTCTTGATTTCAGACCATTGTGTTGTTTTTTGCTCCATTACTTTATTTAAATGACGTGTTAGAAGACCTTGAGCTTCTCCGATTAAATTACCGGATTCACGCATATAAATGAAGCCGCGTGAAATAATATCAGGTCCTGCCATCACACGAGAATTTTTCATATCAATGGATACAACAACAATTACGAGACCTTCTTCAGAAAGAATGCGACGATCGCGAAGGACAATATTACCGATATCTCCAATACCACTACCATCAATATAGACGCTTGCAGCATGGATTTTACCAGCGATATGAGCTGTTTCACTCGTTAGTGCGAGTACATCTCCATTTGCCATAATAAAGCTATTTTCTTCTGGAACACCACATTCCTCAGCAGACTCCGCATGGATTTTTTGCATTCTAAATTCACCATGAATCGGCATAAAGAATTTAGGTTTCATAAGACGAAGCATTAGTTTTTGTTCTTGTTGACCACCGTGACCAGAAGTATGGATATTATTTACTTTACCATGGATCACTTCTGCACCAGCTTGATAGAGTAAATTGATTGTGCGGTTTACACTCGTTGTATTACCAGGAATAGGGGAAGACGAGAAGACTACCGTGTCACCTGGTTGAATTTGGATTTGGCGGTGCGTACCATTAGCAATTCTAGAAAGAGCAGCCATTGGTTCACCTTGACTCCCTGTACAAAGGATAGTCACATTTCCAGCGGGTGTTTTATTAAGTTGATGCACATCAATAAAGGTATCTTTTGGTGCTTGAATATAGCCTAATTGTTTACCGATTTCCATAGCAGATTCCATACTACGACCGAAAACAGCGATTTTCCGACCAGTTTCGATAGAGGATTCAACTACTTGTTGTAAACGGTAGATATTAGATGCGAAGGTAGCGAAAATAATTCGTCCTTCTACATCGCGGAAAATATTTTTAATACTTTCGCCAACGACACGTTCACTCATGGTGAAATTTGGTACTTCCGCATTTGTACTATCAGATAGTAAACAAAGCACGCCTTCTTTACCAATTTCAGCCATTTTTGTCAGGTTTGCTGGTTCGCCAACTGGAGTAAAATCAAACTTGAAGTCGCCAGTATGAACGATGTTACCAGATGGAGTTTTGACAACAATACCATACGTATCAGGGATACTATGTGTTGTCCGGAAGAAAGAGATGCTTGTTTTTCTAAATTTAAAAACGTCATCTTCTTCATATTCATAAATTTTGGTTTGACGAAGCAAGCCATGTTCTTCTAATTTGTTGCGGATAAGTGCACTCGCAAGTTTCCCAGCATAAATTGGGATATTAAGATCGCGAAGTAGGTAAGGAACGCCACCGATGTGATCTTCATGACCATGGGTAATAAAAAGTCCTTTAATCTTATCTTTGTTTTTAACTAGGTAACTATAGTCAGGAATAACATAGTCAATCCCAAGAAGTTCATCTTCTGGGAACTTGATTCCTGCATCAATTAAAATAATTTCATCTTGAAATTGTACGCCATATGTGTTTTTACCGATTTCGCCTAGTCCACCAAGGGCGAAAACAGCTGTCTCATTATTTTTAACAAATTTCATATAGGCTTATTTTTCCCAGAGCGCGAAGTCTGGGTTTTCCTTTTCATAAGCTAAGTGCGCGTCACTAATTTTTTCAACAAATTCGATGTGGAAAGGTTCATCTTTTAAAAGTTGGCGTACTTTTACTTCGCTTTCCGCTTCAACGTATAGTGATTGTGTTTTTTCACGTACGGGTGTTTCTGTGAGTGTTTCTTGATAAAATACTTTAAAAATCATGTTTTTCTCTCCTTAAAATTTAAGTTTTGTTTTTTAAAAATAGATTTTCAAGCTGAAAATCTAATATTTATTTAGTATTCATTGGCTTGCTTTCAGTTGTGGACTTAGTAGCAAGCGGATATGGGTGCACGAGACACTAACAATTCGGCATAAAAAAGACAAAGAAAAATTACCACAGACTAATGTATAAAAATAGCTGTGCACGTATGTTAAATTTCTTATCCGTTATAATTGCATACCTTTATTTTGGGAATTTGAAACAAATTTCCGAGTAAAAGATGTAATTATAAGTTTTTTTTCACGTTCCATTGTCGTCCTACAAATGTTCATCCGATCTATATCCTTCATTCTAATATACCATAAATCCAGATAATTGCTACTAGAAAGTATAATTAATTTTGTCAACCCTGTTATCATGAAGATTTTCTGCTATAATTTAAACATAATGATTTAAAAATGGATAGAGGATTGAGGCGTTTAATTGATGAGTAAAATTGTATTTTTTGATGTAGATGGCACACTTGTAGGAGAAACCAAAGAAATTCCAGCATCAGCAAAACAAGCGATTGCTAAATTAAAAGAAAATGGCGTTTATGTAGCGATTGCAACAGGACGTGGTCCATTTATGTTAGACGAAATTAGAAAAGAGTTAGATATTAATTCTTATATTTGCTATAACGGACAATATGTTATTTTTGAAGGCAAAGAAATATACGCTAAACCATTACCAACCGAGTCTTTAGAACGTTTAATCACGGTTGCATCGGAGCATGAGCATCCCATTGTTTTTTCAGGAAAAGATTCTATGCGTGCGAATTTGCCTGATCACGACCGGGTGACAATAGGTATGAATTCTATTAAAAGAGATTATCCCAAAGTGGATGCTAATTATTACAAAGGCAGAGATATCTATCAGTGTTTACTTTTCTGTGATGAGTCGTATGATGCTTATTACCGAGAAGAATTTAAGCAGTATGGTTTCTTGCGCTGGCATGATGTTTCCGTGGATGTTTGTCCAGCTGATGGTTCGAAAGCGGAAGGTATTAAGCAGATGATCAAAAAACTTGGCTTCTCGATGGAAGATACTTACGCATTTGGCGATGGTTTGAACGATATTGCAATGCTTCAAGCTGTTGGAACAGGTGTAGCAATGGGCAATGGTCGTGATGAGGTAAAAGCAGTGGCGGATTATGTTACTAGCCATGTTGATGATGATGGGGTTTATAATGCTTTAAAACAGCTAAAATTAATTTGAATCAAGAGCGAGGGCACTATTTCAGCGTGGCCTCGCTTTTGGCTTTTACAGAAGTTTGTTCTAATTTTTGCTTAACGAATTTAAGTTGTGCGACGATTATAATACTAATAATAACAAGTAAATACCAACTCGTGATTTTTGAAACGTGCACTGGACGCCATGCAACCAGCTGGTCTGGATAAGACCAAGCTCCGTAAAAACTAGCAATGTTCTCCGCAAGATAAATGAAAAAGGCGATACATAAAAAGGAAAAAGATAAAGGCATTTTGAGTTGAGTCGAACTAACTTTGAAATAAACATATGTTTTTCGGAATAAAACGAGAACTAAAACAATCAAAATCCACCGAAAATCCATTATAAAATGATGCGTGAAAAAATTAGCGTAAATCGCTATGCAAAGGCTACTTACTAACCAAAAATTTGGCCAATTTGTCATTTTAAGATCAAATCTTTTCCAAGCCTGGCAAATATAACTCGCCACACTTGAATACATAAAACCGCTATAAAGGGGCACTCCGAAAAGTTTCATTAAACCATCTTCTGGATAACTCCATGACCCCATATGTACCTTATAGATTTCAAGTCCAAATCCAATAAGATGGAAAACCATAATTACCTTAAGCTCATCCCATGTTTCTAGGCCAAATTTTATGAGTAGCATTTGCGTTACAAGACAAATAATCAAAAGTAAGTCATAGCGCGCAATAAAAGGAATATGAATCAGCTTTGTAAGAGCAAGCGATATAAAGATAATAGCGGGAAAAATACAACAAAGTGCTTGCTTCCAAGTAAACACCCAAAGTAAGCGAAAAAATTGCATAAAAAAACCTCTTCTCATGATTTTCTCTAGTTTACCAAAAAAAACTAAAGAAAAGGACAAGAAAAGGTTAAAAAAGTTCATTTTGATGATTGATATTTCTAAATGGGGCATCTTCTTCAAATACTAAAGGTTTGGTATGGAGTTTTTCGAATAAAGCTCTGACACGATGTTGCTCGTCTTGTAGTAAGTGATGTAGCGTTTCTCGTGAGTAGGGGATATTGGTAACCAAATAGTGATTTGCTTGCGCTGTTTTAGCAAAATGATTAGGATAATTAGCCAGCCGTCCAATTTCTTTTAAAGTCAAAAAAGGCATATCAACAGGAAGCACTAGGAAATTAGCTTTCTGATAAGCCGCTGCTTCTACCATCACCGCATAAATTCCTCCAAGTGGTCCAAATTCACTGAATGCGGTTTGATCTGGAATGATTTCAATGCTTGGTTCTGCATCGAAAAGGGCAACAAGTTTTGGATAATTTTCATGATTTGCCGATACAAATACCTTATCGCAAAGCGGCAGTAACTTACTAACCGTTAGCTCGACCCACGTTTTTCCAGTTGCCTCATCCTGAAAAAACGTTTTTGGTTCCCCGAAACGGCTAGATTTCCCACCAGCTAATACAATCCCTACATTACTTTTTTCGTTTTTCAAGACGTCCCTCTCGCATAACTAAAATTTCTTCGGTCATCATTTCTGCTTCGGAGGCATAATGCGTGACAAAAATAACTGGTATATGGAAATCTTTGGCCATCTGACCAACTAATTTCATGCAAATTAAACGTGTTTCTTCATCTAGCCCGTTAAAAGGTTCATCCAGTAAAAGTAATTTTGGCTCCGTAATCATTGCTCGAGCCATCGCAACACGTTGCTTCTCGCCACCAGATAATTTCTGAACGGAAGAATAAAGAAGGTGAGAAATTTGTAGATAATCACTCATTTTTCGTACTTGTTGCTGAATTTCCGCTTGTTCTTTTTTCTTCTTTTTCTGCACTTTTAAGCCAAAAGCGATATTTTCATATACATTCATATTTGGAAATAAAGCTAGATTTTGAAATAAATAACCTACTTTGCGCTCTGTCACAGGAAGATGTAACGAAATATTGGAATCATCCCACGGAGTCCCGTCAAATTCAATAATGCCGCCGTCGATACTTTTCAAGCCACTAACGCACTGAAATAGAGTTGACTTACCAGAACCACTTGCACCCATCATCGCAGTTACTGGTTTTTCAAACGTATAATTAATATTTAAATCATGAAAAGGAAGTTTTTTATGAAATTGTAAGCGTAGCATCGTTACATCCCCCTCGTTAAATTACTTTGGCGTACAGTTAAAACATGAATAACAAGTAAAGCAAATACACCGATAATGACATTAATTAACCCGAGATAAATCGCAGTTCGCATGTCTCCTTGTTGTACCATAAAATAAATGCTCGAGGCTATTGTATCGGTTTTTCCTTCTATGTATCCGGCCACCATCAAACTTGCGCCAAATTCACCCATCGCTCGACAAAAACTAAGCAGAACACCTGCTAAAATTGGTTGCCAGCAATTCGGTAAAATAATTTTTGTGAAAATCTGTTTTTTATTCGCTGAAAGAGTCTCTGCTGCCCATACAAGTTCGTGATCAATTGATAAAAATGCTGATTTCAAACCTTGATACATAATTGGTAAAATAATAATCGTCGTTGCAACGATAGCACCACTAAGGGAAAAAATAAAACTAAAATCAAAAGTATCCCAAAGCACACCGCCAATAAAATCATTGCGTCCAAGCACATTCAGTAACACTAAACCAACCACAGTTGGCGGTAAAACAAGCGGAAGTAAAATTAAAATCTCCACAAGTAACTGAAAACGTGATTTTCGACCAGCAAAATAATAACTCAGTGGTAACATCGTCATAAATGCGAGAAACGTAGAAATTGTGGCTACAAGTAATGTATGCCAAACAGATGTAAACATAAATCTCCTCCTGAATAACCCTCTAGTACTTCTATTATTATCGTTCTCTCTGGTATAAAATGTCAAACTTAAGTACAATGTAACTAAAATAAAAAAGGGGGATGAATGGTGAAAAAAATAACACTTATTATAAGTTGTGGATTATTATTACTTCTCGGAGCTTGCGGGGATACGCCTGAAAAAGCAAAAAAAACAACTATACATATTTCAGTAGCAGCAAGTTTAAAAGATACGATAGATGACGTAAAGCCACTTTTTGAAAAAGCCAATCCAACGATTAAACTATCTTTTGATTTTGGTGGTTCTGGACAAATTCGCGAACGTGTTGAAAGCGGTGCACCAATTGATGGCGTCCTTTTAGCGAGTAAAAAAGATGCGGTTACACTAAGCAAGAAAAATTTAGCAGAAGACATGAAAGAATTTGCGGGAAATGAACTTGTTCTAATTACACCTAAAAACGTGAATCAAAAGTCAGAGCTAAACTTAGAACAATTACTAAATGACGCATCCAAAATCGCCATCGGAGACCCGGAATCAGTCCCAGCAGGCGCCTATGCCAAACAAACGCTCGAAAACTTAAATCTATATAATGCAGAAAAAGCAAAACTCGTTCTTGCAACCGATGTTCGTCAAGTCTTATCCTATGTGGAAGCCGGAAATGCAGATGCAGGCTTCGTTTACCAGACAGATGCTCTATTAAGCAAAAAAGTACAAGTGAAGGCAACAATTGATGAGAAACTCCATGATCCAATTGCTTACTATAGCGCACAAGTCAGTGACTCGGATAAAAAAGAAGAAACCGCAACATTCCTTGATTTTATGAATAAATCAGAAGCGCAAAAAATACTGGAAAAATACGGATTCAAAGCAGCAAACTAAGGAGAAGTCGCTTTACTTTTTAAAACGGGAAAACTCCTGTATATTGGTACTAAAGAAAACGCATACATGATTTATAGAAGGGAAGTGCGCCCAGATGATTGAAAGAAGAAACACCATTAGAATGGAACAAGCGAGAGAAGTATTATGTAACCAAATAACGCATCTTCCAGTAGAAAAGAAACATGTGACAGAGGCGTTAAATCAAGTATTACAAGAACCTATTTTCGCGCCGTTTCCTGCTCCATATTTTAGGCGTTCTGGTTATGATGGCTTTGCGATTACTGAGGCGGATGACGGGAATTATCCTATCACTTTGCGCGTTGTAGCAGAAGTTCCATGCGGGGAAACATACGATAAACCGCTAAATCCAGGTGAAACCGTCCGAATAATGACTGGGGCAAAAGTGCCAGATAATGCATCGAAAATTATTATGCTTGAACAATCAAGAGAAGCGGATAACGAGAATGAAATAGTACTTATAAATACACAAAAATCTAGTAACATTACAGAAATCGGTACGGAGTTTGCCAAAGGAGATTTGCTGTTAGATCGTGGACACATTTTAAATGCCGGTTCGATAAGTTTACTGTCATCCTTTGGGATTCAAGAAGTACAAGTCATCAGAAAGCCAAAAGTAGCTATTTTATCCACAGGTAGTGAACTTGTTCCTACTGGAAATTCGCTTCCAGATGGCAAAATTTTTAATAGTAATCAACCATTACTGGAGAATTTGCTAAAAGTACATCATGCCGAGATTTGCGCGGCCGAACAATTACCTGATAATTATGAGGACACGAAAAACCGTTTACTAGAATTGACCAAGATAGCGGACTTAATAGTTACTACGGGAGGTGTTTCTGTAGGTGATTTTGACTACATGGCTGATATTGCAAAACAAGAAGCAGAATTACTTTTTAATAAAATTCAAATGCGACCAGGTAGCCCGACAACAGGGATGTGGTTGAACAAAACGCTTATCATCGCGCTTTCTGGCAATCCAGGGGCATGCTTTACAGGTTTTTACTTATTAGTAGAACCGGTATTAGCTACCTTAATGGGGAGAGATATAACCGCGACAACTCAAGTTCGCGCCAAAATGGCGAGTGATTACACCAAAAATAATGGCTATGACCGTTTCTTACGGGGAACCTATCGTTTATCTGGGGAAGGGGAATATTTGGTGGAGCTGATAGGAAGCGATATGTCTAGTGCGCTAGGCAATCTTCACTTAACCACCTGTTTATTCAAAATCCCTCGCGGTCAAGTTGGAAAATTAAAAGGAGAAGAGGTCGAAGCATGGCTACTATCCTCCAAGTAATTGGGTTTAAAAATAGTGGGAAAACAACTTTACTAAATGCATTAATTCGCGCTAGTCGGAAGGAAAACTACACGGTTTCTGCTATCAAACATGATGCACATGACTTTTCTGTAGATCACGTGGGAACGGATTCTTACTCTTTTCAAGAAAGTGGTGCAGAAGCTGTTGTTATAGCGAATTCGAGACAATATGCTGTGATGGAACAAACCGGTATCGATTTAAAAACAGCCATCCAAAAACTACCAGAATCAGATATTGTTCTTATAGAAGGCTATAAAGCAGGACCATTTCCTAAAATCATTTTAATTCGCGAACAGGCGGAAATCGAGCTTTTAAAAAATAGTAAGGCAGTCCATAAAATCGCGACGCACAATCCAGCGTTAAAGGAAGATGCGATTTTTATTGGAGAGGAAAAAGCTTTAAACGCATTTGCAGAAACATTAATCAAGGAGTTTTTACAATGAAATATGTAGCCTTACAACATGAAACAATTGAAATTGGTCTGCTTTCTGAAAAACTAATTAATAAAAATCATGGTGGTATTAACTTGTTTGTTGGTACGATTCGAGAATGGACAGGAGATATTCAAACCGAAGAAATTCGTTATACATCCTACGAAGAAATGGCGCTCAAAGAACTAAACAAATTAGCTGCAGAAGTAGAAGCACAGTGGGGCGCAGATGTAGTCATCGTACACCGATTAGGACTCTTAGAAATAACTGATATAGCAGTGTTTATCGGCGTATCAACACCACACCGTGCTGCTTGCTTTGAGGGATCCAGATATATAATTGAACGATTAAAAGAACGGGTACCTATATGGAAAGAAGAAAAAGATGTCGATAAAATAAGGTGGGGTGGCATAAATGCTGACAACAATTAAATTTTTCGCTTTTTTAGCTGAAAAAACACATAAAACCGAAGTGAAATTGAACTTGCAGCAATGTCAAACAGTCGGCGAGGTTCGAGAAGTTATTAGTAGTGAATTTCCTGAAATAGCTGTGGATTTGGCAACCTGTATGCTAGCCGTGAACATGGAATTTCAGCAAGATCAAGATATTTTACCAAAAGAAATATCCGAAATAGCTGTAATTCCACCAGTAAGTGGTGGATAAGGAGGGAACCAGATGGAAAAAGATGATTTGACGCATTTTAATGATGAAAAACGCGCAAAAATGGTGGATGTTACAAGCAAATCGGAAACAAAACGCCGTGCAATCGCTAGAGCTACGATACATATGAATGAAGAAACGTTAGCGCGTATCCATACTGGTAAAATTGCTAAAGGAGATGTTTTAGCAGTTGCACAAGTGGCAGGAATTATGGCAGCGAAAAAGACAAGCGAACTAATTCCAATGTGCCACCCTATTATGACAACGAAAGCTGATATTTCTTTTGAAGATGATGGTGAGACTGCGCTAACTATCACATCCGAAGTTGTAACTGTTGGAAAGACTGGCGTAGAAATGGAAGCACTCACAGCAGTAACCGTCGCTGCATTAACTATTTATGACATGTGTAAAGCAATGGATAAAGGGATGCGCATCGAAAAAACGTATTTAGTTGAAAAAACCGGCGGGAAAAGCGGGACATTTAAAGCAGAAGCGTAACTATTTTGTAGGATAGGAGTTTTGTTTTATGCAATTATTAAAGGATAAATTTGGGCGGGTACACGATTATATTCGTATTTCAGTAACAGATCGGTGTAATTTAAGGTGTGTGTATTGTATGCCCGAAGAAGGCCTGACATTTTTGCCCCATGAAAAAGTACTATCCAAAGATGAAATTGTCAGTTTTATGGAATTAATGGTGAAATTTGGTATAAAAAAAGTGCGCATCACCGGCGGAGAGCCATTACTCAGAACTGATATTGTGGAAATTGTTCGCGGACTTGGAGCAATCCCTGAAATAGAAGATATTTCGATTACAACAAATGCAATGTATTTGGCAAAAAAAGCAGAAGCGCTTAAGGAGGCTGGACTGACGCGTGTGAACATCAGCTTGGATTCCCTTCATGCAGACCGCTTTCAAGCAATTACTCGTGGTGGGCGTTTGCAAAAAGTCCTCGATGGTATTCAAAAAGCAGAAGAAGTGGGGTTATTTCCCATTAAGCTTAACGTCGTCCTAATTAAAGGGCAAAACGATGACGAAATAACCGATTTCCTTCGATTTACAAAAGATAAAGACATTAATATTCGCTTTATTGAATACATGCCAATTGGTCATGCTGGTACGAGTTGGAAAGAAAAGTATCTGCCGCTGGATACAATTTTTGAGGCTTGTAATGAAGCTGGTTATGAGTATGAACCAGTGGACTCAATTCGTGGAAATGGCCCCTCCGAAAATTTCCGTATTAAAGGAGCGAAAGGGACGTTTGGTGTGATTCACCCAGTTAGCGCTCATTTTTGTGATAGTTGCAACCGACTCAGACTTACCGCAGATGGTTATATTAAAGCGTGTTTATACTGGGATGAAGAAATGAATATTCGACCATTTATCCAAGACCCAGTCAAACTAATGCAACTTGTGCAAAAGGCAATTGATAACAAACCTGAAAATCACGAAATGGCATTGAAATTACAAGATGAAGTTCAATCTAATAAACCAACTTGGCGTCGTATGAGTCAAATTGGAGGATAAATAAAACATCCGGTCACATGTGTGACCGGATGTTTTATTTTTGTCGTTCTGCTATTAAATGAGGTAATTCAGGGACAATCAATTTTTGCATCGCGAGCTGACAGGCGTTACTTGATCCAGGTAATGCAAAAAGCAGTAAGCCGTTTTCTGAAAAACCGGCGAACGCACGTGATACTATAGCACGACTGCCAACTTCTTCGTAACTGAGCATTCGAAAAATCTCCCCAAATCCGGGAATTTCTTGCTGAATAGTCGCAAATAAGGCTTCATAAGTGACATCGCGTCTAGCGATACCTGTACCACCATTTGTGATGAGGCAGAAAGAGCCATTAACAGCTAGCTCGTTTATTTTCTGTTTAATGAGCGAAACATCATCAGGAACGACAATCCGCGATATCACCTCATGCCCAGCGTTTTCTAAGGCAGATTGAATCAGTTGACCACTAGTGTCCGTATCCGAATTTCTTGTGTCACTAATCGTCAAAATACTACAAGTCACCTTAATAAATGTCTTTTGTTCCATAACTGCCTCCTTTAGTTAAAAAATAAGTGATATGTTTTTTTTGCTTCTGTTATATTTTCTGTCCCATGAAGTAACACACGTCCATTTTTGAAAATAACAAATTGAAATTTTTCGTAATTAAAACTAAGTAAAGCGGGATTTTCTTTGTAAGTAATTTTCTGTTCTGCCAGTAGTTGTTTAATTTCGAGGTAATTGCTTTTATTAGGCAAGCGAAATTGTACCGTATCTCTTCCGCAAAGAGTAACCGTTTGTTCGGAAAAAGGAACTTCTGAAACCATTTTTCCAGTTGTGCAACCAGAGCAATCGGGGCGTTTCTTGACTTCAAGAGATCGGAAAGAAAAGTGCCAATTATCTAGTTGATAGTAGGTATTTGTTTTGAAATCAGGATTGATAATCATCTGTGTAAGTAAGGAAACTTGCATGCCGGCGACGATTGGAATCAGCGCACCATCAACGCCAATAATATCGCAACTTGCTGCGTTGGTTTGGGGAATATCACCAAGTAAACAGTGTAAACAAGCAGAGTCAGGTGGAATAATTGGCATGAGATTCGCATAATTTCCAGCACACGAGGTGAAAATCCACGGAATTTGATGGGTGAAACAAAACTGGTTTAAAAAGTCGCGCGTCATAAAATTATCGGTACAATCAAGTATGTAATCAATTGCTCCGGCATAAGGCGTTAAACTTGTCACGTTCGCATCATCAACTATATATTCAATTTCAATATCGCTATTAATTAATTGTAACGCTTTGGATGCCGCATACGCTTTTGCTTGTTTGTCTAACGCGTCTTGTTCTGTGAAAAGCGATTGGCGCTGTAGGTTACTTAGTTCCACATAGTCACGATCAATTAAAATTAACTTTCCAAAACCCATTCGTGCACAAATTTCTGCGGCATATGAGCCAATCGCACCAACGCCAACAATCAAAATTGTTTTTGTGAGTAATTTTTTTTGACCAACTTTTCCAATGTTTTTAACGCGCATCTGTCTATCATAACGTTCCAAGTTTCCACCTTCTTTCCAATCTTATTTTACCAGAAAAATACATAAAGCGCTTACTTATAGGGTTTTAATTTATTCTTGAAATCCTGATATGACCTCTTTATAATAAAAGAAAAAACTAGAGGTGCTAACTATGAAACAGCGCGTAGAAACAGAAAAATTTTATCCTGCTTATCCCATTTTTGTATTAACGTATTTGAATGAGACTGGAGAACCGCAAATGTCAACGGGGTCATCATCGTATACATTAGGAAACAGTATGGTTATTGGTGTGTCAGCAGAAAGTAATGCTAGCAAACACCTATATGCTGGCCAAAAATTTGCTGTAAATTTTCCGAACACTGAGCAATTAGGGTTAATTGAACAAGGGGGATTCTCGTCAGGAAAGCGTAACGATAAAATAAAAGTTCATCAAATCGAATTAACCAAAAGTGATAGTGGGGGAGTAGCCTATATTGATGCATGTCCGATTGTTTTCGAGTGCACCATATCGCAAACAATTTCAGATGTAGACTACCATACAATCTTTGCTAATATTGATACACGTTTATTTGAAAAAAATCTGGTGGATTCAGATGGTCATTTTATTCACGAAGAGCTTGATTTAGTTCTTTTCTCAGGCGATGCTAATGAGCGCAAATTCAGGATACTGGATACAATAATAGAAACGGTTGGTGGCCATTCATAAAGATAAAAATCCCCGCAGGATATTGATTCCTGCGGGGATTTATTCATTTTAACCAAATACGTCCACATCGGGTGACAAGTATGATGGATTTTCTTTATTAATATGATCATAAAACATAACACCATTCAAGTGATCAATTTCATGTTGCACAACAATTGCTGGGTAGCCTTTAAATCGTAGTTTAAGTGGAGTTCCATTTTCATCAAAGGCATCAATTGTTACCCGTTCGCTACGTACAACATAACCTGGCACTTCACGGTCAACAGAAAGGCAACCTTCACCACCAGAAAGACAAGCTTGTTGTACAGAATGGCTCCGAATTTTTGGATTATAAAGCACATAACTATAAAGACGATCTTTTTCATCGTGTACATGGATAGCTAAGAAACGTTTTGTAACAGCTAGTTGTGGAGCTGCAATTCCAACACCACCACGTAAACCGTATTTTTCTGCTAACTCTTCATCTTGACTATTAATTAGAAACTCGAGCATATCGTGCCCTAATTTTTTTTCTTCATCTGAAAGCGGGAAAGTCACTTCTGTTGCAACTTCTCTAAGTGCTGGATGACCTTCTCGTACAATATCGTCCATGTTAAGCATGATTTGATTCTCTCCTGTTCTTTAATAACTTATCTTTATTTTAACAAAAGAACGAAAAAAAAGGAATGAAAGATTACTTTCTCAGAAAAAACCATGTTTTCATAGGACTAAAGGCATATTTGTTAAAAATAGCAAAGTTTAAATAACGAACATTTACAAGATATAACAAAATATTGTTCGTATAAATGAAATGATAAAAAAATTTATTAGTTTGTGAATTCACAAACTATCTATATTTTATAAATCAAATGCCGGAATAGGTGTGATAATCCGAGAGTTACAATATTATATAACAGTTTGCATCTGTTTTATCTTTTTTTAATACAGAACTGGAAAGCGAATGATTTAAGTTATAATGCCATTGTAAGCGATAAAATAATTAGAGATTAACTTATTGACTTCATAATCTTGGTAGTGTAAATTAAGAGAGAAGATTAGTGTATTAATAAAATTCATGTTTTTAAGTAAAACAGAATTAACTTTTAACTAAAAGGAAAGTTCCTATTTTTTTATGAAAAATTGTGAGAGAATGAATATTTTTTCACAATCTCTTCTAAAACCCATGTTTTCAATGAGAATTTTGTGGTAATAACTGGAGAGGCTACGTAATTAGTTGATAGGAAATTAGAAAAAAGCTTCCGGAATCCGCTTCTTTCTCTAGAATAACTTTTCTTTTTACAACGCTATTATAATTAATACACAATCAGGATGGCAGTTTTAAAAGAATTCATTTAGATGGGTAAATGACCGGACGAGCGTTACATAAAACGCATACCTAACTAATGAAGAATTTGAAACTGTACAATGTGAATGACGAAAGGGTGGATACGAAATGGCTTCTAAAACAAAGAAGGCTATTATCGACGTAAAGAAACAATTTGAGGCTGTTCATAAACAATTTGAATTAGTTCAAATTCTGAATGAAAAAGGAGAAATCGTAAATCCAGATTTAATGCCGGATTTAACTGATGACGAGTTAGTAGAATTAATGACTCGCATGGTTTGGACTCGTGTACTTGACCAACGTTCTATTTCACTTAACCGTCAAGGACGTCTAGGTTTCTATGCTCCAACTGCTGGACAAGAAGCTTCCCAACTTGCAAGTCACTATGCACTTGAAAAACATGACTATATTCTTCCAGGTTACCGTGATGTGCCACAACTTATCTGGCACGGACTTCCACTTACAAAAGCGTTCTTGTTCTCTCGTGGACACTTTGTAGGTAATCAATTCCCTGAAGATTTAAATGTATTATCACCACAAATCATCATCGGTGCACAAATCGTGCAAGCTGCCGGTGTTGCTCTAGGTCTTAAAAAACGTAAAAAAGACGCTGTTGTAATCACTTATACAGGTGACGGTGGTTCTTCCCAAGGTGACTTCTATGAAGGAATGAACTTTGCGGGTGCTTACCATGCTCCAGCAATCTTCGTAGTACAAAATAACAAATTCGCGATTTCTACACCTCGTGAAAAACAATCAGCTGCTGAAACATTAGCTCAAAAAGCAGTTGCAGCCGGAATCCCAGGTGTACAAGTAGACGGAATGGATCCACTTGCAGTATATGCTGTAACGAAATTCGCTCGTGAACGTGCAGTTGCTGGTGAAGGCCCAACATTAATTGAAACGATGACTTACCGTTATGGTCCACATACACTTTCTGGTGATGATCCAACTCGTTACCGTACAAAAGAACTTGACGGAGAATGGGAACTTAAAGATCCAATCGTTCGCTTCCGTACTTTCTTAGAAGGTAAAGGTCTTTGGAACGAAGAAAAAGAAAATGCTGTTATCGATCAAGCAAAAGAAGAAATCAAAGTAGCAATTAAAGAAGCAGATGCTACACCAAAACAAACTGTAACTGATCTTCTTAAAAATATGTACGAAACACCAACTGCTCCTATCAAAGAGCAACTGGCAATCTATGAAGCGAAGGAGTCGAAATAATCATGGCGCAAAAAACAATGATTCAAGCGATTACAGATGCGCTTGCAGTAGAACTTGAAAAAGACGAAAACGTATTAGTTTTTGGGGAAGACGTTGGTAAAAATGGCGGCGTATTCCGTGCAACAGAAGGATTACAAGATAAATTTGGTGAAGATCGTGTATTCGATACTCCTCTAGCAGAATCTGGTATCGGTGGTCTTGCTATCGGTCTTGCACTTGAAGGTTTCCGTCCTGTTCCAGAAATTCAATTCTTCGGTTTCGTATTTGAAGTAATGGATTCCGTTGCTGGTCAAATGGCTCGTATGCGTTATCGTACAGGTGGAACTCGTACTGCTCCAATTACCATTCGCGCCCCTTTTGGTGGTGGGGTTCATACTCCAGAAATGCACGCTGATAACTTAGAAGGGTTAATGGCTCAATCACCTGGTTTAAAAGTGGTAATTCCATCCACTCCATATGATGCAAAAGGTCTTTTAATCTCAGCAATTCGTGATAACGATCCTGTTATTTTCTTAGAACATATGAAATTATACCGTTCTTTCCGTGAAGAAGTTCCAGAAGGCGAATACACAGTAGAAATTGGTAAAGCAGCTGTTCGTCGTGAAGGTACGGATGTTTCTATCATCACTTACGGTGCAATGGTACAAGAATCAATGAAAGCAGCAGAAGCTCTTGAAAAAGATGGTGTATCTGTAGAAGTTATCGATTTACGTACAATTAGCCCAATTGATGTGGAAACAATCATTGCTTCCGTTAAGAAAACAAACCGTGCTGTAGTAGTTCAAGAAGCACAAAAACAAGCAGGTATTGCTGCTAATGTCGTTGCAGAAATTAACGACCATGCAATCCTTTCTCTAGAAGCTCCAGTTATGCGTGTTGCTGCTCCAGATAGCGTATTCCCGTTCTCTCAAGCAGAAACAGTTTGGTTACCAAATCATAACGATATTATCGAACGTGTAAAAGAAGTTATTGCATTTTAATTCATAATGACCATTTTAAAACTTATGGGGAGTTTTAGAAGGGAAACGAAATATTTTTATACTAAGGTTCAGTTTATCTGAACCTTAGAAATTACAGGAGGCTTAATAAAATGGCATATTCATTTAAATTACCGGATATCGGTGAAGGTATCCATGAAGGTGAAATCGTTAAATGGTTTGTACAACCAGGCGATAAGATTGAAGAAGATGAGTCCCTATTTGAAGTGCAAAACGACAAATCAGTGGAAGAAATCACTTCTCCAGTTTCAGGAACAATTAAAGAAATCAAAGTTGCTGAAGGTACAGTTGCTACAGTTGGACAAGTATTAGTAACATTTGATGGCGTAGAAGGTCACGAAGACGACGCCGAAGAAGAAAGCGCAGCACCAAAAGCAGAATCCACAGAATCAACTCCAGCACCCGCACAAGCTAGCGGAAAAGGAATTTTTGAGTTTAAATTACCAGATATTGGTGAAGGAATTCATGAAGGCGAAATTGTTAAATGGTTTATTCAACCGGGCGATAAAGTAGAAGAAGATCAGTCCATTTTTGAAGTACAAAACGACAAATCTGTCGAAGAAATTACTTCTCCAGTAGATGGAACTGTTAAAGATATTTTAGTTAGTGAAGGTACAGTAGCAACAGTTGGTCAAGTACTAGTAACATTTGAAGGTGATTTTGAAGGAGAAGCAAGTCATGAATCTACACCAGAATCTCCAGCAGAAGACGCTGCACTTGCAAACAATGATGCAACTTCCGCTCCAGCTACAGGTGGAAACGGAACGCCATCATCTAAAAAAGATCCTAATGGTCTTGTAATTGCAATGCCTTCTGTACGTAAATATGCTCGTGAAAAAGGCGTTAATATTGCTGAAGTAGCAGGCTCTGGAAAAAATAACCGCGTAGTTAAAGCTGATATCGATGCTTTCCTAAACGGTGAACAACCAGCTACAGCAACAACTACTACTCAAACAGAAGAAAAAGCAACAGCACCAAAAGCAGAAAAAGCTACTGCAAAACAACCAGTTGCAAGCTCCGATGCTTACCCAGAAACACGCGAAAAATTAACACCAACTCGTCGTGCGATTGCAAAAGCAATGGTAAACTCGAAACATACAGCTCCACACGTTACTTTAATGGACGAAATCGAAGTAACTGCACTTATGGCTCACCGCAAACGTTTCAAAGAAGTGGCTGCCGAAAAAGGTATCAAACTTACTTTCTTACCTTATATGGTAAAAGCTCTTGTTGCAACGCTTCGTGACTTCCCAGTGCTTAACACAACTTTAGACGATGCGACAGAAGAACTTGTTTACAAACATTACTTCAACGTTGGTATCGCAGCAGATACAGATCACGGTTTATACGTGCCAGTAATTAAAAATGCTGATAAAAAATCCGTCTTCCAAATTTCTGATGAAATCAACGAACTAGCTGGAAAAGCACGTGATGGTAAATTAACAGCTGACGAAATGCGCCACGGTTCTGCAACTATTTCTAATATCGGTTCTGCCGGTGGACAATGGTTCACTCCAGTAATTAATTACCCAGAAGTTGCTATCCTAGGTGTAGGTCGTATTGCTCAAAAACCTATCGTAAAAGATGGCGAAATTGTAGCAGCACCAGTACTAGCTCTTTCCTTAAGCTTTGACCACCGTGTCATTGACGGCGCAACAGCTCAAAAAGCAATGAACAATATTAAACGTTTATTAAACGATCCAGAATTATTACTAATGGAGGTGTAACAAAATGGTAGTAGGCGATTTTCCAGAAGAAAGAGACACCATAGTCATCGGTGCAGGCCCAGGTGGGTATGTAGCCGCAATCCGAGCTGCACAACTCGGACAAAAAGTTACTATTATTGAAAAAGAATATTACGGTGGTGTGTGCTTAAACGTTGGATGTATTCCTTCTAAAGCACTTATCACAATCGGTCACCGTTTTAAAGAAGCTGGACACTCTGATAACATGGGTATTACAGCGGACAACGTGAACTTAGATTTCACAAAAGCACAAGAATGGAAAGGCGGCGTAGTTAACAAGCTTACATCAGGTGTTAAAGGCCTCCTTAAGAAAAATAAAGTAGAAATGTTAGAAGGAGAAGCGTTCTTCGTGGATGATCATTCCCTGCGTGTGATCCATCCTGACTCCGCTCAAACTTATACATTCAACAATGTCATCATTGCAACAGGATCTCGTCCAATCGAAATCCCAGGTTTCAAATATGGAAAACGTGTATTAAGCTCAACTGGTGCACTTGCACTAACAGAAGTTCCGAAAAAATTAGTCGTAATTGGCGGCGGTTATATCGGAACAGAATTAGGTGGAGCATTCGCTAACCTTGGTACAGAACTAACTATCCTTGAAGGTGGTCCAGAAATCTTACCAACATACGAAAAAGACATGGTTTCCCTAGTTAAACGTAATCTGAAAAGCAAAAACGTTGAAATGGTTACTAAAGCACTTGCAAAATCTGCTGAAGAAACTGAAAACGGCGTTAAAGTAACGTATGAAGCTAACGGTGAAACAAAAACTATCGAAGCTGATTATGTTTTAGTAACAGTAGGTCGTCGTCCTAATACAGACGAAATCGGTTTAGAACAAGCTGGCGTTAAAGTAACAGAACGCGGTTTAGTAGAAGTCGACAAACAAGGTCGCTCTAACGTTTCTAACATTTTCGCAATTGGTGACATCGTTCCTGGTGTTCCTCTAGCTCACAAAGCTAGCTATGAAGCAAAAATCGCTGCTGAAGCAATTGCTGGCGAAAAAGCAGAAAACGATTATACAGCACTTCCAGCTGTTGTTTTCAGTGACCCAGAACTTGCAACAGTTGGTTTAACAGAAAAAGAAGCAAAAGAAAAAGGCTTTGATGTAAAAGCTGCTAAATTCCCATTCGGCGGTAACGGTCGTGCGCTTTCTTTGGATGCACCTGAAGGATTTGTTCGTCTAGTTACTCGTAAAGAAGATGGCCTAGTTATCGGTGCACAAGTTGCCGGAATGAACGCTTCTGATATTATTTCAGAAATCGGCTTAGCAATCGAATCAGGTATTACAGCTGAAGACATCGCGCTTACTATCCATGCTCACCCATCCCTTGGAGAGCTTACAATGGAAGCAGCGGAACTTGCTTTAGGTCGTCCAATTCACATGTAATCAACTTAAAGCGGAGGTATCCTTTATGGGTATTTCCGCTTTTTATCTATATAAATAAGTGCGCGATTTCACAAAAACTCTTTTAGTTCATTTTTTGAAATATTTAAAGTATCCGTTTTAGAAAAAAAGGAGTATAATGTAACAAGTGAATGTAACAAGTCAAATCTAATTGAATCAGGTGAAAAAATGGAGAAACAAACAGCAACTTGGAAGAAAGCTCTATTTTGGTTTGCGTATGTAGTAGCAGGAATTTGTTTTTTATTAACGATTGCGGCCTTTATCGTAGGGTTTATTCATCATATGCATGATACGGGTGGATGGCGTTCCGTTATTCAAATTCTCGAAACCCCAATCACAGGCTTTATTAAAATGACTGGTGGCTATATCGGTAAAGGGATTTTAGAAGTAATTATTCTTATTATCGTTAGTTATGTACTACCAATCTTCTTCTGTTTTGCAACGCATTATTTAAAAGTGAAACGACGTGAAATGACTTGAAATAAGATTATTTTGTAAAAAGCAAAGCAAATAGCGATGCTTTTTATTTATGCGGTCAAGTTATTTTATTTTTGCCTCCTAAGCATGCTAAAATAATAATAAGAGACTTGATGAGGAGGAGACACATATGCCATCCAAGAAGAAAAAGATTGTCGTTATCGGCAGAAGTAATCTACAAAATCTCTACATTCATACAGTTCTTTTAAAAAAACTACCAGTCGAGATTTACTTAATAAATGAACAAGCTAAAACAAGCGAACAAGATTTCGACTACGCAAGTTATTACCACGCAGATGCAACTATTCACTCAGGAACATTTAATGAGTGCAGAAACGCTGATATAGTTGTCTTTTTTCAAGAAGAAATGTCAAATGAGTCTTTCTCAAATGAAGATAATTTAGCATTAATCAAAGAAAAAGTGAAAAAGATGATGGCGACTGGATTCCAAGGAATAGTGTTAGTGGCGACTGCCGAAAGCAATATTGTGGCCTCATTAATTAAACATTTTTCTGGCTTGCCGGCAAATCAAATTATCACACTTGGCACCATGCTAGCAACTTCTTATTTTCAAGTGGAAATTGCTAAGTTATTTAAAATCAGTCCTAAAAATGTGCATGGATATATTATTGGAGAAAGTGGTCAGGATGTCATTCCAGTTTGGAGTCGAGCCTTCCTTGGTGGCAAACCGATTTTAAGTTATTTAGCCGAAGAACAAAAAAGAATCACATCTGATGATTTACAAAATTTAACAAACATGATTACAAAAATTCCTGATTTTCCTGTTGAAACTAAAGATGGCTGTACTTTCAGCTTTAGTACTGTAACTGTGCTCGCTGAATTAACAGAAGTCATTTTACGAGATGAAGCAAGGGTGCTTACAGTAGGTGCGGAAGTGAAGGAAGCATATGGCTTAGAAAGTCCGGTTTTCGTTAGCATACCAGCTGTTGTGGGCGCTGAGGGAGTCAGAGAATTACTTGCGTTAAATTTATCCGATGACGAACAGAAAGAATTAAAGCGAATTACAACAAAAACCACCAAGAAATTAGGACTATTGCATAATAAGGGAGGGATTAGTTAATGGAATATAGTTATCCACTAAATCCAGACTGGACAACCGAAGAAATGACGATTGTTGTACAATTTTTAGAAGCTATCGAACGAGCATATGAAAAAGGCATTGATACACTTGAGCTCAAAGAAAAATACCGGGCATTTAAACAAGTAGTACCTGCAAAGGGTGAAGAAAAACGTATAGGTATAGACTTTGAAAAAGCAAGTGGATATTCAGCCTATAAAGTCATGCAACTCGTAAAAAACGCAACAACAAGCAAAATAAAAATGCAACCATAAATAAGAGGAGGAAATTTTTTCATGGATATTAGTCAAATTAAAGCAGAAGTAGTAACACCAGAAACAGGAATACACGTAGGTGAAAAGGGAGCTCCGGTTAAAGTAATGTCATTCATTAACTTACGTTGCCCATTTTGTCGTGAGTGGAATGAAAAATCTAAAGACGTTCTAACGGAATATATTCAAGCAGGAAAAATCGAATTAATTATTAAACCATTTGATAAAGAAAAAGAATCTTTACAACGTGGAAATGTGACGCATCGTTACTTGGATTATTCTAAACCAGAAAAAACACGTGAAACAATCAATAAAATCTATAGCACGCAAGATGAATGGGGTAGCCTTTCTCTTGATGAAGTAGCTACTTATATGGAATCCAAATTAGGCTTAACAGAGCAAGACAATAAAGCTGCATCAGAAAAAATCGTCACTGAAGCAAACGCTGCAAATGTCGTTTTTGTACCGACTGTTATTGTGGGTGAACATATTTTTGATGAGCATATTAGTCCGGAAGAATTACGTGACTTACTTGATGGCGAATTAGCTAAATAAAAAAAACGAATGTATTGCCTATAAATTTAGACAATACATTCGTTTTTTATTTTAAAAGAATTTCCTCCGCCAGAATACAATCGCAAGCGCTCCGGCAATTCCAAAAGCAAAACCAAGCGTTAATATCCAAGCTAAAGGTGTTTCCATAAACGGTAATTTTACGTTCATTCCATAAAAACTAAAAACCATCGTTGGAATCGTCAAAATGATAGTAAATGAAGTTAGGAATTTCATCACGATATTCATATTGTTGGAGATAATCGAAGCATAAGCATCCATCATTCCGCTTAAAATATTCGAATGAACTTCCGCCATTTCGATTCCTTGACGATTTTCAATAATAACGTCTTCTAGTAAATCTTGATCTTCCTCGTACATTTTAACGATATTTTGGCGCATCATTTTATCAAGTACGACTTTATTCGATTTAAGGGCAGTGACAAAGTAAACTAAACTTTTTTCAATTCCCATTAAATCATAAAGCTGTTTATTTTTCATGGATTCATGTAGCTCTTTTTCGATTTCATCTGTTTGACGATTCAAGCGTTTTAAGTGACGCAAGAAAGTAGTAGAAATCATATATAAAATTTGTAAGGCAAACCGTGTTTTCATGTGCGTATAAAAGCCTTTAATACGGTTTCTAATAAAGGATTGTACAATAGAAGAATCAATCGTACAAATCGTAATAAAGTAGTCTTTTGTAATAATAATCCCCATCGGAATAGTTTCAAATGAAGCGTAATGAATATCATCTTCATCGACTACCGGAAAGTCACACACGATTAAAACAGAATCCGAGTCGTCATCGCGTTCAATCCGGGCACTTTCATCTTTATCTAGTGGGTCTTCTAAGAACTCAAGTGGAATTTCATAGTTATCGGCGATTTTATTAATTTCTTCAGAAGTAGGGGCAACGATATTAATCCAACAATTGCGTGTTACTTCTTCTAATTCAATTAACTTGCCGTTTTCATCTGATTTGAAAATTTGATGCATGCTTTTTACCTCCTTTTTTAACAGGTAAATTTCACGCGGCTAGAGTATCGTTCCCGTGAAAAATCACCTGTATGAATACTTCGATGTGGACCAGGGTCACTTGCTGTTTGCTGCTCCTTTTTCACGTTCCTCAACTCCTTCAAACCATAGTAATTCACAACTCTACCATTATACCTAGATTATAGTCATTTGTACATCTTTTATTGAAGAGCAGCCTTATAAAGCGGAATAAGCTCATCAAGTACCATTTCTGCCTCTTTGATGAAGTCTTTTCCAGGGGATAAATGGCTATCATCTGGTAGATAAATTTTTCCTATCAAAAATTCTCCTTTTTTAACATCACGGAATCGTTTAAGCGTTGCATCAAGTTGACCACCATGCACCGGGTATGTTTTCTCTTCCGTGTGATCTGGCGAAATCGCAAATGTATCAGGTAACTCCGCAAGTAGTTTCTTTTCTCTCAAAAAGCGATTGGCGATTTTTGCACTTTCTTCATTTTCATAAATAAAAGCGAGCCAGATGAATAAATAATTATCAAATAGACCTACTTGAAAATGAGGATGTTTTTTATAACCGCGTTTATCGTGGCAAATCGCAAGCCATGTGCTTTCAGGTGGGTTAACCGAACGTCTTTGGTGACGAGCAATATGTAAAAACATTTCATCGCCAAGTTTGGCACTTAAATAAGTAGTTAATTCTTCTCCAATAGCTTTAAATTTCGGCTGAATATCATTTTGTATTCCCGTCATACGTGCGTCAAGACCAGGGATTTGCATTGTTTTAAAATCTTTCTTACTAAAGCCTTTAAAAGTCATCTGTTTTCCTCCTAATTTTGCATATAGTTTCATTATACGGAAGTTAAGTTCTAAGTGAAAGAATCTTGTTCTATTCAGATAATTCATTTTTGTGATAAAATAAACAAAACGAGTCTAAAAGAGGTGTTAGCATGGACAGTGAAAAAATAGATTATTTAGCAAAGTTATGGATTATGGAAGCAGCAGCAAAAATTAAGCAGTCTTTTAAAGAAACATTAGATATTGATGTAAAAAGCGGCCGAAATGATTTAGTAACCAATATGGATAAAGAAACAGAAGCTTTTTTTGCGAAACAAATTAAAGCACATTTCCCAAATCATCGCTTATTTGGAGAAGAGGGCATGTCGGATGATGTCACTGATTTAAATGGTATAGTTTGGATTCTTGATCCGATAGACGGGACGCTTAATTTTGTGGAGCAACAACGAGATTTTGCCATTTCCCTTGCGATTTATCAAGATGGCATTGGGCAATTAGCTTATATTTATGATGTGGAGCGTGATGAACTATACTTCGCTGAAAAAGGAAAAGGTGCGACAGTCAATGGCAAACCGATTCCTAAAATAAATAAAACAATGGATTTAGCAGATGCCTTACTAATAGCTAACTTAAGTGTTACCAGAAAATTCCCGAATATGTGGGAAGCAGTGAAAGTTTCAAGAGGGTTAAGACTTCACGGTGCAGCATCACTTGAATATATGGATGTTGCAACCGGACGAGCAGGGGCATACCTTTCTGCTAATTTAGCGCCGTGGGATATAGCTGCTGGGAAAATTATTGTGGAAGAATTAGGGGGAATTGTTACCCGAATTGATGGAACAAAAATCAATATGTTAGAAAAAGGAAGTTCCATTGTAGCAGCACCGAAAATTCATCAAACCTTATTAGATAACTACCTGCCTTAAAGAAAGCGCTCAACATAAAAAAATGCGTTTTCAGAAAATAAAAATCGTGCCAAATCCGCTTAGCTATGCTATAATAGGTAAGTTGATTTAAACGAGACGATAGCGACGGAGGAAAATAAATCTATTTTCCTCTTTCTTTTGGCTAATCTTCACGATAAATGTTTGGATTTTTAATTTAGGAGGAAACAAGATTGAATTTAAGAAATGATATTCGTAATGTAGCAATTATAGCCCACGTTGACCATGGTAAAACGACTCTAGTAGACCAATTACTACGCCAATCAGGTACTTTCCGCGACAATGAAACAGTTGCTGAACGTGCAATGGACAACAATGATTTAGAAAGAGAACGCGGTATTACAATTTTAGCGAAAAATACAGCAATTAAGTATGAAGATACACGCGTAAACATCATGGATACACCTGGACACGCCGATTTCGGTGGAGAAGTAGAACGTATCATGAAAATGGTTGACGGTGTTCTTTTAGTAGTGGACGCGTATGAAGGTACTATGCCTCAAACACGTTTTGTACTAAAAAAAGCACTAGAACAAGACCTTACACCGATTGTTGTAGTAAACAAAATTGACCGTGACTTTGCTCGTCCAGAAGAAGTTGTTGATGAAGTATTAGAACTTTTCATCGAACTAGGTGCGAATGACGATCAATTAGAATTCCCAGTTGTTTATGCTTCTGCCATCAACGGAACTTCAAGTTATGATTCCGATCCAGCAGAACAAAAAGAAACAATGAAACCACTTTTAGACACTATTATCGAACATATTCCTGCTCCAGTTGATAATAGCGACGAACCTTTACAATTCCAAGTATCATTACTTGATTACAACGACTATGTAGGCCGTATTGGTATTGGCCGTGTATTCCGCGGAACAATGCACGTAGGACAAACAGTTGCTTTAATTAAACTTGATGGCACAGTAAAACAATTCCGTGTAACGAAAATGTTCGGTTTCTTCGGACTAAAACGTGACGAAATTAAAGAAGCAAAAGCGGGTGATTTAGTAGCACTTGCAGGAATGGAAGACATCTTCGTTGGTGAAACAGTAACACCATTCGACCACCAAGAAGCACTTCCATTATTACGTATCGACGAACCAACTTTGCAAATGACTTTTGTAACAAATAATAGTCCTTTCGCGGGTCGTGAAGGTAAACATGTGACAAGCCGTAAAATTGAAGAACGCTTACTTGCAGAACTTCAAACGGATGTATCTTTACGCGTTGAACCAACAGCTTCCCCAGACGCTTGGGTAGTTTCAGGCCGTGGTGAGCTTCATTTATCCATTCTGATTGAAACAATGCGCCGCGAAGGTTATGAATTACAAGTTTCTAAACCAGAAGTAATCATCCGTGAAATTGATGGCGTGAAATGTGAACCAGTAGAAGACGTTCAAATTGATACTCCAGAAGAATTCATGGGTTCTGTAATTGAATCTATCAGCCAACGTAAAGGCGAAATGAAAAACATGATTAACGACGGCAACGGTCAAGTTCGTTTACAATTCATGGTTCCAGCTCGTGGATTAATCGGTTATACAACGGATTTCCTTTCCATGACTCGTGGTTATGGTATTATCAACCATACCTTCGATAGCTACCAACCAATCCAAAAAGGTCGCGTTGGTGGACGTAGCCGTGGTGTTCTTGTATCCATGGAAACTGGTAAATCTACTACTTACGGAACAATGCAAGTAGAAGACCGTGGTACTATTTTTGTAGAGCCAGGTACTGATATTTACGAAGGTATGATTGTTGGAGAAAACAACCGTGAAGGCGATATCGCTGTAAACATTGTAAAAGCAAAACAAATGACTAACATTCGTTCTGCTAACAAAGACCAAACAAACGTAATTAAAAAACCTCGTCACTTATCACTAGAAGAATCATTAGAATTCCTAAACGAAGATGAATATTGTGAAGTAACACCAGAATCCATCCGTTTACGTAAAAAAATTCTAAACAAAAACGAACGTGAAAAAGCAGCAAAACGTTCAAAAACTGCTGAATAATTTTTTAATGTCTGGTTGATAATATTAAATTATCAACCAGTTTTTTTATGAATAAATATAATAAAAAATAGCTATAACCAATTAGTTGGTTATAGCTACTTTTTATTTAATACTTATTTTACAAAATACCCGCGTTTCATCCAACCCGTTTTACCATTATACGTGATTTGATAGAAATCATTCGTAAGAGTCGTATTATTTAGGAACACTTTTGCTCCTTTAGGTATATTCACAACAACGGCACTATCCCAAGAAGGACTTTGACGTAAGTTTATTGCGTCTGCTGCATAAAGTGTTTCTAAAACAGAAGTAGTAGAGAAATAGTTTCGTTTCATCCAGCCAACTTTTCCATTTGCAGTGACTTGGTAGAATCCGTTAGTTAATGTTGTGTTATTAAGTTTAACTTGGGTATTTACAGGAAGCGTTGCAGAAACTGAACTGTCCCAATCTGGTTTTGAACGTAAATTAAGTTCAGAAGCAGCATAAAGTGTTTCAAGTACAGGTTGACTAGCGAAATACTCTCGTTTCATCCAACCAACTTTTCCGTTTACTGTAACTTGATAAAAGCCATTTTTACCAGTTGTATTATTTAGAGTACCTTTATCGCCTTCATTAATAGTGAAAGCGATAGGGCTGTCCCAGCTAGCTTCTGTTCTTAAATTAATGGCTGATTTTGCGTAAACATCTTCTAATGTAGGTTTACTTGCAAAGTAAGATAATTTCATCCAGCCAATCATTCCATTGTAATTAACTTTATAAAAACCATCTGTGTTTGTAGAAGTGTTAATGATAACTTTTGCATTTGTTGGAAGTGTTCCTTTAATTGAACTATTCCATGATGGTGAACTTCTTAAGTTTATTTGAGAAGCGGAATAATAAGTTTGAAGTACAGGATCTTTTGAAAAATATCCTAGTTTCATCCAACCTGTTTTGCCACCATAATTAACTTTATAAAATCCATCTTGAGTAACGGAATTTTCATCAATAGTTACTTTTTCACCTTCAGGGATGTTAATTAATATACTACTTCCCCAATCTGCAGTTGTTCGAAGACTAATAGCAGATTTTGCATAATACGTTTTTAAAGCTGGAACAGTAAGTTCATTGTATTTGTAATTAACTAAGTCAAAAAATTCATTAAAACTATATCCCCATTTGGCAAAATAAGAAACTGGATCACCATGATCTGTTCCACCCAAATAGCGGCTTACAGCATCGTGGGACCAAACAGTTCCAATGCCAGTATTGTGGGCATTTACAGGTTTCAAACCGTATTGTTTTAAATTATAAGCCACATAATATGCATCATTGTTTACTGATTTATAAAATTTTTCTTTTGTTTTTTCACGAACTAACTCTGATTGAATAAAATAAGGATTAGCTTTTGCGCCCGCTCCCCAAACAGCATATTCGGTGGGATGGATTTGTATGATACGACTGCTATCGACAAATGTATGAACAAATGCATTGCGCCAATTGTTGGTCATATAATTAATTTCACCAGTGATTGTCGAATTATCATTTGCAGTTTCGTGTACTACAAATCCTCTCGGCTTGCCATAACCATCTTTATAAACAAATCTGTCAAAGTTCTTTATCTGCTGCTCAATTACTGGATTAGTATACTTTTGATTAATAATATATTGATTAGCAGAAGAAAGGGCTTGTACACTAGAAAAAAGACGAGCACTTGTTTTAGCTTCTCCTCCTGAATTCACTTCTTCAGATGGTTTTGTTTTTGCCTCTTCTTTATCTGCTTCACTCTGTTCTTTTGGAGTATAAATGGATTCATTTGTATCATCATTTAGAATTGTTTCAGCATCTATAGGAGCGTTGGTAGTAGAATCCTCAGCTGATGCGGTTGTAGGTAGTGAAAAAGTTGTCAAAAGTGTCAAACCTAAAATAATAGTGATACATGTTCTTTTAATATTCAATACAAAAATCCCTTCTAAAATTTAATTATACATTAAAGAATATCTGATTTTATTACAAAAGTATAGTCTATATAATAAACTGTAAACAAAACGATATAAAATTAAGTCGTTTATCCTAGACAAGACCGCCAAAAGTAATAGATAATAGTAGTAGGAATAAAATAATGAGTTGTTAGGAGTGATTCAGGTGAAAAAGCTAAGTCTTGTTTTTCTTATTTTTGGAATAAGTTTGTTAACGGCTTGTGGAAGCGGAGATAATGATAACCCTGATAAAGAAGCACAAAAAGAAACATCCAAAAATACAGAAGTAGAAAAAAATAAATCAAAAGAACCTAAGCGTAAAGAAGCAGCGGATAAAAGTGCTGAAAAAGCACAAGAACAAACAGAAGGGACACCTGAAAAGAATAAGGCATCTATTAAGAATGAACAGCCTAAAAAAGAAGAAGCAACACAAAAATCAGAAAAAAGTACAGAAACAAAAGCAGTACCAGCAGAAAGCTCTATCTCTTTAGCTACATTTAATAAATCAGCTACTCTTCCAATTACTGGCGGTAATGTAACAACAGTTTATACCAATACAAGTCCTAAAATGCTCTTTTTTGGACCGCTTAATATAACTATTAGCAAGTATAAAGTAGAGAGTGTTACTGGATCTGATAAACAAATTGATGCTTATTCACCAGAATCTTATTTAGGTAGACGCGATGGATATGTGATTACGTTAGACATCATCATACAAAATACAACTAATTCCACTATAAATTATAAAGCGGATCATATTTCGTTAAATGCAACAGGTATTTCAAAAGGTGGTAGTCTAGAGAATTTTATACCAATAGATAAGCAATTAAACCATACTAGAGAAGCATTTTCTGGAATGACAAAACAAGAAGGCTATATAACATACATGTTAAATGAGGAAGATTATGAAAAATTAAAACAGGATACAACATTAATTGCTAACAATCCAAATGATTTTAATTCGCCAGCTATTAAAGTAACAACTAAAGGGAACATGTCATTAAAATTTCCTATTAGTAAATAATATATAAATTATAAAAAGCTTGCTTATTATATGTTGATTTCAGCAAAATTGAAAAATACACCTCTAAAAATAGAGGTGTATTTTGTTTAGTTCCAAGAAGGGCTAAAGCTATTAGTTTTTTATTTATCAGTACTTTCAATTAAATTCTTTAACTCACTATTCGACATTACAATTGGTTTATGAAAATTAAAATGACCAGAATTAACACGACTAATAGTATTAACAGCTACGCGATGTTCACATTCAGGGCACAAATACATTTTAATAGGTTTATTACGCAATTGTTTTGTTTTAAATTCACGATTGTCTAGTTCGTCTACACGTTCGCATAAGATACATTTTGCATTCAATTTATCTTCACCTCACACAAGTATTATAGCATTATTATCTAAAAAGGTGAATAAAAGCTAATTTTTCAAAAAAATTTACTTTATTCGTGCTTGCGTGGCTTTCAAATTATGCTATACTGTTATTATCTAGTATAAAATTTTCTTAAGGAAATTTGCCTTAAGCTGAAAATAAAGCGCTCTTTAGCGTATGAATAGGGGGTTCTGTGATGGCAAACAAAAAGAAAGATCACAGAGAAGAGGCTGTGGAGCTTCTGAAACAAGATGCAAAACGAATCTTACAATTGATTAAAGTCCAAATGGATAATCTAACATTACCACAATGTCCAGCATACGAAGAAGTACTTGACACGCAAATGTATGGTTTATCACGGGAAATTAACTTTGCAACCCGACTAGGTTTAATTGAGCCAGAGGAAGGAAAGAACTTGATTTCCACTCTGGAGAAAGAATTATCCACTTTGCACGAATTATCAATGAGCAAAAAATAATCTATTCATTGAAAAGATGACTGATTTTTTCAGGCATCTTTTTTATTTCTAGAAAAAATGAGCCAAAAGATGGAGGTGATTCCCCTTTTCATTTTCTAGTCTTTTCCTTTATAATAGAAAGAATAGAAAACAAGATGGGATATTAACTTCTCAGGGATTGGACGATGCTAATGTTAAAACGAATTTTAAAATCTTATGATTATACATTTATAGTTGCATTTGTAGTTCTATGTTTATTTGGAATTATTATGATTTATAGCGCTAGTTGGTCTCTTGCAATTGGTAAAGATTTACCTGCAGATTATTTTTATGCACGACAAGTAAAAAACTTTATTATTAGTTTTATTTTTTTCCTGCTATTTGCCTTAGTACCTTTTAAGTTTTATCAAAATAATAAGGTGTTAATGTTAATTGTATTTGGTACAATTGGCGTCCTATTATTAATTTTTCTCGTAGGTAAAACTGTCAATAACGCAAATAGTTGGTTTGTTGTAGGTCCTCGTTCACTTCAACCTGGTGAATTTGCAAAACTAGCAGTAATTATTTATATGTCAGCAATTTACGCAAAGAAACAAAGCTATATAGATGATTTTAATCGTGGTGTATTACCCCCCATTTTCTTTCTAGCATTTGTCTGCTTTTTAATTGCTATTCAACCAGATACTGGAACTGCATTTATTATTTTCTTAGTAGGTTGTTGCATAATTATTACTTCTGGTATGCGTCTTCGAACGATTATGAAATTAATCGGAATTGGCATGGGTGTCATTGTTCTTCTTACACTCATTTTATTTGCACTACCCAAAGAAATTAGAAATGATATCGTTTCACCAACTAAAGTAGCACGTATCACTACTTTTATGAATCCGTTTGAATATGCGGATAAAGAAGGACATCAATTAATTAATTCATTTTACGCTATCGGTTCTGGTGGAGTTTCAGGGCAAGGGCTTGGAGAAAGTGTTCAAAAACTAGGGTATTTACCAGAAGCACATACCGATTTTATTATAGCGGTTGTTGCAGAAGAGCTAGGCGTTTTTGGCGTTATGTTTATCATTTTAGCGCTATTCTTTCTCATTTTTAAAACGATTAGTACCGGACTTAGGGCGAAAGATCCTTTTGCTTCCTTGATGTGCTATGGGATTGCGAGTTTGATTGCAATTCAAGCATTTATTAATTTAGGCGGGGCAAGCGGACTTATCCCTCTTACTGGGGTAACACTTCCATTTATTAGTTACGGTGGTTCTTCATTGATGGTACTTTCTATGATGCTAGGAATTGTGGCTAATATTTCGATGTTTAATAAATACCACCGTTTGTATAGTGCAGATGGTTCAAAAAAAGAGATGCAAAAAAGCCGATAAATCTTGATTGAAAAAGTCATTTAATTGGCTTTTTCTTTTTTAGTTTTACCGCATGTTATTGGCGTTTTATAGCCAGTTTATTCGTGTTTTCGATATTGTTTTAAATATTTAGAAAGAAAATAATTTACATCTGATGGTATTTAATACTATAATTGAAGTTATATACCGTTTTACAGCCTAAAAAAGGGAGAGCTTAAAAGTGTACATAATCATTTTGTCCATTTAGGCAACGTATCAAGTATAGAACAGATCAGTGTTGGTTAGGAGGAAAAAAATGAATCGAATTAAAAAAGTATTAGTAGCAAACCGTGGAGAAATTGCTATCCGCGTTATGCGTGCATGTACTGAACTCAAAATCAAAACAGTGGCTATTTATTCACAAGAAGATACCGGAAGTTTTCACCGGTATAAATCAGATGAAGCCTATCTGGTTGGAGCAGGGAAAAAGCCTATTGATGCGTATCTAGATATCGAAAACATCATTGAAATTGCTAAAGAATCTGGTGCAGACGCGATTCATCCGGGATATGGTTTCTTGTCCGAAAACATTGAATTTGCTCGTCGTTGTGAGCAAGAAGGCATTATTTTCGTTGGTCCTAAATCAAAACACCTAGATATGTTTGGCGATAAAATAAAAGCAAAAGAACAAGCTCTATTAGCTGATATTCCAGTAATTCCAGGCAGTGATGGCCCAGTAGCTGGCATTAAAGAAGTAGAAGAGTTCGGTGAAAAGAACGGCTATCCATTAATGATTAAAGCTTCTCTTGGAGGCGGCGGTCGTGGCATGCGTGTCGTTGAATCGAAAGAACATGTGAAAGAAAGTTTTGAGCGTGCGTCTTCTGAAGCAAAAGCCGCTTTCGGAAACGATGAAGTATACGTAGAAAAATGTGTGATGAATCCAAAACATATTGAAGTACAAATCCTTGGTGACACTCACGGTAATATCGTTCACTTATTTGAACGTGATTGTTCCATTCAACGTCGTCATCAAAAAGTAGTAGAAGTTGCTCCGTGTAATGCGATTACTTCTGAACTTCGTAATCGTATTTGTGACGCAGCAGTTAAATTAATGAAGAATGTTGATTATATCAATGCAGGAACAGTAGAATTTCTAGTTGAAGGCGATAATTTTTACTTTATTGAAGTAAATCCTCGTGTACAAGTAGAGCATACAATTACGGAAATGATTACTGGGATTGATATAGTTCAATCGCAATTATTCATTGCAGACGGATATGCGCTTCATGATCAACTAGTGGCTATTCCTAAACAAGAAGACATCCATATTCACGGCTCTGCAATTCAAAGCCGTATCACAACAGAAGATCCGCTTAATAATTTTATGCCAGATACGGGCCGAGTAGACACATATCGTTCTACGGGTGGATTTGGTGTTCGTTTGGATGCCGGTAATGGTTTCCAAGGAACAGTTGTAACACCGTTTTATGATTCTTTACTTGTAAAACTATGTACTTGGGGCATGACTTTTGAGCAAGCTACCCGCAAAATGCGCCGCAACTTGATTGAATTCCGTATCCGCGGTGTGAAAACAAATATTCCTTTCTTATTAAATGTTGTTCGTCATCCGGATTTTGCAAGTGGTAATTATAATACAAGCTTTATTGATACGACGCCTGAACTATTTAAATTTCCACATATTCGCGACCGTGGTACGAAAACATTACGCTATATTGGTAATGTAACGGTAAATGGCTTCCCAGGAATTAAGCATCGTGACAAACCTGTGTACACAGAGCCGCGTTTACCTAAAATTCCTTATGGCTCACAAATTGCACCAGGAACGAAACAAATTCTGGATGCAAAAGGTCCTGAAGGCGTTGTAGACTGGGTGAAAAAACAAGAAGAGGTACTTTTAACAGACACTACACTTCGGGATGCACACCAATCTTTACTTGCGACACGTGTTCGATCAAAAGATATTTTCCAAATAGCAGATGCGATGGCTCACTTATTACCGAATATGTTCTCATTTGAAATGTGGGGTGGGGCAACTTTTGATGTAGCATATCGCTTCTTAAATGAAGATCCTTGGGTGCGCTTGGAAACACTTAGAAAACAAATTCCAAATGTGATGTTCCAAATGCTACTTCGCGGAGCTAATGCTGTTGGATATAAAAACTATCCAGACAATGTTATTCGCGAATTCGTTAAGCAGTCAGCGCAATCTGGTGTGGATGTATTCAGGGTGTTTGATAGCTTAAACTGGATTAAAGGTATGGAAGTGTCAATTGATGCTGTTCGTGAAGCAGGGAAAGTCGTAGAGGCTACAATCTGCTATACAGGAGATATTGATGATGACTCAAGAACGAAATATACAATTGATTACTATAAAGATATGGCGAAAGAGCTAGTTGCTCAAGGTACGCATATTTTAGGAATTAAAGATATGGCTGGGCTTTTAAAACCACAAGCGGCTTATCGTTTAATTAGTGAACTAAAAGATACAGTAGATGTGCCAATCCATCTTCATACGCATGACACAAGCGGTAATGGTATTTATACGTATGCAGCGGCAGTCAGTGCAGGAGTCGACATTGTTGATGTAGCATCAAGTGCGATGAGTGGGGCGACAAGCCAACCAAGTATGACAGGTCTTTATTATGGATTAGTTAATGGTAATCGCCAAACTAACCTAGATGCACAAAACTCCCAAATTCTTAATCATTACTGGGAAGATGTTCGTCATTATTATAAAGACTTTGACAACGCACTTAATTCGCCTCAAACAGAAGTATATATTCATGAAATGCCAGGTGGTCAATATACTAACCTTCAACAACAAGCAATTGCTGTCGGACTTGGCGATCGTTGGGATGAAGTAAAAGAAATGTATACTGTTGTAAACCAAATGTTTGGAGACATCGTTAAAGTGACACCATCTTCTAAAGTTGTTGGAGACTTAGCACTATTTATGGTTCAAAACGAACTTTCAGAAGAAGATGTCTACGAAAAAGGCGATACTATTGATTTCCCAGATTCCGTTATCGAATTCTTTATGGGAGAAATTGGTCAACCATATGGCGGCTTCCCAGAAAAACTTCAAAAACTAGTACTCAAAGGACGCACACCTCTTGCGGATCGTCCCGGAGCTTTAATGGAACCAGTTAACTTTGCAGAAGTCAAAGTGGAACTTAAAGAAAAAATGGGCTATGAACCATCTGAAAAAGATGTTATTTCCTATATTTTATATCCAAAAGTATTCCTAGATTATCAAGAGATGATAAGTAAATATGGTGATGTAACAGTCCTTGATACACCAACATTTTACAAAGGTATGCGCTTAGGTGAAACGATTGAAGTAGAACTTGAAAAAGGAAAAATCCTTCTTATCAAGCTTAATTCTATCGGTGAACCAATTGCGGATGGAACACGTGTCATTTATTTCGAACTAAATGGTCAACCACGTGAAATCAACATCCAAGATATGAATGTTCAATCAACAGTTATTGCCCGCCGTAAAATTGATACAACAAACCCTGAACATGTTGGAGCTACAATGACAGGTTCCGTTATCCAAGTTGTTGTGAAAAAAGGCGATTCTGTGAAAAAAGGTGATCCATTATTAATCACAGAAGCAATGAAAATGGAAACAACCATTCAAGCGCCATTCGATGGAGAAGTTAGTAGCATTTATGTTTCTGACGGTGATACAATCGAATCTGGTGATTTATTAATTGAAGTAAACAGAATTTAAAAAACATAAATGACTAACGGGTGGGAATATAGCGCTAATTTAAAGTAACAACTTTAAATATCGAGATTTTAAACGTAGTAAACAGACGTTTTTTCGAATCCATAGCGCTATATTTCACACCCGTTTTTTCTAAAAAAGGAGAACATACATATGAAATGGTTCAAAGGAATTGCCGTAGTTTTATTACTTGCGATTTTAACTGCATGCGGGAATACGGAAACAAAAGCACCTACAGAAAAAACAGAAAAAATTGAAGTAACAGATGCTACTAAAGAAAAAATCACTTTAAAAGAAACTCCAGAAAAAATCGTTTCATTGATACCAAGCAACACAGAAATTTTGTTTGCTTTAGACTTGGGAGATAAAGTAAAAGGTGTTTCTGCGTACGATGATTATCCGAAAGAAGCCCAAAAAATTGAGAAAGTTACTTCAACTACTGTAGACACAGAAAAAATCATCGCACTTAAACCAGATTTAGTGCTCGGTCATGAATCTATGCTTGCTACTGAGAAAGATGCTTACCAATTATTAAAAGAAGCAGGTATTAATGTATTTGTTGTTCCAGATGCGACTAATCTAAAAGAAGTCGAAAATTCCATTCAAACAATTGGTAAGTTAACTGGGAAAGAGAAACAAGCTAAAAGTGTAACAGCATCTATGGAAAAACAAAAAGCAACTATTGAAAAAAAAGCCAAAGAACTAAAAACATCTCCAAAAGTGTGGATTGAAATTAGCCCAGACTTATACACGGCAGGTAAAGGAACATTTATGAATGAAATGCTTGAACTCGCTGGTGGGAAAAATATTGTTACCGAATCAGGCTTTATTCCATATAATGAAGAGAAAGTTGTCGAATTAAAACCAGATATGATTTTATCAGTTTATCCAGATGCAAAAGCAACTATTTTAAAACGTGATGCTTGGAAAGATCTTCCAGCTGTAAAAAATGAGCAAATTTTTGAAATGGATGCGAATAAATTAAGTCGTCCTGGACCAAGGTTATTAGAAGGTGCAGCAGATATTCAGGCAGTTTTGGAAAACTAATTCTTTGATAATGACAGAAGAAGCTTTACAAAAAACGACTTTTAAGGTAATTTAACATAGGGTGGATTTTTTACTAATGCTTATGAGTAAAGTGATTCACCTAATAAAGAAAGCAATTTACACTTAGAAGATCATGCATAAACCGCAAGAATACGGCAACTTAGACGACAAATAATACAAGCAAAGTGTACTTGGTTTTAAGTGGAGGAGTTGCCTATAAGTAAATAGTGAGCTGAATCTGGTTTTTAAAACCATATTATTTTTCGGGAAGAAGTGTTTTTGTGAAACAAGTTATGGAAGTCATTAAAGAACAAATTAAAAATTTACCAATGATATTTCGCATTGCGCGCTATGAAGATAAGGCTACATACCAAAGCCACTATCTAGGACTAGCTTGGCAAATTTTAAATCCATTAATCCAAATCGCTATTTATTATTTTGTGTTTGGGTTCGCAATGAATGCAAAATCTGGTTCTGGAGCAAGTTACATTGAATGGATGCTTGCTGGTATCATTCCGTGGTTCTTCATTAGCGCAGTAATTTTACAAGGTGCGAATAGTATTTACAATAAAATAAATATGGTTTCAAAAATGAATTTTCCAATGAGTATCCTACCGAATATAACGATTGTTTCTAATTTAACAAGTTATTTTACGATGATGCTGATTTTATTAGGATTGTTTGCAATTAACGGAACACCTATTACCATTTTTTGGGGACAATATTTGTATTATTTTGTAGCGATGATTGCTTTTCTGTATAGTGTTACATTATTTAATGCAACAATCAGTGTATTGGTAAGAGACTATTATATTATGTTGCAATCCGTTATGCGTGTACTTTTTTACATGTCTGGTATTGTTTGGAATTTAGAGACAATGTTACCGCAGTGGTTGGTAAATGTCTTAAAACTAAATCCAATTTATTATGTTGTTAACGGATTTAGAGAAACATTCTTAATGCACCGTGGATTTTGGGAATCACCGTCATACACGATGTATTTTTGGTTAATCACTCTGACATTACTATTTGTCGGTGCGACACTACACATGAAATTCCGCGAGCGCTTCGTGGATTATTTATAGGAGGTTAGACAGATGGATAAAAAAATTAAAGTTGCATTTAAACATGTGTCGAAAGAATATGACCTCTATCAAAATAAATCAGATAAGATTAAAGGCTTGTTTATGCCGAAAAGTCAAAAAATGCAATCCTTTTGGGCGTTACGAGATGTTTCTTTTGATATTCATGATGGTGAAACAGTTGGTTTAATCGGGATTAATGGTTCTGGTAAATCAACAATATCTAGTATTATGTCAGGTGTTATCCCTCCAACACAAGGTGAAGTCGTTATTAATGGAGAAACTTCTTTAATTGCCATTGCGGTAGGGCTAAAAGGTCCCTTGACAGGCTATGAGAACATCCGCTTAAAATTACTTATGCATGGCATGAAAAGTTCCCAAATTAACAAGCTAATGCCTAGTATTATTGAATTTGCTGATATTGGTGATTTCATTAATCAACCAATCAAAAATTATTCAAGTGGTATGCGGTCACGTTTAGGTTTTGCAATATCCGTGCATACAAATCCTGATATTTTGGTTATTGATGAAGCTTTATCAGTAGGGGACCAAACTTTTTATGAAAAATGTGTTAATAAAATAAATGAATTTAAAGCACGTGGAAAAACTATCGTATTTGTCAGTCACTCGCTTGGACAAGTTAAAAGTTTGTGTGACAGAATCATCTGGATGCATCACGGTGAAATTCGTGAAATGGGTGAAGCGAAAGAAGTTGCTCAGAAATATGATGAATTTGTAAAATGGTTTAACAAACAACCAAATGACTACAAGAAAAAATATCAAAAAGAACATAAAGAGCATCAAAAAGCTCCTCAGAAAAAGGTTTACCCAAATCCAAACGCAGATAAATATCGTTTAACACTATTTGATAAATGCTTTTTAACAGTATTAATAGTACTTACTGTGTTATTTGCTTCACTCGTTGCAACTGGTAAATCCTTTAAAGGACTGATTAGCGAAGGTTCTAATCATCAAGAAGAACAAGTGGTTTATATAGATAAGAACCATATAGAAAGCAAATTATAATGAAAATCCCCGCTTACGGTACTTCGTAGGCGGGGATTTTCATTTAATTATTTGATTTTCTTTTTTCTCGTTCAGTAATATAAATCATTTCTCGCATGAAATCTTTGTAGTAACCAGATTCATAGTGAGAGAATGAATGCCCAAATGGATAATAGTAATCTCCTATATATGGTTTTTTAGTAAAGTCAATAACTTGTGCTGTAGGTACTTTAGATAGGAAGTAGTTATTTAAACGATCCCAGAAATAATTGTTGCGTTCGATACGCATTTTAATTTTGTATTCTTGAACCGCACCGTTCTTATCATAATACTTACTTGTAAATCCGCCTTTATTTAAAATAATTCTTTCAGCTGGAAGTACAGTTAATAGTTTTTCAATAAACGCATCTGCATAGCTTGTCCATTCTTGGAAGAAGGCGTCATTATCAGAGTGATCAAGTAGTCGTTTAATTGGTAAATCATTAAGAATACCTGTCTGCTCGCTTATATATGATAAGCTAAGAATTTCCCCACTTTCTAACCAAATTGGGCCACGTAAAACATCTGCATACAAATCTATTAGTAGATAATCAGACTTAGAATTCTCTAGATTTTCAAAGAAGCCTTTATCAAAATCTGCTTGAAGCGTTCTTCGCTCGTTATCTGTCATATTGCCGTAGTCATCAATATTTATTCCTGTATAAGGTTTCGATAAAACACTAAAAAGGGATGTGTGGGACTGTGTAAATGTGACTTCAAAAAAGCGTTTGTAATCCGGATTGAAGAAAGGTTTGGAATTAAAAGCATTTCTACTAAAACAAGAGCCCATCACAGCTATTTTTAGTGGATTAGCATTTGATTCAGGAGCAGGATTGGTATTAATAGAAAGATTTTTTGCTCCGTTTTTAATAATTTTAGCTAGAAAAGGCTGGTTAGATACATTATGGAATTTATTTTTCGATAAATCAACTGTATCGGGAATGAAAATCGGTAAATCGGGTTGATCAGTGGACCGGATAAAGAAGTCCCAAATACCATTTTCTTTATTAACATTGCCTGATAAAAATTCATGTCTTGAAATAGTTGTAGCTGATTTTAGTAATCCTTTCTTTATAGGAAATTCTTGTTCTATATAATATTCAAATAACTTTGCCTTATTATCTCTTCGTTTAATGACTAATTTGCTATCAATGAAGTTTTTAGGGATCGAGAACTGAAGATCAATTTTATTAGCATCTTCTTGAAAAGCAGTAAGGCTAACTATTTCTTGATAATTCTTTTTAAAGTAGAAAGATAAACGATTAGATCCGGTAACATAAGTGTTTATTTTGCTATACTTCGGATGACTAAGCTCTACCTCTCTTGGAATAATGTTTTTGATAGAATTATCAATATTCAAGTAGAAATCATGTTGTTTATTTATAGAGAGCGAATTTAGTCGAATAAAAGTATCCACAACATTATTTGAATCAACGAGTAGATTTGATGAAAGTGCTTGCAATTTTACTTGAAAATTTATTTTGTCCGTTTTTATAGTACCGATTTGGAAAGCTTCTTCTTGTTCATGAAACAGATAAAGAGCTGAATAGGGACGACGTTTTATTACTATTTCAGCTGAATATGTATCTGGTTCAATAGGTATATTTAATTTAATTGCTCCAGATAAAGTATCGGGTGTTATGGCAAAATCTATAAGTGTAGCAGTAATGTCTTTTGGTTTACTAAACAAGGTAACTAGGCCTTCTGGAAATTCAAATACATATTGATAGAAAGCATTTTTAGGGGTAACTTCTTTATTTGTTACTGGTCCATCAGATTCAAGTGGATACTTTTTACCACCACTAATTATCCGGAAATTCCATGGAGTTTTATTGTTTGTAATAGAATTTTCTGCTATTTCGGACATTGGGATAGTTGCAGTAAAGTTTTTACCATTTGTTTCAAAAGATAGATTTATTTTCTTTTCAGGGCGAAGGAATTCGAACATTTCGGTATAGTGCGCTTGCACTTCTTCAATTTTAACTGCGCACGTTCCGGAAATAGTCCATGTTTGAGTCTCTTGTTGGAATTCAATATTATTTAAATAGGGTTTCATATAGTTCCATTCTCCTTGCAAGTATTTAGTTTCATATTATTATATTTTAGCATAAAAATTTAATTACCACCAAAAAATCAAATGAAAATTTTTGTAGTTGAGCTTTAAATAAAAAACACATTGAGGTACGTTTATATTTTAAGTGACAAAATCAATGGGATCTTGTTAAAGAACTTTTCTCTTAATGGAAATTGTTTACTTTTTAAGTAAAATCTTCCTTTTTTTGCGTGTCAATAGGCACATAGACCTTTTGGCTTGAATTTAATTGATTTTTGTAACAAATATGTAACGCATAGAGGCTTAAAATTTGGTAGAATATAGACTAGTATTAAATTGTAAGGGAGGGTAAAGAAACTGGGGGTTATTTAAAAAAGGACAATTTTTAAGGAGCCACTGAAAAAGTTGTCTGAATTTAAAATCCAGCTTGATGTATGCATTATCTAAAGCAAGTCTACTATAAATAGATTGGTTTTAAAGATATTAAATAATTTATACTATCTAAAAAAATAGTATACGAAAGAGTGGTTGATTAGAATAAAAATAAAAAAGTTAATTTGTAAGTTGTTACTTATTATGCTTTTAGGGACAGTACTATTTCCCACTGTAAAAGCATACGCAGCCTCAGAATCCTTATATTATTATGCAATTAATGATATAAACTTACGCTCTCAAAGGGACTTTTCAAGTAGTGTGGTTACAACCATACCTAAAAATGAAGAAGTGAAAGTAAAGCCTCGCTCTGAAGACAATAATGGATGGGTTGAAATTTCTTATAAAAGTTATACTGGCTACATGAAAATTAATTATTTAACCATGTTAAATCCATTACGTAGCTACGGAGAATATTATGCACCAAGTATGATAAACCTCCGTGTAGACCGGAGTTTTGATTCTGCAACCTTACTTGTAATTCCTACGAATGAAAAGTTTTATGTGGAAGATAATTCTAAAGATAGCGATGGTTGGGTGCGAATTGTTTATGAAGGAAACGTTGGTTATATGAAAGAAGGTTATCTTTCTGTAACTAATCCAACATTGGACTATATTAAGTATTATGCCCCGGGCGCAATCAACGTGAGAGAATCACGCACATTTGATTCTTCGGTCGTAACGACAATACCAGTAAATCAACAGTTTTATATGGAACAAGGCTCCGTTGATTCAAGTGGTTGGGCAAAAATTTTGTATCAAGGTAAAGTTGGATATATGAAGACGAATTATTTTTCTCTGACAGATCCAACAAAAACATATGGTACTTACTATGCACCGAATCTTGTAAACCTTCGTGCAGGTAGAAGCTTTGATACGGCTATAGTAACTTCCATTCCGCAGAACCAAGAAATGTATGTAGAAGATGGTTCGATGGATAATAACGGTTGGGTAAAAATAATCACAAATACTGGTGAAACTGGATTTATGAGAGAGTCATATTTATCTACTTATGATCCGACAAAAATCTATTTTGAAAACTATGCTATTAGTGATTTAAATATCCGTAGTAGCCGTAGTTACGATTCTGAGATAATTGTTCAAGCGCCTAAAAATGCTAAAGTTTATGTAGAACAGAATTCGACTGATGCAAACGGTTGGATGAAAGTAGCATATAATGGTAGAGTGGGCTATATGAAATCTGCCTATATTACTGCTAAAACGCCCAATGCTAAATATAGTGTTAAATATGCTACTGGAAATATAAACTTAAGACAAGCACGTACTTATGATAGTACAACTGTTACCGTAATTCCAGAAAGCGCTAAAGTAGAGATGGAAGTAGGTAGTATTGATAACAATAATTGGGCTAAATTTGTTTATGGTAACTCTGTTGGGTACATGAACATTGGGTACTTTAGCGATACGCCATATCAACCAATTAAGAAGACATACAAACAAACGAACTATCCTATTACATTTGCAACTGCTTTATCAAAAATTATGGCAGACGTTCCACAAACGGATAAAAAGCCGGCTAACTCTTATATTAATGTAGAAGCAATTAAAAAAACTACAGGCACAAATAAAGGTGTTGCTATCGATGCTACTGGACAAGTTAGAAGTACTGCTAGTAAAACTGGTTTTGTGCAAGGAAAGCTGAAAAGTGGAGAAGAAATTACTATTTTAAGTACTGTAACAGCAGCAGATGGAAGTAAATGGTATAAGTTTACATTTAACCGTCAATGGTTTAATGCAACACAAGTTGATACTTCCTATTATTTAAATCCAAGTAATTTTGAAAAGAATACAGCAGCATATTTACAATTTTTAGTGCTGTCTAAACCAGCGAACGTCGATATAAATGAAGTAAATAAAAATATTCTCGCTGGAAAGGGAATATTGGCAAATAAAGCAAGTAGCTTCAATAAAGCAGCACAAACTTCCAATATTAATGAGATTTATTTAATATCCCACTCTATTTTGGAAACTGGTAATGGTTCATCTAAGCTTGCTAATGGAATTACTGTTAGTGTAGTAGGTGGTAAGCCAGTTACACCGAAAAAAGTTTATAACATGTATGGGATTGGAGCTATCGATAGTGATCCTTTACGAGGTGGGTCTGAATACGCTTATAAACAAGGATGGGATACTCCTGAAAAAGCTATCATTGGCGGTGCTGATTTTGTCGCAAAAAATTATATTGCCAAAGGTCAAGATACACTGTATAAAATGAGATACAATCCTGCTAATCCAGGAAGTCACATGTATGCAACAGATATTGGATGGGCTTATAAACAAACATCAGGTATGCAAAAACTATACAACCAGTTGTCGAGTTACAATCAAGAGTTTGATATTCCGAAATATAAATAAATAAATTTAAAGCGAGTCTTTACGTCTTTTGCGTAGGGACTCGCTTTAAATTGTCATTGCGTAACTATCTTTTTTTTGCTATATTTAACAATAGTAATGTTTTATATAGGGAGTGGAGAAGAAGCGTGTTAAATAAAAAAAGAGTTGTAGTTGGAGTCTTGTTATTACTACTCAGTTTGCTTACTATTAGCTACTACTCAGAATCTTTTAAACTAACTTTAACTTGGTTATTGTTCGTAGTAGTATTAACAGTTCTTTATTTTAGACAAGTAAGGAATATTCACCTTCAATGGTCAATATTGATTACATCATTAGTAGTTAGTTTGTTTTGGATGGCTTCATCATATAATGGTGGACCATACGGCGGGAATTTTATTTTTAATAGTATTATTTTGTTAGGAACATTTTTTGTGATTGCTGCATTTGTTTTCCTTTTACTACTTGAAATGAAAACAGAATACAAAGTAAGACAAGAACGGAAACCAAAATGGACACTATTTGTCCTGTTCTCAAGTATTCCTTTTGTAGTCTGGATGATGTCATTCCTAGCTTATTATCCAGCAAAAATGACTTTTGATTCTTATTTCCAATGGGGGATGGCTCATGGAATTCGGCAATATAGTCAGTGGCATCCGCTTTTACATACCTTGTGGATAGAAACAACAAGTGCTATTTATAATTCGCCAGCCAGTTATATTTTCTCTCAAATCATCGTTGGTTCATTAATTGTAGGTTTTGCAATTTATACACTTGTAAAAATGGGGGCAAATATTTGGATCGGTGTTTGTATTTCTATCGGTTATGCTTTATATCCTGTAGCAATGATTTATTCTGCTACAGCATGGAAAGATTTCCCATTTGCTGCTTTTATTCTGCTTTTCACGGTGCTGATACTCAAAATAGTGCAGTCTAACGGTTTATGGTTAAAAAATTGGTGGCATTTTGCTGCTTTCGTTTTAGTTGCTTTTGTTTGCATAAACTTACGAAACAATGGAATTATGATAATAATTGTCTCGTTATTATGCTTACTTATTTTTATGAAGAATTATCGTCTAATTATAACCGGAGTAATTGTTGGTACTCTGGGATTGAACTTTTTATTTGGTCTTGTTATGACAAATGTCCTTCATGCCCAGCCCAATCCTTTAAACCAAGCATTAGCTATTCCTTCACAGCAAATTGGAGCTACTTTTTATAACAATGGTAATTTTACACCAGAATTAAAAGAGTATTTTACTTCCATCTTGCCCGAAGAAAACTGGAAAAAAGATTACAACCCATATACGGTAGATCCAATTAAACATGATGCTGAGTATAATTCATCTGTTATTGAGGATGATTTTGGACTATATATTAAGAACTGGTTTAAACTTTTGACATCTAATTTTGGAACTTACGTCGAAGCTTATTTAAATCAAGTCGCAGTTATTTGGCAGTTTTATTCTCCAGAAGATTATAAAGTATACTTTGATACACCAGCAGATATTCAAGAAATGAGATACGATGTCAAAGCTTTCGCGAAATTTTTCCCAGACGGTTTATCGGAAGAAGAGATAAACAAATTAGGTTATCAGGGCTATCAAGTAGAATATAAGAACGCGACCGGAAAAGAAGCTGTAAGTTACAGTGAATACAAGGAAAGAATTAAGGATTCTACAAATCCACTAATTTCCATATCTAAAGCACCTGGTATAAAGAAAATGACTGATAACATTTTTGTGAAAACAACAGAAGAATGGCAAAATTATCTATTAAAGGGAGCAATTCCATTAGTCTTACTTGTTATTGCGATTGCAGCTGTATGTATGCAGCGTCCGAAAAAGAAATTGCTTATATTTGCTCCGGTAGTGATGGCTATTATAACAATAGCGATTGCTATGCCGGCGACGGATTTTAGATATTGTTATAGCTTCGTCTTTACTGTACCGATAGTCTTTTTCGCAACTAAATTAAAAAATTATAAAGAAAATCAAATTTAAGGAGAGAATCATGGGAATTCTAAATGAAAAAGTAGCTGTACTCTTACCTTGCTATAACGAGGAGCTTACAATAGGCAAGGTAATTGATGATTTTAAGAAAGAGTTACCAAATGCAGATATTTACGTGTATGATAACAATTCTAAAGATAAAACTTTTGAAATAGCAAAAGAGCATGGCGCAATCGTTCGTAAAGAAATGCGCCAAGGTAAAGGAAATGTAGTTCGTTCGATGTTTGCGGATATTGATGCGGATTATTATCTAATGGTGGACGGGGATGATACGTATCCTGCAGAGTACTGCCATGAAATTCTAGAGGTTCTTCGTAACAAAGAAGCGAATATGGTCATTGGTGACCGTTTAAGTAATGGGACTTATACAGAAGAAAATAAAAGAAATTTCCATGACTTTGGTAATTCACTAGTGCGTAATACAATTAATCGTATTTTTAAAAGTAATTTAAGAGATATAATGACAGGTTATCGTGGGTTTGATCGTTATTTTGTTAAGACAATGCCTGTTTTAAGTCCTGGTTTTGAAATTGAAACTGAAATGAGTATCCACGCGCTAGAAAATCGTTTTCTAGTGAAAGAAATTGAAATTGATTATCGTGATCGTCCAGAAGGTAGTGAATCTAAATTAAATACTTTTTCAGATGGTTTCAAAGTAATTATGACTATTGTAAGATTATTTAAAAATAGTCGTCCATTCTTATTTTTCAATTTGCTAGCGTCTTTATTTGTTCTTGTAGGAATTCTTGTTGGCTTGCCAGTTATAATACAATTCGCTCAAATTGGCTTAGTTCTTAAATTCCCAAGTGCATTACTTGCAACAGGTTTAATTTTAATGGGAATATTGTTCTTCATTTGCGGTTTGATTCTTGATACGATAGCGCATAGAAACAGACAAGTCTACTTTTTAGAGCTTGTTAAATATCGTGAAAGAAATCCGTTAAACTAATATAATTAGATAAAAAACGCATGGCTTTTACAGAAGCCATGCGTTTTTATTATTTATTTTTATCTTTTGCGTGAAGTTTAAGATAAAGCTCATCTACTAAATTAGCAACATCATCTTTTATTTCAGGATGTTTTAAAGCAAATTGCATTGTGGTTTTGATAAAACCAAATTTATCTCCAACATCATAACGCTCTCCTTCAAAATCATAAGCAAAAACTCGTTGGATTTCATTTAGGCTATTAATAGCATCAGTAAGTTGAACTTCACCACCAGCTCCAGGTTTTTGTGTTTCAAGGAAATCAAAAATTTGTGGAGTTAATAAATATCTTCCTAAAATAGCAAGATTAGATGGTGCTTCTTTAGGATTAGGTTTTTCTACGAAACCATTAACATTATATAGGTTTTTGCTGTATTCATCAATTGGATCAATAATACCATAACGGTAAGTTTCTTCGTGAGGTACAGTCTGAACGCCAATAATGGAACTATGTGTTTTTTCATATTGTTGGATTAATTGTTTAGCACATGGTGTTTTAGCTTGAACAATATCATCACCTAGCATGACGATAAACGGTTCATTACCAACAAATCCTCTTGCTTGAAGAATAGCATCTCCAAGACCTTTAGGCTTAGACTGACGGATAAAGTGAAGATTGATATTTGTTGTTTCTTCAATTAGATGAAGTAATTCTAATTTATTTTTCTCACGTAAATTAAGCTCAAGTTCAGGGACAGAATCGAAGTGGTCTTCAATAGCTCTTTTTCCTTTCCCTGTTACGATTAAAATGTCTTCAATACCAGATTCAACCGCTTCTTCTACTATATATTGAATAGTTGGCTTATCCACGATTGGTAATATTTCTTTAGGCATAGCTTTTGTGGCAGGAAGAAACCTAGTACCTAACCCCGCTGCTGGAATGACTGCTTTTTTTACTTTCATATGTACGCTCCTTTAAAATATATTGCTATAATAATGTTCATTATACGCCATTCATTGATCTTAATTCAAGCTGGACATTAAAAGGGGAGATTTTACTGTGTAATCTTGACATTTATGAGCAATTGTAATAGATTGAAGAAAGTAAATAAATAAAAAGTATAAAGGGAGATTAAGAATGCTCTATGAGATTATAAGAGAATCAAAATTAGCAGAACCTAAAGTATCTGCTATCGTTCCAGTCTACAATGTAATTAATTATATTGATGAAACTATTGAATCGTTATTAAACCAGACACTAAAAGACATTGAAATTATTTTAGTAGATGATGGGTCTTCAGATGGAAGCTTCGAAAAAATTGTGGATTACGGTGACCGTTTTGATAACATTTGCGTAGCTAAAGAACCTAATGCTGGTCCAGGCATGGCACGTAACAATGGTTTAAGCATTGCTAAAGGCAAATATATTAGTTTTGTGGACTCTGATGACATCCTCCCAGAAAGAGCGTTAGAAATCATGTACGAGGCTGCTGAGAAAGAGCAAGTAGGAGTAGTCACGGGGATTTCTGTTAGTTTTAATAGTAATCGTTCATGGTTTATTGGCGGGCACTATAACAAAGGCGTTTTTAAAAGCGGACGTAAAACACTTATTCAAAATCCGGAAATGCTTTATACATTAGGACCTTGTAATAAACTGTATCTTCGTGAAGTAGTACAAGATATTCGTTTTCCAGATTCAATCAAGGTGGCAGAAGATCATCCTTTTGTAATTGAAGCTTATTTAAAAGCTAAAAGTATTTATACCGTAGATGAAATTATTTATAACTATCGTGCGCGAGAAGATGAAGGAGATATTTCTTTATCACAAATAGTTACTTCGAATCCATATGTAAGTTTTAAAGATATTATTGCAAGTATAAAACTATCTGATGCTCTTTTGAAAGAGTATGTGACTAACCCAGTTGCACTTCAAAAAATCAGAGTGGACTACCATGACCGAATTATTGCAACGGATATTTGGCCTGCATATAAAGGTATTCTTTTGAACGGGGATGCGGAAACACAAATCAAAATGTTTGATGCTTTCCGTGCATTAATAGATTCAATGGATTTCCATTTGTTTAATAATCTAGGTGTTTTCCAAAGACTATTAACATTTGAAACTATTAATCGTTATACATTCATTAAAGAAAAAGCACGTCCCAGTTACTTAAGAGCGTTGAGATTAGCTTATGAAAAATTGGATCCAGGTTCGTTCAATAAATTATTGTCCTCCGATTTTCCAAAAGAAGTTCGTGCTGGTGAAAAAGCAGCCAAACGAAATTCAGTAAAACCTATTTATAATCGTCTTGTAGCACGTAAGCTAAAATCTACTATTTCGACTGGATTTGAAAAAGTAGTTGTTGGAAACTGGAAAAAACTAGTTGGATTATCTCGCAATTTTTATGCACGGAGAATTGCTTTTCCATTTTATAAATTAGCGAAAAAAGAACGTAAAATAATCTTTTTAACGAATAAGCATGATGTGTTGGCTGATTCATTTAAAGCAGTTTATGATGAAATTATTTTACAAAAGCCAGATTATAAAGTAGTAGGTTATTTGAAGCAACCGCAAAGAACTATTTTAGAACTTTTAAAAATGTATAAGGATATTGCAACTGCTGAGTATATCTTTTTAGATGATTATTATCGCCAAATTTATGGCTTAACTCTTCGTAAAGATTCTGAAGTTATTCAACTTTGGCATGCAGCTGGAGCATTTAAAAAGTTCGGTTTTAGTTCAATCGGTTATGCAGATAGTAATACAGAGAGCTTTGAACGAGATGCACATAAAAACTATTCAAAAGTAGTAGTTTCTTCCAGTGAAATTGTGCCATTTTATGCAGAAGCGTTTGATGTGGATGAAAAAAATGTATTGCCACTTGGCGTACCGCGTACTGATCGCTTTTTCAATGATGAATACAAAGCTTATATTAAAAACGTTTTTGAAGGAAAATATCCTGCTTTAAAAAATAAAAAAGTCATTACTTATGCGCCTACTTTCCGCGGGGGTCCTGGTGAACGCCAACAATTTGTTATGAATTTAAATATTCGTCGTTTAGCAGAACAACTAGGGGATGAGTATGTACTTGTTTTGAAAATGCATCCTTCTGTAGTTCGAGGCGTTGGTATTCCATTTGATTTACAAGAGTTTGCATTTAACATGAGTAATGAAGATATTAATGATGTCTTGATTAATACCGACATTTTAATTACTGATTATTCTTCAGTAGTGTTTGATTTCTCTATTATGGAAAAACCAGTGCTCTTTTATGCATACGATTTGGAGGGGTATTTAGGAGAACGTAATTTCTATTATAATTATGAAGAATTTGTTCCTGGTCCAATAGTACGTACAAATGAAGAAGTTATTGGAGCAATCAAAGCAAACGATTTTGACTTAGAAAAAGTCCGTGTGTTTAAAGAAAGATTTTTCGACGATTTAGACGGCAACTCTGCTAAACGAATTGTGAAAGAACTTATTAAGTAAGATTTACTTTTTGAAATATGATATAATTAACAATGTCAAAAAAACAGTTAAAGGAGATTAGAGGATGATATACGCTCAAATTTTAGCTGGAGGAAAAGGTACGCGAATGGGTAACGTTAGCATGCCGAAACAATTTCTACCTCTAAATGGTAAACCAATCATTGTTCATACAGTAGAAAAATTTATTTTAAATACAAGATTTGATAAAATTCTTATTTCCTCACCAAAAGAATGGATGAACCATGCTGAGGATAATATTAAAAAGTATATTTCAGATGATCGAATTGTCGTCATTGAAGGCGGAGAAGACCGTAATGAAACAATTATGAACGGAATTCGTTATGTCGAAAAAACATTCGGTTTAAACGATAAAGATATTATCGTAACACATGATGCTGTACGTCCATTTTTAACGCACCGAATTATTGAAGAAAACATTGATGCTGCGATTGAAACCGGCGCTGTAGATACTGTTATTGAAGCACTTGATACAATCGTTGAATCAAGTAATCATGAGTTTATTACAGATATTCCTGTCAGAGATCAAATGTATCAAGGGCAAACACCACAAAGTTTCAATATGAAAAAAGTGTATAATCATTATCAAAACTTAAGCGCAGAGAAAAAACAAATTTTAACAGACGCATGTAAAATTTGTTTGCTTGCTGGCGATCAGGTGAAGCTTGTTAAAGGCGAGATATTCAATATAAAAATTACAACTCCATATGATTTGAAAGTAGCGAATGCGATTATTCAGGAGCGGATAGCCAATGATTAATCAAGTATATAGACTTGTGTCAGAGAGACAGTTTGAAGTTGCCAATGTGGACGAATCTTTAGCTGGTGATGTGGTCGTTGTTAGACCTACTCATTTATCTATTTGTGCGGCAGACCAACGCTACTATACAGGTTCTAGAGGAAAAGAAATGCTTTCTAAAAAACTTCCAATGGCACTTATTCACGAAGGTGTTGGAGAAGTCGTTTATGATGCAACAAAAGAGTTTAAACCGGGAACAAAAGTTGTCATGATTCCGAATACACCATTTGAAAATGATCCAGTCATTGCGGAGAACTATTTACGTTCAAGTAAATTCCGTTCTAGTGGTTATGATGGTTTAATGCAAGATTATGTTTTTATGCGTCGTGACCGGGTGGTTGCGCTACCTGATGACATCAATATGAAAGTAGCGGCGTTTTCTGAGCTTATTTCTGTTGCTGTACATGCGATTTTACGCTTTGAAGGAAAAAGTAATGCTAACCGCGCAAGCTTTGGCGTATGGGGTGATGGAAACTTAGGCTTTATCACTTCCTTATTATTAAAAAATTGGTATCCAGAAAGTAAAGTTTACATTTTTGGAAAAACACCATATAAATTAGACTTCTTTTCTTTTGTAGATGGTGCATATACGATTGATGATGTGCCAGCTGATTTAGTTATTGATCAAGCTTTTGAATGTGCTGGTGGCATGGGAAGCCAGTATGCAGTCAGTCAGATTATTGATGTAATTAAACCAGAAGGAACTATCTCATTACTAGGTGTTTCTGAGTATCCTATTGAATTTAATTCACGTATGGTACTTGAAAAAGGGCTTACAGTTTACGGAAGTAGCCGTAGCGGCCGGATTGACTTTGAAAAAACAGTAGAATTTCTATCTACGAATAAACGCGGAGTAGAATATTTACAAAATCTTGTTGGTGAAGTGCACACGGTACATTCGATTCAAGATGTTATTGAAGTATTTGAAGCTGACTTACGTAGTCCATGGGGCAAAAGCGTTATGGAGTGGAAGATATAATAAAACATTGGGGAGTTTAGGCTATACGCTTATGAATTTGTTTACTAAAGTATATTTAGGAAGCAAGGCAGTCGAGATGAAATTCGGCATTCATAGGCGCGAGGCCTTTACTTCCCAGTTTTATATGGAGAGGGAAAAAGAATGAAATTTGCGATTATAATTCCTTTTTACAATGCTGAAAAAAGGTTGGCTTTATCGATAGATAGTATAATTAAGCAGACTTACAGCTTTTTGGAGCATGTGGAAGTGCTGCTTATTAATGATGGAAGCACGGACCGTAGTAGTGCGATTGCTCATAGCTATGCCGAAAAATATCCGAGTAATATTCGCGTTTTTGATGTCCCGAATGGTGGACCTTCTAAGGCGAGAAATATTGGAATACATAATGTACAAGAAAACACTGACTTTGTAGGATTTTTAGATGCAGATGATCTGTTATCGCCAAATTTGCTTTTTAGTATGGTGAACTTTCTAGAAAATTCAGCTGTTAATATGCTTGTCCCAGCTTTTTATTATTTAGATGATTTTGGAAAAAAACAAAAAATTTCTCCACATAAATTAAATGACCGTTTCACAAATGGAAATCGAGTTGTAGCGATTGAAAACGAACCGCAAGCAATTCATTTTTACATTGGCGGTACTTTTTTTCGTTTTGAAAGTTTGCAGGGGTTTGCCTTTGATGAAACGCTTAAATTTGCGGAAGATCAGCTTTTAATTACAAAATTTTTGCTTAAAAATAGAAGTTATGGATTAATTGCCGATGCCGGTTACTATTACTATCGTGATTTAAAGCAAAAAGGTTCTTTAGTAAGTTCAGCTTGGAAACAACTGGAAAGATATACGCCATTCTTACAAAAGGTGTACCAAACTTATTTAACAAACTCTAAAGAAATTTTTGGCGAAGTGATTCCATATGTGCAGTATCTAATCGCGTATCATGCCAAGTTGTTTTTTTATAAAGAGAACATTTATTTTAAAGAAGTATTAAATGAGCAGGAACAAGAAATCTTTGTGCGCGAACTACAGAAAATATTACAAGAAGTTGGTCCGGAGATGATTTTAGCTCTGGATACACCGCTTGTCGTAAAAGAAATGATGCTTTCTATTTTGCACAATGGCTGGCCAGTACGGTTTAAGACGGCCGAACTAGAAGAAATTCCGCTTATCACAGTAAAAGAAAATTACTGTCCTGGAAAAGCTGTAACGGTGGAGCTATTGCTAGAAGAGGCGCGGGAAACGTTACCAGAGGGCGGAAAATTCATTGCTAGTACATCTGTAGGTACGGCACAAACAAAAGTGATAAAACGAAAAACGGCCCAAATGATTTGGGATATTGTTGTTCGCGAAAAAGGCACACTTGAAAAAGTGGTGACACGGTTAAAACCTTATCAATTGAAAGTCCAAGTGTTTTACCAAGATAAAAACCAAAAAATAACAATGACAGATTTAAATGTCATCAGTAGTGTGTTAGGAAAAATAAAAAGAAATAAAGCTTTAAAGCGAAAGTTTAAACAGGGGGGAGTATCCTGATGAAGTTTGTACAAAAAATATATTATTTCCTATTTAAGCTAGTAGGATTTTTACCTCGAAGAAAAGAGTTAGTGATGTTTGAAAGCTTTTCAGGGAAGCAATATAGTTGTAATCCACGTGCTATTTTTGAATATATGGAAGAGCATAATCCAGAATACGAGTTGTTGTGGAGTGTAAATCCGAAGTATGTTGATTTATTTGAAGCGCACGGAGTACCGTATGTTAAGCGTTTTTCTGTTAATTGGTTGTTTAAAATGGGCTTAGCTAAATATTGGATTTCTAATAGTAGACTGCCGCTTGAGCTACCAAAACCAAAAGAAACTATTTATGTACAAACATGGCACGGAACGCCTTTGAAAAAACTAGGTGTCGACATCGATGAAGTACATATGCCTGGTCAAACAACCGAACAATACAAGGCTGATTTTGTGAAAGAGGCGCAGAAGTGGGATTATTTAATTTCACCTAATGCGTATTCTAGTACGATTTTTAGACGCGCATTTGGTTTCACTGGAGAAATGATTGAGTCTGGCTATCCGCGAAATGATATTTTATTTAGCGCGGATAAAGAGTTGAAAATAGCTAATATCAAAATGGCGTTAAATATTCCAGAAGACAAGAAGGTTATTTTATATGCTCCAACTTGGCGTGATAATGATTTTTACGAAATCGGAAAATATAAGTTTGATTTAAAGATTGATATTGCCAAAATGCAAGAAAAATTCGGTGATGAAGTCGTTCTGTTAGTTCGCATGCATTATCTCGTAGCCGAGCATTTTGATTTCACGCAGTATGGTGATTTTGTACGAGATGCTTCAAAACACGAAGATATTAGAGATTTGTATTTAGTGAGCGATTTATTAATTACCGATTATTCGTCTGTATTTTTTGATTATGCTAATTTAAAAAGACCAATGTTGTTCTATACGTATGATTTGGCTGAATATCGCGATACACTTAGAGGCTTTTACTTTGACTTTGAACAAAATGCCCCAGGACCACTTGTTGAAACGAATGAAGCTTTAATGGCAGAAATAGAAATCATGCTTGAAAATCCTCCTCAAATTGCAGATAGCTTTTTAGAACAATTCTGCACTTGGGAAGACGGACACGCAGCAGAGAAAACAGTGAAAAAAGTTTTTGCTGAAAAATAGGCGGTGGGAATATTGAAAAAAATAGCAATTTATATATTTATGCTTGCTGTTAAAATAACTGGATTCTTGGCGAGCCTTTTACCAGTTCAGCAAAAAGTTGTTTTTCTTATAAGCTTTGAAGAAAATCCCATTGCGATTATTAAGCAAATGAAACTGGCCAATGTCACCCCAAAGACAATCGTTTTCTATGATCCTAGAGTAGATGTATCCAAGTTATCTTTAGACTTTATAAAAGTTAAACCGAAAACATTGCAACAATTTATTCCATTAATGTTTCACCTCAATACGGCTAAAGTGGTTGTCACAGATAATTATTTTGTGGAATTAGCTGGCTTGAAACTTCGAAATGGCGTAAATTGTATCCAAGTTTGGCACGCAAACGGTGCGCTTAAGAAATTTGGATGGGAAGATAAAGCAGCGCAAAAAAGACCAGATGGAGATAAGAAAAGATTTCAAGAAGTATATAAACGTTTTACAAAGGTACTTGTTGGTTCTGATGAAATGGCAACCATTTTCCAAAAATCATTTTTGTTAGATGAATCGAACATATTGAAGCTTGGTGTTCCGCGTACAGATTATTTCTTCAAAGAAGCGCAGTTGCAAGAAAATTATCAGTGGTCATACGAGCATTTACATTTAACAAACAGAATAAAATTACTATATGCGCCGACTTTTCGGGATAATGAGTTAGGAAAGGCAAACTTACATTTAGACATTGCGGAAATGAAACAAGCCTTAGGAAATGAATATCAATTGATTTTGAAATTACATCCTTCTATTAGTAATGATTTAGAGAAATTAGACGATGATTTTGTTATTTATGTGGATAAAGAAACGCCGATTGAAACGTTACTACCAGTTGTGGATATTTTAATTACTGATTATTCTTCCATTCCGTTTGAGTTTGCTTTACTTCAAAAACCAATGATTTTCTTTACGTATGATTTAACGGAATATGATAATGCTAGAGGGCTCTCAGATGGATTTTTAGAAACCATTCCTGGGCCGCATGTTTTTACAACGACAGAGCTAATTGAAGTAATACAAACTAATACGTTTGATTTGGAAAAAGTTCGATTTTTTGCTGAGAAATGGAATAAATATTCGGATGGATTTTCAAGTGAGCGTTTTGTAGCTTTTTTAAAAGAACAGCTTGAAAAGTAGCACTGCTAACAAGTAGAGAAATTTTTGTTTTCTTGATATACTACTAAAGAAAGTAGGTGGGCTGATGAAGAAAGTAATTACATATGGCACATTTGATTTAATTCACTGGGGGCATATTCGTTTATTAGAACGAGCAAAGGCTTTAGGTGATTACCTTATTGTAGCCATTTCAACCGATGAATTTAATCGAATCAAACACAAAGAAGCATACCATAACTTTGAACATCGCAAATTAATTTTAGAGGCAATCAGATATGTCGATGAAGTGATTCCAGAAAGTAACTGGGAGCAAAAATTAGAAGATGTAAAAAATCGTGATATTGATATTTTTGTGATGGGTGATGATTGGGAAGGCGAATTTGACTTCTTAAAACCTTATTGTGAAGTCGTTTATTTACCACGGACAGACGGTATTTCTACTTCCAAGATTAAAGATGATTTAAAATAGTCGTAGCACAAAACAGGCAAACCGGTAATGTTCAATTATTAGGTGGTAGGCTTGTTTTGTGCTATTATTATGTATAAATAATAACGCAAGGAACTAGTTATGATAGGAGCAGAAGAAATGACAAATTTATTTCAAGATGATAGTCTAACGCTGCATACAGACTTATATCAACTAAATATGATGAAAGCGTATTTTGACGATGGACTTCATGAGCGTAGATCGGTATTTGAAGTGTTTTTCCGAGATATGCCATTTGATTCGGGTTTTGTTGTGTTTGCTGGGCTAGAACGAATTATTCATTATATGCAAAATTTACGTTTTACAGAAACGGATATTGCTTATTTACACGATGAACTTGGTTTTGACGGACCTTTCCTCGAATATTTACGTAACTTTAAATTTAAAGGAAATATTCTTGCTGCAAAAGAAGGGGAGTTTGTTTTTAAAACCGAGCCAATCCTTCAAGTAGAAGCAAGCTTAGCAGAGGCACAATTAATCGAAACGGCTTTGCTTAATATTGTGAATTTCCAAACGCTAATCGCTACAAAAGCTGCGCGAATTCGTTCTGTTATAGACGACGAAACATTTGCCGAATTTGGTACAAGGCGCGCTCAAGAAATGGATGCGGCTATTTGGGGCACACGAGCGGCTTATATCGGCGGTTGTGATTCGACAAGTAATGTTCGCGCTGGGAAGATTTTCGGTATTCCTGTGTCTGGTACGATGGCACATGCGATGGTTCAAGCTTACCGTGACGAACTAGAAGCATTTAGAAGTTACGCAAAAACGCATTTTGATTCGATTTTCTTAGTAGATACATACGATACGCTAAAATCTGGTGTACCAAATGCGATTAAAGTGGCGAAAGAAATGGGCGACAAAATCAACTTTATTGGTATTCGCCTAGATAGTGGTGATATGGCTTTCCTATCTAAAAAAGCGCGCCAAATGTTGGATGAGGCTGGCTTTACAGAAGCGAAAATTTTCGCTTCAAGTGACTTAGACGAACATACTATTTTGTCCTTAAAAGCGCAAAAAGCGAAAATTGATTCTTGGGGTGTTGGCACAAAGCTAATCACGGCTTACGACCAACCAGCTCTTGGGGCCGTATACAAAATGGCTGCCATTGCTGATGAAAATGATATTTTACAAGATTCGATTAAACTTTCTAGTAACACCGAAAAAGTTTCAACTCCTGGTAAAAAGAAAGTCTACCGAATTATTACAAATGAAGATGGGTTGAAAGCAGAAGGTGATTATATTGCTTTAGCGGACGAATCACTTGATAATGTCGCGAAACTAACGATGTTCCACCCAGTTCATACGTATATTATGAAAACAGTCGAGAATTTCACCGCCCGTGAGCTACTTGTACCGATTTTCCAAAACGGAGAACTTGTATATGATATGCCTTCACTAGATGAAATTAAAGCATATAAAGAAGAAAACCTGGCGCTGCTTTGGGACGAGTATAAACGAACAGTTCGTCCGGAGCAATACCCAGTTGATTTAAGCGTTAAATGTTGGAAAAATAAGATGCGTAATATCGAAAAAGTACGTAAAAGTGTCCAGCTGCATTCACCAGTTGAACTAGATATGCCGTTTTAGGAGGAATTATAATGGAAATCAGAGAAAGAATTTTAGCAGATATGCAGGTGGCAGAAACGATTGATGCACACGAAGAAATCCGGAAAAGTGTCGAGTTTTTAAAAGCATATTTAAAAAAGAATACGTTCTTAAAAAGCTTTGTTCTTGGGATTTCTGGTGGGCAAGATTCGACTTTAACAGGAAAACTAGCACAGATGGCGATAAGCGAATTACGAGCGGAAACGGGAGACGATGAGTATCAATTTTTCGCGGTGAGCTTACCATACGGAACACAACTAGATGAATCGGACCGTCAAGATGCACTTGATTTTATGGAACCAGATAATCGTTTAACCGTGAACATTAAAGCTTCGGTCGATGCGAGTGTTGCGGCGCTTGCGGAAGCTGGAGTTGAACTATCCGATTTCGCGAAAGGTAATGAAAAAGCGCGCGAACGGATGAAAGTACAATATGCGATTGCAGCGATGCATAAAGGTGTAGTTGTTGGAACCGATCACTCCGCGGAAGCAGTTACTGGCTTTTATACGAAATACGGCGACGGTGGAACGGATATAAATCCACTGTTCCGTTTGAATAAAAGACAAGGCAAGGCACTTCTTAAAGAGCTTGGCTGCCCAGAACATTTATATTTGAAAAAACCGACAGCGGATTTAGAAGATAATAAACCGGCACTTCCTGATGAAGTCGCGCTTGGTGTGACTTATGACCAAATTGACGATTACTTGGAAGGTAAAGAAGTTCCAGCAGATGCTGCAGCAAAAATTGAAAATTGGTTTATTAAAACCGAACATAAACGCCATATGGCAATTACTATATTTGACGATTTCTGGAAATAGGAGGCTGTTTAAATGAAAGTTGGTTATGGTTTATTAACTGCATTTTATACACACCCAGGAGAAAAAGATAATTTAGTTAAAATTTTACTTGAAGCGGCTGAAGGATTGGATGATTACAACACGTGTATTCAGTATATTGTCAGCGAATCTGAAACCGAGCCAGACACGGTGTTTGTTTCTGAAATTTGGGTTGATAAAGGGCACCACGCAGCATCTCTTGATAACCCAGCTGTAAAAGAAATGATTACACGCGCCAAACCGATGATAAAAGAAATAAAACGAATACAAGAATTAGACATACTTGGTGGAAAAGGCATATAGATGATAAAACATGAATGATTCTAGGACTCTCCTGGAATCATTTTTTTGGAGGGATGAAAAATGCAAACGTTGATGATTGTTTGTGCTGGCGGCGCAACGTCGAGTTTAATGGCACAAAATGTCGTGAAAAGTGCGACGTCAGAAGGAATGGACGCTGTGTTACTATTTCCAGATGATGTGAAATACAAAGATAGTTTTCGCGAAAAATACAGCGAGCGGGATTTGGTTGTTGTGATGGGTCCAGTCGGCGCGATTACAGCCGGGAAATTTCGTGATTATAAAGAGCAAGTCGATGCCGTTTTAGTAGCACCACAAGTGAAATATATGTACAAAACAGTGGAGGAAGTATTAGGTGAACTAAATATTCCTTGCGCTAATATTGATTCACTTGATTTCGGTCGGATGCGCGGGGATAAGATTCTCACACAAGGTCTAGCCTTAATGAACGCGAAAAATTCCAAATAAGGTGTTGCAACTTTAGAGGGGAAACGTTAAAATGAAAGAAGATGAAAAGGACAAGTGATTTGTCCTTTTCTTATATTATTGTGAAGTAACCGCGATTTTGCGGTTTCATTTTATAGATAAGGGTGGTTTTGTTTAAAATTATGAAAGACTTTACCGAGCAAGAGAAAATTATCGTTCTAGATTTTGGTAGTCAGTACAATCAACTAATTACGCGCCGCATTCGTGAATTCGGTGTGTACAGTGAATTACATCCGCATACTATTACAGTTGAAGAAATGAAAGCACTAAATCCAACGGGGATTATTTTTTCAGGAGGACCTAACAGTGTGTATGACGAAGATGCCTTCCGCGCTGACGAGAGAATCTTTGACATGGGAATTCCAATTTTAGGAATTTGTTACGGCATGCAATTAATGACAACGCACTTCGGTGGCAAAGTAGAACGTGCGAAAGACCGCGAATACGGGAAAGCGGACATTCACGTTGAAAACCCAAGCCGTTTATTTGCTAGCCTACCAACAGATCAAGTTGTTTGGATGAGTCATGGAGATTTAGTTGTTGAGGAACCAGCTGGATTTGAAGTAACAGCTACTAGTAAGTCTTGCCCAATTGCAGGTATTGCGGACGAAGATCGCTTGCTTTACGGCGTGCAATTCCACCCAGAAGTACGTCACTCAGCTTACGGTAACGAATTACTGAAGAATTTTGCATTAAACGTTTGTGGCTGTAAAGGCGACTGGACAATGGAAAACTTTAGTGAAGTTGAAATCGCTAAAATCCAAGAAATCGTAGGCGACAAAAAAGTCTTGCTTGCACTTTCTGGCGGCGTAGATTCCTCTGTTGTTGGTGTGTTAATTCATAAAGCAATTGGCGACCAATTAACATGTATTTTCGTTGATCACGGCCTTCTTCGCAAAGGGGAAGCTGACCAAGTAATGGCAACATTACAAGGCGAGTTCAACATGAACATCATCAAAGTAGATGCGAAAAAACGCTTCATGGACAAACTTGCAGGCGTTTCCGACCCAGAACAAAAACGTAAAATCATCGGTAACGAATTCATTTACGTATTCGACGATGAAGCCAACAAACTAGACGGCGTAGAATTCCTTGCACAAGGAACACTTTACACAGACATCATCGAAAGTGGTACAGCAACCGCCCAAACAATCAAGTCTCACCACAATGTAGGCGGCTTACCAGAAGATATGCAATTTAAACTAATCGAACCATTAAATACACTTTTCAAAGATGAAGTTCGCGCACTAGGAACAGAACTTGGCATGCCTGACGCAATCGTTTGGCGCCAACCATTCCCAGGCCCAGGCTTAGGAATCCGCGTTCTTGGCGAAATTACGGAAGAGAAATTAGAGATTGTTCGTGATTCTGATTATATCTTGCGCGAAGAAATCAAAAACGCAGGTCTAGAACGCGAAATCTGGCAATACTTTACAGCTCTTCCAAATATCCGTAGCGTTGGTGTTATGGGTGATGGCAGAACGTATGACCATACAGTGGTTGTCCGTGCGGTGACGAGTATTGATGGTATGACAGCCGATTGGGCACGTATTCCGTGGGATGTACTGGAGAAAATTTCGGTACGGATTGTGAATGAAGTGGATCACGTGAATCGTGTTGTTTATGATATTACGAGTAAACCACCAGCTACGGTTGAGTGGGAATAATTAAAGAAACCGTGAAACTTTTGATACTAAAGGGTTTCACGGTTCTTTTTTGTTTTTTTGGAACCAACCTTAACAATACCAAGGATAAAAATGAGGAATTGTATCATTTGGTACACTTATCTCTTTTAAATACTGGTGCATTTCAGAGTTTCTATTAGCTACTATAAAATCAAATAGTTCTTTTTCTGTAGCAAAATTTTTGCCTTCATATATAAATAATGGTGGTATCAAGTGGTTATTTGTTTCCAAAAATATTTCTAAATTAATCAACCCATCCTGATAACCTAAATCGTAATACATTTGCAAATAATTTTTATTCTTTTCATGTTGATCTATTAAAATGTGATATGAAACTACTATTTTACTTAAATAGCCCGGAATCAAGTAATCACCTTTTTGTCTATTTGCATAACATCTTTGGTACGCATGTATCACTCCATCTTGATACGCTATTGATAATAGTATCTCTGGAAAAGAAGTAAGTTTTTCATTAAAATTATCAATTTCATTAAGCCAATCTGTATGAAAATCTGAAGCAACTTGGCTTGCGTATCTTGCAAAATCATATATGTCCTCTTCTACAAGGTGTCCTTCTTCTATGAGTATATTTTGTAGAGAATGGATAAAAAACTGGCCATCAGTTATTATTGGAATAATTCGAGAGTCTCTATTATTTTCCCATGATCTGTCAACTGTTACTAAATAAAACTGATTAGCAAAATCATCTAATCTTTCAGAAAGTATATCAATAATTTTATTCAAGTCTTCATCACCAAAAGAAAAACCTATAAAAACTACACAATTACTTCCAAGTAGAGTTTTTAAACGATCGCCTATTGGCTCATTAGACAATTTTTCGTAGCATTTATCATAGTCATTAGTTGTAGCCACGATTGATCCAATATTATTTATTGATCCATGAACCTTAAATACTCTTCGGTCGAAAGTATTCCATAATGCTACATCTTTATTATCTACAATAGAAGTGGCCAAGCATTCTTTTTCAAAGTAATCATCCCAATTAGTAGTTACAATAGTTTTGATCTGAGGGATTTTTGAAACCTCTTTGTGAAATCTGGTAGCAGAATTATATAGTTCTGGAAATGACTGAACCCTATCAAAACGTTCATTTATTTTTCTTATTAACTGTTTTCTTCCGTTAGGAACGGTACTACAAAATTTACTCATCAATTCTGAGAAAGCAATATCTGTATCTAAATTTAAGCTATATTCGCTATTTAAGAAAGTCAATATATCCATGTAAAAAGATGTAGGCAAAACCGTTTTTGATTCTGTACTTATTCCTGCTCCGCAAAATAACACTAATTCATTTTTTTTAACTGATTCAATAATTTCATTAGGCATGTCAAAACTATTATTATTTTTGCACATAAAACATCCACAATTAACTGTACCTATTATTTTTTTCATAATTATCAGCTCCTTTAGTTTGGAAATTTCTCTTTTTAAACAATATATCATAGAAAAAGTATTATGACTGTAGATTTTTCATTTTCTTTATATGTACTATAGTAAAACTGTTTCACTTCGAACACTTAGCTATCTTATCATATAAAAAAGCTTATCCCATATTTATCTGAGATAAGCCATATAATAGAAAATCAGCTCTTTCTGGAAAGCTAATTTCACTAAAAAATCAGTATTCCCATAGTGATTTTTTACATTTTTATTTTTTCATTTGCTTCTAAATTTGAAGCCTTTTCTTCCAAAGTATCCATACTCAACAAAAAATTCAAATAAAATATATTAAACACTTTAGCTTGCGCATGAAATTCCCTCATAATTTTCTTTTTATTTAGAAGAATTGCTTGATTTTCAAAAAATTCATTAACTAATTTTAAAGGTTCTTTTCAAGAAGCTAATTGCTCTAAATAATTCTTTAAATTATCAATATCTTGTTTAGTAATTGATTTTATTGGCTGTTTATTTTCTGTCAACAAGTAACTCTCATTCTTTATTTCTTTCCCTTCCATTTTCTTCTCCTTACTTTTATGCGAAAATTGCATACTCTAAAATAACCCTGAGTTGATTTTATGTACTATCGTATTCGTAATTTGCGTGAAGATGCTGATTTAAGCCAAGAACAATTTGCAAAGCTTTTAAACATCAGTCAAACAACTTATTCACGCTATGAAACTGGAATATATAGACATTCCTAGTCAATCGCTGGTAAATCTAGCTCAGTACTATTTCCAAGTATTGATTACTTAGTAGGGCTGGCTAATCAAAAAAAGCTTATCCTAGAAAATAAGTTTGATTCTTATATCTGTTTTATGCACTTAACGCATAAAAGCCAATATGCAAAAAACGCATAACGTAGAATAAATATGAGGTGATTTCATGTATTATCGTATTCGTAATTTACGTGAGGATAAAGATTTAAGTCAAGAACAACTTGCAAAGCTTTTAAATGTTAGCCAAACAACTTATTCACGTTATGAAACTGGACATATAGATATTCCCAGTCAGTCATTAATAAAGCTGGCTCAATACTATTCAACAAGTGTAGACTATCTATTAAATCTTACAGACATAAAAGTACCTTATGGGAAAAATAAATAAAAGTAGAATGATATCCACTATGAAGGGAAACATGAATCCTACCAGTGAAGAGGTCTATCTTGAATATGAACTTTTTAATGAACTAGAAAGTATTTTTGTTGCTTTTGGAAATAGAAAAAAACAGGCATTAGCTTTTGTTTATGCCGACAGAGAGAATGAAATATTCCACTTTGCTCCAACGCCATTTTCAGATATGAGTCATTCTAGATTTTATGTCTTTTTGCCAAAACCTGAATTAGAACATTATATAGTGAATGAGTTAGCTGATTTTGAAATGGGCGATTACCCAATAATTGTAGTTTATGATTTAGAACAAACTGAAAATAAAATTCGAGTAGCTCATTTTGAGTATAACCAGATGGACAAAAGATATGAGCCTATTGTTGATATAGATAAGATAAAAAAATTGGTGTTTATTCTCCGTTTGTGTTGGAATTGAAAAAAGGAAGGGTATAGACACTCTTAAATTAATGATAAAAAGAATACTATATAGAAGGGTAATGATTAAATGTTCAACTATAATGATTTAAGTGATTTTGAATTTGAAGAGTTGTGTAAGGACATTATGGAACGAAAACTTTCAATGAATTTGAGAATATATACTTCTGGAAGAGATCGAGGAATAGATTTAAGTGATTATGAAATTCCACACCAGATAATTGTTCAAATAAAACATTATATGAACTCAACATACTCTAGTTTAAAAACTTCATTAGGTAACGAAATTAAAAAAGTAGAAAAACTTAATCCTAGAAGCTATTATATTTGCGTTAGCAAATCCTTAACAGAAGCAAATACTGAAGAGATATATGAAATGTTTGCTAATTACATGGATTCAACGAACAACATCGTGGATTTGAAAGAAATAGATGCTTTTTTAGCAGATAAAAGCAATTCAGATGTATTAAGAAAGCACTATAAACTTTGGTTGCATTCAACTGGTATTTTATCAGAAATATATAACCAAAACATTTTTATAGATTGCGAAGCATTACTATCAAATATTGATATAGAAAAGAACTATTTTATCCAAACTAACATTTATGATACCTGTTTTAAACATCTAATGAGAGATAGAATTATATTCATGACAGGAGCCCCAGGTGTAGGGAAAACTATAACTTCAAAAATGCTTTTATTAGAATGTGCCTCGAAAGGGTATAAAGTAAAATATACTACCAATGCCAATTTAACGGATATTAAACGTTCACTTTCAGGAGATAAAAATACAAAAGAGATAATTCTGCTGGATGATTGTTTAGGACAGCATTATTTTAAAATGAACGAAAACAAGGAGAGTGAACTTCTGTCATTAATTAAATATGTACAAATGAATAAAAAAAAGAAACTGATTATGAACTCCCGTATTGCTATTTTTAATGAAGCTAGAGGTAGGTCAATAGAGTTCAACAAGTTTTTTAACAGAGAAATTATTTTGAATTATCTTATTGATATGAATAAGATGTCTTCAATTGATAAAGCAAAAATTTTCTATTCACATCTTTATTTTAATAAAGTTCCTGCACCCCATTTTAAAGAATTACGAAAAGAAAAACGATATAAAAATATTGTAAATCATAAAAACTACACTCCCAGAATTATTGAATTTATAGCTGAACCACAAGTTTTTAAAGAAATTAATGAAGTTGATTATTATCTTTATGTAATAAAGTCTTTAAATACTCCTGACAATCTATGGAAAGATGAATTTGACTATAAGTTGAACTCAGTTGATAGAATTTTTATGTATATTCTATATTCCTTAACAGAAACAATTATTTCAATCAAAGTCCTAAAAGAGTGTTTTGAAGAACGACTATTATTAGAGCCAACTTTAGATACAACTGTTAATAATTTCGATAGCGTTGTATCTAGATTAAACAATTCTATGATTATCCTATTTGATGTGCATGGTGAAAAAAATGTGGGCGTGAGCAACCCATCCGTTAACGACTTCTTAAAACCTCGATTTGAAAATAATAATAATGAACAGCACAAAATCCGAAATTCTTTAGTTTATTTTGAACAACTACAAAGATGTTATAAAAAAGAAAAGTATACAGGCGAATTAGTAAAAATGACAAAAGATCATTCTATAACGAAGTTGAAATCAACACATAAAGGGCTAGTTCAATCATTAATAGTATCTACAATATCTAAAGAAAGTATTTTAGAATCATTTTATATTGACGAAATACATGATTATTTGCTACATTGTCCATACAAATTATTTTCAATATCAGGGACATCGGATATCAGTTCAGTTTTATATTTTTTTACAGATGAAGAAGTATTTAATCTATACAAGATTAAAGATATTCTATGTTCAACCGACAAAATCAGTTTACTATTAGAAGATATTTTGGATTTCGAAACAATAACAAGGACAATTACTGCCCTTCATGATTTAATTGACTTGTATGAAATACAAATTGCTGAACAACAACTTGTTGAAGTGATTGAAAGAGCACTTCAAAATACAATTAAGCACCTAGCTTTAAATATAGACATAAATGAATTTGATGATCAAATTAATCATACTATAGAATATTCAATAG